>JAFRST010000028.1 GCA_017427465.1 Clostridiales bacterium | reverse complement strand
GCCACCGCCGCCGCCACCGCCGCCGCTGGGTCTGTATACCTTAACGGTCATGCTGCCGGTCTTGGTGTTGTTGGCATCATCAGTCAAAGTCATGGTGATCGGATAACTGCCGGGCGTAGATGTATCTACCTCACCCTCGATCTGGATATCGACATCGCTGTCGCAGTCATCTATGAAACCGACGTATCTGTTGATATCAAACTCCGTATCCACCTGAACACTTACGCTCTCAGGAAGATTGAGCCACATGGGCGCAGTCGTATCCTCTTCAGGAGCCTGCATATGCGGAATAGTAGGCGTAGGAGAAGGCGTGATCTCTTCGGTAGTTGTTGTAGTTACCTCTTCTGTCGTTTTCTCCGGCTCTTCTTCGGTAGTTTTCACGGGTTCGTCGTCATCTTCTGTCTCACGGACCTTGTTATTCCGGCATCCGGCTAAAAAGGTAAAGCTTACTGATACCGCAAGCAAAGCGGCTACCAAAGTTCTGGCAGTTCCGGACATATTAGTGTGTGTTCTTTTCATACAAAACTCTTTCTTTTTCCTTCCATTTTTCCCATACTGTAATCAGATTATAACAAACATGCCCGGTTTTCTTATGCGACTTATAGGACAAATTAAGGCAAAGGAAATATCAATAATCCATTATCACTGCTCCTTCCAGATCGGTCCTGAACACCTTACAGCCATATGAATCAAGCCTTTCGAGCGTATCAGGGGTAGGATGGCCATAGAAATTATTCTTTCCGACTGATATTACGGCTATTTCCGGCGAACAAGCTTCGATAAATAAAGGTGAAGACGAGTATTTTGATCCGTGATGAGCCACTTTCAGGATGTCACAATCGAGTTCAATTCCGGTTTTAACCAGTATTGCCTCGGTGTTTATACCGATATCACCGGTAAACAGAATGGATGTATCCTCTTTTCCCTCGATGTGAAGCATAGCTACGAGACTTTCTTCGTTTCCTCCGGAAGCCCCTGAAACAGGATACAGGATATCTATATAGACCGGTTCGGAAAGTAAGATCCTGTCACCTGAAGAAGCCTGCTCGATACATGATAAAAATGAGGTTCTCGAAGAATCATCGAAGCCGACAAACTCAAAGAATTCCTGTACATCCTTGTCTTCTTCTGAAGCTGCCGGGACATACGAAGTTATAATTGTTTTGGTCCTCCCCCGCTCGTATAAAGCAGCTATCCCGCCTGCGTGGTCTACGTCCCAATGACTCATAATGCATATGTCGACCTGATAGATACCATAGTAATCCAGCAGATCGCTTACTGCAGAAGCTCCCTCATCGTAAGTTCCCCCGTCTATAAGGCAGGTTAACCCGGGCGTAATTATCAGACAGCAGTCTCCCTGTCCGACATCAGCGAAAACAACGGTACAAACAGACCTGTTTAAAAGGCCTGCGGCTTCAAAACCTATAGAAAAAGCCAGTACGGATACAGACAGCTTTAATAAGCCTCTTTTTATCAGGCTTGACGGCAATAAATAAAGAAACACCGCCGCTGCAGCCAAAATCAAAAATGCTTTCGACAGATGAACAGGTGCGCCGCTCTTCTCCCCCAGACTGCCTCCAAACGCTATAGCTTTTTGAAGCGCGTAAACACAAAGCAAAAGAGGACTGGAGATATATTGAGACCAAAAAGGCAATATAAAGCACAATATTCCGCTTGGGACAAAGAAAATACATATCAGCTGTGTCACGAACGAGCCTGCTGTCTGCAAAGCCAAATGCTCAAGATCAGGCTTCATCGAGATATCAGACCAGAACGGGATCATGCCAAGACTTGCAGCTATGGACGGGCTTAGTATTCCTGACAGAAAATCCCCTAAATGCAGCTTTTTAAGGAATTCTGTCAGTTTCCCGCTATACATCTTTATCGCAGTAACCGCGCAAAAACTCATCTGGAATCCGGATGACAGCGGACAGAACGGATCTGCTATAACCATTACCATTGACGCAATACTTAAAGCAGATACCCAGTCTCTCATCGCATAGATGCAAATACTCATAAATGCGGCTCTTGTGACCGAATCACTCCATCCGGTAAAACAACCTACGGATATTGCAAATAATCCATATATTATCAATGCCTTCCTGCGCTTTATCTTAAGCAAATCCAGGATAACCGGAAGCCCGGCAAGGAAGCCGGAAAAATGCGTTCCCGATACGGCCAGAAGGTGCGAACAGCACGATAATTTGAAATCTCTTTTGGTATCAGTACTGATCAGCGATTTGTCACCCGTACAGACCGCAGCAGTCAGCGCTCTTTCAGAATATCCAAAAGATCCGGAAACAGCTTCAACTGAAGCTTTTTTGAATTCGAATAGCTTTCTTTGGATGGACCCGGTTATACTCAGCGGAAAACCGGCCTTTGCTGTAGTCTCGGCCCTTTCACAGGAGATTACATAAAGTATCCCTTTGCTCCTGAGATAACTCTTATAATCAAATTCGCCCGGATTACCAGGACTTTCCGGTTCTTTCAGCTTGCCAAAGAGCACCAAAGAATCACCGGCTGAAACATTCTGAGGAACCTCTTTATAAAATGTTGCTTTTGCGATCACTCCGTTATCAAGTTTGACAGTCATGTCTATTCCGCCGGAAAGATCATATGAAACGGTCGTAACAACGCAGGCATACTGGCCTGAACCTGTTTTTGCGGCATATAGCTTTAATCTCGAATCTATATATGTCCCGGTATGTATCAGGACAAGGCAAAAGATCATGCATGCAAGCAATATAGAATGCTTCATTTCCGCTCTTTTGCGGGATATGGAAAAGCAATATCCGGCTGCGATAAAACAGACTGGGATAACAGGTATGTAAGATTCCAGGTAAAAGCACAAAAACACTGTCACGGCCGTCAGGAGAGCCGGCAAAAGACAGGGCCTTTTCAAAAAAGCGTCAAAAATAAAAGAAAGATCATGAAGCCTTGATCTTAACCGCTCTCTAAAGCCCGAAATACTTGTGTTTGCATAGGTTTTGCCATAACCGCTCTTCATGTTAAAATTCTAAAGGCAATGTTTGTCGGTTTTAGTCTCAATTTTCGTTAAAAGAACGACAAAAACCGACAAATTCCGACAAGTTGAACAATATGGACAGAGTTATAAACAAATGAGCATTAATTACGGAAAGATCAAGTATTTTAAGACCTGCGCATCCATAAAGGATCTGCCCGATGACAAACTCCCGGAGATCGTGCTGGCCGGCAGGTCAAATGTCGGAAAATCCTCATTGGTAAACGCTCTGGGAAGCAATAAAAAGCTGGCCCGCGTCTCGCAGACACCCGGAAAGACACAGCAGATCATATATTTTGACTTGGATTCACAGGCAATTCTCTCTGACCTTCCGGGCTACGGCTTTTCCAAGGCATCTAAAACTAAAAACACCGGTTTTTCCGAGCTTTGTGACAACTACTTCAGGGTTAGGACCGGCATCG
This sequence comes from Clostridiales bacterium, assembly GCA_017427465.1. Taxonomy (GTDB): domain Bacteria; phylum Bacillota; class Clostridia; order Saccharofermentanales; family Saccharofermentanaceae; genus Saccharofermentans. Next base: position 27,040 of record JAFRST010000028.1, on the reverse strand, counting down.
ACCTCGTCCTTTTGCTCATAGATATAAGACATGAACCCTCTAACGACGATCTTGCAATGCTCAGTTTTCTGAACAGTGCCAATCTCCCCTATTTTTTGGTTTTTACGAAGTGCGATAAGCTCTCAGCCCAGCAGGTCAGGAAACAATTGCAAATGATGTCAACGATTCTTGATTTTGCTGAAGATGCAAGGGTTTTCGCGGTTTCTTCGAGTGAGACCAACCCTCAAAAATCAGGAATAAATGATTTAAAGCAAGCTATCTCTGATGAGGTATGCAAATAATGAACAATCTTTTGAGTACTTTTCGTGCAATTTTTTGTATTAGAGTACTTTGAAATATTATTTGTCTTAGATATCATTTAATTAGTTTTTTTAGGGGGAGTTCTTCTGCCATGAGCGACTTAGATGTCAGTAAAGACTATAAGGCAATTACTTTGGCACCTTTTGGCCCCATTGGCATTATTTCACACACTTCCAACAAAGACTTTGTAAAAAGGGTTTCTGACGATCTTTCCAGCAGAAGAAAGCGCCGTTCTTTAAGACCTGACAACGTTTTTGCAAATACTCCCGGCTATTACCGTGAAAATTATGTTTTTGATTCTGAGCTGATCCGTTTCCAGACCGGCGAAGGTAAGTTCTCCATTGGAGAGAGCGCCAGAGGACATGACATCTTTGTTATAACTGATGTTCTTTCACATAATCTTGAGATCAACCTTACTGACGGCTCTCATGTCATCTCACCTGACGACCAGTATATGGATCTCTTAAGGATCCTTTCCACACTTAAGGGCAAAGCTAAGAGGGTTAATGTCATCATGCCTTTCGTTTACGAAGGCAGACGTGAGAAGCTTGATTCACACAGAGAATCCTACGATTGTGCGGACATGCTCAAGAAGCTTTATGAACTGGGTGTATCAAATCTCATTGTTTTCGATCCGCACGACGAGAGAATCGCAAACGCAGTTCCTCTTATGTCTATCGAAATGCCCCGCTGCCAGTTTAAGATGACTTCTACCCTCTTGAACAAGTTTGGCTCATTAAGATTAGATAAAGAAAGCACGCTCGTGGTAAGCCCTGATGAAACCGGTGTATCGCGGGCTATTTTTTACGCTTCTAACCTCAATCTCCCCTTGAGCCTGTTCTACAGAAAATACACAGGCAAGCCGGGCCAGAACGGCAGGATATTCGAGTACTTAGGCGAAGATGTCACAGGTATGGACATTCTCCTCATCGATGACATGATAAATTCGGGCAACACCATGTTCAGAACAGCTGAGCAACTCAAAGCCGCAGGCGCTAAAGACATTTACTGCCTCGCTCCCTTTGCCCTTTTCACAAACGGCTTGGAAGAGTTTGATAAGAAATACAAAGAAGGCGTATTTAAGTGCATCTGCACCACCAATCTCATCTATGCTCCCGAGGAGCTTCAGTCACGAGAATGGTATCTGGCTGCGGACATGGTTCCCTACTTGGGCAGGATCATTGACGCGCTCAATGTTGACGAATCTGTTTACGACCTCATCAATTCAACTTCAAGACTCCAGGATCTCAAGAGTCAGATGAGAATTGATGAGCTGTTTGAAAACGATAATATAATGAACGACACCAACTAAGGCATGAAAGGCAGGCTGCAATTATGACATCAGCATCTGACGAAAGAGCTTATTCCCGCTACGACCAATACGGCGACAACCCCATGGCGCCGGTAGGACCGATCGGTCTTATTGCTCTCAGAGGAAGTGAAGATTTTACCCAGAAGGTTAACTTCTACCTCAACAAGAGACGTAACGAGTATCAGAAGGAACAGATCGTTAATACTTATCCCGGATTCTTCAGAGAGGATTACACGATCCCCGTAGAGAATGCCAGATTCTCATCCGGTGAAGGCAAAGCCGTCGTAAAGAATACCGTAAGAGGACATGACCTCTTCCTCATCAGCGACGTAATGAACTGCTCCTGCACTTACAAGATGTTCGGCCAGGAGAACCGCATGAGCCCTGATGATCACTATCAGGATCTTAAGCGTGTCATTCTCGCATGCTCCGGTAAATCGAGAAGAATCAATGTCATAATGCCTTTCCTTTATGAGAGCCGCCAGCACAAGAGAAATGCCAGAGAGTCTTTGGACTGCGCTTTCGCACTCGAAGAGCTCTATAACCTCGGTGTTGCCAACATCATTACTTTTGACGCACACGACGAGAGAGTTGCAAACGCCATCCCTCTCGCAGGCTTTGAGAGCCTTCCTACCACATATCAGATCATCAAGGAAATGTACCGTCAGGTACCTGACCTCCAGTTCTCCAACGGTAAGTTCATGATCATCTCCCCTGATGAAGGCGGTATCGGAAGAGCTATGTACTACGCTTCCATCCTCGGTGTCCCTCTCGGAACATTCTATAAGAGAAGAGACTACACCAAGATTGTTGACGGCAAGAACCCCATCGTTGCTCACGAGTTCCTCGGAGATTCCGTTGAAGGTATGGATATCCTCATCGTTGACGACATGATCTCCTCAGGCGATTCCATGATCGACATCGCACGTGAGATGAAGGACCGCGGAGCACGCAAGGTATTCTGCGCAGTTACTTTCGGTCTCTTCACTGAGGGTATCGACAACTTCAATAAGGCTTACGAAGAAGGCATCATCAATAAGGTTTTCGCTACCAACCTCATCTACAGAAGACCTGAGCTCCTTGAGGCTCCCTGGTTTGCAGATGTTAACCTCTGCAAGTTCGTTGCGCTCCTTATCGATGCCATTAACCATGACGCTTCGCTCTCGAGCCTCATCAATCCTACAGAGAAGATCAAGAAACTCCTCAAGGAAAAAGAAGGTATCAACTTATAATGGCAAATACCGGCAGATCACGTTCTTCAAGCTCTTCAAGAGGCGGTTCCAAAAAGACCTCCTCCCGTTCGGGCACGCGCTCTAACTCCGGAAGGAAAACTGCTTCGTCCAGAAGCAGGACCACGCCTGCCCGGGAAGAGTCCGGATTTGCCAAAGTAATCAATAAATTCGCCGCATCCAAAGCGGCTATGCCTGTTATATTCCTCGCTGTAGTGATCCTGATCGTCGGATTGGATCTTCTTATCAGCTGGAACAAATTCGAGATGTTCTTTAAGATCCTCGGCATCGAGCTTCTTATCGCCGCTTTTGTCTGGGCACTCATGACCATGGTCTTCTCAGGCAAGAAAAACAAGGATTCGGATAACGAGCCTTCAGACGAGGTATAAAGCCTTGACTCTTGACGGCATCACCTGTCAGCTCCTCGCAAATGAGCTTAACAAAGAGCTTGAAGGCAAGCGTGTAGACAAGATCTACATGCCCGACAAGCATACCGTTATCCTCCACATAAGGTTTACAGGCGGATACAGAAAGCTTCTGATCTCAATAGATCCCGGCTCTCCCCGCATCTGTTTTGCTGAGACAACCGCCGAGAACCCCTCTATGCCCCCGTCTTTCTGCATGCTCCTGCGCAAGTATCTTGCAGGTTCACGCATCGAGAAGGTAGCCAATCCCGGCTATGAACGAATAATCGAGATAACCGTCAGCAACAACGATGAATTAAGGGACCGCAAGCTCTATACCCTTACGGTTGAGCTTATGGGGCGCTTTTCAAATCTTGTCCTCATAAACGAGACAGGCAAGATCCTTGATTCTGCGATCCACGTTGATTTCTCCGTCTCCAGAGTTAGAGAAGTCATGCCTGCCAGAGTCTACATCTATCCGCCGGCCCAGGATAAGCTCTCTCCCGTAAAGGCACTTGAGATGGCAAACAACGGCGAACTTCCTATTATGGAATCAGAGCTCTCCAGGCCCATAGAGAAAGCTCTTGTCGGATCTATCCAGGGACTGTCTCCTGTTCTTGCCGCATACATATCTGACTGTGCCGATTTAGACGACCGTAAGACGCTGTCTATGTTGTCTGAAAGCGAGAAGACCAGACTGAATGCATCGGTAAAGGATTTCCTTAAGTCTGTCACAGAAGGCACATATTCTGCCCGCATCTTCTACGATGAAAACGATGAACCTGCTGACGCTTCGATCGTTGATCTCAAAGGTTATGCCAGATCACAAAAAGTTGTTTCAATATCTGAAGCCATCTATCTCAGTTACCGTGCAAGAGATTCCAGGCTTGTTCTTGATATGGGCAAAGACAGGCTTACGCAGATCATATCTAACGCATTAGCAAGAGTCATCAAGAAGCGCGAGCTTCACGAACAGGACTTTGAGGAAGGCCAAAAAGCTGACGAATACAAGCATTCCGGTGACCTGATCCTTACATATAAGTACATGATCAAGCAAGGTCAGTCCAATGTGACTCTTACTGACTACACCGACGAAGGCCAGAAAGATATATCTATCGCTTTAAATCCTACTCTCGATGCTTCTGCCAACGCCCAGGAGTACTATAAGCGCTTCCATAAGGCTAAGCGCAAAATGGAGCTTGCCGAGAAATACTTGAAAGATGATGATCTTGCGGCGCAGTATCTCCGTTCTCTTTTCGCAGCTGTCAACGCAGCTACGAGCCTCGAAGATATTCAGGCCATTTTCGAAGAGATCAAGATAGAGATCTCAGGGGATTCCGGGTTTAGAAAAGGCACATCAGTTAAAAAGAGCAACACAGGCGATCCCAATAAGATGGTAGGTGTCGCCAAATCCGGAAAAGCTTCTTCAAGAGCTTTAAGGGAAGCTGCAAAACGCGCTAACCAGGGCAAAGGAAACAAAGACAAATCCAAGGAAAGAGCACTTCCCTGCCGCAGATACATGACTTCTGACGGTTATGAGGTCCTTGCAGGAAGAAACAATATCCAGAACGAGCAGCTCACCTTCCACACCGCTTCAAGGCGTGACTGGTGGTTCCATGTTAAGGGACTTCCGGGAACGCATGTAATACTCAGGACTAAGCCCAACGAGGAAATACCTTCCGATAACGCAGTTCTTGAAGCTGCCTCCCTGGCCGCATTCTTTTCGAAGGCAATAATACTCGAAGAACACATGACTTCCGGGGATTCCAGGCCCGGACAGCTCAAGGCAGAGGTAGATTACTGCCCTGTCTCCCATGTAAAAAAGATTCCGGGAGCCAAGCCCGGAATGGTAATCTACGAGGGTTATTATTCTGTTCTGGTTGAAGCCAAAGAGCCTTATTCGAAGGACTTATAAATCTTATCCCTGAACTTGGATTCTTCTAACGAGAATATGCAGCCGCAATATTTCTGTCTGTACAGACCGATATCTCTTGCCATATCCTGTCCCTGACGGAATCCCGGCCTGAAATCTATATATTCGAACTTAATACCGTACTTGGAAGCCTTCATGCCGCTTATCTCTGCGATCTTATCGTGCTGCTGATAAGGACTGACTAACAAAGTGGTACAAAAAGTATCGTAGCCGTTGTCAGCAGCAAACTTCGCAACGTGATCCATGCGGATGTCATAACACATCTCGCATCTTGAAGCGAACTCATCTAAGTATGCTTTTGAAAGCCAATAATCCTGCATGCATTCCGTACCTTCAGATATAAGCTTTATATTGAAGTGATCACATGCTTTGGCAAGATTCTCATGACGTCTGTCAAACTCGAACTGAGGCTGGATATTGGGATTAAACCAATAACAATCAAGATCACGGCCGCTTGAAGTCAAGAAGTCTAACGGATACATGGCACAAGGCCCGCAGCAGCAATGAAGAAGAATTTTCCCCATCAGCTGTTCTCACCGTTTTCTTCGGAATGCTGCCAGTCTTCTATTGAGATATTCTCATAACGCGGAGGAATAACATCAGTATTCTTCATGCCTGCGACAAAAGACGGCGGAGGCGTGATCCCGATGTGCTCGAAAGCTCTTAACGTAAGGACTCTTCCTCTTGGTGTCTTGGCAAGGAAGCCGTTCTGAAGTAAGAAAGGTTCATAAACATCTTCAATAGTTACCGGATCTTCGCCCGTACAAGCGGCCAAAGTCTCAAGGCCTACAGGACCTCCCTTGAATATATCAGCAATAGCCGTAAGCACTCTTCTGTCAACGGCATCAAGACCGACTTCATCGATGTCCAAAGCCTTAAGACCGTAATCAGATACTTCCTTATCGATAACATCCTTTTCAAGATATGAAGCGAAGTCTCTCATTCTCTTAAGAAGCCTTATGGCGATTCTGGGAGTGCCGCGGGACCTCGATGCGATATTGCGCAGTCCCTCTTCGTTAATAGCTATTCCCAGAAGATCAGCATCACGCTTAAGGATCTCCATAAGCTCTTCTGTCTCATATAACTCGAGACGGTGTATCATGCCGAAACGGTCTCTCAAAGGAGCGGAAAGCATACCTGCTCTTGTTGTGGCACCAACCAGAGTAAAGTGCGGCAGATCAAGCCTTACAGATCTTGCTGCAGGACCCTTGCCGATCATGAGATCGAGGCAGTAATCTTCCATCGCAGGATAGAGAACTTCTTCTACGCTCTTATTGAGTCTGTGGATCTCATCGATAAACAGGACTTCATTCTCGTTAAGGTTAGTAAGAAGCGCTGCAAGATCACCTGCTTTCTCGATCGAGGGACCTGTAGTGATATGCATTGAGACTCCCATCTCAGACGCGATGATGCCCGCAAGGGTTGTCTTTCCCAATCCCGGCGGGCCGTATAAAAGAACGTGGTCTAAAGCCTCTCCACGCTTCCTGGCAGCATTGATAAAGATCCTGAGGTTGTTCTTTACTTTTGTCTGGCCGGAGTATTCTTCAAAGGTAACCGGCCTTAACGCCTTCTCATCATTATCACCGGGCTGTCTTAGTCTCCCTAAGACGCGCTCTTCCTCATTCTCTTGTTCATTAAAATTCATCATTTAACGTAACCGTTCCTTAGCCGAACTTCTTTCCTGCTGCAAGCTTCAACGCCTTACGGATAAGGTCTTCAAGACCGATTCCGTCTTCGTATGCGGCTGAGACTGCATCAGCAGCTTCCTGATCTTTATATCCTAACACAATGAGTGCTCCGGCAGCATCCTGCATGACGCCTGAACCGGCAGCGCCTGATACTGCAGAAACAGCGGGAGCAACACTTATACTTGCTGTTTTGCCAAGTTGGTCTTTAAGCTTATCCTTGAGCTCTAGTATGATCCTCTCGGCAGTCTTCTTACCCAAACCCTTAACACTCGTAAGAAGCGCGATATTGCTGCTCATGACAGCTGCAGCGATCTGCTCAGCTGACAAAGAAGCACAGATAGAATGCGCAACCTTGGGACCGATTCCGCTTACCGTAATAAGCTTTAAGAACATCTCCTTCTGGTCGCGTGAATTAAACCCGTAAAGAGATATGTCATCTTCCTTTACGCTCTGATAAAGGTAGACTTTAACTTCGTCGCCAATACCTCCGATCTCTGCCGAGATACCGAGGGGACAGTTGATAAGATATCCGATGCCGTTATTCTCGATAACGATCTGCTGGTCGTTACGGTCAGCCATAATGCCCTTGATATATGCGTACATCCTTGCTTCTCCCTAAAACTAATATAGATATTCTATCAATAAATCAGACAAATCCGTCGTTGCGCCTGGAATAACCGTATCTGCCGTACTGATAACCGGATACTGCCTTGCCGGCGAAAGCAAGTCCGGTATTTGCAAGCGTTATAGCAAGTGCAAGAGCATCCGCAGCGTCATCGGGCTTAGGCATCTCCTTAAGTCCCAATATAGACTTGGTCATGATCTGTACCTGCTTCTTCTCTGCCTTGCCGTATCCTGTAATGGCAAGCTTTACCTGACCGGGCGTGAACTCATATACTTCTATGCCGGCTCTGGCAGCCTCAACCAGTACGGCGCCTCTCGCCTGGGCAGTACCGATGACAGTCGTGTGGTTATGACCCATGAACAATTCCTCTACTGACATAAGATCGGGCTTATACTGCTCCAATATAAATTTGAGCTTATCGCTGATCGCAAGTAATCTTAACGGGAAATCCACGCCGGCCTTAGTCTCTATGACACCGTAATCGACTGCGGTAAGCTTATTGCCCTGCTTGTCGATAATGCCGTAACCCGTAATGGCATAACCAGGGTCAATACCGATTATCCTTTTAACAACGGGTTCTGTAGCCATAGTACTCCTGCCTTATATAAACATTTGTTCGTATTATACAATAACGCAAAAACAAATCAAGTTATAACGCCCAAGATGGCAGGTGTCTTCTCCGGTTTCTCAGGGCCTATCTCGTAGGCTTCCAATATGAGATCCATAGCATCGAAAAGTCTCTCTTCAGGGAGATTGCTGTTTGCGCCGGTATAAAGAGCACACAAAGAATCACCGCGCTCCACCTTGTCGCCAACCTTAACGAAGAAACCTATTCCTGCGCCGTAATCGATCTTGTCTGTTTTCGCAAGACGGCCTGCTCCCAATAAAACGGAAGCCTGTCCGATAAGATCTGTCCTGATGCTTTGGACATAGCCTGAATCAGGAGAATTCACGTGCATACAGTCAAAAGGAGTATCAACATAAACCGGTGAGCCGGAATCATTCAGTTTGCCGCCCTGTGACTTTATCAGTTCTTTGTATTTCTCATAGCATGTACCGTCTGAAAGCCTTGCCCTGATCTCTGAACGCAATACTTCGGGACTCATTCCCGCGTCCTTTTTGGCGATCGTGATGAGATGATATGCAAGCTCAACGACTACTTCAATTACGTCCTCTTCGCCCTTACCGGTAACGGTATTAAGGACTTCCTGCATCTCAAGGATGTTTCCGCAGACTCTGCCCAAAGGCTGGTCCATATTTGTAATAACGGCTACTGTCTTGCGGTCTGCAAGCTTACCTATCTTGATCATGGCTTCGGCAAGTTCCTTTGCCATCGCATAATCCTTCATGAACGCGCCGGAACCACATGTAACGTCAAGCACTATTCCTTTTGCGCCGCCGGCAATCTTCTTGCTCATGATGCTCGATGCGATGAGCGGAATGGAATCAACTGTACCTGTAACGTCTCTTAATGAATATAGGATCTTGTCAGCAGGTGCCAGATCAGGTGTCTGTCCTGAAATAACCATGCCTGTCTTGGTAACATAATTTTGGAAGTCCTTGGTATTAACTTCCACGTTAAAACCTTCGATCGATTCGAACTTATCAACAGTACCGCCTGTAAAGCCCAAACCTCTGCCGCTGAGCTTAACGACCTCTACACCAAAAGATGCGATAAGCGGTAAAAGTATAGGCGTGATCTTATCGCCTACGCCGCCGGTGCTGTGTTTATCCACTGCAACACCATCAATATAAGGCAATTCCAGCACCGAGCCAGATTGAGCCATCTCCAAAGTAAGAGTAGTCATCTCACGGTCATCCATGCCGTTTAAGACGATCGCCATTAAGAGTGCCGATGTCTGATAATCAGGGATCGATCCGTCAGTAACGCCCTTAACGAAGAACCTGATCTCTTCATCTGTAAGGCTTTGCTTGTCTCTTTTTGCAATTATGATGTCACGCATGTTCATGGAAGATCACCTCCGGAATGCCTAATAAGGATATTATAATCAATAAGGGTGTGATTTTTCGCTTTTGTGCTAAACTATTTCAAATCACAAATACCCGAACGGAGGCTTTAAATGGCCGAGAATATAACTACATCTTCAGTATCAATGCCTTTGTCCGTCATCATCATCGGTTGCGGAAGAGTTGCAGAAAAGCATTTGAAGGCTATATCCAAGCTTAAGGGCCTGGAGCTCAAAGCTGTCGTAGATACCAATCCCGACTCAGCGAAAAGACTCTTAGGCTCCGTTAAGGGTTTTGCAGGTGTAAAGCAATTTAGTGACTATAAGGCCGCGATCGACGAGATCAAGCCCTCGATCGTATCTGTTACTGTTCCTTCAGGTCTTCACTACCAGATCGCAAAATATGCCATGGAACACGGCTCCAATCTCCTTCTCGAGAAGCCTATGACCATGTCCATATCAGAAGCCAGAGAGATCTACGAACTGTCCCGGAAGACAGGCCTTAAGATCGCTATGGGCCATATCTACCGTTACCTTCCTATCGTAGGTCTCATCAAAGACGACATCGCAGAAGGCACGTACGGCAAAGTAACTCACGGTTCCATCTATGTGCGTTGGGGACACGGCGAAGATTACTACAAGAGTGCTGCGTGGCGCGGAACCTGGAAAAGTGACGGCGGAGCCCTCATGAACCAGACAATTCACGCGATCGACCTTCTCGTATGGCTCATGGGTTCAGAGCCGGAAGAAGCTACTGCCATGATCGCCCAGCGCATCAGAAACATCGAAGCTGAAGATCTCGGCATGGCTGTCTTAAGACTCGAGAACGGTGCTCTCGCCCAGATCGAAGGTACTACAGCTACCATTCCATCCAAGCACACAGCTGAGTTCTCAGTGTTCTGCGAGAACGCGCAGCTCACGATGGGCCTTGATTCAGGCAAGCCTCACATTGCAGTCTACGGCACAAAGCCCAACGGCAAACTCAAGAAGCTTAACGGCTACTATATCCGCAAGCAGTTTAAGGCCGGAGGTCTTTTCTCATTTAAGTGCGCTCTTAACCCGCATCTCGGCATCTACAAGGATCTTTGTGATTCCATTATCGAGAACAAGAATCCCATCGCTGATGCATATTCAGGTTTCTCTTCCGTTGACACTCTTCTCGGAATCTACAAGTCTGCAAAGGAAGGCCGCCCGGTATCGCTGCCACTTTCTGATGACTTTAATTCTGTTGACATGACAGGCTTTTTCAACTGAGGTTTAAGACAATACACTTAAAAAATGCCATTTATAAAATTAGGTGTTGACTTGTCAAACCCTTATGGCTATAATTACTGACGTTGTTAACGCACCTCTAGCTCAGATGGTAGAGCAACTGACTCTTAATCAGTGGGCCCAGGGTTCGAGTCCCTGGAGGTGCACCAACCAAAAGAAAGCGCTTCGTAATCACGAAGCGCTTTTTGTTTTACTTATGTTTTCCGTTATTTAAAAATCGTCGTCTAAGAATTCCTTAAAGTCATCGAAAGTCTCTTCGGAAGAAGCGATCGTTGTTGTTTTCTTCTGTTCCCAGATCGGAACCATGGGCTTCTTAGGTTCTTCAGCCTTAGGCTCCTCTGCCTTAACTTCTTCCTTCTTTTCTTCTGCCTTCTGCTCTTCAGACTTGGGTTCTTCTGCAACAGGAGCTGTCACAGCAGCTGCAGGAGCTTCAACCGGTGCTTCGGCAGGCTTAGCTTCTTCAGACTCTGGCTTCTTATACTCAAGAGCTTCTTTAACTGCTCTTTCTGCTGCTTCCCTGATCTCTCTTTCTTCAGTTTCTCTAGCAGCCTTCTCAGCAGCTTCCTTAGCTGCAGCCTCTTCAGCAGCTTTCTTTGCCTCTGCTTCAGCCTTTTCTGCTGCTTCCTTCGCAGCACGCTCCTTAGCCTCTTCGAGGAGTCTCTGCTGGAGGAGACGTCTCTCTTCACGAGCCTTATTCTTAGCATCTTCTTCAGCTTTCTGCTCCTGCTCAGCCTTAAGGCTCTCTTCAAGAGCTTTACGCTTCTCTTCATTAGCCTTCGTTATATTAGAAGACTTAAGATCGTTAATTGACTCAGATGCATGGACGGCCTTGCTCATGATGGCATCCATCTTCTTACGGCTCTCAGCCTGTGAACGAGCCTCATCTTCAGCAACCTTATTGCCGAGAGACTGAAGCTGTGCAAGCTCTTCTGCAGTTACAGCAGGTACAGAAGCATCAGCAATGCTTTCTGTTACTGTAAACTGAGTTGCCCTCACATCAACATCTCCGACTTCTGAAATGCTGAAGTCAGAAGCAGCTGCATTTATAGCCTTTATGTCCGGCAGTTCTACACCGGGAAGCACTTCGTATTTCTTTTCTTCTCTCATAACACATCATCCTTTAAAAGCTAGCACTAATTCTATTAATCCGATAACAAATAACGCAATACCTAATCCCAACATTATGATGGAGAGCTTGCTGACTCTCGAAGGGCCCTTCGTCTCGGGCTCGGTCTCGGCAGCAGCAACCGGCTCTTGTGCCGCTGGCTCTTCTTTTGTGACCCCTTCAGGAGTCTCATCAGCCTCTTGCCCAGCACACTTCTTGATTATCTCGTGTGCGTTCATAAGCTCAGGCTTGATCGCCTGTGACAGATCCTTAAATGTCTCCTGGGATGATTTGAACTTTTCGGCCGAACTTGCAAGATTATTCGGATCAGGTGCTTTTGTCCCCTCGAAAAGCATTACACCGAAGCTTGCGTCATCACTGACATTGCTGGAACCTACGATAAACTTTTGTACAGTCTCGAGGACTGACTTCTCGCCCTCTTCCCTGCCGGCTGTAAAAGTCTCTGCCATCTTGGCTACTACAGGCTTAACAAGACCAGCTTCCTCGTTATATACACTGTCCTGGACACCATCTGTCATGAGGGCGATCGCATGAACATCATCGACAGTAGTCTTAAGAAAACGCAGATAATTATCAGCATGGGCAGCAGTTACAAAATATGTTTTGCCGTCTTTATCGTTCTGAGGCATCGATATCGGGCTTACACCGGAGGGTGATATCCTTACGATAAGTCCGTCACCGATGTGGCCGATCATCATTCTTCTGTCCTTTACTGCTACGAATAGCAAGGTGCACGACAGTCTGTCGATCACATCGATCGTGCGCTCCTCCATGATACCCGCAAACGCGACACGGAGCTTAGCCATAAGATATCCTCTTACAGCAGCTTCCCTGTTCTCGCTGTATAACGCATCGAAATGATCGCAAAGCGTATCAGTAATTACATGTACTGCACAGTCAGAACCGAATCTCGCATCCGTATACTGCTTACCGCCGGCACCGTCAGCGATACATACAACCGATACATCGTTCTTAGTAACAGCATATGAAGCATCCTCACAAGGAGTGCCGCGGCTGACGTGCTTATTGCCGATAGTTGTGATCGCGCCGACTGTAATTCCCGTATACATTATTCGTCCTCGTTAATGAATTTCATAAAGTCATCGACATCTACAGCAGTACCCTGAGGTGCTGTATCCATCGTATAAAGAGCATCATCGTTCATACCTGAAGATACGATGGATGATGAAGACGATCCGAGGAATTCGAAGAGCTTGCCGAAATCAGCTGAGTTAATGGAGATCGGCTCTTCTCTCTTTATCGAAAGTCTCTTTAAGCAATCAAAGTCAACACCGGAACCTACGCCGATATTGAATACAACGAGCTTATCATTTGCCTCGAGCTCATTGCAGGCCTTGATGGCAAGTTCCATATTGGCAACAGCGTTAGGACCTTGAGGAGCTCCGTCTGTAATAACTACAAGCCAGGGCTGGAAATACTTGATGCCCATCTCCTTGTAGCCTTCCTTACGCGCATTAAGAAGCTCCAACGCAGTAAGAACGCCCTCGCCGATAGGTGTAAGCGTTGTAGACGCCTTGATCTCGGGAATACCCTTATCCTTTGAGATCTTTCCGAAAGGCATTACGATATCTACCTTAGAACCGAATGTAACGATAGCTATATCTGTGGAAGATCTTGTATCATCATTAGACTTGATCGATGCGACAAAATTCTGAAGTCCCATATTAAGCTGTTTAATCGGGATACCCATCATAGAACCGGATGTATCAAGCGCGAAGCAGATAGGAAGTCTTCTTTTTGTGCTTGAACCGAAATCAGAGCTCGAAAAGTTTTCCAACATAATAATCCTCCGAATTTTCGTGAGTTATATATCCTTATGAGATTATATCAGAATATATCAGAACAGGCCGAAGAATTTCTTCTTATTCTTGGCAGTATCAGCAGAATTGTCATTGCCTGAAGAAGTACTTGAATCCGTCTTCTTATCATCCAAAGAATTAAAATTCAAAGGTCTTAACGAATTGCCGCCGACATTTGAAGATACATATGCTCCCGTTGGCGCATTAGCGAATGTCTTCTTCTCAAACTTCGGCTTAGGCTCGGCGGCCTTTTCTGCTGCAGCATGTTCTTTGTTGTTTTTGATTGCGAGCTGCTCTCTTAATTCTTCAACATTAATACTTACCTGCTTATAGTTCTCACAAGGGAAAAGTTTATAAGCTTCGGCATCATCATAAGAACAAGTCTCAAGCTCATGCATATATTTTGCGACCGCATCTCTCCAGCAGACAGCCTCGTAATACTTTCCTTCTTTGAAAGTCCTGTAAAGCATCTTGCGGAGATAATCCGGGAGGTATTCCCAAATGTGCGCGTAACCGCCAAGCGGAATGTGCTCTGTATCAGAGTTATCAAGTGTATACGGGAAGTTGTGACTTAAGATCTCTTCCCTTAAAGTCTCGGCGCCGTTTCTGGTAGCGTAAGGATGAAGGCCGCAGAAAAGCACTGAGAAAACAAGCATTGCAATAGAATAGTCTTCGTCAGACAAGGATCTGACAAAGCCCGCGAAATCTCTTCCCCACAGTGCAGGATCTGTAAAATCCTCTGTACCGACAGGACAAGGAAGATTTCCGATCTGGACACTGTCCATATCGATCAGGTACTGCGTTACCGAATCGTAGATCAAAGCATTCTTGAGCTGAATATCACCGGCAACGACATCATGCATATGGAGATAAAGGTATTTGTCAATAAGAGAAAGAAGTGTCTCGACCACATCGAGTCTGGTCCAGTCAGGATATCGCTCAAGAATTGCATCAGGACCGTCAAAGACATTGCTTAATGTCGTGCCCTTACCCATAAACATCGTATAACCTACAGGTATTCCGCGGAAATAGAGAAGGTGCTGGGGACAGCAGAAACCTGAGGATGTGATACCGAGATCGGTAAGCTTCTTAAGCTTTGCCCATCTTAAAGGAGTAATAACGCCTTTGTGATAGATCTTCGCAACATACTTGGGATTATCAGTGATAAAGACCATACCTTCCGCACCGCCGGAAAGCCTCTTCTCAAGAGTCAGTTTCTCGCCGTTATTATATGTAACGACGTCGCCGATGCTTGCCCTGGCATCTGCATCAAGGAAGGTATTGTTCTTGGCAAGGTTACTTAATGACGGCAGAGGATTATCTTCTATCATCTGGGCAACAGAAGGATAGATCTTAAGACCTGTCGGTGAAAGGATTGCCACATCGTGATCGAATTCAGGAGCAATCTCATAAAGCCTCTTGCACAGAATACTCTTCTTCGTAGTAAGCAGTACGGATTCATTGAGCTCATTTACCTGCTCGATGAATCTCTCGGTATTGCATGTATTGATAAGATGAAGTCTGTTTGTAGTAAGAAGTGTCTGCATCAATGAACGCATTGCGGGCTGAACGTGTCTGTCCTTAGCGTCATTCTGAGCAACTACACACTTGTGGAGAACTTTGAAGGTGTCATTGACATAACAATCAATGCCGTAGTCATTGAAAAGAGATAACAATTCATCGAACCACACACCGTTGGAATATTCCAAAACAACGGAGTAATCAAGAACGATCGACAGATATCTACTTAATCCTTCGAACATAAAAGCACTTCAAAACCTTCTCTCCAATTGAAATTCTATACAAATATTGCGAATAAAGCAATAAAAGACACACTAGCATTTAACAAAATTTAATGCCGTTTAAACGCCTTAAACGCAACAGTTTACTCAATTCCAACCAGTTTCATAAGATATTTTGCGTTAGACTGTCTGCTTATACCCGATGTCAGCTTGTAATCAAAGTTGATTCCGGTATCCGTGTAGGATTCTGAGAAATGATAGTATCTTATGTTCCCGAATCCCTGCTCGGTCTTATCGATCAGCGCATAATCGTGTGTTGTCATAAGGCCGCAAATGCAAGGCTTGGACAGCTTCTTTAATACTGTCAGCGCGCCTTCGGTCCTGTCATCAGAATTAGTTCCCCTGAATATCTCATCAATAAGGAACAACAAGGGCTTGTCATCCCCTGCCGCATTGACAATTCCGGAAATCCTGATGAGTTCTGCTTTAAAAGTACTCATATTCTCTTCAAGGCTGTCCACGATCCTCATAGAGCTCATTACTCTCATTCTTCCGAGAGTGAGCTTGGATGCAGGAACAAGACCTCCTGTCAAAGCAAGTATCGTGCATACGCCTACCGTTCTGATAAGCGTAGTCTTACCGGACATATTAGAACCTGTTATTATCGCGATGTCTGAATTGACCGTTACCGAATTGCTTACTACGGACTCTCTTTCGATGAGAGGATGTGCCAGGTCAAAGCCTTCGAAATAAGCATTGTCAGAAGGCTTATCTGATTCAACGAATCCGGGGAAAGAACTGTCAGGCAGAACAAGACCTGTCTGCGCAGAGCACATGAGAGCTTCAAGTTCGGCAAGATCATTTATCTGGGAAGGAAGATTCTTTCCGTATTTGACCGCCCAATTACCTAAAAGAAACGATATCAGATAATCAATCGGAACAACTATATTTAGTAACAATGCGAAAAGCGGCTGGCTTCTTAAATAAGCTACCTTAAGGATTCCCGCAAGGCTTTTAAGTGATTCAAAAGCTCCTTCAGACTTTCTCTCGCCTTCTATCAAAGACTTGATCCTTTTATTCTCATAACCTGCATTCTCGAGTATCGTATAGAGCTTAAGTATAGTAGCTACCTGTGAAGGCATTCCTTCGCAGGCTTTGATATAAGAATCGTTGACTGCATGACCTGCCATCCAGATAAAAAGATTAACCAACAGGCATCCGATAATTGAAGCCGGTGCATAATCAGGGATAAGAAAAAAACATACAAGAACGGCAAGCCAGATGACGCAGCCTATGATACCGAGGACATTTGCAAAAGTCTTGGTTTTCGAGCCTGTAACGGCAAAATCAAGAAGCGCCTTAGGATCCTTGGTCATTTTGCCGCACTTGGCAGTAGCCTGATAATCCATAAGCACATCAGGCTTAGAGCAAAGCTCAGCAACAGCTTCCTGCTTAGTCTTTAATTCTTCTGTGGTAATATCCGAGACATGCGGATTAAGAAGGCTCTCTGCAAATCTCTTTCTGCCAAAAGAAGTCTCAGAAACATTAAATAAAGAGAAAAGAGATTTCTTTCCGAACAGATCAAGATCACAGCAGTAATCGTGATTAGGATCTTCGAACTCCTTGCCGTAAAGCCTGGACTTAGCAGCGCCTATATCATCCGCTCTCTTCTGATCTTTAACGGCAATATTCCTGAGCTCATTGAAGTCACCCTTGATCCTTGCCATATATGAAGAATTGACCTTATTAAGTTCATTGAGATATTCGACACGTGCAAGCACTTTTCCGTGAATCAGACAAAGCACAATAAATGCAACGAACAAAACTATTCCGCAGATTACAGCAGCCGGAATATTGCTGACGCCGCCCCATATGATCAAGGCTGCTGCACCCAAAAATGTTATTAATCTTGCAAATGATAAAAAGCCGCTCTGACCATTATATCGGGCCAGATCGGCAAGTATTTCCGTTTGCTTATTTACATGATAATCAAGATTTGCTTTCATCCTTCTTAGCCTTTGAAGAAGCGGACTTCTTAGATGTGGAAGCGGTGGCGGGCTTCTTAGCAGATGCCTTCTTAGCAGCGGTTGATTTTGCGGTTGCATTCTTGGCAGGGGCTTTCTTTGCCGGAGCTTTAGCAGTTGGTTCTTTCTTCGAAGTCTCTTTCTTGGAAGTGCTCTTGGAATCGGCCTTAGCAGAAGATGTCTTAGCTGTAGTCTTCTTAGCAGTTGCAGATTTAGCCGAGGACTTAGCTGAAGTCTTAGCCGTGGTCTGTCTTGATACTCTCTTAGGAACACACTTATCAAGCACTTCTCCGACGTTATCATGGATCGTAAGGAGTGCCTTGAGGTCCATATATGTAGAGCTCTTGTTGATGATCACGATCCTGTCATGCTTTAAGAACTGGGCAAAAGTAGCAGCAGGATAAACTGTAAGTGATGTGCCTGCGATGATCATGAGATCACACTTCTTAACTGCCTTGATGGCATTGTCGACATTCTCATGCTCTAAGTTCTCTTCATAAAGAACGATGTCAGGTCTTACGATACCGCCGCACTTGTCACAGTGAGGTACACCTTCCTGGGATGCGATATATTCGATGTTGAATTTCTTGCCGCAGTCCATGCAGTAATTTCTGTAAACCGAACCGTGAAGCTCGATAACGCACTTACTGCCTGCTTCCTGGTGAAGGTTGTCAATATTCTGAGTAATAATAGCCTTAAGCTTGCCCTGTCTCTCAAGTCTTACGAGAGCCTTGTGAGCCTTATTCGGTCTTGCATCAGGATAGATAAGCTTACGCTTATAGAAATCATAGAAATCTTCGGGATGCTCCATGAAGAAGTCATGGGCAATGATATCGATAGGTCTGTATTTTGTGCCACTCTCCGTATTGTAGATGCCGGCTCCGCTTCTAAAGTCAGGAATTCCGCTCTCAGTCGATACACCGGCTCCGCCAAGGAATACGATGTACTTAGATTCTGCGATCAGCTCTTTAAGCTGATTTAATTTATCTTCACGGACACTGCCGAATCTGTCAATTCTGGTTTCCACAACAAACCCCTTATTAGTGAGAATCGATTATGCCGTCGAGGTCAGCATCTTCACCTTCAACGCCATGGAACATGCCGGCTGCACCGAACATTTCCTTACCGGTGACACGCTTCTCATCGCGTCTCTGCTCAACAAGATTGCTCAAAGCCTTCCTTACTCTGTCAGGTGTCTTGATGCTCTTTAGCTCCAAAACAGGAGTTGTCTTATCTGCTGTAGTAAGGATAACGGTACCAACACCGAAGATCCTCTGCCATAATGTCTGCTTATACTGCAGGTCAAGAATTCTATACAAAAGGATTTCTTCAGAATGAGTCGTAAAAAGACCCTTCTTATAGTAGAACTTGTTCTTGCTGAAACTGTAAATCGTAAAAGACATAGGCAGACCCAAATATCTTCTTCTGTCCTGCCAGAGGATCTCATCCTTCTCAGTAAGATTAGTAAGTTTATCTATTCTACCCATACTTTGCTCCCTTCGAAAAGCAACACTACAGCGTTACATCCTACATTATAATAAAGAATCAAAATAATTTGCAAACAAATGCAAAATGAAACGTAATTATAATATTAGGTCTCAGTATTCTTATTCCTGACAGGATCTATGATCTCGTTGTAATCGAATAATTCCTTATATGCTTCTCTTGTCAGAGTCTTATAACTCATCATTGCGCGGTCTAAATAGAGGTAGTTGTCACCATAGGTGTAATAAGGCTTCGCGCCGCCTCCGAAAAAGATCCTGATGCCGAGATTCTTATAGTAAACGGCCCTGTCATCAGTACCAAAGATATAATTGCCGTTCGGATATACGAGCATGTGGACTTCACCAAAGAGACTGCCTATCTGGTCGAGCCACTTTGTCGTATCATCGATCAGGACCTGCTTCTCAGTATTCGTGCAATCATCGATATAAGCATATGTACATGACGCGAACTTCCAGCCGTTGTCCGAAAGAACACTGACGATCTCCCTGACCCTTTCCCTGTTATATTCAATATCATCATCGGACGGATCGATCTGGGGAAGGTTTGCTGCTGACAAAGCAGCATTGCGGTCATCTATTTCATCGGCGGACACCACATAACCGAAGCATGCTTCATAACCGCTTACTGAAATGATTCCTTTCGCGCCGTCATATGTAAAATCCGGATGCTTCTCGACGAAGGTATCGAGGATGCCAATAGATTCGGCCGTTCTGCTGACGATAGTCTCCTTATCGGAATTAACATACTCACCGCAGACCTGATTCTCATCATTAAGCACCAGTCTTCTGCAAGTACCGTTGCTGTATGTCGAAGCGCTGTACTGAAGGTTCTCAATAACGACTACTAAAGGCTTCTTGCCCTTCGGGACCTTGAGATTGCGTTCGAGAAGGAATGTCGGATCGCTTGCCTCAATAAGATTCTCAGGATCTACGAGAACATAATCTCTCTCATAAAGGCTCTCCAAGATCTTCTCAAACTCATAAGTCGTCAGGTAAAGGTCGGTATTGCCCGAATGATATCTCTCGGAGAAAGCAGCATCAGTATTGACTATAAGGGATCTTACGCATATTACCTCGATCGGTCCCCTGTACTCCTTGACCTCAGTGGTATGTGAAGTAGCAGTAAGAAGATTACTCTTGATCATGTCATCTTCAGGGAATATTACTGCCATATCTGAGAAGAGCTGCTCTGCGGAATAGAACTTATAAGTCTGGAGCAGGTGTTCGCCTTCTTCCATCATCGGCTCATACATCGTCTCCTTGATCTCTGAGATCCTCATGTCGCAATAGTCACCGACAAAGCCGTCATAGCCTTCATTGACCTGCGTGTATTTCTTAACCGCGGCAACATAATCGCCCTCGCCGTAGTACTTCTCTGCTGTCTGGACGTCACCTGTTGCAGTCTCGATAAAATCCAATTCTCTGAGAAGCGGGTTAGCTGTAGCAGCGAAATTACCTACAGGCTGCAGCTGCTCAAAGAAATACATAACTACAGGCTTCTCGACCTTGCCCAAAAGGAACTCTTCACAGATCCCGTAAAGTCTTTCAGATACGATCGAGCTCGTAAGCTCCCGCATTGAATCGAGGAAATTAATATCACTTGTCGTAAGGACATATCTGTTGTCAATGATACGGTCGCAGATGGAATCTACACGGATTCTTACGATGTTCTCCATCTCGTCGAGCATCTGTACTCTGGATGAATTAGACGTCTGGTCTCCCGGAGAAGACTTCAGCACCTCATCCTGAATACCGCGGTAAATATCGAGTGCCTCGGTGTAGTGGCCGTCATCTATCGCCTTCTCAAACTTTGGAACGGTATCAAGCTCATAAGCATTCTTTCTTCCGATGAACAGAGTCGTAAAGCCGAGCACCAGAAGAGCTGCTGCGCAAACAACTGCCGCAACTGTAAAGCCCTTGCTTTTACTACGCTCGTCTTCTCCAACGTGATACTCGGAAGAAAATACCGTCACTTCAAGTCATCAAAGCTAACCTGCTTTGCCTCCAATGTAGTCTCTCTAATGTAATAGCCGATGGCCGGCACCTTGCGGATCCTGTAGTACTCGGGATCCTGAACGTTTACTTCTGCAAGACGAGACAGAGACTTCAACACAGAACCCTTCTTTGACGCAAGGAGCTGAACGCCCTGTGTCGTTCTCGTAGTCTTAAGCGGGATCAGCGAAGCCTTGAATACGGCTGCCTTATCAAGACTGTTGGTAACGATAAGGTCAGGATCTTCATCCTCGTCAAGGAGAATGAATCCGATTGCTTTGCTGCCGTCAAAATAAGCGTTGATAAGCTTCTTTCTGTTTTGCTTTGTCTCATATGAAGATATAGGGAATCTGGCTGCCTTGCCGTTCTCGAAAGCGATAAAGAGAATTCCCTTATAGTCTGTCGTAGAGATCATGAACATCGGTCTCTCACCGTCTTCCATTTCAAGCTCACTGTTAAGAAAGTGACCGAGATCGCCAGGCTTCGTGTCGGAGAAATCGTAAACGTGAGTCTTATAAAGATTGCACTTATCGGTAAAGATAAGAAGATCAGACTTGTTCTCACACTCAAAGCCCATGAAGATCTCATCGTCATCTTTCGTCTTAAGCTCGCCTGCATTCTGAAGAGACTTCATCGTGTGCTTCTTAAGATAGCCGTGACGGGTAAGCATAAGGTGAAGTCTGTAATCAGGAATAACTGCAGATTCTACGAATGTCTCTGTCTCTTCCATACCGACAAGTTCAGACTTACGGGGCTGGCCGTACTTCTCAGCAACTTCCTTCAATGTCTTTGCAATGAGGTTGTTGATCCTTCGAGGGCTCCCCAGAAGGTCCTCTGTATCAGCGATGTCAGCCTTGAGCTTATCCCTGTCGGAGATCCTGTTGAGGATGTACTGCTTGTTGATGTTACGGAGCTTTATCTCTGCGACATATTCAGCCTGCTCTTCATCAATGCCGAAGCCCTTCATGAGGTTAGGGATAACATCAGCTTCGAGCTCTGTCTCTCTGATGATCTTAATAGCCTTATCAATGTCTAAGAGGATAACTGCAAGACCGTCTAAAAGGTGCAGCCTCTTCTTCATCTTATCGAGGTTATAAGCAAGCTCACGGCAGACGCATGTTCTTCTCCACTTGAGCCATTCATCAAGGATCTGGGCAATTCCCATTACTCTCGGTGAACCGTCGATAAGGATATTGAAATTGCATGAGAAAGTATCTTCGAGCTTTGTGAATCTGAAGAGCTTTGTCATGAGCTGTTCGTGATCAGTACCGCGCTTGCAGTCGATGGTGATCTTAAGACCGTCAAGGTCAGTCTCGTCACGGATATCGGCGATCTCTTTTGCCTTACCGCTCTTAACGAGATCAGCGATGTTATCGATGATAGCCTCAACGCTTGTAGAATACGGAATCTCCGTGATCTCGATGAGATTTTTAGCCTTATCAACCTGATACTTGGCTCTGACGGAGAAAGTACCCTTACCCGTATCGTAGATAGACTTCATCTGCTCCTTATCATAAAGGATCTTACCGCCGCCCGAAAAGTCAGGCGCAGGCATGATCTCAAGAAGGTCAGTATCGGGATCTCTCATATATGCTTCAGCAGCAGCGCAAACTTCAGCAAGATTGAATGAGCAGATATTAGATGCCATACCTACGGCGATACCCTGGTTGGCATTGACGAGAACAGCCGGGAAAGTCGTAGGAAGCAATGTGGGTTCTTTGAGAGTGCCATCGTAGTTATCGATCATATCGACGGCATCTTTATCAATGCCTTTGAAGATCTCTTCGCAGATCTTCTCGAGTCTGACCTCAGTATAACGGGGCGCAGCGCACTGCATGTCTCTGGAATACTGCTTACCGAAGTTACCCTTTGAATCTACGTAAGGATGCAGTAATGATCCGTTGCCTCTGGTAAGTCTTACCATCGTATCGTAGATCGCCTGGTCGCCGTGAGGATTGAGCTTCATGGTCTGACCGACTACGTTTGCTGACTTGGTCCTGTTGCCGCCCAAAAGGCCCATCTTATACATCGTATAAAGGAGCTTGCGGTGTGAAGGCTTGAAGCCGTCGATCTCAGGAATAGCACGGGATACAATGACGCTCATTGCATACGGCATGTAGTTGATCTCGAGCATCTCGGTAATCGGCTGGTCAATAGCCGGCATGTCCTTGGCATTGCTGTCAGTAAGCTTTGCTTTAAGTGAATCTGAATTGATGTCTTCTTTTTTCTTACGTGCCATTTATATCACCCTAAATCAAGCATATCGAGGTACTTCTTGCCGTCCGTCTCGATATGGAGTTTTCTTCCTGCAAGGTTATCTCCGAGGAGAAGGTCGAAGACTTCAGCTGTCCTCATAGCATCTTCAGGACAAGCCTTAATGAGTCTTCTGGACTTCGGATTCATGGTTGTCTTCCACATCATCTCAGGCTCATTCTCACCCAAACCTTTGGATCTCTGGATCGTGCAGAGCTTGGGATCGACTTTGGCGAGGATCTCTGCCTTTTCTTTCTCGTTAAACGCGAAGAATGTCTCCTCCTGCGCGTTCTTTCCCTTAGGTCTGTATGTGATCTCGAAAAGCGGAGATTCAGCAATATACACATATCCCTTCTCGATAAGAGTAGGAGTAAGCCTGTAGAGCATCGCAAGTATCAATGTCCTTATCTGGAATCCGTCGACATCGGCATCGGTACATATTATGATCTTATTCCATCTCAAGTCATCGAGATTAAACGCGCTCATATCCTTTGTGTGCTTATTTTTGATCTCAACGCCGCAGCCTAAGACCTTAAGGAGATCCGTAATGATCTCACTCTTAAAGATCGTTGCGTAATCAGCC
This sequence comes from Clostridiales bacterium, assembly GCA_017427465.1. GTDB lineage: Bacteria > Bacillota > Clostridia > Saccharofermentanales > Saccharofermentanaceae > Saccharofermentans. The sequence continues at coordinate 3,265 of JAFRST010000028.1, read as the reverse complement.
TTAAGGCAGTTTAAGATCTTACCTCTTACAGGCATAACAGCCTGGAATTCAGCGTCACGGCCGAGTTTAACGGAGCCCAAAGCGGAGTCACCCTCTACGATATAAAGCTCACGCTTTTCAACATCCTTTGTTCTGCAGTCAACGAACTTCTTGATACGGTTGTTGATATCGACTTTGCCCATGAGGGTCTTTTTGATGTTGACCTTAGCCTTCTCTGCATTCTCGCGAGCACGTTTATTTATGAGGATCTGCTCTATAGTCTTTGCTGCAAAATCCTTATTCTCGATAAACCAGATCTCGAGGTTATCCCTGATGAGCTGTGTCATGAAGTCCTGGATGAACTTGTTGTTGATAGCCTTCTTGGTCTGGTTCTCATAAGAAGTCTGTGTTGAGAACGTATTGGTTACAAGGATCAACGAATCTGCAATATCCTGGAAAGTGATCCTAGACTCATTGGCCTTATACTTATCCTTAAGCTTGATCTGCTTGTCGATCTCGGCTACAAAAGCGTTCCTGACAGCCTTATCCGGCGAACCGCCGTGCTCGAGGAAGCTGGAGTTATGGAAGTATTCCAGGGCATTTACTTCGTTATTAAAGCAGAAAGCGACTTCGGCCCTGACCTTATACTCGTCACGGTCTTCCTTATCGCGGCCCCTGCCCTCACCCGAGAACGTATAAGTATCGGTAAAGCCCTTCATGTCATTCAGCTCATCGACATAGCCCTTGATGCCTTCGGGATACATGAAGGAGAATTCTTCGCCTGACTCGGCATCCTTGAGGATGAATTCGATACCGCTGTTGATGACGGACTGGCGCTTGATGATCTCCTTAAATGTCTCAAGAGGAATGATGATCTCGGTAAAGACCTCCGTATCAGGCTTCCAGCGCTGGATAGTACCTGTTCTTCTGAACCTGTAAGGCTCCTGCATGAGCTCTGTTACAGGAACACCCTTCTTAAAGCCCATCTCGTACTTGGTATGGTCTCTGAATACTGTTACCTGGAAAAACTCAGATGCATACTGAGTAGCGCATGCACCAAGTCCGTTAAGACCTAATGAGAACTCATAATCGCCTGAAGAATTGTTATTGTACTTACCGCCGGCATAAAGCTCGCAGTATACGAGTTCCCAGTTATATCTGCCCTCTTTGGCATTATAATCCATAGGGATACCACGTCCGAAGTCCTCGACTTCAATGGTACCATCCGCGAATCTGGTGATGATGATCTTATCACCATGGCCTTCTCTGGCCTCGTCGATCGAATTTGAGAGGATCTCAAAGAAAGAATGAATGCATCCTTCGAGATTATCTGAACCGAAAATGACAGCAGGACGAAGCCTTACTCGGTCTTCGCCCTTGAGCATCGAAATGCTCTCGTTGCCGTAATCTTTCTTACCCGGCATATCCTACCCGCTCCTTAAAATAAATAATATATAAGAACTTGACTTTTCGATTATAACACAAAGATTTCTATATCCTTCAAGGCTTAATTACAGCAAAAACAAGGTTGTCCCAAAAACAGACAACCTTGTCACGATAAACATAAAATGCTTTTGATTAAATGTACGGGATCTCCTCCGGAGCGCATTGTTTGAACTCCGTCGGGAATCCGCTGCCTCCGGGTCTTCCAAACGGCTTGTAAACAATATTGAACTTGAAAGCAAAATTATAATATTCAGGCGTAATATTGATCTGATACTGATTAGAATGCTTGCCCCCCAAATAACCGACCGATACGGTGTGGGCGCCTGACGAGAGCATTATCCTTACCGAAGAATGATTTTTGAGCTCGCCATAATCCATATTGTCGATTATGACATGGTAAGGAAGAGCCATGATCATGGGATGAAAGCTGCCCATTCTGTATAAAAGGAGCTGACCTCCGTACGCATAAGCTTTACCGCAGTTCGTACAGACATAACCAGGTGTTGAATCTGTTTTGGTTGCATTGGAAAGGCATCCGCAGTCAGGACAGCGGAGTCTGTACGGCCTGCCCGGTGGGACTATAACGTTTCCGCCGACCAATGAAGGCGGACAGTAAGGCATATAATTGGGATCTTCCATCTGTTTAGGTGTCCCTGTAGCAGGAGCTACCGGTGCATAAACCGGTGCTGTGGAAGATGCAGCCGGTCCCGGTGCCGGAGCAGACGCAGGAGCTGCAGCAGGCGCGCCAACAGGAGTGCCGCATTTCATACAGAACTTAAATCCTTCGCCGATCGGATTACCGCAATTTGTACAATTCATTTATCTACCCCCTATTTAAAAAATTTTAGGATTCCCGTGATCTGGGTGAGCAAAACGTAATTGCTTCGCTGATATTCTGAGCCTGGCCAGAGATGATCATATCCTTAACTTTTCTCATACGGTGCTTATGACGGAAACTGGAAGGGACCCTTCTGTTATAAGGAAACAGGAAAGCATTAGCTGCGTTAAATTCAGCCTTCTTCTCTTCAAGCTCTTTCTGTGCTATACGGCGCTTCTCAAGAATGCGGCATTCTGCTGCTTCCAATTCAGCATTCAGCTTGTTACGCTTTCTTGTCGCAAGAACACCGCCAAGGATGAGGACTCCAATATAAACAGCAACAGAAATCCATATTATAGCTACAGCTGCTTCGTCAGAAGAGCTTGATCCGCTTATTGCGATAAGTCCGATAATCAAGAAAAGCAGCATGGCTACATATGACCAAATAAAATACTTCCAGAAAAATCTGAATGTGGAATACCTTGGCCTGACATCGGAAAGCTGTGTAACTTTAAGTCTATGCTCGAGATCTTCTATTTCTGACTTGGCATTGTCATAAATCTCATACTTATTCGCGAGTTCTTCAGCCAGCTCAATACTCTCTTCCCTAGTTCTAAGAGTTCCGTCGCTATTTACATCAAGAATATTGAGGTTCCCTTCAACCGGAGTACCGCACTTAGAGCAGAATTCATCCTCAACCTGAAGGATCTTGCCGCATTTTGCACATACGTTCATTTTTCTACCCCCGAAAATTCATTAAAGAAATTTTATCAAACTGTATTAAAGTCAACAATGCCACATAAATATAAACGGAGTAAAATCGGAGACTTTGCATTTATGCAATATAAACCAAAAGCGCTCCGTGAAACACGAAGCGCTTTTTGATGGTGAGCCATGGGGGACTCGAACCTCCGGCCCACAGCTTAGAAGGCTGTTGCTCTATCCAGCTGAGCTAATGACCCTGGAGCGAGTGATGGGAATCGAACCCACGTGGTCAGCTTGGAAGGCTGAAGTTCTACCATT
>JAFRST010000027.1 GCA_017427465.1 Clostridiales bacterium | reverse complement strand
CATTGGTGGAAACTACAGGGCTCGAACCTGTGACCCTCTGCTTGTAAGGCAGATGCTCTCCCAGCTGAGCTAAGCTTCCGTTAGCCACACCTTTATTCAAAGCGCGAATGAATTATAAAACAAATACCGAAGATATGTCAACAACGAATTTCAAAAATCCTCAAGGTATTTATTTGCGCGAGTAGTAAATATAGACAAAAGCCTTGTTATCAACGTCTTCACGGGTCACGACATAGAAAACATTCTCGTCGGAATTCTCCTTAATATGGGCTCCGAAAATCCATATAAACGAATCCTCCCTTGGATTCGGCTTGATCGTGCAGCCGTCAAGAGTTGAAGCCTCAAACTCCTTGTACTGCTCATAGTCAAGCATTTGGCCCGTACCGCCGTAATTAAGAGCTATATCCAGAATATAATAATCCCAGTCATTGTTCTTGATACGGAGCCTGGCTTCGTACGCGGCTCTGGCATACATGAATCCGACTTTCCTGACCTTTTCGATCTCAAGGTTCTCATCGTCTTTAATAGCGATGTTGTTTGTCCTCTCGAGCAAAGCGGTGTTATTGTCATAGATAAAACCGCCTATGAGTACTCCCACAAGGATAACTGTGATTACGATCAGGATTATCTCTTTTCTCTTCATATCAATTCACTCCGTAAAGCTTCATGCCGTTATCATAGGTTATTTGCGCCGCTTCATCAATAGTCACACCCTTTATCTCAGCGAGCTTGCCGCACACATAAGCGACATGGCACGGCTCGTTGATAAGCCCTCTGTTAGGTTCAGGCGTCAGATACGGGCTGTCAGTCTCGATCACGATTCGGTCCCACGGCGTATTGAGTGCGACCTCAGGCGTTTTCTTGTTGTTCTTAAAGGTCAGCGGTCCGTCAAAGCCGATATAAAAACCCATCTTCACAAGCTCCTGAGATGCCTCCAAAGAGCACGAGCAGCAATGGCATACACCGGGTATATTCCTCAGTCTGCCCTCATTATAGAACCCTCTGAGGATGTCCAGGCAGTCGCCCGTAGCGTCCCTCTCGTGAAGGATTACCGGAACATCGTATTCATAAGCAAGTTCCAACTGCTTCTCGAAAATTTCTCTTTGGACGCTGCGCTCTGACAGATCATAGTAATAATCCAGACCTATCTCGCCCAAAGCCTTGATCTTAAGCCCTGTACGGGCCTCCAGGGCGCTTCTTAAGTACTCTTCGGTATCTTTAGTATAAGTTTTCGCTTCATGCGGATGAACGCCTACAGAGGCATATAAGGCGACGCCTTCATATCCGTCGTACTTGCATGCCATATCGACTGCAATGCGGCTGGTCTCTTCACTGTCCGCAGGTATAAGAACGCCGGTAATGCCGGAAGTCCTGCATCGCTGCAAAATCTCCTCCGTGCTGATACCGGCGGCTTCAAATTTTCTGTCATAGATATGTGCGTGAGTATCAAAGAACTTCGCACTTCCGCTGTAGTAAACGGGATCTCTCACGGTTAATTAAGAGATATCTGATCCGGGCAGTACAGAATCGTCAAACTCGACTACGCGGTAACCGTCACCGTACTTAACGGATAAGATCATGCCGTTGCTCTCGTAGCCCATCATCTTACGGGGTTCTAAGTTAACGATCATCGCAAGTGTCTTGCCGATGAGATCTTCAGGCTTGTAGTACTTGGCGATGCCTGAAAGCACCTGTCTCTCGCCGAATCCGTCGTCGACCTTGAACTTTAAGAGCTTGTCGGACTTGGGTACCTTCTCGCACTCCAGGACCTTGACTGCTCTGAGATCCAAAGCAGCAAAATTATCAAACTTCGTAAGGGGCTTTAAAGGCTCTAAATCCTTACCCTTCTCTTCTTCTGAAGGGAACATCTTGTTGAGTTCCTCGATCTCCTTGTCAATGTCGATCCTCGGGAAGAGAACTTCACCCTTTGTAACAGTTACTGTAGAAGAGAGCGCATGTCTTGCCTTTGAAGCTTCCCATGTTGTATTGGACTCATCAGCACCGATCTGCTCAAAGATCTTAGGTGATGTATGAGGCATTACGGGCTCCAAAAGGATCGCAACACGTCTGATGGAATCAAGCAGGTTATAAAGAACAGCTGCAAGTCTGGGCTTGGCTGTCTCATCCTTTGCAAGCTTCCAGGGCTCATTCTCATCGATGTACTTGTTGGCTCTTGCGATAACGCTGAAGATCTTTGCGAGACCTTCAGAAAAGCGCATTGTCTCGAATGTCTCGGAAACGAAGTCCGGAAGGCTGTCGAGCTGCTCAAGCAGGTCATTATCGGCATCCGTGAACTCTTTATCTTCAGGAAGTGTGCCTTCAAAATACTTGATAGCCATCGCTGTCGTTCTCGAAACAAGGTTGCCAAGATCGTTGGCAAGGTCAGAATTGATCCTCGCGAACATCTGCTCATTTGAATATGGGCAATCAGAGCCGAATACCATCTCTCTTAAAAGGTGATATCTCAAAGCATCAACGCCGTATCTCTCGCAAAGCACGAAAGGATCGATAACGTTGCCCTTGGACTTACTCATCTTGCCGCCGTCAAATGTGATCCAGCCGTGGCCGTAAACCTTCTTCGGGAGGGGCTCACCCAATGCCATGAGGAATGCAGGCCAGATGAGTGAGTGGAATCTTACGATCTCCTTAGCCATTACGTGCATATCTGCAGGCCAATACTTCTCATAGTCATTGTAAGTATCGTTCATGAAGCCCAGGAGCGAGATATAGTTCGTAAGAGCGTCCATCCAGACATAGATGTAGTGACCTTCATCAATGGTAACCGGGATGCCCCACTTAACGCTTGTTCTGGATACGCAGAGATCCTGAAGGCCCGGTTTGATGAAGTTGTTGATCATCTCATTAACTCTGGACTTAGGCTCAAGGAAATCCTTCTCAGGATCAAGAAGCAGCGCCTCAAGCTTAGGAGCAAACTCTGAGAGTTTGAAGAAATAAGCCTCTTCTGAAGCTTCTGTAACTTCTCTGCCGCAGTCAGGGCACTTGCCGTCAACGAGCTGGCTCTCAGTCCAGAAAGACTCGCAGGGGGTGCAGTACTTGCCCTTATACTCGCTCTTATAGATGTAGCCGTCGTTGTAGAGCTTTTCGAACATGTTCTGAACAGTCTTGATATGGTAATCGTCAGTAGTCCTGACGAATCTGTCGTACTTGATGCCGAGCGTTGCCCAGAGCTTTTTGAAGTTGGCGACGATCTCGTCAACATAAGCCTTAGGGGTTGTACCAAGCTCCAATGCCTTCTTCTCGATCTTCTGACCGTGCTCGTCTGTACCTGTGGAGAACATTACATCATAGCCCTGCATTCGCTTCATTCTGGCAATTGCGTCGCAAGCAAGCGTCGAGTAGCAGTGTCCGATATGCGGATTGCCCGACGGATAATAGATCGGTGTAGTGATGTAGAAAGTCTTCTTTTCAGCCATGATGTTCCTCCTCGCGCGTGTATTAAAGAGTGCGCGTAATTAAAAGATTATAGTTTTTTGGCCTCAAGTTTTCAAGAAGTGCTCTCCAAAGTAGTGCATACGCATCCTCTTTACCATAGTTCTTCATCCTCTTTACCACGAAAAGCGGGTTTGAAAACGTGATTTTGTGGTAAAAATCGACTTTTTACCACAAAATGGTCCATTTAATACCGGCTTTTGTGTAAATCTGAAAACTCTCAAAAATTGAGACCAGTCTCAATCTGTTCCAAAAGCCTTTATTCTCAAACATCAGGCTCTATAATCAAGGAAAACTCTTTAAGGAGGGCACTCAATATGGCTAATTCAGTATTGGATGTAATGCGTGCCCGTTACAGAACACTAACAAGCGTTGTTAATTCGCTTGAAAAGCAAAGAGATTCTCTTCCTGATGGGAAAATATATATCAGAAGGCATAAAGGTTACCCGGCATATTATTGCAGCAACGAGACAGAAAGGTATTTAAGCAGGAAAGACACCGCGTTAGTCAAGCAGCTCATCCAGAAAGACCACATTAACATGGTCATCAAGGCTGCTAAGCATGAGGCAGAAGTCCTGAAAAAGGATATTATCGGATATCCCAGGCACACCATGTAAAAAGTATATGAGGCATTACCGGAAGAGCGCAAAAAGTACGCTTCGCCGCTTATACTCGGCGATGAGGAATACGCATCAGAATGGCTCGCCGTGCCCTTCGAACCCAAACCTTTCAAAAAGGATGCGCCCGAATTCTATACGATGAAGGGCGAGCACGTCAGGTCGAAGTCAGAAGTAATTATCGCGGACAGACTGTATGCCAAGGGGATTCCCTACAAATATGAATGTCCGGTGCTGATCAACGGCGTGGTATTCCATCCGGATTTCACGATCTTAAGGCTCAGTGACAGAAAGGTCCTCTACCATGAGCATTGTGGGAAAATGGGCGACTCCGGTTATGTTAAGGATATGATCGATAGAGTGAACAAATACGGGCGGGCGCAGATTTACACAGGTGACAGATTGTTCTTCACTTTTGAATCAGAAGATCAGCCAATGGATATTGGCTGGCTTGACGATTTCATCGAAAAGAACTACAGGTGATCAGCTCTCAGAAGCGATCTTATAAGCTTCCTTCTTGTTCATGCCCGTGTATTCGGATACTACGGCAGCGATGTCCTTTGAGGACATGCCTTTCTCTTTAAGCAAAGCGATGAGCGCCGTGCCGTCGCCGGCCTCCACCATCGTCTTCTGCTCAAGAGGCTCCAGGCAGATGCAGAATTCGCCGCGCGGCTCATTTGAAGCATAATACGAGACCGCTTCCGCGACGGTCATCCTGAGCACTTCTTCGTATTTCTTCGTAAGTTCGCGGCACAAAGCAATCTTATTGCCGCCGAAGCCGTTCTCAGCCAGTTCATCGAGAAGCTTCTTCAGGCGGTGGGGAGCCTCATAAAGAACTATAGTCTCGCCGATCAGCGTCAGAGCCTTTAGTCTCTCGCGTCTTTTTGAGCCCTCCGAAGGCAGGAATCCCTCGAAATGAAAATACCTTGTATCGAGACCGGAAATGCTCAAGGCAGCTGTAACCGCGGAAGGACCCGGAATTACAGTGATATCTATATCATTCTCGGCAGCAAGGAGAGCCAGATCAGCTCCGGGATCGCTTATCGCAGGCATTCCGGCATCAGATACTTCAGCGACATCGAGACCCTGCTTAAGAAGGTCTATAATGCCGTTGCCGCTGGCAGCTTTGTTGTGCTCGTGGTAAGCGATAAGGCGCTTGCCGGTAATACCGAGATTCGACAGCAGGATACCGGTGACTCTGGTATCCTCACATGCAATAACATCAACATTTTTGAGCACTTCGCATGCTCTCGGAGACATATCATCAAGATTCCCGATCGGTGTTCCTACTAGATAAAGCAATCCGTATGTTCCTCCTCGTAAATATGTACGGCCCGGCGGGTCAAAGCGCCTGACCCTTCCTCATTGATAACCAAGGGCGGAAGCGCTTTGAATTCAGCATTCGGTGCGCCCTTTTTCCCCGCTATCAAAGCCAGGAATGCATTCTTGGAAGCGTTCGCGTGAACTGTAAGAAGCCTGACAGGCGTAATCTTATATTTCGTGTATAAAGCGAAACATTCCGGTACGCGGTCCGGACTGATGCACATTACAGCGTAACCGCCGCTCGTTCTTGTCCTTAAAGATTGTACACGCACAAAGTCTTCAAGTCCTCCCTGCTCTGAAAATCTGGCACAGGATTCGTGCTCTGACTTAACGTTTTTATCAGTAACAGAACCCCTTGTACCGTCATAAAAAGGCGGATTCATGAAGACAACATCGTAAGCCTCGTTTTTCAGCTCGGCGGGAAGGTCTCTGAGGTCGCAATTATATGCGCTGATGCGCTCTTCCAGGTTATTGAGCCTGATGTTCTCACAGAAGACCTTGTACGGCAATTCAACAAGTTCAACGCCGTCTATATGAGCATTCTTGCATCTCGCGGAAGCAAGCAGAGCAACGCCTCCTGTGCCGCTGCCTAATTCAAGCATCTCGCAGGGTCTGCCGGCACGCGCAAAAGAAGCTGCAAACCAGGCTAAAAGCACACTTGCGGTATCAAGCTTATAGCAATCTTTATGCTGCAGGAACTTTAAGCCGTCGCGCCCGAGATCTTCGGGAACGATAGTCTCACCTTCTATTGTCACTGTACAAGAATCAGACAAATGTGCCATACCATCCGTTATGAGTTTGCGAAAATAATAACAGGTTCATTATACTCTTAACCCAAGGCTTAGAAGGATTCCCCACAATAAATCCGCCCCAAACCTACAAAGCTAATAATATCAGTTTTTCCGGAAAACACATAAAAACAGCGCGCTCCCGAAGGAACGCGCTGCAATCTGCTAATCGAATTTACAAAACTTACGTATCAGCCTTCAGCGATAGCGCCTGTAGGGCAGGAAGCTTCGCAAGCACCGCAAGATACGCAAACATCAGCATCGATGTTGTACTGTGTATCACCCTGGGAAATAGCTCCAACGGGGCAACCATCAGCGCAAGTACCGCAAGATACGCAAGCGTCAGAAATTACATATGCCATAAAAATTATCCTCCTATTCGAATAGTGGCTTGATTATTTCATAAAACGCAGATTTCCACAAGTAATAAAAAGGGTGTTTTTTGCAAAACACCCTTTTAGCCTTATTTTTTGTCCTTAAAAATCGACAACGGTCGAAAACACTTCCGCCGGGATATTAATCTTCTTCGTCGTCTTCGAAGCCGGAATCAGCGAGAGAATCATCATTCTTATTGCCGCCCTTGCCGTTTCCGGAATTGCGCTTGACCATATCGTGGTTCAGATCTTCTATATCTGACCAGGAGAACTTCTCGAGCTCAGTGTCGCTCTCGGTAACGAACTTGATGCTGAGCGTCTCTTCAATGTAGTTAACATCCGTAACAACGCCTACTCCTACGGGAGTTCTTACACGCGCGCCTACGTCAGGGAGTCTTCTGTGAGCGTCTTCATAAGCCTCTTTCTCGAACTGGAGGCAGCACATAAGCCTTCCGCATGCACCGTTGAGCTTGCCCGGGTTAAGAGATAAGCCCTGGGCTCTTGCGAGCTTGAGGTTAACAGGAGCGAAGTGATTGAGGAATGAGCAGCAGCAAAGCTCTCTTCCGCACATACCGATACCGCCGACAAGCTTAGCCTGGTCTCTGGAACCGATCTGACGGAGCTCGATCCTCGTACGGAACGTATAAGCCAGATCCTTAACGAGCTCTCTGAAGTCTACTCTGCCGTCTGCGGTGAAATAGAATGTCAGTTTCTTGCCGTCAAAAGAATACTCGCAGTCAACGAGATTCATCTCGATGCCGCGCGCTGCGATGAGCTCTTTGCACTTGAAGAATGCGTCCTTTTCCTTGGCGCAGATATCATAATACTTCTCAAGTTCCTTATCGGATGCCATGCGTTTTACAAACGGGATCTCCTCATCTGTCTCTTCGACGTAAGGTTCCTGCGCTACAAAAGCTATCTCTTCACATGTCTCGGCATCTATCATTACCGCGTCGCCTATAGCGAGCGAAAGGCCGTCGCAGCGGTATCTTAACGTGACACCGGCATCTCTGGTTCTTAAATTTACGATCTTCATTTCTTGAGCTCCTCATGTATCCGGAGAAGCATAGCAGAAGCCGAAGCATCAAAATTCGAATTGACTTCAAGTGCCCTTAAGAAAGTGTTCACCGCTTCTGTGCATCTTCCGAGTTTAAGTGTTGTTATATGTTTATTGGAGGCAACGAAAGTCTCTATCGCCTCACGGTCAAGTTCGTTGTTGATCTTGCGGCAGTCCGGATAATTGATCAATCTTGCCGCGTCGTCTAAGAATAACAGAATTGCAGAAGCAACGATCTTGCTGTCATCCTTGAAGCTTGTCAGCACATCTGCAAAGTCCTCGAGCACATCGATATAAGAACTCGCAGGCATTGCGATCATTATGCTGTTGATCTCATGTCTTATGCTTACGCCGGAATCTTCCATCGCAAGACTTATGGCCTTGCCGGGGATCCTGCCGCTGTTATAAACTGCAGTCTTAACTTTAGCACCATCAAGATCAGGACAATTTGCCTTAACAATCTGTTCAAGTTCCTCATCACTGTAAGGATCAAGCTTTATCTCGGTAACTCTGGACATTACCGTATCAAGGACCTGATCAGTATTAGAGCTCGTGAGGATAAATACTACATCCTTCCTCGGCTCTTCCAAAGATTTAAGGAGCGCATTCTGGCTTTCCACTCCGAGATAATCAAAGTCGATAATAAATGTCTTTGTCCTTGCGAACTGGGGTTTTAAATAAGACTCAGCCACAACGTGGTCTTTGATGAAATCGACCTTGACATTCTTCGTATCCGAAGGTTCATAGACCCTCGTGACGTCAGGCGTCGTGAAGTTATCGAAATACTTGCAGTTGCTGCACACTCCGCATGCGCCGTCTGATCCGGCGTCAGGACACATCAGTGCCTTGGCAAACTCTTCTGCGATAAGTCTTTTGCCTGAACCTGCAGGACCTGAGAGCATATAAGCACCGCTGCCGCGTCTTTGAGCTTCGGCAGCAAGTCTCATCTTAATCTGCTTCTGACCTGTAATGTTCGAGAAAGCCATCAGATCTTTCCTTCCAACGTCTTTAATATCTGCGCGAAAATCTCGTCTATGCCGCTCGTCGCATCGATCGTAACGATGCGTCCGTCAGAATTCTTGGCAAGTTCAAGATATCCTTTTCTTACATCTTCCTGGAACTTTAATCCCGCAAGCTCAATGCGGTCGGATGCTTCGCCCCTTTTGCCGCGTCTTGCCAAAGCTTCTTCTGCAGTAATGTCGAAGAAGAAAGTGATATCGGGCTTAAGACCGCCTGTTGCAGCCATATTGAGATTTCCTACGAAGTCCATGCCCATGCCTCTGGCCATTCCTTGATATGCAGATGATGAATCAAAGAACCGGTCACAGAGAACGATCCTGCCTTCTTCCAAGGCGGGCTTAATGACTTCATCTGTTATCTGGGCTCTTGCTGCTTCAAACAACAGAAGCTCTGTTCTGGAAGTCATCTGGGAATTCTTCTTATCCAGAAGGATCTCCCTGATGCGCTCGCCGATAATGGTTCCGCCGGGTTCTCTTACAAAGATAAAATCCTTGCCATCAGCCTCAAGGTGATTCTTGAGCATCTCGCACTGAGTGCTCTTGCCGCACCCGTCGATACCTTCAAAAGTAATGAATATGCCCTTCATCATCAGTTGAGATTAATATTCTTGAGAGAAGCTATCTCAAGATATATTTCCTTGGTTATTCTTGCATTGTCGCTTCTGATGTCTTCGATGGTCTCGACCTTCTTGACGTTCTTTGCGACTTCAGCATCGATCTCTCTGGAGCGCTTATTCTTAGGCTTGCGCTCAGGATTGAACTGCTGCTTTCTGTTCTCACCCTGCTGGCCTTGCTGGTCGCGGTTGAACTTCTTATTCGGGTCGCGGTCACGGCCGCCCTGCCTGTTGCGGTTCTGGTTCCTGTTGCCGCCTTCAGCCTGGATCTCGGCGTTCTCATTGCGCTTATTGTTATCATTACCGCCCTGTCTGGGACCGTTATTTCTTCTTCTGCGGTTACGGTTGTAATTGTTCTTACGTCCTTCCTGCTTGGCGGGATCGAACCTCTGGCGCTTCTCCTTATTCTGTTCGTTACCACGATTGTCTGACTGCGGTACTGCTGCGCCCGGATTGTTTTCTGACATAAATTCCTCCATCTTTCTAAATGACGTGCCTAATTATAAACTGTGCCATCTGATAACTCAATTATTCGCGCTTCCGATATAAGGACACTTCTTTGTCATCAGGATGATCTTGTCCCACATCCTTAAGTTCCCTCAAAGGCACGGTAACAAACGACCTTATGCTCCATCTCGGATGCGGTATCGTAAGCTCGGGCTTCATGATCACCTCATTCCCATAGAAGATGATATCGATATCGATCGTCCTGGGCCCCCAGTGGATCTCTCTTGTCCTCAAAAGCTCGCTCTCAATTACGTGGATCTTATCGAGCAGGTCAAAAGGTCCGATATCGGTATAAAAACCTACGCATGTATTGAGGAAATACGGCTGGTCTTCAAGTCCTACGGGCTCGGTCTCATAGATCGAAGCGGTCTTGAAGCCTTCAACGCCGGGCAATGCCCTCAAAGCTTCTTCAGCGGCAAGGATATTTGCTTCCCTGTCACCTAAATTACTGCCCAATGAGAGTATTACAAACTCCTTGCGGCGCCTTGTAACAGTTACTTCCATGGTATCGAAAACTCCCTTGACCGGTGCCTGCGGCTTAGATACTGTAACCGTTACCTTCTCTATCCTGCCGTCAGCCTTAAGAACGCCGTCAGATATCTTCTGTGCAAGTCTTTCGATGAGATTGCCCTTGTCTGAAGTTACAATATCCTTCGTAACATCGTAGATCTTCGCATAGTCAACAGTGTCAGAGAGCTCATCGGTATAGCAGCCCTTTATCCTGTCAATGTAGATATCCAATGAGACGATGAACTTCTGGCCGTCCTGCTTCTCAAAGTCAAAGCAGCCGGTATGTCCTTCAAATTCCATTTTCGAGAGCGTTATCTTATCCAAATCCCTTTATCCTTTCAAAACTCAAAGGTTAGCGAATGCGTAGAACGTATTATCGAAGAGATCTAACATCTGCCTTGAGGCGGCAACGTTATGAACTCTTACCATTGATGCGCCGAGCGAAGCAGCGGTCATGGAAAGGCCTGCCGTCGCATAATCGAGTTGTGCTTCGGTAGCCTGGTCTCCGCCTGCGAAAACCCTCGCGTAGCGCTTCCTGGATGCGGCATAAAGAACAGGATGCTTACCCTGAAGTCCCATAGAAAGCGTTGATGCGGTAAGCTCAGCATCCTGCGCCCTTGTAGTACCGAATCCGATGCCTGGATCGGTCATGATCATGTTGTCTTCGATGCCTGCCTTTTTGGCGATCTCTACACTTTGTGTAAGCTCCCTTACCGCGCGTCTGCTGACGGGCTCGAATGCTACCGGATTCTCGCCGTTAGTCCTGCAGTTAAACATCAGGATGCAGCCGACACCATTTTCTGCTACGAGCTTTGCCATCTCAGGATCACCCATAAAGCCGGTGATATCGTTAATGATGTCAGCGCCTGCTGTAATAGCCTCCATAGCGGTCTCAGACTTGAAAGTATCAACGGAAAGCGGAATATCGAATCTGCTCCTTACTGCCTGAAGCGAAGGAATGAGCCTCTCGAGCTCTTCTTCTGAAGATATCGGAACAGCATTGGGACCTGTAGCCTCTGCGCCGAGATCGATGCAGTCAGCGCCTTCCCTTATCATGCGTGCGGCCTGGTCTACTGCGGCATCGACACTGGTGTATTTTCCGCCGTCAGAGAATGAATCAGGAGTAAGGTTAAGGATGCCCATGATGAGCGTCTTCCTGCCCATCTCAAGGCTTCTGTTTCCGCACTTATAGATACCGCAGAATCTTCCGTCTGTTGCATTCATTCCTCAGGTACCCCTTATACGCCCGAACGCTGCCTGTTAATGAGCGCAAGCGCTTCGTTTCTGGTCCTGATATCAGAACGGCAGCCGCCGCGCATAGCGGATGTAACAGTCTTTGAGCCGGGCTTCCTGATGCCTCTCATCGTCATGCAGAGATGCTCTGCTTCAAGAACGACACAAACTGATCTCGCATCAACCGCCTTCTCGATGGCATCTGCGATCTCTGAAGTGAGCTTCTCCTGAAGCTGCGGCTTTCTTGAGAGCGTATCTACGATCCTTGCGACCTTACTAAGGCCGAAGATCTTGCCGTCTCTCGGGATATATACAACGTGTGCCTTGCCGTGGAAAGGCAGAAGGTGATGCTCACACATAGAATAGAACGGGATATCGCCTATCAGGATCATCTCGTCATTGCCTTCGCCGTGGAATGTCTTGATGTCTTTATTGATGTCCCTGTGAAGTCCTGCGAAAACCTCGGCATACATTCTTGCAACTCTTTGGGGAGTCTCCAGAAGGCCTTCCCTTTCAGGATCTTCACCGATGGCTTCAAGAATGTCTCTTACCGCATTCTCGATCTTCGGGAGGTCCATATTCTGGCGGCTCTCCTCCGGAATTGAATTGTCATGTTCGTAATCGTACATTTATCTCTCCTATCCCTTCTTGATCAAAGGTATTTTTTCCTGTATTCCATAGGTGTCATTCCCATCTGCTTTCTGAAAGCGACATTGAATCTTTGAGGTGATGAGAATCCTGACTGCAAAGATATCGCAGAGACTTTTATCTCGTTGTTCTGCAAGAGCTTGCAAGCTTTCTCGATCCTCTTCTTCATCAGGTAATTCATCGGGCTTATGCCTGTCTCATCTCTGAAAGCGCGGGTAAAATAACCCTGGCTCAAGTAAACATAAGCTGCCGCTTCAGATACTGTGATGCCCTGATCGAAGTTAGCATCCATATACTGCTTCGCGATAGCAACGAGTTCTTTAGCCTTACCGTTCTTAACGCTGAGGCTCTCTTCCCACTCGCTTCTCAAAGCTCTCGATAAGATGATCATGAGCTCTACTGTAAGCGTATGGACCATGAGATCTTTTGCGTAACGGTTATCAGCGTGCTCTGTTACGATGCGCTCGGCAAGTTCGTTGATCTCTTTTTTCTCGCTGCCCTTGATGACAAAGAAAGGAAGTCTTACCATCTCGTTATCTTCGGTGATACCGAGATCTGCAAACTTCAAAAAGCTCTCAAGAGTAATTTTCGCGAGCGAACCGGGAATGGATACCGAAGGACCGGCATTCTTGTTCTTAGGTTCCTTGCTCTTGGAAGCACTGCCTGATTCTTTTGTAAGCTTGAGGTCTGACGTATCGTGAACAAAGCCGAAATACAGATTGAGCATATCGGCCTTCTCGCTCTTGATCATGAGCTTGTGTCTTACAAGCGGTCTTATAACGACAACTGAACCCTTGGTGAGCTGAATAGTCTCCCCTCCGATCACAGCTTCGATCTTGCCTTCACGAAGACAGAGGAGCTCATGCGAATTATGCATGCTCTCTTCAGGTAAAAAGTCCTCCTTGTCGTAAGAGTGCTCTAAGCCTTCGATAACGATCGGCACCGAGCCCTCAGATAAGAAGACATCATCCTCGATAGCAGAAAGAAGCTTGTTAGCCATTTATTTAGCCCTCATTTCAGATAAAATTGATCGCGTCGATGTAGATCTCACCGTTACGGTCTTTGTCTTCGATATAAATCCTGAGACTGTTAAGTCTGATAGGTCCGTCCTCGGAATAATCAAGAGTGATAGTCTGCCAGGTAAGCTGCTGCTTGATCTCAGCCTCTCCGAAGTCCTCAACGATAAGCTTTTTCTTCTTCTGGTCAGGATTGAAGACAGACAGCTGGATCCTTGATCTTCCGTATATCTCGATGGGCGCGAAAAGCGAAGCGTACTCAAGGCACGGTTCGAATCCGTACAAAGACTTGTCGGTCTCATAACGGATCCTCAAAGAAGCGCCGCCGGTGAGCTTGTGGATATTATCCTGCGAGATGATTCCCTTGCCCTTGAATGTTCTGTAGATCTCAAGAGTCTCAAACTCGGAATCGGGTGTCCTCTTACCTACAAACTGGAGGTTGTCGCAGTGTGTAAAGCTTAAGTCAGGAGCGAAGTAAGCAGGATCCCTGTCGAATCTGAAAGGCAGGATCGGGAGGTCTTCACCGTTCTTGAGAGTCGCATCGTGCGGGAAAGGCGTAAAGCCGTATGTGATCGACATCGGCTCTTCGATATCGTCTCTCCAGACCATTACGCACATTCCGTAAAGACTCTTAGCGTGCGCAGGATAGAAGATGCGGTCTTCGCCTGCGATAGCAAATCCGGTGATCTCGCCTGTGGCATCCTGGCTGTTAAGACCGGAATTCAGATTGCTGAATCTGATGATCCTCTTATTGCCTGCGATCTCAATATCATTCGGTTCAGGTGAAGACTTACTCATCTTCGGCGAGAAGTGTGTGCCGAGCGCGATGGTAGCAAGCCTAAGGCCCAGGATAAAGCTGATCGTCTTATCAGGCAGGAGCATATCATGCATACTTACGATACCGGAAGGCATTGTAAGCATCTTTGTAAATGCCGTGAAATTCTCATTGAATTCAAGAACGCTGTAAGGATTGTCAAAGTCAACGTCATTCGGATGCATCGTTACGAAGAGTATCGAAGGCATTACCGAATCATCGAAAACTTCCTTAGGTTCAAATACTTCAGCAAGTGTCGTAAGAAGTCCCATAAGGAACAGATCATATCTGACGTACTGGAGTTCGCCCTTATCAGGTGAGAAGCAGAAGCCTCTAACCGCAAGATTCTTCAAAGGAACGAGCTTGGTCCTGTAGAGGATGGACATTCTGTACTTAAGCTTGATGAATCTCTTCTCGTCTTCTTCGCTGAGTTTGCCTGGATTCTCCTTCTTCTCAGGGATCATGTTGAAGTCAAGCTGGCTTGCAGATGAGAATGAGATATTCTCTTTATGGCCCTTGGCATCGTTAAGCGAACTGCCGTCTGCAGTCGGGAAGTCGATATCAAGCGGCTTGATGTCATCGGGATCTTCACCCTGCAGGGCTTTGAGCTCATCCTGCATTCCGATATCTATATCGCCGGTCTCAATTGTCTTTTTGTACTCTTCCTTAAGCTCTACGACCTTCTTTTTTCTCTTATCGATCCAAAGAAGTCTCTCGTAAGCTTCGTCATCAAGATAAAGACCCATCTCAGTGACAACATCCTTAAGGGCTTCTACTCTGTCCATAGCGAAAGGCGCGATCCAGTTAAGGATGGTGGAATCGTTATATGCGAGATCAACTACGCCGACAGGATATGAGATCTGGTCACTTAAGCGGTATGCAAATGCAAAAGCGGCTGATGATACACCTGCGAGCTTATCGGTCTCCGTGACCTTGATCCACTCCGCATTTTTGAAGTGAGTCTTATCTTTTGCGGGATACTCTTCCTCACCGGCTTCAAGACCTGATCTGGAGGGTGAGAAGAAACGCAGGTAATTCATGACCTTGCGCTTAAGCGGAGCCTTAGTGGCATTGGCCTCCTTCATCGGGATCGAGAGGAAATCAGATCCTAAGAAGACCCAGACATCTCCGCACCTGATATCGGTCAGGACCGTCTGGTCCGTAAGACACTTAAAAGTAAACGTATAAGCATCTCCGGATGCCTTATAAGGCGGGATGGTAAAACTGAACCTGCCCTTGGAAGTCGTTGTTGCTTCACGGCTCAGGATTACACCGTAATCGGTATCGAGCTTACTGACCTTTCTGCCGTCAGTAGGGTCTTTAACGATCTCGAGCGTAACTGTTGCGCTCGGAGCGGCAATTCCTTCAATCTTCAGTTCCACTCCCTGCTGGAAAACACATTTGCTCGTAAGCCAGCTGGGCAAAATGATCGGATTAATCTGCATCTTTCGTTCCTCGTCAAAAGTGAGAATTGGTCTATCCGATTATTATACATTAAAAGAAAAATAAATAGAAATTTTAAGTTTTTCGCGCAAAATTAATGGGGAATCAGTTCTGGACGTCGCCAATGAGCACTTCGATGCCCTTCGCACGGCACAGTGCAACGCTCTCGGGAGACGCGCCTGAGTCTGTGACAAGATAATCTATCCTGTCGGCGGGAATGAACGACGAAGCCGAATCGGTACCGAGCTTTGTGGAATCGATCAGGGCCACGATCTTCTTGGCACGGTCAGCGCAAAGTCTCTTGAGCTCAAGCTCAAAGAAATTATCACCTGAAAGTCCGGCCTCTGCAGAGAAGCCGTTTCCTGAAACAAAATAAAACTCAGCTGACAGCCTGCCTATCATCTCTTTAGATGAAAGTCCTTCGATGGCTCCCGAATGGGGTCTTAACATGCCGCCAAGGATGATGATCGACTTGAAGTTGCTGTTTCGCTGGAGCTCCATAGCAGTATGGATACCGTTGGTAATGACAGTCACGTCCTTCACCTTTTTGAGGTAAGGAATCATATGAAAGGTCGTGGAACTTGCATCCATGAAAATCGTATTGCCGCTTCCGACAAGGCTTGCAGCCTTGGCACCAATGGCATTTTTAAGATCAACGTGGGTAACGGCTCTGACCATATAGTTCTCGCCGCTGTATGATGACATCTTGTGAGGAAGCTTGATTCCACCGTGGAATCTTATGATGGCGCCTTCCCTCTCAAGAGCCCTGATATCAGTTCTGATAGTAGCTCCGGTAACGCCAAGACGCGTTGACAGAACGGTCGTATTGATCTCGCCCTCTTCCGCAAGTATATCCAGGATCTGTTTTCTTCTGTCAGGATTATTCATGACAAAATATTATCAAGTGAAAATCAGATAGTCAAATACCTTTCATTTGTTATGACTTCTGAAAATGCTGATAATCCTTAGGGCTGTTCCAGCTGCCGCCCCATGTCCAGCCGTATGACGTAAAGAGCTCATAAGCTCTGTCGGATGTCGTTATCTCGTGAGCCTTCGAAGAAGATCTGTCATAGACATAATCGGCCGCATTATCATGTGAATACTTAGCTTTGCCGTCAGTGTAAGTTACATAAGGATTTTGCTGGGGGTTGATATCTATTGCCTTGCCCAGAGCGTGCTTTGACAGGTTCGAAGAACCCGTAGCTTCACGGTAACAGAATGCTGACGTATTATTAGCATCGATCGAATACCAGTCAGATGTGGCTCCGTCACCGGACCAGAAATCATCTATAAGATACATCGAATATATCTGATAGCCTTCAGCGCAGAGCGTCTCGAAGATCTCTAAGACTTCGCCCGCAACGCTCTTATTTACTATCATCTCGCCGACCTGGAAATCGCCGTTGAAATTAACATGGAGCATCTTAAGATATCTCAGATCGGACAGACCGATGTTGCTGTTGCTGACATAAGATTTGCCGTAGATACGGTTATAAACGCTGTCTCCTTCAACGATCTCAGACGAAGTGAAATACTGTGAGAGATTATCCCTGTCGATCTTATCGCTGTCGATGACATCACCGGGATCATAACCTGAAAGGCTCTCAAGCTTCTTAGGCTTCGGAGTGGGCGTGGGTGTCGGGGTGTTTGTAGGAGTCGGACTGAGCGTCGGAGAAGGCGTAGGCGTATCAGTAGGAACCGGAGTAGGCGTGCCTGTCGGACCCTCTTCAGAAGAAGATGTATCCTCAGCGCTTTCATCTGAAATATCAGATGCTTCCGTCATTCCCGGGGTCAGCTGCTTGATATCGCTGTCCTTGTCCTTTTTCGCAAACTTAACGACGAAAACGATAGTTACGCCGATGACGATGCACATACCCGCAATGAGCAATGCAGTAATCAGATTCTCTCTGCGCTTTCTTTTATCAGCCACTAAAACAACTCCTTTTAGTCAATAAAATCAGGGACCGCCCCAACCTTCCTGTTAATCTTATCACTTCTTTGTTTTTTTGCTATAATGTTCCGCGAAAAGCGCCTGTGGTGAAATTGGCAGACACGCCAGATTTAGGTTCTGGTGCCGTGAGGTGTGCAGGTTCAAGTCCTGTCAGGCGCACCAAAATATAAGCCTCGCAAAAGGTCCTCCGCGCTTCGCTTGTGCGGAAAATTGCGAGGCTTATAATTTGGTGCTGACACGGAATAAAAAAGACCGGCATCGGCCGGTCTTTTGCTTGTGAATAATCTAAGCTTATACCATCTGTGGCTCTTCGGCAGGCTTTGCTTCTTCAGCCGGTTCGCCGCCGTTTTTGCGTTTCTTATTAAGATCAACGATCGTAAAGATCACGGCAAACGCGAACAGCAGAATGCTTATGTTCTGGGATGTTGAGAGACCGAAGAGGAATCCTCTTATCTCATCTCCTCTGAAGAACTCCAAAGTAAATCTGACTACCGGATAGATATAGAAATAAACGATAAGAAGCCTGTTTTTGAATTTCCCTTTCCTGTAAAGCATATAAAGGACTAAGAAAAGTATCAGGTTGCAGGCTGCTTCAACCAGCTGAACCGGGAAGCGGTTAACATCGTTGATGGCAGGATTATAAGGGTTATCATGAACCGTAAAGCCTACTTTGCACTCTACTCCGAAGCAGCAGCCGCCAAGGAAGCATCCGATCCTTCCGAATGTATGGAACAACGGAACGCATATAGCCCAAATGTCGAACATAATATTTGAAGGAATATACTTGCCTGTTCTGCACACAAGCCACATTGCAGCTATTCCGCCTAAAAGGCCGCCATAGAAGACCATGCCGCCAAAGCACACGCCGAAAAAGTCAACTACAAACGACAGGAAATTATATTCCGATATGTGTTGGAATATAAAGATTATTTTGGAGGTGTTCGTGATGCCGTAAACGAGATGACCGCCGACAAACATTCCGATAAGAATATAAACGACGGTTATGATCAGGTCCTCTATAAGTTGCCCCTTCTTTTTAGCCAAGAAGTACGCAAAGAAGAAGCACACTATGATTCCGACCAATGTGCAAATAAAGTAAGTGCCTATTTCTTTTCCGAAGATAATTACATATGGATACATAAAAAAATCCCTGTAAACATAAAGAAAGTTGCTTTATGACAAAGCAACTTTCTCTTGTCTAAGTTGAAATCTAAATTAGCCCAACTGAGAAGCGATACTGCCTGCTGCGCAAAGAACGCAAGCTACGCAGATACCAACTGCGAAGAAATCGATTGCAGAGTAAACTGTACCGATGATAGAAATAATAAGACCGATGATAGAAACAACCTTATTCTCTCCTGCTGCACCAGCTGCCTTCATAGCACCAGCAGACTTAACGATACCGATGATACCGAGAACCAAAGCTGCTAAGCACATGATGATTACAACTACAACAACGCCAATGCTAGAAGCGTTATCAGCGATAATGCCTGCAACGATCGGCAATGCTACTGAGATGATACCAAGGATAAGACCTGTCATCTGCTGACTCTTTGTTGTGTCCATAACAACCTCCTAAAAATGTAATGCGTTAGAAACTCCTATCGCTGTTTCCGATTATACTATTGTGCGAAAAGTTGTAAAGACGTTAAAACGAAAAATGTAACAAATTCGTTAATATGACAAATATAATTTAACAAGTCGTAATTCAATATGGAATCTGTCGGATATATTAAGCCTCAAAGCCTTATTTTTCAAGTGTTTCGCGTGTTTATACGATATTTCAACGGCAACTGAATGTTTTTGTTTCTTATGTTAAAATACAAAATAATTCTTCATCTGATCGAAAGGGGATCAACAGATGGATAACAATAACAATATTTTCAACGACAGACAAAACTATCAGCCTCAGCAGGCTCAGGATCCCCAACAGTATCAGCCTCAATATCAGCAGCCGTATCAACAGCCGCAGTATCAGCAACCGGTTTACCAGCAGCCTCCGTACCAGCAAGCTCCTTATCAGCAGCCGGTATACCAGCAACCTGTATATCAGCAACCTGTATATCAACAACCGGTATATCAGCAGCCGGCCGCTCCCCAGAAGCCTTTAAGGCCCATAGATCTTCTTCCGCCCGATGAAAGAGCCGCAAGGAAGAAGAAGGCTACCGTTCTTTGCGTCATCTCGCTTATCCTGCAAATCGCACCTTATATATTGATGGGTGTCATGGAGGCTTTAATAGGCAGTTCATCGTCATACAGCGGTTCAAATGTTAGTCCCGCCGCAGTAGAAGCCCAGATCCTCCTATATGCAATGGGCGGTACATATATCGCTTCATGGGTATTGATGATCGTCGCAAGAGCTAAGTATTCGGAGAGTGTTTTTGCCAAGGTCCTGATGTGGGTCTACATCGGAATCCTGTCAATAGGTATCATCGGAACGCTCCTTCTTATCGCTATGTGCGCTACGTTAGTCAGAAGCTGCTGATCTGAAGATGGTTTTTAATATTCCCGCATTCACGCGTTCTCCATACACCCCGGTCGTCATAGCTTCGGTGTTTATCGGATTTGGCCTGGCGGCTTTTCTGATGCGCAGATTCAAGGTCGATAAAAAGACTGTGGGATTCACCTCTCTGCTTACATTTATCTGCACTTTGGTAATATCCCTGATGATCAGCACAAAGTTCACTGAAGGCGGAATCACAATAGGTTTTTCCGGGTTAGGAGCAGCTTGCGGAATGGTATTGGGAGTACTTATCTCGGGGCTCATCTTCAAGGACAAATCCGACTGCGTCATGGCCTCATACGTTGCTTCGGCGCCTCTGATGTACGGACTTGCAAAACTCGGTTGCCTTTTTGCAGGCTGCTGTCACGGGAAAGAATATCACGGGCCATTTGCCGTCATTTACCACGGATCAGAACATGGCTCGTACTTTCCTGCCCAGATCATTGATATGATCGCTTTTTTACTTATATTCGTCTTTTCACTGATTCTGGTCCTCAAAATGAAGAACAAAGTAACAGCAGTAATTCTGATCATTGCTGTAACGATCCCTGTGAGATTCTTACTTGAGTATCTGAAATATTATCATGACGGTTCCCTGATTGCTCCGGGACAGATCTCTGTGCTCGCAGCAGGCGTAGTTGCAGTGTTACTAATAATAATTTGGAAGAAAGTTTTGAATATCAATTATCATTGACAAGAATTTGAGCATTATTGTATAGTTATTTTCAGGAATAAGAAGAAACTAAAAAGAGGGGTAGAATTTTATGGCTATTTGGGACAATCCTGCAAGTACTGCGGGTGGTTTTGGTTCATCCAAAATCAAGACATTCTCGGCAAACTCTTACAAATGTCCGAACTGCGCGTCGAATCTTATTTTCGAATCGCAGCACGGAGCAATGATCTGCAGAAACTGCGGCGGTCTCTTCGATCCTGAGACGCTCGACAAAGTCGGTTCATTCGGCTATGCAAATCCCGAGAAAGAGTACGACGGAACCATCGAGGTAAGCAGAGACGACGAGAGCCGTCAGGAGATAGTCTGCAACTCATGCGGTGCGCAGATCGTCACCGATAAAAATACGGCTTCAACATTCTGCGCTTTCTGCGGTTCGCCTGCACTCGTAACAAGAAGGCTTTCGCGTGAGTTTAAACCGGACTACATCATTCCCTTCAAATTCGACAAGGAAAAGGCAATAAGCCTTTTCGAGGAGCATTGTGCCAAGATCAGCCACCTTCCAAAGGACTTCAAGTCCAAGAAGATCTTATCGAAGATGACCGGCCTATATGTTCCCACATGGATCATCTCCACAGAGGTAGAAGTCAATGTAGCAGGTCAGGGCAACATGGGTAAGATGGTCGACTCCGCCTACTCTGACCAGCATATGTCGACGGTCGGCAACTATTCCAAGCTCACATACGGCAAGGTTAAGTTCAGATTGAAGAATGTGCCTTTCGACGGCGAGAAAAATATCGCAAACCGTCTCTATGCCGCTGCAGAGCCGTTCGACTATTCAGAACTCGTAAAGTTCAGGCCGGAGTACCTTCAGGGCTTCTTTGCAGAGAAGTACGACGAGCTCCCGCTCGACATGACAGACCGTATCTATAAGCGCCTGGACAAGTATTCACTCAAAGTCTGTGATGAGGTTGATTTCGGCTTTGACGACTTCGTTCCTAATGCTGACATGAGCATGACAAGATATAACAACCAGGATATCAAGTACGCACTCCTTCCCTGCTGGTTCTTAAGCATTGAATACGACGGCATAAGATACCAGTACATCGTAAACGGACAGACCGGAAAAGTCTCCGGTGAGTTCCCGTTCGCAAAGGGATGGGAGACCATCGAGCGCACTGGCCGCAAAGCAAGGATGGAAGCAGTCAGCTGGAACATGGGACTTCGCGCCTGCCTCTATCTGATCCCTGTGCTGGCCATAGTAATACTCCGTTTCTTTGCATCTTTCTCCAGAGACCTGGAATTCATGGGATTTATCGTCGATCACCCGTTTGAATGCATCCTTGTAGGTCTTACATTAGGCCTTGCGATGTATGTAGGTGCCGAGATTCTTCCTAAGGTCTTAAGGAACAGAGAAAAGAAAGATCTTGAGGCGCTCTCGCAGACAAGCAGCCACGATATTGCAGCTGAACCCGGCGTTGAGCTTTATTACGATACGAGCTTTCCTATCGTTGCTTACGAGACTACAAAAGACTTCGTCTCTCTTGAGACAGGCTGGAAATATGGCGCAGAAGAAACATATGACTTCAAGACTGCCGCTCCTGAAGTTGAAGAGCCCGAAGAGCGTGAAGATGCTACAGACTTCGAGAAGCAGGGCTTGAACCGTCAGATGCTAAGATAGAAAAGTTTTCCTCGGCTCAAAGTCCTCCGCGCTTCGCTTGTGCGGAAAGAGCCTCGGAATAAACTTTTCTCTCAACAATAATTAAATATAGGCTGCCAGTTAAGGCAGCCTGTTTAGTTGCAATAATGTGATTTATTTCCAGCTCTCAAGCAGATACTCATCAATAACAGCGATCTTGTCCTTGCCTTTTACATCACTATAGAAAGCCAGCTTCTCGACTTCCTCTTTATCTGTCCTGAAAGCTTCAATTTCTTTAACAGCATCAGCGGGGATCGTTATGCCGTATAATCCGCCGTATTCGTTGTGCCACTCGGGGTTAAAGTATCCGGGAGCAAGATGGAGATGCATCAGGCCGAGGAAAGTGAACTTGGTATCTTTGATGCCGAGTTCTTCTTCTAACTCTCTGCCCACGCATGTGCGAAGTGTCTCGCCTTCTTCCCTGCAGCCTCCGAAGATCTCCCATTCCTGACGGTACTTATTCCAGCCGAGCAGATAATCGTCGCCTGCCTTTACTACCGCCAGGCAGTGCGTTATCGGAGAATAAAACTCATCCGCTTTTTCTTCATCTGCTTTGATCAGATCTAATAATTCGTTGCCTTTTACATCCTTGATCAGCATTTTTCTTTCCTCCTATATTCCCCTGCTAAGCTTTCTATTCGCTGTCTTTCTCAGACGATGTCTTACCTTTGGAAAGCTTATATAATTCTTCCGCGGCCAGTCTTGTCTTCGCGACGATATCTCCTTCTTTCGGGAAGCAGAAATAAAGGCAGTCATTCGTACCGATCGACACGATGTCTCCGATCTCATACCAGAAATAATCGGAGTTAACGCTGTAAGAAGCGCTCGGTGCCTGCTCGTAATGAAGTTTGCCGTCGCACCCGTCAAGAACAAAGCCGTTGTTATCGTGGTGAAGCTTTCCTGTTCCAACCATATAAAGCGCCTTGGAATCCTTTAATATCGCTATATCGCAAGGCACATCAAGGGAGTATGTTCCGTTAGAAATATATTCTTTGATCTGCTCTCTTTCCCATCTGAACCAATCTGGAATATGAGTAAACTTCGGCTCGACATTAACACCTTTAAGCCTTCCCAATGTGTCAAGCTCATAAACCGCACCGCACTCACGGCAGGTTAAGTTGATACCTTTGCCTTCAGTCACGCCTTCCTTCATGCAGTGCGGGCACTTATAAAGAATACGGTTAAGGCCGTCTGCCCTGAAAGGCTCATCGATCTCGATGTTATTGTCCTGCTGCCACTTGAAGTAATCGAGCGTAAACTCTTTATCCAGTATCTCATCTATCTGTCTTACCTTTGTATTGGCAAGTTCTTCAGGCGTAAAAAGGCACTTCATCGTGCAGCTGACCTTAACGTCGCGCTTCTGAAGATTGTTATAAAGAGGATCTCTCGTGAACGCACCGTAAGTAGTGATCATGACTACGGGATGCTTAAGTTTCTTAAGGAGAACACCTAATCTTCTGGGGATTCTTGTTCCTGTGCCATCAAGAGAATAGCCGGCTTCCGGATACATCAGCACGCTCGCCTTATTAACATTGAGCGCGTGATCCATATCGGAAATAAGCGTAAGATCGGAAACGAATTTACGGGTAGGAATACAGCCTAATGATCTCATCAGGCCTTCTTTGCCGACAAGAGCATCAGATGTGCAGACGATACTGAACGGATGGCCTTTAAGAACTTTAAAAGCTATGGAAAGATCAGTAAAGCTGCAGTGATTCATCAGTATCATCCAGGGGCCGTCACCAGCTTTATCCATGTCGATCTGATCGTACGTGAAATCAACTTTTTTAAGCTCGCCGTTAAGCAGAAGACGCGCTACACCTGCCAAAAGGCCGGACGGTTTCTTAGGCTTTTTGTGCTCCCAGGAAGGGAGAGCCATAGCTTCGTCATAGCTTATGTTCTTAGTCTTGATCTTCATAATTCAACACTCACCGTTTTCTTAACATAACGGACTTCCTTAAGCGGTTTGCCGCAAATGGTAAGTTCCAGCGTTCCGTCCGCCAAAGTAAATCCCTGCGATTCATAGAATTGCCTTGCATTCTTATTATCCTCTAACACCCACAGAAAAATCTCGTTAAAACCGTAATACTTAAGGACTTTGGAAGCCTCCATAAGGAGCATCTTGCCGTATCCTTTGCCGGTATATTCGGGAAGCATATAGATAGACACGATCTCTCCTGCATCAGGATAGTCTTCAAACCTGGAACGGCAGACGCTCGCTGTACCTATCAGCTTGCCGTCGAGTTCGCATACGATATGCTTCCAATCAGAATCATCGATATTGCCGGCCCATTTTCCGGCAGGTATCGAGGACATATATTCTTCAGGCACTATGCCTTCGTATGCCTTCTTCCAGCTTTGCTCGAAAATATTGCTTATCTCTTCCCTGTCATCATCAGCTTTGACAGGACGTATAACGACATCACTTCCCGCATACCTGACAGAAACAAATCCTTCTGTCCAGGTCCTGTTGGGAATGTCCATGTCTCTTTCTTCGACAGTAAAACAGTCAAGAGGATAATCTTTGAAGCCTTCCTTGTCCTTGAACACATCGATGCTCTCATTGGCTTTTTCGAGCGTGGAAAATACGCCGAGGAGCTTTACCTCATCGTGGATTCCGTAATCATCGTGCTCTTCATGTGAATGCCAAAGAATAAAAGCCTTCATATGTTTGTCCTTTGTAATCCCGGTAAAAGGTAAACAGTCTGAATATTACTCTTCGTCGAGCTTCAATACGCTCATGAAGGCTTCCTGAGGCACCTCAACGGAGCCTACCTGCCTCATTCGCTTCTTACCTTCCTTCTGCTTCTCGAGGAGCTTCTTCTTACGCGAGATATCACCGCCGTAGCACTTGGAGGTAACATCCTTGCGGTATGCCTTGATAGTCTCTCTTGCAATGATCTTGCCGCCGATCGCTGCCTGGACGGGCACTTCGAACTGCTGTCTCGGGATGTTCTCCTTAAGCTTCTCGCACATCCTTCTTCCGCGGGAATATGCCTTATCGGCATGAACGATAAATGACAGCGCATCAACGATATCTCCGTTAAGAAGGATATCGAGTTTAACGAGCTTGGATCTCTGATAACCGGCAGGTTCATAGTCCAGTGAAGCATAGCCTCTTGTCCTGGATTTGAGCGCGTCGAAAAAGTCATAGATGATCTCATTCAAAGGCATCTTGTAGTGGAGCATTACTCTCTTCTCATCAAGATACTTCATGTCTGTATATTCACCGCGACGCTCCTGGCAGAGCTCCATGATGTTTCCTACATATTCCTTGGGGAGCATTATCGTCGCCTTGACAACAGGCTCTTCCATATAATCGATATTCGCCGGATCAGGCATGTTGGTAGGGTTCGAACAGTCAACGACTGTGCCGTCCGTAAGATAGATCTTGTAGATAACGGAAGGCGCCGTGCTGATGAGATCGAGATTGAATTCTCTCTCAAGTCTTTCCTGGATTACTTCGTAGTGAAGAAGTCCCAAGAATCCGCATCTGAATCCGAAGCCCAGTGCGGCAGAAGTCTCAGCGTCAAAAGAGAGCGCTGCATCGTTAAGTCTTAACTTCTCGAGCGCATCCTTAAGGTCACCGTATCTTGCGCCGTCGACGGGATACATTCCGCAGAATACCATCTGCTGGATACCCTTGTATCCTATCAGAGGCTCTGATGCAGGGTTATCCGCAAGCGTTACCGTATCGCCCGGGGCTGTGTCTCTTACGTTCTTGATGGAAGCGCAGATATAGCCTACCTCACCTGCTCTTAAGGATTCCGTCGGGACAAGCTCACCGGGATGGAACATACCGAGCTCGGTTACCGTAAACTCTTTTCCGGAGTGCATCATCTTAATGCGGTCACCGGTCTTTACGGTGCCGTTCTTGACTCTAACGCTGACGATAACGCCTTTGTATGAATCGTATTTGGAATCGAAAACAAGAGCTGCCAGAGGCTCATTCTCATCGCCTTCGGGAGCAGGAAGATACTCGACTATCTTTTCTAAAACTTCATCGATGTTGATGTCACTTTTCGCTGAGATACAGGGAGCATAAGAAGCATCGATTCCGATGTCATCTTCGATCTCCTGACGGACCTCTTCAGGCCTTGCGGAAGGAAGATCGATCTTGTTGATGACCGGAAGCACTTCCAGGTCTGCATCGACTGCAAGATAAACGTTGGCAAGTGTCTGTGCCTCAACGCCCTGTGAAGCATCTACGACAAGCACAGCGCCGTCGCAGGCAGCAAGTGACCTTGAGACCTCATAGTTAAAGTCTACATGGCCGGGAGTGTCTATGAGGTTAAGTAAATATGTGTTACCGTCTGAAGCCTCATAAGGCAGTCTTACAGCCTGTGACTTGATCGTGATACCGCGCTCACGCTCGATATCCATGTTATCCAGGATCTGGTCTGTCATCTCACGCTTTTCTCTAACATGAGTATGCTCGATAAGACGGTCAGCCAAAGTAGACTTACCGTGATCGATGTGGGCGATAATGCAGAAATTTCTTATGTATTTTCTATAGCTTTCACTCATTCAGATTGTTCCTTGTCAGAGTAATTTAATCTCGTTGAAAGGGAATACCCGGATGAAGGCAACGGAAACGATCCTCTTCTCTTCAAAAGGTCCCAGATTGCGCGAGTCGTTACTTACCGGTCTGTTATCACCCATGCAGTAGTATTCGTTCTCGCCGAGCGTTATCTCATCGTAGCCCTTCTTCCTGCCGCCATCCATCACGTTAGTACGTGTTCCTGAAGGCAGATAATTCTCCTGCAAAAGATAGAACTCATCAGAATCCGCAGCCTTGATATAAACATTGCCGTCAGCGATCCTTATGGTCTCACCGGGAAGTCCTACGATCCTCTTAACGAGATATTCCTTGCCTGTGTAGCCTTCCATTCCGGAACCGTCCAGAACTACGATGTCTCCCCGCTTATAGCTCTTGAAATAAGTAGACAGTTTCTGCGTAAAGAGGACATCACCCTGTGTCAGAGTAGGCGCCATGGAGCTGCCGTATACGTCATCTCTCTGAATAAGGAAAACAACGATAAAGATACCTGCAAGGACACCGATACAGATAGTGCGGAGCCAGTCAAGGATCTCATAAGACTTGCTGCCCTTCTCGATCTTTTTGCCGCGTGCGAAAGCCTTCTTGCCGGAACCCTTCTCTTCAGACTCCTCACCGTCAGACTCCTCCTCTGACTCTTCCTCGTCAGGTTCTTCACCCTCGGAAGCTTCCTCTTCAGAAGTTTCATCTTCGGAAGTCTTATCTGAAGGCTCAGTCTTTTCAGAAGGCTCCTCAACAGAAGCTGCTTCCTCTTTAAATTCAGCCTTATCTTCAGAAGCTGTAACCTCTGCGTTTACAGGTGTTTCTTCAGAGATTTCCTTCTCTTCGGAAGCAGAGTTTTCTTCTGTCAGCTTAATCTCTTCTTTGCTCATTAGTTATCTCCGCCGGCTTCTTCAGTAGCTGTGATGCTGATATGCAATTCTTCAAGCTGCTTGTCTGTTACATATCCGGGAGCATCCATCATGATGTCCTGGGCATTCTTGTTCATCGGGAAAGGGATTACCTCACGGATAGTCTCTTCACCGGAAAGGAGCATTACCATACGGTCAACTCCGGGAGCGATACCTGCGTGCGGCGGAGCGCCGTAGCAGAATGCGTTATACATTGCGGGGAACTTCTTCTTAACGTCCTCTTCTCCGAGTCTTACAAGCTCGAAAGCCTTGATCATGATCTCAGGATCATGGTTACGTACAGCACCGGAAGAAAGCTCGATGCCGTTAACGACGAGGTCATACTGGTCAGCCATGATGGTAAGCGGATCGATCTCGCCTTTTTCAGCCTTAAGAAGGACATCAAGTCCGCCGGAAGGCATGGAGAAAGGATTGTGGCAGAACTCGAGTTCGCCTGATTCCTCACCGATCTCATACATCGGGAAATCAACGATCCAGCAGAATGCATACTGCTCTTTGTCCATGTGACCGGGAACAGCTGCGCCGAATGTCTTAACGAGGACACCTGCCATCTTCTGTGCCTGGCCCTTGTTGCCGCTTGATAAAACAACGAGCGTATCAGGCTTGAGGCCGAGCTTTGCAATGGCCTCATCCTTCTTGGGTGCTACAAACTTGGAGATGCCTCCGACGATCTCACCGTTCTCATCCATTCTGAACCAGTAGCCCTTGCTGCCTGACTGGATCTCGCAGTCAGCCATGGTCTTGTCGATGAACTTACGGCTCTCATGGAAGTCAGAGATAACTACTGCCTTGATCTCGCCTTCAGCGAAAGGTGCGAATTCTTCTGTTCTGAGCAGATCAGTTACGTCAGTAACAGTCAGGTCGATACGGAGGTCAGGCTTATCTGTGCCGTACTTCTCCATTGCCTCAAGGTAAGGAATACGCATGAACGGAGAACCTGATGCCCTGTTGTACTTACCGTACTTTGCGAAAACAGGAGGCAAAACATCTTCGATGATAGCGAAGACATCTTCCTGGCTGGCAAATGCCATCTCCATATCGAGCTGGTAGAACTCGCCCGGGCATCTGTCGCCTCTTGCGTCCTCATCTCTGAAGCAGGGAGCGATCTGGAAATATCTGTCGATACCTGACACCATCAGGAGCTGCTTGAACTGCTGGGGTGCCTGGGGCAGAGCATAGAACTTGCCCGGATGCTTTCTTGCGGGAACGAGATAGTCTCTTGCACCTTCAGGTGAAGATACCGTAAGGATAGGTGTCGTGATCTCCATGAAGTTATGGTCGATCATGGCATTTCGAAGTGCTGCGATAACATTGCTTCTGAGGATGAGGTTCTTCTTGACCTCCGGATTACGGATATCCAAGTATCTGTACTTAAGTCTTGCCGCTTCATCAGCTTCCCTGCTGTGGTTAATTTCGAAAGGAAGCTCGTTGTAACGGCATCTGCCGAGCACTGTAACCTTATCGGGAACTACTTCGATATCGCCTGTATCGAGCTTAGGGTTCTTGGAGCTTCTCTCTCTGACCGTGCCTTCTACCTGGATCGTTGACTCCTTGGTGATAGCCTTGAAAGTCTTCATCATCTCAGATGTCTCAATAACGACCTGTGTCGTTCCGTAGAAATCACGGATAACAACGAATCCCAATTCAGCTCCGACCTCACGGAAATTCTCCATCCAGCCTGCGAGCTGAACCTTCTTGCCCGCATCTGTGATCCTAAGTTCTCCACATGTATGTGTACGTGACTGCATATATTACCTCCAGCAAATGCTTACTTAATTATTTTGCGATCAGGAAATCCCCGATACCGTCAAGCTTAACGGGCGTCTCAGCGCCGTCAGCCATGCACTTTATCTTGACCTCTCCGGAAGCGAGCTCGTCGTCTCCGATAACGGCAAGGTAAGGAATTCCCTGCTTGCCCGCATACTTCATCTGGGCCTTAAAGGATCTTCCCGCCATATCTGTCTCACAACCTATGCCCTTAAGTCTTAAGGCATAGCATATCTTAAGTGCTTCGATCTTTGCCTGCTCGGACATCGATGCGATGTAGAGCTTAACGTATGAAGGCGCTTCCTTGAGCGCTCCCTGAGCCTCTGTCTCAAGAAGGAGTCTTTCTACGCCCATGGCAAATCCGATGCCGGGTGTAGATGTGCCTCCACAGTCCTCGACAAGTCCGTCATATCTTCCGCCGCCGCAGATAGTGCCCTGCGTTCCGACGTTCTCAGATACGAACTCGAAAACTGTTCTTGTATAGTAATCCAAACCTCTTACAATATTCGGGTCGATAGTGTAAGAAATGCCGATAGCTTCAAGCCTTGCCTTGAGCGCCTCAAAATGAGCCTTGCAGTCGTCACAGAGGTGATCGATAAGTCTCGGAGCGTTCTTAACGATATCCTTGCCGCCGTCGACCTTGCAGTCGATCATACGCAAGGGGTTCTTCTCGAACCTTGCCTGGCAGTCCTCACACATCGTTGCGACGTGCGGTCTGAAATAATCCTTAAGGAGCTTGTTGTACTCTCCGCGGCATGCAGGGCAGCCGATCGAATTGATGTGGAGAGCGATATTCTTAAGTCCCATCTTCTTGAAGAAAACATCAACAACGGAGATGATCTCTGCATCGATATCAGGACCTGCAGCACCAAAAGACTCAAGTCCGAACTGGTGGAACTCACGCATTCTTCCCTTCTGCATCTTCTCATAACGGAAAGCGGTGATGTTATAAAAGAGCCTTACCGGTGAAGGAAGGCTTGTCATGCCGTTCTCAATGAAGCTTCTGACAACACCTGCCGTACCTTCAGGTCTCAAAGTGATGCTTCTGCCGCCTTTGTCCTCAAAGGTGTACATCTCCTTGGTAACGACGTCAGTAGTATCACCGACGCCTCTCTGGAACAGGTCTGTCTGCTCAAATGTGGGGATCCTTATCTCTTCATAGCCGAAGGAATGGCATACATCAGCAAAAGTTTTCTCTGCAAATTGCCAATTGTGAATCTCTGAAGGAAGTATGTCCCTCGTGCCCTTCTGCGCTGCGTATCTCATCATAGTACTCCTAGCATAATCTTATAAAACACGCGATATTATAATATTAAAAGGGTCAATAAACAACCTGAAAGACAGTGTTTTGACCCCCGGTCTGCTAAGAGTTGTGATTTTTGTCCGGCAGTCCGCCAAAAACGGCGGTAATTCTCACTCTCCCCACCAAACGCGCAAATCATTTACGCTTGCGACTTCCGCACAAGCGCAGCGCGGAGGACATTGAGCAAGCTAAATGATTATGCGCGTTTTGCTATATATGCCATCCAGTCGTTCTTGGACTGCTCGGCGATTATCTCCATCCCTGCAGCCTTCAAAGCCTCAACTACGCGGTCTTTCTTGTTGTTGATAATGCCTGAGCATACGAAAATTCCGTCATCAGCAAGATCAGCAGGAATATCGCAAGCAATCTCTGCGATAACGTCTGCAATGATATTTGCCACGATGAGGTCGTAAGGGGCGTTCTTAACGCTCTTAAGTTCACCCGTGTAGCATAAGATGTTGGAGCGTCCGTTTATCGAAGAATTCTCTTCAGCGACCTTGACTGCCATCGAATCGATATCTACGGCATCAACGCTCTTGGCGCCTAATTTGCTGGCGATAATGGCAAGGATTCCGGAGCCTGTTCCAAGGTCAAGCACTGAAGTATCAGGCTTGATGACACGGTCAAGGATCTCGGCACACATTGCCGTGGTCTCGTGAGTGCCGGTACCAAATGCAGAACCGGGATCGAGGATGACCTTGACGGCGCCCTTTTCGAGCTCAGCATCACCTTCTTCGATCCATGAGGGGCAGATAACGATACGGTCAGAGAGCCTGAACTCTTCGTAATATCTCTTCCAGTTGTTCGCCCAGTCCTCATCATCGACGTAACGGAAGCTGTCAAAGCCCGTGCCGATATCGAGGAACTCGCCTATCTCAGCAAGGCGCTTCTTGATGAATTCAATGGCTTCTGCAGTGGGGAGCTCCTTGTCGGTGATTGATCCGTAGATCATGCCGACACCGTCAGGATTTGCGAATTCCTCGCTCTTAGCGCCCATGCGGATCACACCCTCATCAGTCTCAGCAAAATAAGCCTTGATCACGACATCACGGCCATAGCTCTCGATCGTGCCGTCGTCACAATAGCTCAGCGGGTCGTTATCTATAGTCTTGCGGAATTCATCCGGATCCTGTGAAGCGATGCCGTCAGCGCCTGACTGTGCGAGCATTTCGCTGATTGCGTCAGCAGCTTCTTCAGTAGTCTTGATCGTGATCTCTGCCCATCTCATAGTCTTTTCCTCTTATGAAAAACGCGGAGTCCCTTAAAGAGGACCCCGCACTGATTTTATCTGAATAGGTTCTTTATCCTCTGGAAGAACTGGCTGCTCTTTAAGTAGTTGCGCTCTGTGAGAGTATTGTTGAACTGCGTTAAAAGCTGCTTCTGCTCACGGCTAAGACCCGTCGGGACTTCCAAAACGAATTTGACGACGTGGTCGCCCTTCATGTTCGGGTTACCCTTATTGGGAATACCCTTGCCCCTGAGAGTAATGGTATCACCGGGCTGTGTGCCTTCCTTGAGGTTATATTTTTCTTTGCCGTAGATGGTGGGGACTTCGATCTCACCGCCTAAAGCTGCCTGTGCAAAAGTGATCGGAATGCTGCAGGATGTGTTGCTGCCTTTGCGCTCGAAAACATCATGCGGCTTAACCTTGAATTCGATATAAAGATCGCCGTATCCGCCGCCGTTTGTACCGGGCTCACCCTCGCCTCTCAGCGGGAGAAGGTCACCTGTATCAACACCTGCGGGAATAACGACATTAAGAGGCTTTGTAGTCTTAAGCCTGCCCTTGCCCCTGCATGCCGAGCACGGTGTCTTTATGACAGTACCTCTGCCGTTACACGAAGGGCATGTCTTGGTAACCATCGTCATACCGAACAGAGTCTGTGTCTGCTGCTGGACTCTTCCTGCACCACGGCATGTCGGACATGTCTCCGGTGTTGTGCCGGGCTGTGCGCCTGAACCGTTGCAGGACTTACAGAGATCTTCCTTCGTGATCTGGATGGACTTGGTTACGCCGAAGGCTGCCTCCATGAATTCAAGGGACATGTGATATTTAAGATCAGCGCCCTTCTGCGGACCTGTACGTCTTCTGGAACTGCCTCCGAAGCCGCCTCCGAAGAATGAACTGAAGATATCACCCAAGTCAACGTCATAAGCGCCGTTAAAGCCGCCGCCACCGCCGCCGAATCCGTTAGGATCGACGCCTGCATGACCGAACCTGTCGTACTTTGCCTTCTTGTCAGGATCAGACAGGATCGAATAGGCTTCGTTGACTTCCTTGAATTTAGCCTCAGCCTCTTTATCACCCGGATGCAAGTCAGGGTGGTATTTCTTGGCCTGCTGTCTGAAAGCCTTCTTTATCTCGTCATCGGAAGCACCCTTAGATACTCCCAGGACCTCATAGTAATCTCTAGCCAAAGAGGAACTCCTCCGTTCTTATTTTCGCGCTTATCACGCGCCATATACAGATATATCCGGCACATCCAAATCAGACGTGCCGGACTATTGTATCAGAATTAAAAGCTATTAGAAGTCGCCGCCGGCATTCTTGAAGCCGTCACCGTTGTTGCCCTGGTCAGGGTTAACGGATTCGGAGCCGTAGCCTGCGAAATCATCGGGGTTAGGCTGGCCCTGAGGACCTGCGCCCTGAGCACCGCCTGCTGCCTGATAGATCTTCTCGCCGAGCTTCATGAGAGCTTCCTGGAGCTCCTCTGTGCCCTTCTTCATGCCCTCAGTATCATCCTGGGCAATGCATCCCTTGAGCTTCTCGATAGCTGCATTTACGGGAGCCTTATCGGAGTCTGAGATCTTGTCGCCGGCATCCTTCATGGTCTTCTCAGCCTGATAGCAAGCTGTCTCTGCCTGGTTCTTGACTTCGACCTTCTCCTTGTTGGCCTTATCTTCAGCTGCGTGCATCTCAGCTTCCTTAACAGCCTTCTGGATATCCTCTTCGCTCATGTTGGAAGAAGACTGGATGGTGATCTTCTGCTCTCTGCCTGTGCCCTTATCTCTTGCGCTTACGTTAACGATACCGTTAGCGTCGATATCGAATGTAACTTCGATCTGCGGAACGCCGCGGGGTGCGGGTGCGATACCGTCAAGGATGAAGTTGCCGAGTGTCTTATTGTAAGCAGCCATCTCACGCTCACCCTGGAGTACATGTACCTCAACCTGTGTCTGGCCGTCAGCTGCCGTGGAGAATACCTGGCTCTTCTTTGTAGGGATCGTTGTGTTACGCTCGATCATCTTTGTGCAAACACCGCCCATTGTCTCGATACCGAGAGAAAGAGGTGTAACGTCCAAGAGAAGGAGGCCCTTAACGTCGCCTGTGAGGACTGCTGCCTGGATAGCTGCACCGATAGCAACGCACTCATCAGGGTTGATGCCCTTGAAAGGCTCCTTGCCGAAGTAATTCTTAACTGCGTCCTGAACTGCAGGGATTCTGGTAGAACCGCCTACGAGGAGGATCTTATCGATATCTGAAGGAGAGATGGAAGCATCGCTCATAGCTCTCTTAACAGGATCCATTGTCTTCTGTACGAGGTCTGCAGTAAGCTCATCGAACTTAGCTCTTGTGAGAGTGATGTCCATGTGCTTAGGGCCTGTAGCATCAGCTGTGATGTAAGGGAGATTGATGTTGGAAGATGTAACGCCGGAGAGCTCGATCTTAGCCTTCTCAGCTGCTTCTCTCAATCTCTGCATAGCCATACGGTCAGATCTTAAGTCAACACCGTCAGATGTCTTGAAGGACTCTACGAGATAGTCAACGATCTTGTTATCGAAGTCGTCACCGCCGAGTCTGTTGTTACCTGCTGTTGCAAGAACTTCGAAAACGCCGTCAGCGATATCAAGGACAGATACATCGAACGTACCGCCGCCCAAGTCGAAGACGAGGATCTTCTGGTCGGATTCCTTATCAAGGCCGTAAGCCAGAGATGCAGCTGTAGGCTCGTTGATGATCCTCAAAACTTCGAGACCTGCGATACGACCTGCGTCCTTTGTAGCCTGACGCTGTGAGTCTGTGAAGTATGCAGGAACTGTGATAACTGCCTGTGTTACAGGTGTTCCGAGGTAAGCCTCAGCATCGCTCTTGAGCTTAGCGAGGATCATAGCGGAGATCTCCTGAGGTGTGTACTGCTTATCGTCGATAGCTACCTTATAGTCAGAACCCATCTCTCTTTTGATGGACTGAATAGTACGGTCAGGGTTTGTGACTGCCTGTCTCTTTGCTACCTGTCCGATGAGTCTTTCGCCTGTCTTTGTAAAACCTACAACTGAAGGTGTGGTTCTGTTGCCTTCGGGATTAGGGATGACTACTGTCTCCGAACCTTCCATAACTGCAACGCATGAGTTTGTTGTACCAAGGTCAATACCAATTACTTTTGCCATTTTGTTTTCCTCCTGAAGTCCTTTACGGACTTACAAATTATCTATCACTTACTTATGCTTTCTTGCTGACAAGGATCTTGTCTACAATACCGTAATCAAGAGCTTCCTGGGCTGTCATCCAGTGATCTCTGTCTGTATCCTTCATCAAGGTCTCGAGGTCCTTGCCGCAGTTGTCTGCAAGGATCTGATTTAATCTCTTTCTTGTATCCTTGATGTGATCTGCTGCGATCAGGATCTCTGTAGCCTGGCCCTGTGCGCCGCCCAAAGGCTGGTGGATCATGACTTCTGCGTTAGGCAGGATGCATCTCTTGCCCTTTGTGCCTGCTGAAAGAAGTACTGAACCCATTGAAGCTGCCATACCCATGCAGATCGTCTGGATGTCAGGCTTGATAAGACGCATTGTGTCTAAGATCATGAGACCGTCAGAAACTGATCCTCCGGGGCTGTTGATATAGAACTGAATGTCCTTATCAGGATCCTCTGCCTCGAGGAAGAGGAGCTGAGCCGTGATAAGGCTTGCTGTTACTGAGTTAACTTCTTCGGAAAGGATAACGATCCTCTCTTTGAGAAGTCTTGAATAGATGTCATAGGCACGCTCGCCGCGGCCGGTAGTCTCGATTACTGTAGGAACCAAGCTTGATCTGATTAAATCCATGTTGTTTCTCCTTTATTTCAAATTTTTATACTTAGTTAGCTACCTGGACCTGAGCGTGTCTGATAACTCTGTCCTTGTACTTATATCCTTTCGCGAAAACCATCGCGATCTCCTGCTCACCTAATTCTTCGTCATCAACGTGCATCATTGCATCGTGAAGGTTAGGATCGAATTTTGTTCCGCGCTCTGCAGGGATCTCTTCTACACCGATCTTTGTGAGAGTGTCCTTCGCCTGCTTTCCGACGAGTTCCATGCCCTGAATGACTTTATCAAGCGATGTCTCGTCTGACTTTTTCGCGCCCTCGTATGCTCTGTCGAGATTATCGATAAGCGTCAGGAATTCCTTTGTAACAGTTGCAATGGCGTCTGCGTAAAGGTTGTCCTTCTCCTTCTGTGTACGCTTACGGTAGTTATCGTACTCGGCGTAGAGGCTCATATATCTTGCTTCAAGTTCATTAGTTGCTTCAGAACTGTCTGCCGGTAACTCTTCCTCTTCTTCCTCATCATCTGCAGCTGCTGCAGGCTCTTCAGGCTTTTTATCTTCAGCCTTGGGGTCCTCTGCGGAAGCCTTGTCAGATGCTGCGGCATCTTCTGTGGAGCCGTTGTCGACCTCGTCTTTTACAGGTTCTTCATCGGCCCCGAAAAATAACTCTTCATCGCTCATTTTCTTTATCCTTTCCCTTTTGTTGTTATTATTTATTTCTCTATCAGGTAAATCTCTTCATCTCTTGGTTAAGCTTCTTCTTAACGAAGTCTATCTGTGAGATTACCTTTGAATAAAGCATTCTCTTGGGTCCTATGACTCCGATATTGCCGGAGACCGAATCCGTAAGGTTATATGTCGCAGTAATGAAGCTACAGTCATCAAGGCCTTCTAACGTGATCTCCTGGCCAATCCTTATCATGAAGGAATCGTCAGTGCCCTGCTCTCTTGCGGCATTCTCCATCTCGTTGACATAGCCTGCTACCATTCCCGAATCAGAGAGCGTACCTAAAAGATCTCTTGCGCGTCCCAGAGAACTAAAGTCCGGGAGGCTTAACATCCTGTGTTCGCCTTCAAGATAGATATTGAGTTCGTCAGCCTGCTTGATTGCCGCATAAGCTTCGTAGAGCACCTGCTTAAGGAGCGGTTCGGGCACGTCTGTGCTCTTGCCTGCTGTCTCAACTGTAACGAGCGTTATCTCGTCCAAGGGCTTGCCTGTAAGGCTCTTCTCGATAGCGCCTGAGATCTTCATGATCTGCTCATCGCTTAAGAAATTAGGGATCCTTACGACCTTATCCTTAACAACACCTGCCGAAAGCACCATAACTACGAGCGCCTTGCCCGGCTCAATCATGAGGATCTTAAGTTGCTTCAAAAAGCTCTTCTTAAGTCTCGGGCTCATGGCAAGAGATACGAAGCCTGTAGTCTCTGAGAGTGTATGTGTAGCGTTCTTGATAAGGTCTGTGACCTCGTCAACGCTGGAATCTATCCTCTTCTCTATCTCGAGCTGCTCTCTGGGGGAGAGCTCATCGATGGTCATGAGGGAGTTAACATATTCGCGATAGCCCTTATCCGAAGGAATACGGCCGGCCGATGTATGGGGCTTCTCGATAAGGCCCATGTGCTCGAGTTCAGCCATGTCGTTACGGAGCGTTGCGGAGCTGACATTAAAGTTATAGCGCTCGATCAAAGACTTCGAACCGACAGGCTCATTAGTAGATACATAGTCGTCTACAATAGCATGCAATACTTCTTTTTTACGGTTATCTAACTGCATCTTTATGCCTCTCCCTTCTCCGATTAGCACTCTATCCCTTTGAGTGCCAACAACAATATACTCTTAAAGTCAAAAATAGTCAAATGAATATTTGAATGAAATCTGAGGCGGCCGTTTTCCCTTGAAAAGACAGGCTTTTCGGGCATTTGCCAGGGCTTCCTGCGATCAGTGCCAGAGCTCCATATAAATAATGACTACTACTGTAAGAACAGCGAAAAGGATCGCCGCTACGTTATAGATTTTGCGGATCACGGAAGAATCCTTTTTCGAGGCCTTGAAGAGCTTAACGACCGATATGATTATCAGAGCTATAAGCGCCAGAGCCAGGATTATCATCGCAACAGGTACCCAGGCATAGGTCTCATGCCTCATCCATGCCGTCATGAGAACAAAGAATACTCCTCCAGCAAGGCCGATCAGCAATTCGACCAGTGACATAAGGCCCGTTTCTTTTCCGAGCAGGATCTTCTTTTTGCTCTTCCTGATCTTGCGTACGATCGCTCTTATGCCCTTGACGATAAGGCTCAACGCTGCAAATCCGAGTGAGATGAAACAGCCGTAAAGGAGAGCAATCTCAAGAATGGCAGTGCCTGTCGATGCAAGGTAGAAGTCACCGTAGGTGTTCTCGAACTTCGGAATGCCGTCCTTCTCGTTATATGTCCAGCTCCAGTCTTCGAAAGAATCTTCTGTCATGTAGCTTGCGCCCATTATCTTATAGTGACCTTCAAGGACCGTTCTTGACGGATGATAGAGTCCCTTCTTAGGCTCACCGGCAGAATATTCATATACAGGCTCGCCGTAGATGCTCTTGAACAGTTTGCCGTTGAAATTCTTCTCGCTTGACTGATTGGTCATGACAACACAGCCGATCTGCTTCTCAGGATCGAAGGTAATGTAAGACGAACATCCCTGAGTATTGCCGCCGTGGCCATAGGTATTGGCTCCGTAGGGCAGACCCCAGATGCCGTGGCAATTCCTTACGTACTGTGTGTCGCCGAAATATGAGGTGGCGGTCATCATGACGTCAAATGTATTCGGGTCTTCGAAAAGAGGGAACTCATCCTGAACAAAGCAGGAAGCCCACTTGATAAAATCCTTAAGCGTTGAAACGCACGCGCCTGCCGGATAGACAGAAATATAGTAGAAAGCAGTGCCTGTGGGAGTGGTTCCGGAGTAGCAGACGAGCTTGTCGCGTCTTGCCCTGACATCAGGATTATCCATAAGGTCAGGCGTAATAGCCGTATCATTCATTTCCAAAGGCTTAAAGATATGTTCATGGACATAATCGGCAAAGCTCTGTCCTGATACGCGCTCGACAATATAGCTTGCGAGGGCAACACCCCAGTTGGAGTAAGCCGTTACCGTATCGGGCTCAAAGATCTGCGGAGGCATGTCGAGCTTCAGCGCCTCCTCCAGTGAATGATACTCGAACTGCGTATCGATCATCATGTCGGTATAGTATTCCTGGAAACCTGCCCTGTGGTTCATCAGGTCGATCATGCGGACGGGCTTGTCGTATCTGAGGTTGGTAAGGAACCCCTCAGGAAGGTAGGTTCTGATATCAGCCTCAAGATCGATCTTGCCCTGCTCCCAGAGCTGCATGACACTGACCCAGACCATAGTCTTGGTCGTTGAACCCCAGTCGATAACCGTGTTCTCATCGACCTTGATGCCTTCAGCTATGTTGGAATATCCGTAATAACCTTCAAAGAGCGTCCCGTTCTTATCGAAAACACCGACCATCGCGCCGGCCGCCTCATCCTTGTGATCTTCATAGAACGCATTGACTATCTCTTCATAAGAGCCTGTGTAGATCTTATCCTTTTCTTTCTCAGCGGGTTTTGCGGAGCATGATGCCAGCAAACCAAGCGCCATTAGGGCAGATAAGACACATACTGCCGCCTTCTTAAAAATCTTCATATCGATTCTTCCTTATTTCATTTTCATCAAACTGCTTTATTATATTACAATCACTCTTAACCTAACCTTAAACTTGGAGGATCTGATGAGAGGCATCGTTTTCGACATCGACGACACTTTATACTGCAGGCAGGACATGCTGGTCCAGGCCGCAGAGACCGTGCTTGGCGTCAAGGTCCCTGACTGGCCTCTGTTCATCAGCATCTTCTACGAGAAGAGCGACATCAACATGGCGCAGCTGGAATCCGGCGAGGTCTCGACACGCGATATCAACGGCTGGCGCTACAACGAGACGTTCAGACTGTTAAGTCTTCCCTATAAGCCTGAGGATGGCGGCAGAGCTGCCGATGCTTATCTTGAACTCCAGAGCCACATGTTTATAAGCGATGAGCTAGCTTCAGTACTGGATAAGCTTGCCCAGGATCCTGAGATAAAGCTCGCGATCCTTACCGCCGGCGAATCCAGGCACCAGTGGAACAAGGTCGATATGTTAGGTCTGGACCGCTGGTTTGACCGTTCGTCAGTTATCGTCACAGGTGACACACCGTATACAAAGCCTGATGTAGAATTGTTCAGCATGATGGAATCCCGCTTAGGGCTCTCCCCTTCCGAACTTTGGATGATCGGTGACAATTACGATAAAGACATCGCAGGCGCCATTACTTCCGGCTGGCATTCGCTTTGGCTCAACAGACGCGGGATTCCTGATCCCGATGCGCTTCCTGACATAACAGTCCTTAACGACGATGAATTTGTATCTGCTTTGGCAAAGGAGTTCACTTAAATGTTCGGAAAGAAAAAGACTTCTAAGCTGACCTA
Organism: Clostridiales bacterium; assembly: GCA_017427465.1. Classification (GTDB taxonomy): domain Bacteria; phylum Bacillota; class Clostridia; order Saccharofermentanales; family Saccharofermentanaceae; genus Saccharofermentans. The sequence goes on along the minus strand of JAFRST010000027.1, from coordinate 154,217 downwards.
CGATAAGGAAAACGAGACGCCCGCCGTTAAGTCGAGCATCTGCACGGGCGAGAAAACTGCCGGCTTCATCGACAATAAGACCGGCAAGTACCACGACGTGATGCTCATCAAATCAGACGCCGACCTTATAGAGTTCAAGAGGCTCTACGGCGTCGATGAGGTAAAGACCATATATTAAGACGCAATCAAGACATTTTACACGGGCGGCCGCAAAGTTTTTGCTTTTGGGCCGTTATTTTTTCGCTGGTTAAAATAATTAAAATTGTTTTATCTTTAACTTCGGGAAACACTTTCCGGCACATTTTCCGCCTGTCGGTTTTTGTCGTATTTTGTCGGCTTTTGTCACTGGAAAACCGACAAACGAACCGCTTATAATCCGGGCATGGAAATTATGAATAAATATGTGCCCAAAGAGTTTCTGGCCCTCAAGATAAACTACTGTAAAAAGTGTCTCAACGGGATGCCTGATTATGCTGTGGCTGAGCGTGTCAAAAGAGGTAAACTAAGGAAAGTAATCAAAGCAAATAACCACGAGTATTTTCTTGATTCAAAACTCGGAAAAGAGTACCTCAAGAAGATGCACAAAAGGAAACAGACAGAATGTCAACTGAAAATCTATGAGACGATCTGGAGTTGCCATTTTAACGATGAACCGCTTCCGGAATGCATGCCGCATAAGGTGATCAGAACCTTGCGCATTGATACAGATAAATATGTGGTCATGGATAAGGCATTTTTCGACAGTTTGAAAAATGATGACAATTCCAAATACATAAAGTATAAAAGCAATTATTTCAACGGAATCTTTTATCGTTCCGCGGCAGAACGCGATATAGCGATCTTCTACACATATCTGGGTATACCATTTAAATATGAACCCTCTATAATGCTTGCAGGACTAAACAAACCGGTCAATCCTGATTTTATAATCTATATTGAAGAACTTGACACCTGTTTTATCCATGAACATTTTGGAATGAAAGATTCATCTGATTATCTGACAACGACCAAGATTAAATATGGCAACTATACGAATGCCGGTCTCATTCCGGATCTTGATATTCTGTTCACTCACGACATCGGGGAAATGCCATTCGACATCAGATATTTATCAGCAAAACTGAACGCCGCGATATATTGCAAAACTATCACATTTTCCGCCTGATAAGTGTTCACGAAATGTTCGCCTCTAAAGCAGTTAAATGACGACCAAACAGATGACTTTTGCCAATGTTCGTCACTTTGTTCTCCTGTTGTGACACTCTATGACGAACATTTCGTGAACACTCGAAAAACTCAACAAACGGCGAACAGAAAGCACATAAAAGCCGCAGGCACTTACATGTCTGCGGCTTAATTTCAGAAGTAAATAACTAATATTACAGGTCGTAATACATCTCATACTCCATGGGTGTGGGCATGGAGATGTGGCGTGCGAGGTCTTTGCGGCGGTTAGCGATCCATATGTTGATAAGCTCGATCGGGAAAACGCCGCCTGCGGTGAGGAAGTCGTGATCCTTTTCGAGAGCTTTAAGAGCTGAGCCTAATGACTTCGGCAGGCCCTTGATCTTTTTCTTGTCTTCTTCAGAAAGATTGAAGAGGTTGAAGTCATAAGGGCCGTAGCCTTCTGCTTCAGGGTCGATCTTATTCTTGATGCCGTCCAATCCTGCCATGAGGATAGCTGCATAGCAATAGTAAGGATTGCAGGTAGCATCAGGATTACGGAGCTCGAATCTTTTCTTGTCCGGTGTCTTCGCGTATGCGGGGATACGGATGACAGCGCTTCTGTTAGCTGTAGCGTAGCCGATGGTAACGGGTGCTTCGAAGCCCGGGAGAAGTCTCTTGTATGAGTTTGTCGAAGGATTCGAGAATGCGCAGATCGCAGGAACGTGGCGCAGAACGCCTCCGATGAAATGCAGAGCTGTCTCGGACAGCCCTGAATAGCCGTTCTCATCGTAGAATACGGGCTTGCCGTCCTTGAACATCAGCATGTGGACGTGCATGCCGGAGCCTGCCTCACCGTAAATGGGCTTGGGCATGAATGTTGCGGTCTTGCCTTCCTTGACTGCCTCATTCCTGATGATGTACTTGGTGAGCATGGTCTTGTCAGCCATCTCGGTCATGGGCGCGAACTCGACTTCGATCTCCATCTGGGCAGAGCCTACTTCGTGATGGTGATACTTGACCTTGATGCCCTGATTCTCCATGAGCATGGATACGCGGGATCTGTAGTCATAAGCGATATCCTGCGGGGGCGCTGCGTGATAGCCGCCCTGGTGAGGTGTCTGAAAACCCAGACTGCCGTATTCGCCCGTATTCCAGAATGCTTCAGCGCCGTCAAGCGTGAAGCCTGAACTGTTGGGTTTATTTGCATATGTCACTTCGTCGAAAACATAGAACTCGAATTCAGGTCCAAGAAGGAACGTATCGGCAACGCCTAATTCCTTCATGTATTCTTCTGCACGCTTGCTGACGTTTCTCGGCTCCTGGTTGAAGGGGATGTTCTCATCTTTGCCGATGATCCTTACGTCGCCGATCATGGACAGAGTCTTGATCTCACAGAAATCGTCGATAGCAGCACTGGAGAGATCAGGAATAAATACCATGTCACTCTTCTCGACAGGCGCAAAACCGTAGTTGCTGCCGTCAAATCCTATTCCTGCTGTCATTGTAGATTCGGAGAATCTGTCGGCAGGGATCGTAAGATGATGCCATCTGCCATTCAAGTCGATCATTCGGAAGTCGATCATCTTGATGTCGTTTTCCTGAATGAAGTTCTTCGCTTCCTCAAAGTTACTTAGCATATATTCCACCTCCGCTAAAGTATTGATTTAATCTTAACATGCGCGCACAAATAAAAACCTGTATTAATAAATAAAATTTACGTTTTCAGTCTTTGGTCAATATGTTTGTTGAGAAACCTCACTCAAAATGTAAAATAGAAGAATCATTTTTCCTGGGAGCTTAATATGAAGGTTGAATTCGGTTACGGCAAAGGCGTACAGACAGTTGATATCCCTGACAAGAATCTCGATCAGATCCTTGTCGCAAATGAGATTGAGCATGCAAGACGCGGTCCTGATGCTGTTGTTTACGCGCTCGAGAATCCTATCGGATCACCCCGCCTTAAAGACCTCGTTAAGCCCGGTCAGAAGATCTGCATCATCACAAGCGATATCTCAAGACCTATCCCGAGCTTTGACGTTATACCTTCTATCCTTGATGAGCTTTATCTTGCTGGCTGCAAAAATGAAGACATCTATGTTGTTTTCGCTTTAGGCTCACACAGGCCTCACACCGAAGAAGAGAAGAAAAAACTCGTCGGCGAGCGCGTTTACAGCGAAGTAAGATGCATCGATTCAGATCCATCAGACTGCATCCATATGGGCGATACCTCAAGAGGAACACCCGTTGATATCACTAGGAGCGTAGCAGAAGCTGATTTCAGGATCGGCGTCGGCAATATCGAGTTTCACTATTTCGCAGGATACTCCGGCGGCGCAAAGGCACTGATGCCCGGTGTTTCCACGCCTTCTGCAATTCAGGCCAACCACCGCATGATGGTCGACGAGAAGGCCTGTGCGGGCAACTTAAACGGCAATCCGATAAGAGCAGATATCGAAGAGTCCGAGACGTTCTGCCACCTCTCATTCATCGTTAATCCTATCCTTGATGAGCATAAACATATCGTTTACTGCGTTGCAGGCGACGTTACCAAGGCTCACAGAGAAGGCTGCAAGTACTTGGATAAGATGTACAGAAAGCCACTTAAGAGAAGAGCTGACATCGTCATCGTCTCCCAGGGAGGCGCGCCTAAGGACGCTAACCTTTACCAGACCCAGAAGGCTCTGGATAACTCCAAATACGCAGTAGCTGACGGCGGTACGATCATCGTTATCGGTGCATGCAATGAAGGATTGGGAAGCGCTAAGTTCGAAGAGTGGCTCACAACAGCGAATACCGCTGATGAACTGATCGAGAGAATCGGCAGGGATTTCCAGTTAGGCGGCCACAAGGCAGCGGCGATCGCTATGGTATTGAAGCACGCCAAGATCGTTCTCATATCCGAGATGGACGATGATTTCGTAAGAAGCATCTTCTTGGAGCCAATGCATTCGGCACAGGAAGCTTTCGATGAGGCTTACGCAAGATACGGAGAGGATTGCTCTGTCATCTGCATGCCTTTCGGAGGCGCGACGCTTCCTATGCCGCCTGAAGAATGATCAATTATTCAATTTTGGGACAATATTTCGAAAAGGCGTTGTAACCCAACGCCTTTATCTATATAATCGCCGTTATGATTTTAGCTGTAAACAAAAACAAGGAATTATACAGAAGCCTGTTAAAGATCGCCGTTCCTATGATGATTCAGAATGGTGTATCTCAGATCGTCAATCTTTTGGATAATTTCATGATCGGTCAGGTCAGTACCAATGCACTCTCGGGTGTCGGTATTGCCAATCAGATGATGTTCGTATTCTTCCTGATGACATTCGGCGCCACCGCCGGTTCTGGCATTTTTACAGCTCAGTATTACGGCAACCGCGACTGGGAAGGCGTCAGGATCACATTCAGATTCAAGCTTGTCACAAATCTTATTCTGTCAGTTCTTGCCTGCTTTATATTTCTCTTTGGCGCGGGCTTTCTGGTATCACGTTTCCTTATGGGTGAAGGCAATCCGGCTGATGCTGCCGAATCTTTTAATATCGGTGTCCAGTATCTCCAGGTAATGGTCATTTCACTGATACCAATCGGCATCTGCCAGTCGTATGCAGGTACACTTCGTGATATCGGTCAGACAAAAGTTCCGCTCGTAGCTTCCGCCTGCGCTATAATCGTTAACTTCACAGGTAATCTTCTGCTCATTTACGGTCTGTTGGGCTTTCCTGCCTTAGGCGCTTTGGGAGCTGCTATAGCTACTGTTATCTCAAGATTTGTGGAACTCGGTGTTCTTGTAGTTTATGTGGCAACACACAAAAAGCAGTGTCCCTTCATTGTCGGAGCATTCAGACATTTCAAGATACCGGGAAGGATGGCACGCGAGTTTATCGTCAAGGCCACTCCTCTTCTTCTAAATGAGACGATGTGGTCATTCGGTATCACCATGCTCAATCAGTCCTATTCATACAGGACCCTTGATGCGATGGCAGCTATCCAGATTGAGACATCTATATATAACGTAATGATGGTCGCCTTTGTTGCGATGGGCGAAGCAGTCGGAATCCTGACAGGTCAGATATTGGGAAGCGGTAAAGTTGAAGAGGCAAAGAAAAACGCTTTCAAAATGATATGGTTTACGGTAGCGTTCGGAGCTTTGTTCGGAATTCTCATGATATGTGTAAGCCCCTTCTTCCCTTCGATCTTCCCGGATGCAACAGTCAGCATAAAGAACATTGCTACCTGGCTCATAGTTATCAATGGCGTTCTTATGCCTTTTTACTCTTTCACGCACGCATCTTATTTTATTATCAGATCAGGCGGAAAGACACTTATTACCATGATCTTTGACTCCGGCTTTGTATGGATCTTATCGGTACCTTTTGCGTTCCTGTTAAGTCATTATACAAGCATGCCGTTGATCTGGATGGTAGCAGCAGTACAGGCTCTGGAACTCATCAAATGCGTAACCGGCGGACTGTTCGTCAAGAGCGGCATCTGGGCCAAAAACATAACTTAAGTTTTTTCTTGAGACATCATAATCATCAATCGATTACACATAGTTAACAATGTGTTTATTTCCATGAACAATTAAAAAGCTATAATGATTGTATAGAGAATATAAAACTATTTTTAGGATTATACGGAGGCTACAGATGCCGTCTTCGATCAATCTTACAGCCATATTGATCACTGATTCAGTAGGTATCTGCCTGCTTCTTGTTCTCATGTTCACCAAGGGCTGGTATATGCCGACAAGGAAGAAGGAAAGCCGTCTTCTATTCCTGCTCATGCTTGCAGCGCTCATCAACTGCGCGGCCGATGCTTTTGCTTCGGTATTTGACGGAACTCCCGGTTTAGCTATTAAAGCCGTCCTCATGACAGGCAACAGTTATCTCTATCTGTTCAATCTCATAGTCGGAATAGGCATCATTCACCTCATAGTAAGTCATATCGGCAAGCAGATTCCTAAGCTTCAGGAGTTGTTTTTCATTGTGATCGGCACGGTAGAGATCCTGCTCCTTGCCATAAACTTCTTCACGCCTTTGGTATTCTCGCTCGATGACAACAACGTATATTCCAGAGAGAGCCTATATATCATATTCATAATCGCAGGGTTCCTTCTGATCTTCTACGGATATATTTACTATTTCGTATCCAAGATCAAAAATCCGTCATTAGGATATTTCCCTGCCTGGCAGTTTCTCATGCCGATCCTTCTTGCAGTCGTAGTGCAGATGAAAGTCTATGGCATCTCGCTGCAGCCTGTAAGCTTCGCGATAGCTTTCGCGGGACTTGTTACGTGTCTTCAGAACGAGAGCATCTACATCGACAAACTTACGGGTGTAAACAACCGCTACGAGCTCGACATGATCCGCAAGAGCTTTCTTCACAGAAGGCCTGAAAAGATGGCGGCACTCATGCTCGACCTGAACGGCTTCAAGCAGATCAACGATAACTTCTCACACGAAGAAGGCGATAAAGCGCTGATCGCCTTTGCCGATATACTCGTTAAGACCATAAGAAATGAAGGACGTGTCATACGTTTTGCCGGTGATGAGTTCGTCATTATCATGCGCAAATTCAAAGGCGACAGCATAGAGCCTTACAAAGAGAAGATCATGAAAGCCGTTGATGATTATAACGAGACTTCCGGCAAGCCGTATAAGCTCTCATGTGCCGTCGGCGGAACTATACTCGAATACCACGGACAGGAGATATCAGACCTCATGTCCACCATCGATCACCTGATGTATAAGGACAAGAACAACTACTACAGTCAGCACAACAGGCGCCAAAACAGACGTTCTGATGATCAAAAGTAAATATCATTGTATTGTCACAGACCGGACGTTTTTTAGTATTACAATATTGAAGTAATACTTAACAACGTGAGGTTTACTGATGGACTGGGATTCAGGATTCCTGATCTTCATACAAGAGCACTTAAGATCGGATGTACTTACACCGGCCTTAAAAGTCATCACGCACACATGTGACAGCGGATGGATATGGATCATATTGTGCGTTGCTCTTCTGATCTACCCGAAGACAAGACGTTTCGGAGTTATTGCCGGGGCGAGCCTTGCTCTTGAGGCGATCATCACAAATCTCATTATCAAGAACGCCGTCGCCAGGACAAGACCTTACGAAGCTATCGACGGTCTCGTTAACCTCATCGAAAAGCAGAAGGATTACTCCTTTCCTTCCGGTCACACAGGCGCTTCATTTGCGGTCGCAGGAGTTCTGCTCCTGATCGCATTGATAGGACTTCCCGTAGCCAAAGAAGCGGGTATCATGACACTTGCCAAGACGACTTCGTCATACAAGTTTTTCGCGCTTTTGGCACTCATATACGCAACGATAATCGCATACTCCAGGCTCTATGTCGGCGTTCACTATCCGACTGACGTCTTAGGCGGCCTGTTACTCGGATTAGGAACGAGCGTGCTCTCATATTACGTTTATCACTTGGTGATAAAAAAACTGTCCGTTAATAAAGCTAATAAGAAAGCAAACGAAAACGCCGCCGGAGAATAACGGCAGCGTTTTTATCATCTTTACCTGTCAGCCTTCTTCCTGATCTTCTCCTCATAAAGAAGCTGGTCCGCGCTGTTGATAACATCGTATATCTCGATCTTGCCGTTGCATCTGAACTTGAAGATACCTGTACTGATCTCAACGGCATAAGGCTTGCCGGAGTTCTTATTGAAGCGCTTTGTAACTCTGTCGATACGCTGCTTCAGTGACACTACATCACAGTCTGATCCCGTAACAGCAAGTGCGATAAATTCGTCTCCTCCGATACGTCCGATTATGTCAGACTCTCTGAAGGATTCTTCGAGGATACCGGCAACGGTTCTTAGAGCGAAGTCACCGTCATCGTGACCGAACTTGTCGTTGACCTTCTTGAGATTATCCATATCCGCATAACAAATGACAGCCATCTTATCGATATTGGAAGGATCGGCAAGGACCTTTTCGGCGTTGGTGATAAAGCCCCTTCTGTTATAAAGGCCCGTGAGTTCATCTTTCTGTGCGATCTCTTCAAGCTCAGTATTCTCTTTAATGAACCGCTCAAGTGAGATCTGCAAAGACTTCTTAGCTTTGTTGTGCTCTTCGATCATGAGCAAAGATCTGAGCGTTACAGACATCTGGAAAGCAATGGAAGATACACTGAAGAAGTGTGTAGGCTGAAGTTCATTGACCAGTAAGCCATAGAGATCTGCGCCTACAAACAAAGGCTGTACGATCATTGTACGGTGGCCTGCAGACGTAATGAAATCATTTTCAAATATCCTCTCGGTACGAATGAGTTGCTGCTCTTCCGGAGGTGTCCTGAGGCCTTCTTCATCGCTTATCGCCTTAAGCAGGATCGAGGTCGGCACTTTCCATTGCTCTGTGCCGGGATTTTTGACCTTGCCCTGGAAGCGGTATACGAGAGATCTCGTAAAGCCCATCTCGTAAAGGCCTCCGAGCAAACGCTCATACGGAATATCCGTTTCACTGTCTATCAGGAAAACTTCGCCCATCTGACGGTTAACAACGCCCTTGATCTTCTCATTCCTTCTCTCGATGGCATTTGCAGGCAGGATACCCGTAAATGTCAGTCTTCTGAAGTAATGCGCGAAAACATCATATATAAGATCGTGGTCGTGCTCATTGTCTGAGACCGTCAAAGCCTTGTACTGCAATGTTTCCATCAGATTAAAGAGCTTTTCCGGTGTCGTGACCATATAAAGATCAGTAACCAGAAGCTTGGAAAACTGATCGTTCATCGCTGCTATCGCACTCTCTTTTACATCAGCCTTAAGGAATCCGATGTACGCATCCAGGAAAGCTTCTACTGCACTTTTTGTATCTTCTATCCGGCCGCCTTCAAAGAAGAAATCAAACAGATACTTCTTTATCTCTTCATAAAAATCGCGGCTCTCAAGATCATTTAGTCTGAACCTTGCGCACATGTCTTCGACGTCAAGCTCATTGCAGCCGCAGGAGCCTCTCTGGACCATGCTGGTCTCAACCGTCATATCCTTAAGAGCGGATCCGTTAATGTAATTCTCGGCATTAAGAACAGCCTTATACGTAAGCTGCGCAGAGCTTGCTTCTACCGTTGTAAGAGGCGGCTCCATTGAGATCGCAAAAACATCGTCGTCAAAACCCGTAACCAGTATATCTTTGCCAGGTTCCAAACCTCTTTTACGAAGTGCGGCATAAGCTCCCAACGCCATGGAATCATTCGCAAAAGCTATGGCATCGAGATGGCCGTTATAATCAAGGAGCTTATTGACCTCGATCTTACTGTCCATAGAGAAATCACCGCAAACTATCTTGCGTTCCTCAACAGGAATATTGTGCTCTCTTAATACACTCTTATAAACTTCGAGTCTCTCATTGGCATCACGGTTAGCGGCAGGTCCTGAGACAAAACCTATCTCTTTTGCATCATGTTCTTCAATAAGATGAGTAATTACTTTCTTTAATCCGGAGACGTTATCGAATGTGACCGAATGATATCCTTCAACACTTGAGAATAAGCATACGATAGGGACATTCGGCATCGCCTCAAGGAATCTCTTCTGCACTTCCATATCTGCTCTGGAGCAGATCGTGCCCTGAAGGATATAGATGATATCGACATTACGCTCTGTCGGAAGACGGAAGATCGTATTGTACTGATACTCGTACTTCTTATCAGCGTACTTGGCATCGGTCCTTCCTATATAGTGACCGGGAAAGATAAAGAGATTGGCATCCAGAGCTTTAGCAGCCTGGTCAGCACCCTTTGCTGCCTGATTGGCAAAATAATTATCAATGTCATCGATGATCAGGCCTATGTTGATCCTGCGTCGCATAAATAGTCTCCGTCAAAAAATAACTTTGTATATACTACCACAGAAAATTTTGAGAAATTGGATATTCCTTGTGTTTTTCATTAACAGTTAGTGAATTCGAACAAGGTTTGAAGATATTGTCCTATTCTCAGCGCATCCTCTTCCTGGCCATTTTGTCGGCATACATCTTGGAATCGGCTTCCAAGATCATGTCCTCGATATCGATGCTTCTGTCTATTACACGCTCAGATACGCCAAGGCTTATTCCGACTTCAAAAGACCTGTCAGACATAGCCGGATCTGCATCAGCGGCACGCTCGATCTCATTGCGGACATCCTTGATGATATCGTCATACTTCTTATCGTTTATGATCGCCAGCGCGAATTCGTCACCGCCGTATCTTGCTGCTATCCCCTCATCCTTAACGAACTTCAGAAGAGCCCTTGCAAGAGTCTGAATAGCTACATCGCCGTTATCGTGTCCGTATGCGTCATTAATGGTCTTCAGCCTGTCCATATCTACTGAGAACAGCGAGAGGATCCTGCCTGCGTTTGCAGGCGAATTAAGCATCTTGTTAATAGTTGCAAAAAAGCCCCTGCGGTTATAAAGACCTGTAAGGTAATCCTGCTCCGACAACAGCTCACTGGCTTTATTCTTAGTGATGAGCTTGCGGTTGTTGTTCACCGCGTTAACGGCAGCATTAACGAAGAGACTGAACTCTTCAAAACGCTGTTCTGATCTTAAAGATACCCTGTCATATCCGTTGACCGCGTAACCGAAAGATTCTTTGTCAGATCTGATCTGTCTGAACAAGAGGACATTAATGTTGCTGTCAGGCCTTAAGATCAGGTCGTAATCAGGTATAGGGAACCTCATGCGGTAGAACTTCTGGGCATTGGAATACCTGTATCCTCTTCCGTGGAAGATACTGTGACAGCAGTCTTCCTGCTCAATAATGCCAACAAAATAATACTGGCTCTTCCACATCCAGATAGATTTCCTCAGGTTATCCGCAGCTTCATCGAGATCATCGGATGAAGTCATCTTCGATACGAAGTGTCCCATCTCGAGCATATGTCTGAATGAATCCTGATTCTCCTTGGTAAGTATGTCTAATGATTTATCCCAACGGAAATCTGACTTGCCCTTGCATCCGCAGGACTGCTGGAACAATGAATTATAAGAGATATAAAACGAATCGTCCGGAATCGTCTTCATCTTCTCCCACTGATTGATCCTTAATAAGATCTGCTCTGATATCTCCCGGTAATTCAGCTCGCATGTCGTAAGAACAGGAGAACTGTACTGGCCCTGCCAGATGCCGTCAAAACCCGTAACTATTATGTCAGAAGGGATCTTTATTCCTTTATTCCTGAGCGAATCGCAGACACCCATCGCCATCGAATCATTAGCGCAGATGATGGCATCCGGAAGCTCATAGCCTTTTTCCAGAAGTTCATCCATAACTTCACCCGCTCTCGCTTCCCAGAAATCACCGTAGTAGATATTGGCAGTAGAAGGATCGATGCCATGTTCTTCGAGGACCTGTTTAAAGATCGCAATCCTTTCCTCTGAGAACGGGTTATCCTTAAATCCCGCAAACATATCGAGCTTCCTTGCCCCGTGGACATCTAAGACATGCTCAACGATAGATCTGAAACCCGTTCCGTATTCAAAGTCTGCATTGATGCAGCCATCTATATGATGCTGGAACGTAATGACAGGAATGTCCTTCTTGTGTCCTATCTCAACTATTCTGTCTATGACTTCCGTAGTCTTCACCATCTCGACGAAGACAATGATCGCCGCCAGTTCCATCTTCTCCATCAAATCCGCGAATTCGATCTCCAGATCTGCCTGAGCGGTCCCGGGATTGCTCGCGTTGAACGTAAAACTCGCGACAACGTAATCTTTGCTGGTCTTCTCGTTCTGGAGGGCCTTTAAGAAAAGGCTGTAATTATCCGAGTCATCCCAAACGCCGCAGACCGCGATAAGTTTGCGTCTGTTCTCGATAACGGATCTCTTGCGGAGCTGTATGTTTCTTATATGGACAGGTGCTTTTGACATAGCGTCTATAGCGAAGACCACAGATGCGCTCTCATATTCTTCCGGAGCTTCGAAAAGCATTCTGTGCTTCTGCCAATGCCTCTCAAGTCTTATCGTGTAAGGCTCGGTGATCTGCTCACTGTCTTCGTCAGATTCCAGCAGGCATCTGATCGTGCGCTCCTCATCTGCCATACCGTCAAAAGAGAACTCATATGTATCACCTTTTTTGAACGGAAATCCACCCTGCAAGAGCCTTGTCTCGCCCTTTCCGCCGGAAACGGAAGAAGGTGTGATGATCATCTCGTCTTCCATAAAACTGACGTTCGCATTAAGGTCTCCCCTGGCAACGTAAAAAGCATTTCTGTCGCTGTTCTTTACGCTGTCTGTGCCGTCAGTGCTGAGCGTTAATATCCTTGCCGGTCTTACGACCTGACGGTCATAAATCTGTTTCTGGTAGACTCTTACGTAATCCACGATAAGTTCGGAATCCCTATCTTCCGAACTGACGCTTTTCTCGATCTTGTCACTGTCGGAAGAGACGCCGATGACCATGTGGAAAGGCTTGTTAAACGGCGCAGGATAAGGATCCTCGTTCTCGCCTGATCTCTTAAACCAGTAAGACGTTCTGTAGTATTCCTTGCCGTCACACGAGAATATGATCTCACCCTGATCCCACTCACATGAGAACAGATGGAATTCTGATGAGAAATCGGTATTAAGTCTTCTGTAATTTCCCGAGCGCTGTGTATACGGATATCCGAAAGCAACACGCGACAATACTTCATCAGGTCTTGCACCCGATATTTCAGCGATATCTATCTGTCCGTGAAGCGGAAAATCTTTATAGTTTCCGGTCTCCTCATCGTATCCTTCGGTGGGCATGAGCCTGACATAACTTATAAGCCCTTTTACCTTAGGCACCTTCATCCTTACGACTATCTTGCCGTAAGTAAAATCCTTCTTACCTAATGTGCTGATCCTGCCGGATAAGATCTCATGAAGACCTGTGTCGTTAGTCGTGATCTTCGGTCTTATGCAAAGCCGCCCGTCTCTAATCTCTACGCATTCATCGCCGCAGTACACCTGACGCTCACCGGATGTCCATCCGAACGGGCGATTCTCAGCACTCCATAATGCTTCGTTGATAGTACTGCTGTTGAACTCATCAGACCAGGCTACATGGTAGCCGTCCGCAAGAGAAATCTTATTTATCATGAGAAAGAATTCTAAGGAAAACTAGAATTTACTTATTTGTCCTCTTTAAATGCATCATCGTCGTTCTCACGCGCCATGATGTACTTGTAGCAGTCATCTGCGCTGACTTCAAATGCCTTGAAGATATCCTTGACGGAGTCATAGATAGCCTTGCATCTGATGATATCCACAGTATCGTGAGCCTGTGAGAAAAGGCCGAAGATAAGCATGTCATACATCTTATAGAAGTCGACCTTGAAAGCATCGAATTCATTGATAGCTCTGATGAACAGCTCTTTGTTCTCAGGTACATAAGTACGCATAAGATTAAGAAGGTGCATCTCCTTCTTAACACAGCCGGAAATAGCATTAACGCTGGACTTGATTCCGGGGCTGACTGTTCTTGTGTTGTAACGGACGATAGTCATGGAGAGCTCGTCGACCATGTCAACGCACTCTTCGATGTGTCTGATCATCTGGAAGATATAGATCCTCTTCTCAGGATCCTGCACGCATTCGTGAAGCCTGTCTGCAGCAGCATGGAAAATAATGTCGCCGTCATTTTCCAGCTTATTGATACGCCTTGAGATCGCTACTCGGTCTTCAATCTTCTCGAGCATGCCCAACAGCTCGATAGTCTCCTCGTTAAGTACGTCAGACAATTTCGCAGCCTGATCGAATAAGTATTCGCGATCTTCAATGGTCATTGGCCTATCCTCCTTAGAAAACATTACGTCTTATTATATAGTAACAAAGATATTTTATTCAAGCAGAAAGATAGCGGCTCTGAGGGTTTGGAAAGGCAAAAGAAAAGAGCTGCTTCATTTTGAAACAGCTCTTTGGTTCTTTATTGTAACTTGTTATCAGAGAGCGGAAACCTTAGTTCCAACCTGCTCCATATCCTGATTCTCTACTACGAGGTTAACAGACTTAGGTGTGCAGACGAATGTTGTCTTAACAGGTGTAGGCTCAACTCTTCCGCCTAATGCGTAAACACCGCCGCTGATGTAGTCAACTACACGCTGGTTCTTATCTGTATTTGTGAGGTTGCAGATTACGATGTGGCCTTCACGGATGTGATCGCAAACGATCTGGCTTGTTCTGATGTCATAAGGTGTAAGCATAATGACTGTAGCGTTCTGCTGCATAACAGGTGTTGTAACTGCGGGCTCCTGAACGAAGGTGCGAGGTTCTTCTACATAAGACTCCTCAGCGATAGGCTCTTGTTCGTAAGCCTCTTCTTCATAGTAGCCTTCTTCCTCACCGTAATAGTTCTCTTCTGCGTCATCTTCTACAGGTGTGAACATGCTTCCGAAGAAATTCTTAACGTTAAAAGTGCCCATTTGATTTTTCCTCCTTAAAAATTCGCCCGACCAAGGACATTCGTATAAGATACTTCGGATATTAACGAACTTTGATTTTCGGCTCAATAGTTTTGGGCAATATGACACAAGAAGGTAACTTAAAACGGGGTTATATTACAAAATGTAACAAAAATCAGTAATATTTTACCGAACAATGTTACAAAGGCTTATATTGCGAGCGGTCGCCGAATATTGCGGTACCGATCCTGATATGCGTAGAGCCTTCGTAAATGGCACTCTTATAATCCTGGCTCATACCCATGGACAACACATTCCAGGAGTCAAGTCCGGTATAGCTCTTAAGGTCTTCGAATATTACTCTTGTCTTCGCGAACACTTCCCTGGCCTCACCCTCGTAAGTCTCAATGGGTGCCATTGTCATAAGACCTGAGACAGTAACATTCGGCAGAGCCATGATCTTATCTATTGCAGGCTTTAACTCATGCGGAGCAAAGCCATGCTTGCTCTCTTCACCTGAAACATTGGCCTGCAGCAAAATGTTAGTAGTAACATTGTTACTAACTGATCTTTTCGAGATCTCCTCAGCTAATTCAACGCTGTTAACCGAATGGATAAGACTTGTTTTTCCGATGATATATTTGACCTTATTCTTCTGGAGAGTTCCGATAAGATGCCAGTTGACATCGATGCCGAGTGAAGAAAATCTCTCGACCTTGGGAACTAATTCCTGAACGCGGTTCTCGCCAAGGTCCTTAAGTCCGCTCATGGCAGCAGCTTCAGCATACTCCACGGGGAAAACCTTAGTGACACCGATAAGTGTCACGCTCCCCTTCTCTCTGCCTGACCGCTCTTCAGCTTCATTTATTGAAGTTAATACCGATTGAATATTATCTGAGATTCTGTTCTTAAGATCTTCGTTGTAATCAAATTCCATGTCAGTCGACCTTGTCTCCGGGCTTTACAGTCTTAGGGTTAGTGATGATGACAGTATCAAGGTTAGGTACGGTAGACCTGCCGACCTGGTCGATAATGGCAAACTCTCTGTCGTTATCGAGCAAGATCACGCGGATCTCTTCAACGAAGCCCTGGTTGTTCTGGTATACGGAAGCCATTCCCGAATAATCGGTTACAGTGATCTTCTCGCATGTCATTCCGAGTGCTGTCGATGTATCTACGAATGATGCCTTATAACCGCCCGTATAAACTCTGTCGAGCTTCTTAAGGCCTGAGTAATCATTAGGTGTAGAGAACGCCACGATAGTGCCGATACCGTCTACGATCTCAGTATGGACGACCGTACAGCTGATGACACTCGTACCCGGCAATGGCTCGGCATTATCTTCGCCTTCTCCTTCAGCTGCTGCGACAGGAAGAATATTAATATTGAATACGGCGCCTTCTGCAAAAGTATCAGTGCTTACGACTATATCAGGAGCGAAGAAGACGCAGAAGCAGGGATTGCCCTTAGGAGCATAATCGGCATTAACAAGGCTTGAGACAGATACTCTCATACCGTCAGTCTCGGTAATAACGATCTCGATATCAACTGTTCTTAAGTCAAGAAGGTCTTCCACATATCTTGATGTCTCGAAAGTAATGAGCATGCCCGAGTTATCCTTCTCGCAGCGGACAACCTTACAGTTATCGATAGAGACGCCTTCCGTACGGACATTTATGTCGTGGAGCGTTCCGACAGCGAAGTCGGAAGCAGCTGCATCATTGGAAGAAAGATAAACCGTCAGGTACTGGCTCTCGTTCTGGGCGATCCTGCATACAGGCATATCGGATTCTACACTGAGGTCTGAAGAGATCGCGCCTACAGAGCTGTTGATATATGACTTGATTTCAGAGACAGTCAAAGTAAGGAACATCTGGTAATCCAAAAGATCTTCTTTGCCGTCAAGTCTGAAGGAAACGATTCCCGGACGGTGAGCATTTATCCTTGAAGCATATTTCTCGACCTGCGCTTCATAGACCTTCTCATCGTTTCTTAGCACGGCTATTCTCTCGTCATCGAAGTCGATGCGGCTCATCTCGTCTTCACGCTCATCCAGGATAACGTTGACCGATGAACCGTAAGAAGACATGTTGGTAAGATTGCCGCTCATCGCGTCAAATCTTACTGAATCGAGAATAGCAGAAAGGTTCTTATTGTAATTCCTGTAGATTACGTCAGCTTCAGCTACATTACCTGCGAGGATAAGCTCCTGTTGCACGTCAGATATCTGTGACTGGACATTTCTTAAATCAGTAACGGTAGACTTCATCTCTTCAGGAACGACAATGGCAAGCTCCTGGCCCTTGGCGACTCTTGAGCCTTCAGTGATCTGTGTTACAAGCTCGCCTGAAGAAGACGCAACGATGGTATCCTCATCTCTTACGATGAGTGCCTTAGCGCCGATCGTATGCTCAACAGCGCCCGTCGTAACAAATGAGAAGTGGGGCTTTTCTGCGATGTAGTCATATAAGTGGTGAACAATAAAAGCGAGGACGAGAAGCGCGGCTGCTACAGCTATGGCACCAAGGATACCGTTCCTGATTGCGCGGCTCTCCGCACTCTTCTGCGAAGGGTTCTTATGCTTAAACTCGCTCTTCTCGATCTTTGCCTGTTCTTTGAGCCTGGCTTCTTCCTTGCGCTTAGCCTGCTCCATTATCTTCTTCTGCTCTCTTGCGGTAGCCTGCTCTTTGGCAGTCAGCTTCCTTCTGGGAGCCTTGGCAGGAGTTGTCTTGCCGGCATTATCCTGCTTGGGGATGATGCTCTTCTCCTGCTTGGTATCTGCAGGCTGCGTCTGAGGGATTATCGATGAAGAAGGATTCTTCTTAACAGTATACTGAGAGCCCGTCATTCGCTTCTGGGCAGGCTTTACAGGTCTCTTTCCATTTGTCTTCACGGGAACGCTTCCGGAAGGCTTAACGGCCTTCTTGCCTGAAGGTGCTGCAGCGCCGGCCTGGGGCTTTACCGGCTGTCTAGCAACGGGTTTGCCGGAAGCCTTCTTAACAGGGCTTACGGGCTTTCCGGCAGGCTTTTTACCGGAATTGCTGTCCTGCGGACTGTTATACCACTGTTTACCGTCTGCCATTGCCATTAACCCCCGACAGCGAGCATGCAGGCGAGCTTAGCCTGCTCTTTTGCAAGGCTGCCCTGCATATAAGCTATGTAAGGCTGCCTGATGGGGCCGTCGCAAGACAGCTCGGTCGTAGCGCCCTGGACAAAGGCGCCTGCCGCCATAATTACCTGATCATCATAACCCGGCATATCCCACGGCACGGGTGTAACAAAAGAATCAACGGGAGAACATGACTGGATGGCAGCGCAGAACCTGCTCATCTTGTCAGGATCGCCGAATTCTATAGTCTGGACGATATCGCCTCTTGCTTCATTAGAAGCAGGGCTTGTCTTATAACCTTCTCTGCCTAAGATCTCAGCAGCGAAAACAGCACCCTTGAGGCACTCGCCTACGCACGCGGGAGCAGTAAACAGCCCTCTGGCGATCATTGCATTGGCGCCCATCGTAGGACCTACCTCGCTGCCCAGACCGGGTGTCGTAAGATGTCTTGCGGCATTCTCTACAAGGTCTTCTCTTCCGGCAATGTAGCCGCCTGTCTTGGCGATGCCGCCGCCGGGATTCTTAATGAGGGATCCTGCAATGATATCTGCACCTGCTTCTGTGGGTTCTTTCTTCTCTGTAAACTCGCCGTAGCAGTTATCTACTGCAACGATGATGTCTTCTCTTATCGAATGGGCAAGTGATGCGATCTTCTCGATATCGTCGCAAAGAAGCGCTCTTCTGCCCGTATAACCTCTGGACTTCTGTATGAACACCATCTTCGTCTCTGGCTTGATTGCAGCCCTGATGGCCTCAAGATCGGGAGAGCCGTCCTCTTTGAGATTGACCTCCTCATAGCCGATACCGTAAGACATGAGTGACATGTCATTATTCTCAGATGACAGTCCGATAGTAGCCATAAGGGTATCGTAGGGTCTTCCAGTAACAGAGAGCATGATATCGCCGGGTCTCAAAGCTCCGTAGAGCATAGCGGATATTGCCTGGGATCCGGTGCTTATCTGCCATCTGACATAAGCTTTCGGGGCTCCGAACACCTTAGCAAAAATATTCTCGATCTTCTCTCTTCCGACATCGTCATAGCCGTAGCCTGAAGTCGAACCCATGTGTGTATCGGAGAATTTCTCGCTTCTGAAAGCGTCGAGCACCTTAAGCTCGTTATATGTAACGATATCATCTATACGGGCATAAACATCAGCGAGCGCCTCTTCAGCCTTGACTGCTGCCTCAAGCGCCTTGTCACTTACACCGTATTTCCTGTAATTTTCGATAGTGGCCTTCATAACTCTTGATTATACCAATAAAATAAAAAAAGAATTATGTCAGTTTGAATGAAAACTGAGAGTGAAATTATCAGCTCTTATAACTGGCCAGCTTTAAGGCTCCGGGGACGCAGTCAAATTCGACCTTGTAACCTGAGAAGTCCTCACCGTCATAATTGCCGTTCAGGGCTCTGGGACCCGTGGCTTCGACAGTAACAGCTCTTGTCACAAATGTATCCATTTCCTTGTAGCCTTCGTGATTGCCGGCTTTGTATTTCGTAAGAAGATAAAGCGCTCTCGGAAGATTAACGGCATCAATGGCACAGCAGTTGATAAGCCCGTCATCTATTTTCGCTGTAGGCGCAGGACAGAAACCGTCACCGTAATATGACGCATTGCAGACTGCGATGAGCGTAAAACGGGATTTCTCCGACTCATTCGGCTTGCCGTCAGCGCGGAGTGCTCTGTACTTAAAATCAAAATTCCTGTTGCCGAATATGCATCCCAAAGCGGAGGTAAGATACGCAGTGCTTCTGACAAGCCCGGAATTCGGGTGCGCAAGGACTTTGCCCTTAGCCCTGAGCTGGACTTCAGTATCAAGTCCGATGGACGCAACATTAAGGCACCATGCCGAACTCGCGTCGATCTTTGTGCCGCTCCTGTCATAGGATGTGACCTTGATAAGGTCGATATCCTTTACATTGAAACTGTCGCTGAATATCTCGCGGACACAGGTCTCACAATTGCTCCTGTGTTCTTCATCCATAATGGACCTTGTAAAATCATTGCCCGTTCCGAGAGGAATGATCGCTAAAGAAGTTGCCGATTCTGCAAGGGCATTTCCGACTTCGTGGATAGTTCCGTCTCCGCCGCAGGCTATTACCAGAAGATCTTCTTCAGCTATGGCTTTTGAAGCCACTTCAGCGGCATGACCGGCAAACTCAGTGTAGACCACGCGGGATTCGCCCGGGTGTTCTTCGGCACATTTGTTATAAGCGTCTTTGAATCTTGCGAGGACTTTAGGTTCTGCCCTGCTGTTTACGATAAAAAGTTTATTCATCAAATACCGTCAAACAGAGATTATTTCTTGAGCTTGATAATTACATCCACAATGTCGCTTACGGTCTTTACCTGATCGAGGACCTCATCCGGGAGACGGATGTTGTATTTCTCCTCGACATCGATTACGAACTCATAAAGCTGAAGCGAATCGAAAGGAAGATCGGAATTGAAGTTAAGATCTGCCGTAATCTCCTCAGGAGAGATCTCAAGCGTCTCAGCCATGATCCTAATAACGTCTGCGAAAACCTGTTCTCTCTCGGAATTTTGATCGCCCATGTTATTTAGTCTCCTTTGTCGTATCCTTCGCAACTTGTCTTGCCGTAGCTCTTACGTTCTCACTGCTGTCATAACGTCTTAACTGCTGGGCAAGATACTCATCTACCTCGGCTACAAGATCGAGCAGATGCTTTCTGTCCTTCTCATCATAGCCGGCGAGAATATGCTTTGCCAAAACTCTGTGGAACTTGCTGTTCATACGGCATGCGAGCTTGCCGTTATGCGTAAGGCTGATCCTTACGATACGCTTATCGCGCTTATCACGCTCCCTGTGGACATAGCCCTTCTTAACAAGGCGGTCGATGGCAACCGTCAGGGTGCCTGTAGTAATACCCAGATCTTCCGCAGTATTAGTCATCGTGCGGGCATCATAAGGTCCGATCGCTGTAAGGGTATGCATCTCAGCAATAGACAGGTCATTAAAGTAGCCTGCCTGAAGAGACTTCTCTTCTGTTAAAACGACATTCTCAAAGATCCTTACGAGGGCCTCTGACATCTGTTCTTCTTCGCTCTGCAAAATGAACTCTCCCGTATGAATTGATCTTTAGGTTAAGTATATCAAAAAATCTTTCAACTTAGAACAGACAGTATCAGCCTTCCAAAGCCTGGCTTTCAGCTTTTTTGTCGTTGCTGACGAGAACGATAACGAATACCAGGACAAACAAAGCAAAGCCGCCGAGTATGAGGGTAAAGCCGTCGTTGTCGGATATGCCGAGCATATCGAGACCGATCTCACCAAATGTTCCCGCGATATTAAACAGTATATGCATAGCGATAGTGATCAATACCGAACGGTACTTATATCTGAGGAAACCGAGGAAAAGTCCCAGAATCATTGCATATACGCCCTGAACAAGATTCATATGCATGATACCGAATAAAAGTGCCGATATAAATATGACAAGTCCCGGTTTGAGATTTGCCTTCTTGAGTATGCCGTAAGTTACACCTCTGAAGCAGAGCTCTTCTACAATAGGGCCCAAAAGCACCGCGTAAATGATCATCAGGATAGAATCAACACCGATCCCCGCCTGCTCCATAAGCTCGTTGTAGTTTTCTATTACCTTAGGTGCCAGCTGGTATACGATTACAAATGCCGCATTCAGGAAAAAGATAAGTCCGACTACCGTGCCGATTACGGCAAGGATCGATCTTAACCCGAATATCTGTCCGAGCTTTACCTTGGGACTCTTCTTGACGAAGCCCTTGAAATACCAGATGAAGAAAACTATAAACGCAATGACTGAATATGCGATATAAGCGTACTCGGCATAATTAGACATGAAGTCACGGGTAATATAGTCAGCAAGCTCAAAGGTATCCTGAAAATCTATCGACATACCTTCGTTATAGAGCTTTATCACAGACATGACCATGAACGGGATCTGAGCCACTGACTGGATCACGATGAGCACCACCATAGGCACGAGCGCCAGGAATATGAATCCTATGCGCACCTTCTTAGGGCTATTGGCAGTTGCCGTATCAGCAGCTGCGGCCGGCTGGACAGCAGGCTGGCTCATTGAAGGGTCATAAATCTGTTCTGAATTGTTCTCTGACATATCGTTCACCCCTTTAGTTATCTTAACTTAACGATAGTAACTCCGCTGTCTCCTTCGCCCTGTGTACCCGAGCGGTAGGATTCCACCCTGTCATCTTTTATAAGAATGTCCTGCACGCAGGATCTCAATGCTCCCGTACCCTTGCCGTGTACTATCCTCGCTTCCTTGATTCCTGCAAGAACGCAATCTTCCAAATACTTCGCAAGGCTCGATTCTGCTTCTGCAGTCGTCATGCCGATCAGCATGATCTCTGACTTAACGGAAGACGCGGCATTGAATATTGCCTTGCTCATCTCGTCAGAACCGCTCTTATTCTTGCTCTTCTGCTTGTCTTTTGATGATATCTTGCCGTTTCTGGATCTTGCGAACTCATCACGCTGTGCTTTTGTCGGCATCATGAGCTGGTTCTTCTTAACGGCGATCTTCATGCTTCCACATATTATATTAACACATCCGCTCTTTGAAAGGCCTGATTCGGCAACACCGATCTGGCCTAATGACGGTACATAATAGCACTCACCGCCGACTACTTCCTTGACAGGCTCGCCGCTTAAAGCAACGGATTCTACTGCTTCATCATCTTCCACAGTCAGATCTTCCATGCCGGCTCTGAGTTTTCTTCTGAGCTTATCCAGTTCCTTTTCGCGGGATCTGGCATCCATGTCCCTTGATCTCTTTCTCAAGTCACGAAGCTCCTCAGTAAGCTCCTGCTCTTTCTCCTGAAGGAGCTTCTTCTGCTCTGCCCTGAGGTCATTTAAGATCTTGGTCTTAGACTGCTTGAGCTTGGCATTCTCTTCTTCGAGACGCGCCTTCTCAGACTTAAGCTCGATATTCAGCCTGTCATTCTCAGCAGCAAGAGTCTGAGCTTTCTTGGTCTGCTCTTCTGCCTTTGCCAGGAGCTCTTCGTACTGCAATTCGTCAGAAGACATCCTGGACTTTGCGTTGTCTATGATGTGCCTTGCAAGACCGAGCTTGCTCGAGATGACAAAAGCATTCGAAGAACCGGGCCTGCCCGTAATCAACTTATATGTAGGAGCCAAAGTCTCAGTATCAAACTCGCACGAAGCGTTCATGACACCGTCAGTGGTCTCCGCATAGCCCTTAAGCTCCCTGTAATGCGTCGTAGACATTACGATGCAGTTCTTCTTGCGGAGTTCTTCAATAATCGAAATGGCGAGCGCAGCGCCCTCCGTAGGATCCGTACCCGAGCCGAGCTCATCCAAGAGCACCAGCGATTTGCCCCTGATGTTCTTCAGGATAAAGACTATGTTGGACATATGTGACGAGAACGTGGAAAGGCTCTCTTCGATGCTCTGCTCATCACCGATATCCGCAAGCACCCTGTCGAAAACGCACACTTCAGATCCGCTGTCTGTAGGAATGGCAAGTCCTGCCATCGTCATGAGCACAAGAAGTCCGCAAGTCTTAAGTGATACCGTCTTACCGCCTGTATTAGGTCCTGTAACGATCAGGGAATCATAGCCGTCACCGACACTTATGTCTACCGGTACGACCGTCTCCTTGGGGATCAGGGGGTGCCTTGCTCCCTTTAAAGCTACTCTTCCCTCTGTGTTAAGTACTGCACAGAAAGAATTATTCTCTACGCCGTATTCGCCCTTCGCGAAAACATAGTCCAGGCGCGCAGCCAATTCTATGTTGTTCTCGATAAGGCCGGATATAGATACGACTTCACCTGAGAAAACCTTAAGTATCCTCTGTATCTCTGCCTGCTCTGCAAAGTTCAGCTCAGCGATCTTGTTGTTTGCTTCTACTACGCTCATAGGCTCGATAAAAAGAGTCTGTCCCGATGACGAAGCACCGTGGACGATACCCTCTATCCTGCCATTAAAGTCTGCCTTTACGGGAATGCAGTATCTTCCCTCTCTGAGCGTAACGATGCTCTCCTGGAGCATATCCGCATGGTTATTGATAACGCGGTCTAAGAGCGACCTGATGCCGCTCGCGATATTCTTGCGTTCGCGCCTGATTGAAGACAGTTCTTTGCTGGCTCTGTCAGATACTTCGTCCTGACCTAAGATCGAGCTCTGGATCTTCTCCAAAAGCTTCTCGCATGTCTCGATCTTATCCACATAAGAGCAGATGTCAGGCTCTGTTTCATCAACCATGGGAGATCCTGCAGATCTCGCCTTTGCGACAGCCTTCTTGATCTCGTCAGAAGCCCTCAGGAAAGATGCTACTTCCAACAATTGTCCGCATGTCAGGGTACCGTCTGCCTTGGCATAGGTAAGAGCCTCCCTTAAGTCTCTCATGCCGCCCAGAGGGAGCATGCCGAATCTTAAAATATGTTCCATTGCCTGATGAGTGCATGACAATTCTGAAGCCACATAATCGACATCACAGCACGGAGCCATGTCTTCACACAGCTCACGGCCGTAAGATGTTCTGGCTTTTGAAGTCACAGCATCCCGGATCTTATTGAATTCAAGCGTATTCAAGACACGCCCGCGGATCTTCTTCCGCTCAAGGCTCTCTTCAAAGCTTAAAAATTCATACATAGCAACCTATCCCCTGACAGCCTGTAAGATCAGCCAAGCCTCTTGACATTCTCGATGATGTCGGGAGTAATGGTCTTTGTCATTGCAAGGCCTTCCTCGATATCAACATCGGTGATCTCTCCGTGCTGCTGAACTACAAGTCTGTTAAATCTCTTCTCAATGAGGCAATCGATGGCCTTGATACCCATAAGGCTTGCCATGGTCCTGTCTCTTAATGTCGGCGAGCCGCCTCTCTGGAGATGTCCTAAGATCGTGGGACGGGCCTCGATGCCTGTTGCCTCTTCGATCTGCTTTGCGATCTCTTCTGCGTGGCCGACGCCTTCCGCAACGATAACGATATAGTGCTTCTTGCCGGTATTTCTGCCGTCAAGGATAACTCTCAAAACGTCCTTATTGAAATCGTAAGGAACTTCAGGAATGAGGATACTCTCAGCACCAGTGGCGATACCTACG
This sequence comes from Clostridiales bacterium, assembly GCA_017427465.1. GTDB lineage: Bacteria > Bacillota > Clostridia > Saccharofermentanales > Saccharofermentanaceae > Saccharofermentans. The sequence continues at coordinate 129,463 of JAFRST010000027.1, read as the reverse complement.
TTAAGCGCGATCCAGCCTGCATGCCTGCCCATTACCTCGATAACGCTGCAGCGCTCGTGTGATGAAGCCGTATCTCTGAGCTTGTCGATGCACTGCATTGCAGTGTTCATAGCCGTATCGTAACCGATAGTGTATTCGGTGGAAGCAATATCGTTGTCGATCGTGCCGGGAATCCCTACAACAGGGATTCCGATCCTTGCAAGAGCTCTTGCACCCTTATATGAACCGTCTCCGCCTATAACGATCAAGGCATCAAGATCGTATGCCTCCATCATCTTAGCGCCCTTGAGAACGCCCTGGTCAGTCATGAAAGACTGGGATCTTGCTGTCATAAGGAATGTACCGCCGCGCTGCAGGGTCTCTGATACGCTCCTGCCGTCCAAGGGCTTGATCTCGCCCTTCCAGAGTCCGTGATAGCCTCTGGTTACTCCGTACATCTCAAACCCTGCATTTATACCGGCTCTTACGACGGCTCTGATGGCCGCATTCATGCCGGGAGCGTCACCGCCGCTCGTAAGCACGCCAACGCGCTTAACCGGTTCAACGGTGCTCTTATCTACTTCGTCATAATTCAAAGCCTTAAGGCTGTTAATCTCGGGAAGGTTACTCTCATCATAAAGAAGTCTGCCCATAATAATGCCTCCGAAATATCGAAAAGATTTTCAAGGTCATTATACACTAAATAATAAATATTAGTTGAACGTCTCAGGAGTGATCGTATAGACAGTACTCCTGTCGCAATCGTTATAGATATAGAGCTCGAAGTTATCCAGGTCATATACACAGGACCATTCGGTCTGGATATCGTCATTTTGCTGAGAAGCGGCATTCAGAAGGTCAAGGGCTTCATCAACAGACAATACTCCTTCAGATTCAGTCAGTTTGTTATTTAATGTAACGAATCTGCGCTCTTCATCCCACTGATGTGTCGCAATGGTGTAATTCGTAACGTGATCGATCTCAGTTACTGTCAGTTCGCTGTCTATCCACTCGGCGACCACGCTCTTTCCGGATTTATCCGTGATAAACAGGTGGAAATCCTTGTCGAACATGGAATGTACATCGTAAGAAGACAGGAAAGCTACGGCTTCGTCAGTATTGGCGCACTTATCAAGGATAGCCCTTATGGCAAGAAGGTCTAATGTATCAGGATTAGCGGTATCCTGACGTTCCTCAGGGTAGCTGAGACTAAGTATTGAAATGCCCAGGCCCTGATCATTAAAGCCGTCAACGCTCATTACCGCGCAGCTTCCTCTGAGGACTAATCTGCCAAAAAACGAATCAGGTTCAACTATTGCATTGTCACCTGCCATTCCGATCCAACCCAGATCACATACGGCGATCGAAGCATACGAACCTTCCCGGGAAGAATAGATTACCATTCCGGTTGTCTCCAGATAATCATAGTTACGGCAGAACAGATGATCACCGTCTTTGGTGACGCAACTGAACGAAGAACAACCGTAATGATGGGCTTCAACAGATACCGGGAATCCGCACAAAAGCTTTTTGCTTGCTTCTTCGATCAGCTCATCAGTGTCCCTGATATCGGATGCAAGCAATTCATCGAGTTTGTAATTGTTTGTCACGTTACAAGTGTAAAGATCCTGAGCATATCTCTTTATCGAAGCCATCGTGGCTATCTCTTTTCGAAAAGCAAAGGCACCAACCGCAATTGCCAATAACAAAAATGCGAGACTGCCTACGGCAAGCTTTTTACCGCTGACGCATATTCCGAGGACTGCATAAAGTAATACAATGCCAAGCAGTACCGCTAAGGCGCCGGAGATATATCCCGTCAAAGCATAATTCGGAGCACCCTTAGCAATCAATGTGAATGCCGCAACACTCGATCTGTCCATCTCATACGTCTCATCTGTGACCAATTCACTAAACATGGAGATATATTCATCAAGTCTTTCCGGAGAAGTCGCAGAGTCTTCAGGAAGACCGTTCTTTTTGGTCTCGAGCATGCGGTCCAAAAGGTCCTGGTAATAATCCCTGTACCCTTGAGCAATCCTATCCGGCATATCAGTGTCATTCTTCTTTACAGTGGCATAAAAATAAGTCCTGCTCTCGAGATTGCACTCGGCTAGGACAGGCACAGTTACATGCCTGTTTTCATCTTCAGGATACACATATGACCATGTCCACAGATCATCCGAGATATTGAAAAGATCAGAATTATCAACCCTCAGATATAAGGCATCGCCCTCAGCAGGTGTATTTAATATCAAAGCGTCCGCTGCATCAACAGGCTTTGAGACACTTTCGGCCTTTGCCTTGCAATAAGCGGAAAAAGCCGCAGCGCCTGCCGTAAGCACGACTGCAACGCCAATAACTATCTTCCTGATTTTCCCCATTTTGATCGATTATTCTTCCAGATTGATCGAATCCAGAACCTCCGTTATGTTGTCGTGAAATACGAGATGCGCATTTCTGTCCGCAAACGTCTTATCCCTGTTTATTATAACCAGATATTTGCCGCTGAAATCATAAGCAAGTGAAGCAGCCGGCTGTACAGCAAGAGATGTGCCTCCGATGATCAGGCAGTCAGCTCTGAATACGAGTCTCTTGGATTCGATCCAGGCTGTTTGAGGCAGTCCTTCACCGTATAACGTGACATCAGGTCTTACCATGCCTCCGCACTTGGGGCACTTCGGAATAGGGCCTTCAGACTTGAAAATAAAATCATACGGATATTTCTCGTGACACTTCATGCAGTAATTGCGGAATGTCGTACCGTGAACTTCCTGAACGTTCTTGCTTCCAGCTCTCTGGTGAAGTCCGTCGATATTCTGCGTGATTATTCCGTCGAGCTTACCGGCCTTTTCCATCTCGGCAAGCTTATAGTGAGCTCTGTTAGGCTCGATACCGGCAGTATTAAGTTTCTGCCTGTAGAACTCATAGAAGACGTCCGGGTGCTCAAGAAGGCAGTCGATACTTAAGAGGTATTCAGGGCTGTACCTGTCGAACTTGACGTCGTGCTGGTTATAAAGTCCGTCTTTGCTTCTGAAGTCAGGGATGCCGCTCTCAGTCGAGACACCGGCACCGCCGAAGAAGACAATATGCTTGCATTCCTTTACTATGCGGTTAAGTTCAGCTACGTCTTTCTCGTTCATGGTAATACCTCCTTATATCATCTCGATATTCTCTTCGCCCACAAGATCTGCGAGCTTCCTTAAGATCGCTTCATCAGGCTGTAGCTTACAGATATCATCCAGTCTTATTATGCTCTTATCCGACTCGAAAAGAACTTCAACAGGGACATTGCCGTGGAAATATGCAAAGAAATTAAGAAGCCTTGAAAAGCCCTTTGAATCGGGTTTGCCGGAATAGTGAATTCGGATGATGTGTTCGCCGCCTTCATTCTGAGGAACAGGCGAAGGTGCTAAGGCAGGAGCCGGAGCCGTAGAAGGTGCAGGTACCTGAGCGGGTGCCTGCGAAGGAGCAGGAGAAGGCCTTGCCATCTGCACTCCGTCTCTTTCCCTTAATGCGGTCTGGTATGCCCTGTCATTACGTATCATGCTCAACAGACCCGGCGCGTCAGACAACTCATAGCAGCTGTCTACAAACAAAGACAACTCGCCGCCTTCTCTCATCTGTCTTCTGCCGATAAAGATATAAGGCTTATTCTTCTCAACGACCCTGTTATACTCATCGAATTTCTTTCCGAAGAGAAGCACTTCAAATGCGCCGCTTAAGTCTTCGCATCCGATGGTGCTCATCATGGTCTTTTTCTTCGTATAACCGTTCTTCTTGTCCGTTACCATTCCGCACATAGCGACCTGCTTGTTATCGTCTAAAGCATCGCTTCCTGAAAGCGCAAGAATATCGGATGCTTCTGACATGTCGAACGTGGCCACTTCAGACATTAGCTTGGTATAAGAAGCCAACGGATTTCCTGAAAGATAGATGCCTACCATCTCTTTCTCATAACCGAGTTTTTGCGCATCCGAATACTCAGGAATATCAGGGATAAATATCGAAGCTCCGGTATCAGCCGAATCACCGAAATCAAAGAGAGATAACTGGCCTTCGATATTCCTGCTCTCTTCATGCGCCAGCTTCTCCAGTTCAGTCTGAACGCATGCTGTCATCTGCGCTCTCGTAAGCCCGAACGAGTCCATACATGAAGCCAGTATCAGAGACTCTGCCACAGGCTTTTTTACACCAATTTTGGCAGCTCTGACTACGAAGTCTTCAAAAGACTTATACTCACCGTTCTTATCGCGGTCACTCAATATATCAAGGACGGCACCTTCGCCGACATTCTTGATAACCGACAGACCGATCCTTATCCTGCGGTCGCCTTCTGTAGTAAAGCGCTCACGGCTCTTGTTAATGTCAGGCGGAAGCACTTCAATGCCCATCGCCGAACAACATGAAATATAGTACGAAGCCTTGCCAAGATCGTTCCTGAAAGAATTAAGCGTAGCTGCCATAAACTCGGTCGGATAATAGCACTTGAAGTAAGCAGTCCAATAACCTACTACCGCATAACAGGCAGCATGAGACTTGTTAAATGCATATCCGGCAAATCCCGCTACATCATCGAAGATCTTAGCTGCTATATTCTCAGGCACACCTCTCTTGATACAGCCGTCGACATGTCGTCCCTTGTCATCTGTACCGCCGTACATGAAGAGATTACGGTAATTCTCCATTATCGACTTTTTCTTCTTGCTCATGGCACGTCTGATGTTATCGGACTGGCCCATGGAGAAACCTGCAAGATCTCTTACGATCTGCATTACCTGCTCCTGATAAATAGCACACCCGTAAGTGACGTTAAGGATGGGCTCTAAGAGCGGATGGTCATAGGTAATGTGTGAAGGGTTCTTCTTGCAGTCAACATATTTCGGGATCTGGTCCATAGGTCCGGGTCTGTAAAGTGATATGCCCGCGATGATATCTTCAAGGCTGCCCGGTTCTAACTGCTTCATGAACGAAGTCATTCCGCGGCTTTCAAGCTGGAATATGCCGACTGTCTCACCGCGCCCTATCATCTTAAAGATCTCGGGATCGTCTAGCGGTATCCTGTCGAGATCTATTGTCTTGCCGTAGTTGCTCTTAACGAGCTCGACACAGTCCTGCAGAACAGTAAGTGTTCTGAGTCCTAAGAAGTCGAACTTGAGAAGTCCGATGCTCTCCACATCTGCTTTAGCAAACTGCACGGCGACCGTATCGTCATTGACCGCAAGAGGCGCGATATCCGTAATGTCTTTACCTGATATGATTATTCCCGCCGCGTGCGTTCCCGCATTACGGGGAAGCCCTTCAACGCGCATCGCCATATCGATTACTTTGTGCGCTTCAGGATCGGTATCGTAAGCTTCCTTGAATTCGGTGCTGATCTCCAATGCCTGCTTCAAGTTCATTCCTATAGAGAACGGGATCATCTTCGTAAGCTTATTGCTCTGCGCGATAGGCATGTTAAGGACCCTGGCGACATCTTTTACCGCCTGCCTTGCCGCGAGCGTACCGAAAGTAATAACGTGAGCGACTCTTGTCTTGCCGTATTTTGCGGTAACGTAATCTATTGCGATCTGTCTTCTTTCATCGTTGAAGTCAACGTCAAAGTCAGGCATCGATACTCGTTCAGAGTTAAGGAATCTCTCGAAAACAAGTCCGTATCTTATCGGATCGATGTCGGTAATACCGACCGCATATGCGACCAGTGAACCCGCACCCGAGCCTCTTCCAGGGCCTACAGTAACATCATGCGTTTTAGCATAGTTAATGAAGTCCCAAACGATGAGATAGTAGTCGGTATAGCCCATGCTGTTGATGACTGATAACTCATACTCTGCGCGCTTCATATAATCTTCGGCATTACCGGTGGGAGGCGTTACCTCAAACCTCTTCTCAAGCCCCTTATATGTCAGGTCTGATAAATAATCCGCGTGACTGGCATATCCTTCAGGAACATCATAAACAGGAAGATGAATGGTCTCAAAATCATATTCGGCATTGCACATTTCAGCGATCTTGCCGGTGTTCTCAACAGCCTCCGGAAGTTCAGGGAAGAAACGCCTCATCTCCGTCTCAGACTTAACATAGAACTCATTGCAGGACATTCGTATCCTGTTCTCGTCATCGATGCGGGCAGCAGTGGAAATACAAAGAAGGATATCCTGCGCTTCGTAGTCATCCTTCAGAAGGTAATGGCAGTCATTAGTAGCTACGAGAGGAATACCTGTCTCGTTTGAAAGCTTAACGAGCGCGGCATTAACCTTAGCCTGTTCAGGCGTAGTGTTGGCCTGTATCTCTAGATAGTAATTGCCTCTGCCGAAGAGCTTGTCATACCACAATGCAGTCTGGGCTGCTTTCTCTGTCTCCCCTGACAGGATCAGAGACGGGACTTTTCCTGCGACACAAGCGGAAAGACAAATCAATCCGTCATGCCATTTCTCAAGGAGTTCTTCATCAATCCTGGGGCGCCTGTAAAAGCCTTCCATAAATCCTGCGGATACAAGCCTGTTGAGATTTGCAAGGCCCTGATTGTTCTTGGCTAGAAGTATCAGGTGATTGTAGTACTTATCTTCCCTGCCGGGGACGGCTGTTTTGTCGAATCTCGAGCCCGGAGCAACATAGACCTCACACCCTATTACGGGATGGATGCCGTTGGCCTTCATCTCGCGGTAGAAAGAGACAGCTCCGTACATAACACCGTGATCGGTGATGGCGCATGAGGTCATGCCCATATCCTTAAGTCTTTGAGCGAGATCCTTGATCTTTATGGCGCCGTCCAAAAGACTATATTCGGTATGAAGATGTAAGTGACAAAAGCCTGCCATTATTTCTTCCCCTTGAGCTCGATGATTATGTCTCTTATCTCGGCTGCCCTCTCAAAATCAAGTTCCTTGGCAGCCTTGGTCATCTCTATCGTAAGCTTATCGATAAGCTTGTTGTTCTCTTCTTCGGTTCCGCCCGATACGCCTTCGTTGATAAGTCTTGCAGCATCGATGCCTCCGGTCTTGCCGGACTTGCCTCTTCCCTTGCCGGAAGAATCTTTACTGCTCTCGGCAACGATATCGAAGACGTCTCTTACGGCCTTCTTAACGGTCTTAGGAGTAATGCCGTTTACTCTATTGTACTCTTCCTGGATCTTCCTTCTGCGGTTGGTCTCAGATACGGCGTTCATCATGGAATCGGTCACTTCATCAGCATAGAGAACGACCCTGCCATGATCATTACGGGCGCATCGTCCGATAATCTGAATAAGCGATCTCTCGGATCTTAAGAAGCCTTCCTTATCCGCATCCAGAATCATGAGGAGCGATACTTCCGGAAGGTCGATACCCTCCCTTAAGAGATTGATTCCGACGATAACGTCGATCTCGTCATTTCTTAACTGATTCAGGATCTGCATACGCTCTACGGCCTTAATGTCAGAGTGCAGATATGTGACCCTGATATTCTCCTTCTTAAGGAAGTCTGTAAGGTCTTCTGCCATTCGCTTGGTGAGCGTCATGATGAGGCTCTTATCGCCTGTCTTCTTCTGTTCCTTAAGCATAGCAAGGATATCTTCGATCTGTCCTTCAACAGGACGTATGAAGATCTCAGGCTCAAGAAGTCCCGTAGGCCTGATCATCTGCTCAACGATCTGCTCACTGTGTTCCTTCTCATAGTCCGCAGGTGTGGCGCTGACGAAAACAGTCTGGCCCATGCGCTGCTCAAACTCGGCAAACTTCAGAGGTCTGTTATCGAATGCCGAAGGAAGTCTGAAGCCGTACCGGACGAGCATCTCTTTTCTTGATCTGTCGCCGTTATACATGGCACCGACCTGAGGAATAGTCTGGTGGGACTCGTCTATGAACAGCAGGAAATCCTCCGGGAAGAAGTCCATTAATGTACAAGGAGGTTCACCCTCTTCTCTTCCTGCAATGTGCCTAGAATAATTCTCAATGCCCTTACAAAAGCCCGTCTCCCTTAACATGTCCATATCGTAGCGGGTGCGCTGCTCAAGGCGGTACGCGGCGATCATGTCACCTGCATCTCTTAATTCTTTAAGTCTTACTTCAAGCTCGGCCTCGATCCTGTCTATTGCCTTATTGAGCTTGGCCCTGCCGGTAGCGTAGTGAGAGGCAGGAAACAGCTCGATAAAATCTTTTGTATACTCAGTCTTACCTGTGATCGCATCAACATAACTGATCTTATCTATCTCGTCACCGAAAAAACTGATCCTCGTAAGCGTGTGTTCGGAATCCGGTGTCCAGATATCGATAACGTCGCCCTTCCTTCTGAAAGTACCTCTCTGAAGATCAAAATCATTGCGCGAATACTGCATGTTGATGAGCTGAGCCATAACGACATCCATAGGGATCTCAAGGCCTGTCTCGAGCATGAGTGCAAGTGCGAGATAATCATCCTTCTCACCGATACCGTAGATGCAGGAGACGGATGCTACGATGATGACATCGTCTCTCGTAAGAAGCGACTTGGTAGCTTCGTGGCGCATACGGTCGATCTCATCATTGATAGATGAGTCCTTCTCGATGTATGTATCCGTTGCGGCAATATATGCTTCAGGCTGATAGTAATCGTAGTATGAGATGAAGTACTCTACGGCATTCTCGGGGAACAGTTCCTTGAACTCTGCATAAAGCTGGCCTGCCAGCGTCTTATTATGTGCGAGGACAAGCGTAGGTCTCTGGACCTTCTCTATGATGTTTGCCATCGTGAAAGTCTTACCCGAACCGGTAACACCAAGAAGGGTCTGGGCCTTCATCCCATCCTTAATGCCCTGTACAAGGGTGTTTATCGCTTCAGGCTGGTCACCTGAGGGCTTAAAATCCGAAACAAGTTTAAACATAGATCGTGTATCTCGCTGCTTTCAAAAGGATTGGTCTTCTGAATCAATTATGGAACATTTGTTCTTATAATGCAATGCGGGTTCGTCCGGTTGTCCTCAAATCGGGAAACTGTCCAGCAATTCCGATACACGTTCTTTCGAAGGCGGATTCGTTCCTTCCGTCTCAGCTTCGGCACCTGCCAAGGCCATGCAGAGTCTGAAAGTCTCATCAGATGACAGACCTTCTTCTGCAGCGTACGCAAGACCTGCTGTCATTGCGTCTCCACAGCCGGTGGTGCAGTTCGCCTTAACATCGAGCGCTCTGGAGTAGACAGCTTCATGATCAGAACTTGCATAGACTGCTCCAACACTTCCCATGGAGATGAGACAGCGCTTTACTCCGCGCAGAATTATCTCACTAGCCTCACTCTTAGCGCTGTCGGAATCGTTATCGATCTCGAGCTCTTCACACGTCGGCTTAACGGCATAAGGCTTTGCAAAAAGGCCTTCGATAAGATATCTGTCTGAAGCATCAAGTATTACCTTGACTCCGGAGATTTCACTGAAGCTCTTGATAAGATCCGCATAGATATCTGCAGGGGCTCCCAGAGGAGGTCTGCCTGAAATCACGACAGTGTCACCGTCTGTAAGTCTCTCCCTGATAAGTGCGGTAAGATTAACGATCGTGTCTTTGTCATACAAAGGGCCTTCTCCGTTAATGTCAGTAGTTACTCCGTTCTCACCTGTGATCTTAACGTTGATCCTGGTATTGCCGGAAGGATATCTGACACTGATGACTTCAGCTCCGATGTTATCGAGCATACGAAGGAGCCTGTCTCCGTCATCGCCGCATACGCCGATGCAGATAACGGATTTCTTTCCCAACACTTTAAGTGTTTTGGATACATTGATGCCCTTGCCGCCGGGATCGGTCCTGACGCCGTACGACTTGTTGATACTGCCGGGCATAAGTCCGTCCTTAACATGAAGGCTGACATCAACTGCGGGATTAAGTGTAACTGTATAGATCATGGCTTCATGCCTTTCTTCTCAATGTCTTGAGATATTCTTTCTGTTCGGGTGTAATCCGGTAACTCTCAACTGCTTTTTGGATCGATTTGTTATGTGTCCATTTATCAAGTTTTTGCTCCTCTATAAAGGGCAGTGCAAGATCATATTGCTTTGCGAGTGCCGTAGCAAAATACCAGGCGGTCATCATGTTAACGTAGTATTCATCGGAACGGATTTTCGCGACCTTGGCAAGATAAGAAGGCTTGAAATCCTCATCAAGGAAATGCTCCATGAGCATGCCTATTGCAAACCTTTTAACGTAAGTCTTATCTGACTTGATCCAGGTATTAATGTATTCGAGCAGAAGCTTCTTATTCTTCTTGAAGATCTTAGGCGACATCTGGTCACAAGTAGCCCAGTTATCAACGTAAGGAAGGAACTTATCAACGAGCTTTATGCATTCATCCGCATCCTTCATGCCGGAGAGGATAAAAGCATGGAGCTGGTCTTCTTCGAAAAGCTTGTGCGGAAGGTCTTCAAGGAAAAGCAATACATCATCTCTTTTTGCAAATTCCTTGGCCAAAGAACGGAGCTCAGGTGTCCTTACGCCGATGATCCTGTCAGATGCGACTGAAGGGATCGTGGTTATTTGAAGGTCCCTGTATTTAAGGTCCCTGTGCTTCAATAATTCAGAACGGATATCATCGGCAATCATGGAGATTATCCGAAAATCAAATACATACCGATCGCAGTGCAGACGCCTAAGATAAAGCCTGCTGCAACCTGTAACGGAGTGTGGCCGAGAAGTTCCTTGAGCTTCTCTTCATTAGGAAGATCCGCGCCGGTGATCTTCTCGAATGTCTCTGCCATGACGTTAAGAAGCGCAGCCTGCTTGCCTGCCTGGTATCTGACGTTCGTGGCATCGTGCATAACTATGATCGCAAGTATCGCGGCAACAGCAAAGTAAGCAGAGCCAAAGCCTTCATAAAGGCCTGTCGCAGTTGCTACAGAAACAACAGTTGCCGTATGGCCGCTCGGCATACCGCCGTCACCGAAAAGTCTCTCTATGCTGAATTTCTTAGTCAACAGGAAATTGCTGATCATCTTAAACACCTGGGCCAAAAACCAGGATGCAAGACCGACTAGCAGTATTCTGTTGGTAAATATCTGTACAAGAAAGTTCATGCTTTTCCCTTCACATTCCGAAATCCCATATATTTTACTCTAAATAATAGAAAAAAACATCTCCGAAACCCGCAAACAAAAAGATGCCGCAGGGTTTCACTGCGGCATCCTACAAACAAACTCAAAACTATACGCTATTGCGATTTCATCTTACAATGAGAATGATACACAACCATTAAGGCATCATAAGGGAACATTTGTTAATAAATCGTGAATAAAACCGTTCAATTATGAAATCTTAGTCATAATAATCGAATTCGAGATCACAGACCTTAACCGTGTCGCCTTCCTTAACGCCCATTTTCTTGAGCTCTTCAAATACGCCTTCGTTCTCAAGGGTTCTCTGGAAGAAGTTTGTAGATTCGGTATCTTCGAAGTTTGTCGAATTGAAAATCTTGTTGATCCACTTGCCTGTAACTTCAAAGTTGCCGTCCTCATTAATGATGATCTCGTACTTCTTGCCTTCGTCAAATGTGTATACCCTCTCTCCGCCTTCAGCAATGTCGTGAAGGATCGTGGGAGGAAGCTTGGATACTGCCTCGGTGATCTTGTCAGCGAGTTCGTTGACACCGATCATGCCTGCTGCGGAGATGATGTACACATCCTCGTAACCCATTGATTTAACTGTTTCCACGAACTTCCTGGCATCCTCTTCAGATACGCCGTCGCACTTGTTGCCGACAACTATCTGGGGCCTTTGGGCAAGCTCTAAGCTGAACTCTTCGAGCTCGTTATTGATCGTCTTAAAATCTTCAATAGGATCTCTTCCGTCAGCTGCCGATAAATCGACAACGTGAACCAGAAGTCTTGTTCTCTCGATGTGTCTTAAGAAGTCGTGTCCTAAGCCTGCGCCTTCATGAGCATTCTCGATAATACCCGGAATATCCGCGATGACATATGAGAAATCATCCTTGGATACAACGCCCAGGACTGGTTCTAATGTAGTGAACGGATAGTCTGCGATCTTCGGCTTAGCTCTTGTTAAGACGGAGAGCAAAGTGGATTTGCCTGCATTGGGGAAACCTACGAGGCCGCAGTCTGCGATGAGCTTTAACTCGATCGAGAGTTCGCGTTCTTCACCGGGCGCACCGGGTGTGGCAAACTGCGGAGCCTGTCTTACGGAATTTGCGTAATGCATGTTACCGAGGCCGCCCTTGCCGCCTCTGGCAACGACGATCTTCTGTCCGGGCTCTGTGAGATCGGCAATGATGTCACCTGTCATGGTGTCTTTAACCACGGTTCCTACGGGGACACCGATGATGAGGTCCTCGCCGCGTCTGCCGTACATCTTCTTGCCCATACCCTTGGCACCGTTCTCGGCAATGAACTTATGCTTGAATCTGAAGTTCTGAAGGCTCGTCAGATTCGGTGCAGCCTGAAGGATGACGTTGCCGCCGTCGCCGCCGTCTCCACCGTCCGGACCGCCGTTGGTAATATACTTCTCGGTATGGAAGCTGAGCGCGCCATTACCGCCGTCTCCGGCCTTAACATATATCTTAGAGTGATCTATAAACATCTGATTCTCCCTCAAAATCAAGAGCAGTCCACGCCAATATAGCGACAGACTGCTCTGCTTGGTTTCTTCTTGTTACCTAAAATCAGGCTACAGGATAAACGCTAACCTGCTTCTTATCCTTGCCCATACGCTCGTACTTGACCTTACCGTCGATCAAAGCGAAAAGTGTATCGTCAGATCCGATTCCGACGTTTGTTCCGGGATGGATCTTAGTACCGCGCTGTCTTACAAGAATATTGCCGGCCAGAACTGACTGTCCGTCACCTTTCTTCGCGCCTAATCTCTTGGACTGGGACTCACGGCCGTTCTTGGTGGAACCCATTCCCTTCTTATGTGCGAAGAGCTGTAAATTAAACTTAATCATAATTACACCTCCGGTGTTCTTGAATTAATAATCTCTACGTACTTCTTTTTACTGTCGTTATAATCTCTTGCTATCCCGATAAGACCTAATTCGCAAGTTCTCATTATTATCTGAGCCCTGTTCTTTGTCTCATCGTCCCCTGTATCGGGAACCGTTATCCTTAAGTTGACATCTTCTGTACCTTCTCCGCTGATACGGAAGAAAGATTCACTGTCATAACCGCAAATATCTTCCAAAGCGCTCGCTGCAGTAAAAAGCAATGTTGATACTCCGCTGCAGATGATGTCCTGGCCGGGATCGGCATATCCTACGTGTCCGTTTGCATAGATCGCACGGATCAGATTACCTTCCCTGTTGACGATAACGGAAATCATAAAGCCAAAAGCCCTGACTTACGCGTTGATAGCCTTGATAAGTACACGTGTGTAAGGCTGTCTGTGGCCATTCTTTCTTCTGTAGCCCTTCTTAGCCTTGTACTTAGAGACGATAACCTTCTTGTTCTTGCCCTGCTTAACGATCTCGCCTGTAACGGTAGCCTTAACATCGCCTGCTACGATACCGTTGTCATCGGATACTGCAAGTACATCCTCGAAAGTAACCTGGCTGCCAGCCTCACCTTCAAGCTTCTCGACGAAGATCTCATCGTCAACAGAAACCTTGTACTGCTTGCCGCCTGTCTTAATTACTGCGTACATATTCATTCCTCCTGTTCTTCCAGTCTCGCTGCTTTAACCCAAGGCAGCGCCAAAAATAAGCGCATTTAAAAAAGCCCGTTGCATGCGGTCACCGACGTATAATACCACCAGGGGCCAGAAAAAGTCAATAATAAATATATAGAGGACTGATTTTCGCGAAGATCAGGCAGCAACAAACACGATAAGCGCCGCTATAATGCCGAAGACAAGTCCCGTTATCTCGTAAAAGTCTGATATCCTCTTGATCGGCGTCGTGCAGAGGAAAGGTATGATCCCCAAAGCGCCGCCGGCCAGCGAAGCCCTTATGATCTCGCCGTTGCCGTTGATCAGGCCAAGTATAAAAAGAACTGCCGGCGGAATCAAGGCCTCAAAGAAATACAAAGGACTTCCGAAGTACGCCGCAGGTCCCTGCCCGGAAAATCTGGATTTCTTATCAGCAAGTATCAAGCCAACGGCAGAAAGGCTCATGACCACAAGGACTATGAGCGCAACGATAATATTGGACGTCTTGCCGAATGCATCCTCTACATTTGTAAGCAGGAGCGCTGCCGCGATTATCACCATCAGCTCGACAACGCCCGTAACGACAGAAGCCGTAAAGATCCTCGGGCCGTTATCCTTCCTGTAATAAGCGATATTCTTGTTGGCAAGGAGTTTTATCTGGGCCAAAGCCATCAGGGCAATGATCACAACCGGAGCGTAAAGCGCCACATATTTAGCGAAGCGGACAAACGGCGGGATAAAGGTCATAACAGCGCCCGTGAGCGCGATCCAGCCTGAGACTCCTAAGAATATGATGGCTCCTAAGCTGTCTCTTCCCTTAAGCTCCCTTTGGCCTTTGTCAGGAACAGATACAGGAACCATGAAAAGGAACAAAGCAAGTGATGCGATCGATAATGACAATGCGAAAACAAGCATTACAAACCAGACGTTGACTCTTGATGAAGAATAACCTCTGCCGAACGTCGTTCCCAGATACTGTGCGAGCTCACTTTGGAACGAAGGTGAAGCTAAAAGCGCGCCTGTTCCGGATTTGGAAGAAGACAGCGACAGATATCTCATCTGGTTGGGCGAGATATAAACCTTCGACGCTGAGATCTTGCCTCTCTGAGCCGGATGGCCGTACATCGTATCAACGCCTGAGATCTTCTCGAAGATCATCTGTGATCCGCTCAATTCACCGGTAGTCTTAGCCTTGCTGTCAATGCCGAATACCGCACAAGGCAGAGCGGGATAATCACTCGTATAGCCTTCCAGTGCGGCATTACCGGGATATTCAGGCGCGATCAGGACATATCCTTCGATATTGCCCGCGCCGGAAGCCAAAAGATCGTTCATGACCTTGAAGGCATCCGCACCTATGGCGCAGACAACAACATCATCCCTGTCACAATCTTTGGGAAGTTCATAGACAAAATCTGGTTTGGAGCTGTGTTTGTCAGGCTCTACTATCACATAATCAAATCCTGCCGCAGCCATGCTGTTGCGGAAAGAAACCTCGGGAACAGTTGTGCCGTCAGAAAAGATGACCAGTGTTTTATCAGCATTCCCGGTACCCTTGAAAGACACTCCGTAAAGGACGAACAGGACTACCGCCATAATGAGTGACAGCAGGAGCGCGAACCACGCTGCTTTAGGTATCTTCAAAGGACGCAGCTTACGGAACCCGTATTGCGGCGCGATCTTCTGTTCTTCCTGTCTTCCGGAGTTCTTCTTCATTACTTTTCAGGGCACAATTCGTCGCCTAATGTCCTTATGTCTTCAGGTCCCAAGATGAGGATGATATCTCCGGGCTTGATGAGCTCGTCGATCCTCTTCTTGAGTCCTTCTCTGTCTTCGTAGAACTCGGCATCTCCGCCGCGCTTGTTGATCTCATCGGAGATAAGCTTGCTGGACATACCGAGAGTATCACTTTCCCTGTCGGAAAAAATCTCTGCGAACAATACCTTTTTGCAGGGCAAAAGGCTTGTGACATAGTCTTCGAAGAGCAGCTTGGTACGGTTGAAAGTCAGCGGCTGGAAGACTACGAGTATATCGTTGTGAGGCATGTTGGAAGCTGCCTCTATAGTAGCTCTTGCAGCAGTCGGATGATGCGCATAATCCACAACGACATCGCATCCCTTGTACTTGCCCTTTACTGTGTATCTTCCGTCAGCGCCCGCAAAGCTGTTAAGCGCGCTCTGAATGGCATCAGGTGTTGCTCCGTTAAGATATGCAGCAGCTGCAGCGTTAAGCGCATTTGAAATATTGTGGCTTCCCGGGATCCTGAGCTTAATGTTTATGGACGTCTCACCCTTAATAACGATATCAAACTTGGGAAGTCCGTTCTCGAATGTGATGTTCTCAGCGATAAAATCAGCCGGCTTGCCCGTAGCTTCGCAAGGCTCGTTATCTATAGCACAAGTGACGATCTGAGGAAACTTTCTTCCTGCTTCTTTGAAGTACTCTTCAGCTTCTCTTACAGACTTTGCTACATTCTTGTCATGACCTGATACGACGACATAACCGTTGTCATCCACAAGCCTAATAAAGCGCGCGAAAACATCGATTACATCATCCAACGTCGGATAGCAGTCAACGTGATCGTGATCGATATTTGTAATAACCGCAGTCGTTGAAGAGAAGTTCAGGAACGATCTGTTGAACTCGCAGGCTTCCGAGACCAGAAGGTCGTGTGAACCTGTCCTGATCGTACCGTTGAAGATATCGAGATCAGCGCCGAGATGCACTGTAGGATCAAGGCCAGCGTCGATCATCATAAGAGAGATCATTGAAGTGGTCGTTGTCTTGCCGTGCGTACCGGATACGTTGATAACGTTCTTGTATGTTCTTGTGAAAGCACCGAGGAACTCAGCTCTGTCAAAGATCTGAAGATCAAGCTCAGTTGCTCTTTTTACCTCTTCATTGTGCGGAAGGATGGCAGCGGTCTTAACGAGGTAATCAGGCTTAAAGTCATCGATATTCGCTGCAATCTGGCTGTTATATATCTTTATGCCCTGCTGTTCTAAGATCTCTGTTCTTTCCGAAGGGTGATTATCCGAGCCTCCGACAATGAAGCCTGCATGCTTTGCAAGTCTTGCAAGTCCGTTCATGGAGATTCCGCCGATACCGATAAAATAGATACGGGCACCCTTTTGGATATCATTCAACGTAAAACTCTTAGGTTCTAACATGAGAAATCACTTCCTGTTTTCGCTATATTTCCAAGTAATTCTAACATTTTAAGCACGCACAGCAAAATCGCCGACTACGGCATTTGTAAAAGAAATCAGGTCTGAGGGCTTGAGCCTTAACTGCACTCCCCTCTGTCCTGCGCTGACGCAGATGCTGTCAACGAGCTCTGCCATCTCATCGATAAAAGTCCTATACTGCTTTTTCATGCCGATCGGAGAGCATCCGCCTCTGATATAGCCCGTTACGTTCAAAAGGTCTTTGACATGGATCATGTCGACCCTCTTAACGCCTGCGAGCTTAGCCGCTTTCTTAAGATCGATCTCATCATCCACGCAGATGCAGAACACGAGATACTCGCCCTTATCAGATACGGCTGTCAGGGTCTTGAACACTTCTTCATAGGGTACGCCCAAATACTCTGCGACGTGATGGCCGTCCAGATCGTTCTCGTCGTACTCATATTCCTGATATGTATAATCGATCCCCGCTTTATCAAGGATCCTCATAGCATTTGTCTTTTTGAACTGAGCCATTGTATTCTCCTTCAAGTCTTTACTGACAGTACAGTATTGTAGAACAACAGGCGTAATATATCAAAAGGCTGCCCCGGAAGAGGCAGCCTTGTAAAACTGTTTTTTCGAAAACTCCGTCAGATAACGTTGATGTCGACATCACCGGAAGAAACATGGATATCCATTGTGGAAGAACCGCTTCCGCAGGTATATGTCTTTCCTTCCTTGGCGAAAGGAAGCTCTGAATCAAATGATCCGCTGGAGATCTTTACTGTTGCCGACAGATCGGCATCCCCGGGAACATTGAGCTTGACATCGCCGGAGCTCGAATCGATCTTAGATGTATTGGGAATAATTCCGAGCGTGATATCAATATCGCCGCTTGAAGCCTTTGTATTAAGGTCAGAAACGTCATCGGCATCGATCGTGATCGAGCCCGAGCTTACGTCAACAGCAAGGCTTGATGCCTTCTCGACATCGGCTCTTACTCCGCCGGAAGAAGACTTGATATTGATAGAATCATTGCTGCCGGTCTGGGTATAATCTACTGTTCCTGAAGAAGACTTGATGTTAACAGATCCGCCCATGCCTTCCTGATTAAGAACGATGTCACCGGAAGATGCTTTGAGCTCGATATCGGATGCCTTGCAGCTGATGCCGATGTCTCCCGAAGAGGAATGGGCGTTAAGCTTACCGGTCGTTATACCGCCGCAGTTAAAGTCACCTGAAGAGATCTTGATGGTAAGGCCGTCCAGTTCACGGTCGCCCGGAATGTTGAGCTCGAGCTTTTTGTTGATGTTGTTGAATGTGATGCTCTTAGTAGATTCGCAGTATCTTACATAGAGAGTGCTGCCGTCTACCCATGTGTGAACCTTGTGGGCATCATCAAGATCCTTATTAGCTGTCTCCTTAACGGTAACCTTATCAGTATCGCTTCCGTTGAGCTTTACGTCACCTGATACATAATCGATGTCGATAGTAGTGATCTTATCTTCGATCTCACGGTCACCTGCCGTGTACTTTTCGCTGTTATCGTATGTGTATGTAAAAGTATTGAAAAAACCGAAGTTGCAGCCTGTAAGGCAAAGTGTTGAGGGTACGATAAGCGCCATAGCGCCGGCGAGGATTTTACTTGTTTTCATTCTTATTTCCTTTCTTGAATGCACTGATTAAAGCTCCGATTCCGAGAAGGAGCACTCCTATTGATCCGATAGAGAGCATGAGCGGCAGCCAGGGATCTGAATACATAACGACACCGTTTGTTGCTTCCTTAACAGAAGCCATAGCTGTCATGTGTGACAGGATGCCGGTCAAAATGCCGACTGCGGTGATGCAGATACCGGTCTTGAGGACTGCGTTGGCGCGGATATACCTGATTGTTGCGAAGATAGCCCAGGCCATAGCCACGAGCGGCATAGCGATAGCAAATGCCATCGGGAAAAACATGGGTTCTTTTACATGCAGGCCGATGCAGAGCATCATGAGCGTGAACGTTGCGGTGTATGCGCACATGATCGCAAGGCCTTTGGATTTCTTTAAGTAGTTCTTGACAGGTCTTCTGAAGCATATAAAAGGTGCAAAGAGCATTGTCAGTCCGAAAAGTGTAGAAGCTGCTGCCACAAAGAACCATCTGCCCTGTGTGTAGATGTTGATAACACCGAACAATAACATAAGGCTTGCGGTAAATGCCGCCATCGTGGTTAACATCTTATTCTCGGGAACCATGAGCGGAACAATGATAAGCGATGCTGCTACTAAGATTGCCGCAAGCACGATAAAGAACCATGTAAGTCCTGCTCCTGTTGCGAGGTTTACGATAAGGCAGACGAGGATCGGTATCGAGAAGATCAGTCCTATGATGCTGCCCGCAAAGGCGCTCTTACGCTTAAAAAACTTAGCCTGGGAATTGATTACCTCTTCTTTTTCCTTAACGATCTTTTCATCTATGGTAACGTCGTTCAGACTGTTTAAGATCTTCTTGCAGTCAGGGCATTCAGCGAGATGTTCTTCGACGATCTTTCTGCTTGCTTCACTGCAGATTTCATCTTTATATAACGGAAGAAGATCTGAGATCAAATCACAATTATATTTCATTTTCATCCATCCTTTCCTTGATCTTTAATCTGGCTCTGTGATACGTGACCCGGGCCCAGGTCTCGGTCTTTCCGAAGATAGAACCGATCTCCGCGAATGACAGTTCGCCGAATACCCTTAGCTGGAAAACTTCCTTGTACGGCTCCTCCAGTTGATGGAGTATCAAATGGATCTTCAGTGATGTGTCCCTCTCTGTGAGCTTCTCTTCTATCCCTTGATTTGTATCCGGAAGCTCTTCACTGAGTTCATCATCCTGTCTTGCGTAACGCCGCTTCTCATCTATGAAGATGTTCTTTGCGATTGCACATAGCCACGTGAAGCTCTCGCTCTCGCCCTTGAAGGCCTTATCAGTTGATATCGCCCTGAAAAAAGTCTCCTGGGTTATCTCCTCGGCGTCATTGCGATCCTTGGCGAGTGTCATAACGTAAGAGAATACCTTCATATAAAAGGCTTCATATAGCTTTTCAGCGGTATTCTTATCCACGTATCAACTTACCTTTCCTTTGTGATCTCACCTGTTAGACGGAGTAATTTGAGATTCGTTACAAAAAATATAGCATTTTTTGAAAAAATTTTTTCAAGGCCTCTTCTTGCCCTGTTTTACGAAGAAAAATGCCCTGTTCTGTCTTTTTTTATTTCACTTTGTTATATTAAGACCAATGTGATCCTATTAGGAGTTATATATGCTTAAAAAAGAATATCCCTTACATGATATGAATCTCATTTTCGAGATGATCGAGCAGTCCATAGCAAAGGGCGGGACAGATGAAAAGGCTTCAGATGAGATGAACCTTCTGATGCACCTTTACGCAGGTCTCCCGGCTGAAGCCGTAGAGTGCGGCATGATGTTCATACACGGGAGAGGCGTAGAAGTGCCCGCGACATCAGACATCAATCCCCTTCATGTAAGGCTCATGAACCTTCTTGAGTACTTAGAGAAGGTCGAATATTTAGCTGACATACCCACTACACTGACCAATGACGAGATCAAGAAGCGGTCTGATTACGTCAATTCACTTGCAGATCATGAGAAGGTATTCGGCACGCCGCTTCTGGGATATCAGTTCAGTTCCGGCAGCACGGCTCCTGAAAAAGCACCGGAAGAAGGAGAAGAAGGCAGCAGCAGGCTCCTTCTCATGAACAGCCAGGCCGCTGTTTTCGCATGTGAAGATATCTATAAGACAGCGATTTTCTACGAGAACAAGCTCGGCTTCAAGGCAGCTCACTTGGATGATGAGGCCATGCCGCACATAAAGCTTTACAGAGATAACATCGCGATCGTCCTTGTGCAGAGCGAAGGCGCCATCACAAAGCCTGCCAGGGAGTTCGGCATCAAATACGATATGTACATTTACTGCTCCGAGCCCTTCCTGCTTCATAACGAAGTCGCAGGCAACGGAATAAAGATCGTCGAAGATCTTCCTGAGGCAAAGGCAGCGAAAAGCCAGGCTACTAACCGCCAGTTCGTCTTCGAGGACGTTGACGGCCGCCACATCTGTGTTTCACAGTATATCGAAACTAATTGATCACTTGATTCCTATAGTGACTCTGGGATTATTGCCGTAATCCCTTATTGTCATGCAGTCTTGAAGTCCGGCCTTCACGAAAACCTCACGCACAAGGTCTCCCTGCCCAAAACCATGTTCAACAATAAGCGCACCGCCGTCTTTGAGGAGCTTCATGGCTATACCGGCCAGAGGGCCGTAGAAATCCATACCTTCTTCACCTGCCCTTAAAGCGAGATCAGGCTCGTGGTCTTTAACGACTTTATCTAAATCTTCCATCTCAGCATTTGTAATATACGGAGGATTGGAAAGGATAAGATCAAGTTTTCCAAGTTCCGGAATGCCTGTTAGCACGTCATGCCTGATTACTCTAAGGGTTTCAGGCTTTAATGCCTGCGTTCCGACATTATCTTCGGCGACGGAAATTGCCGTGTCACTTATATCTATAAGGCATCCCATGGCTTTACCGCCCGCTCTTACTATCTCATTACTAAGAGATATGCCGATACAGCCCGTACCCGTGCAAAGGTCCGCAAAGCTGATATCTGACAGGTCTTTGCCGTATGAAGGGATATTCAAAAGGTCTCCCGTCGCCATCTCATTTATACCCAGGAACTTAAGGGCAGATTCAACTGCGATCTCAGTATCTGCTCTGGGAATAAGGACTCCCGGGCATACCTTGTAGCATTCCTTATAGAAATGGCGGTATCCCAGAATATAAGCAAGAGGCTCGCCATCAGCGCGCCTCTTTACAGCTTTTTCTAATTCTTCGCCTTCGAATTCTTCCTTAAGGATCTTAAGGTCCAACGAAGCTTCATCGTCTCCCGAACGCTCGAGAAGACTTAAAAGTCCGTCTTTACCAGATGTCATCTTCCTTATTCTCCGGAATAACTGCCTGCATGGAAGCAATCGCAACCTCTGCTATTGCCGCGTCAGGCTCTTGGGTAGTGAACTTCTGGAGCCAGAGACCGGGTTTGGAAAGAAGTCTGCAGAAGATGTTTCTATCGTGTCTTCCGACGAACTTCAATATCTCGAATGAGATACCACAGATGACCGGGATGCAGCCGATCCTGATAAGGGCATTGACCCACATAGGCTGAGTGCCCGTGAAGATTCCGATAACCGTATAGATTATGATCGATATGGCAAGTACGTTGAACATAAAGGATGTTCCGCAGCGGGGATGGAATCTGGTCTGCTTCAAGACGTTCTCGACAGTAAGCGGCAGACCTGCCTCATAGCATGCGATCGTCTTATGCTCAGCACCGTGATAGCGCCATACTCTCTTGATGTCCTTGAGGCTGGAAGCAAATATCAGATAGAAAAGGAAAATAAGCAGTCTTAACAGGCCTTCTGCTACATTAAGAACAACAGTCATCCATGTAAGTTCCAAGAATTCTTCGGGGATGAACTTGGCCGCGATATCAACGATAAGTCTGGGCGCAAGGATAAAGAGGCCGACCGAGAGCAGGATACCGACGATAGCTGAGATAGTCATCATGACATTGAAGTGTCTTTCGGCGAACTCGTCAAGACGCGACTTCTTCTCTCCCGGCTTGCGGTCATCGGGCTTGCCTTCTTCAGAGATATCAGCGGCCTTCATGAGCGCGCCGGTACCTGTTACGAGCATCTTATAGAATCTGATGCATCCGCGGATGAACGGGACCTTCTCAAAATACGTGGTCTTCTCGCTCTGCTTTATTTCCTCAACATGGATCGTGCCGTCGCCCTTTCTTACTGCCATTGCAGTTCTTGAAGGACCAACCATCATTACGCCCTCAATGAGCGCCTGACCTCCGATAGAAGTCTTCTTTACAGGCTCACAGCACTTCTTTTTCTTCTTTTTGGCTGCCTTCGCAGGAGCCTTGGGCTGTGTTTCAGGAACAAGATCAATGTCCTGTTCAATCTGCCCAGGAGTGATCTCCCTGACCTGTTCTTCGGTCAATATCTTCATGTCATTGTTGTTCTCAGACATATAGTTCCCCTTGTCTAAGCATAATTATGCATTCTGATGTGAGTATAACAAATAAAAAGTCTATTGGTGTTACAAACACAAGGCAAAATAAAGGAATATGGTGCAAATACTCTTTAAACAAAAGAGGTCGCCTCCTGTGAGACAACCCCTTGTTAGCTTTTGTTGAATGAGAATTAAGCCTTTTCCATTCTCTTCTTGAACTTATCAACACGTCCGCCTGTATCAACGAGCTTCTGCTTGCCTGTATAGAACGGATGGCAGTTAGAGCAGATATCAACTCTGAGATCACTCTTTGTAGAAAGAGTCTCGAATGTGTTGCCGCATGCGCACTTAACTGTTACGACCTGCGTCTTAGGATGAATTCCTTCTTTCATGTCCTTTCACCTCTCAATCAAAGATATGACGCGTAATCCTAAACTCACGTATGTCATACCGGATTCTTCGTGTTAGCCTTGCTATATTACTTGAATCGTTTGCGGTTGTCAATCGGTAGCAAAAGATTTCTTTACGGAAAGTACAAAAGACTTGTTGCTCGTAGTCTTTTCCATAAAGCTGATGACAGCGTTGGTAGCCGTGATCGTATCTGCTTCCGCGATCCTTCTTCTGATGAGCCATACAGCATCGAGTTCTTCGGGTGTGAGCAGGAGATCTTCTCTTCTCGTACCGGACTTGTCGACTGCAATAGCCGGGAAAACTCTTCTGTCAGCGAGCTTTCTGTCCAGGGTAACTTCCATGTTGCCCGTTCCCTTGAATTCCTCGAAAATAACTTCGTCCATACGAGAGCCCGTCTCGATCAAAGCCGTAGCAAGAATCGTCAAAGATCCGCCGTTCTCGATATTACGTGCGGCACCGAAGAATCTCTTAGGTCCGTAAAGTGATCCCGGATCAAGACCGCCTGACAAAGTTCTGCCGGTAGGATTGATCGTAAGGTTGTAAGCTCTTGCAAGTCTTGTCATGGAGTCCAGAAGGATTACGACATCCTTACCGAGCTCAACGAGTCTCATTGCTCTCTCGAGAACGAGCTCTGTAACTCTTACGTGGTTTTCCGGGCGCTTGTCGAAAGTGGAGTAAACGACTTCGCCTGAGATATTTCTCTGCATGTCCGTAACTTCCTCAGGACGCTCGTCGATGAGGAGAACGATAAGTACGCAGTCAGGATTGTTAGCTGTAATGGAATTTGCGACCTTCTGAAGGAGGATAGTCTTACCTGCCTTCGGAGGGGATACGATCATACCTCTCTGCCCCTTACCGATAGGCGAGAAAAGGTCGATGATCCTTGTGGAAATGTCTTCCTTCTCGGTCTCTAAGTCAAGTCTCTCATCAGGATAGATGGCTGTAAGGCTCTCGAACTTAGGACGTCTTCTGATGTTATCGTATTCATTCTCGACTACGGGAATGCCATTAACTTCAGTAATGCGCTTCAAAGGTGCATATCTGTCCTTGCCGCGCTTCGGGATAGCAAAGCCCTTGATGTAGTCGCCTCTTCTGAGGCCCATTCTCTTGATCATCTGGCCCGGAACATAAGCATCATCTTCGCCGGGGAGATAATTATTTCTGTGTACGAATCCGCAGAAGTCGTTCTTGTTGCCTTCGTTGTTGTTGATAGCAAGAACGCCTTCAATCTCGATCTCAACGGGAAGAATCACTTCAGGAATTTCTTCCTCAGCATCAGCAGGGACTTCTTCGACAGTTTCAACAGTCTTTGTATCCTGGCCGGGACCGAAAGTGATCTTTCTTCTCTTGGATCTGCCGTGCTTGCCCTGACCCTGTGCCTGCTGTTCAGGCTTCTTTTCTTCTGTCTTGACTTCAGCAGGTGCTTCCGGAGCAGGAGCCTCAGCTACAGGTGTTTCTGCCTGTGCTGCAGCAGCTAATGCCTCTACGGGTGTGGGCTCTTCAGCCTTAACTTCCTCAGCAGGAGCTTCTTCCTTCTTCTTGCCTGCTCTGGGCTTTCTTGTCTTAGCCGCAGTCTTCTCAGCCTTCTTGGGCTCTTCAGCAGGAACTTCTGTTGCGGGAGCCTCGACGGGAGCTGCTTCAGCGGGTGCCTCTTCAGTCTTGGAAGCTTTCTTTGAAGTGCGCTTAGCAGGCTTCTTCTCAGCCTTTGCCTCAGTCTTATTCTCTTCCTTAGGCTCTTTTGCAGCTTCTTCTTTTACTTTTTTAGCCACTTTTTTCTCCTTCTTCTCTGCCTTGATCATGGCATCAGCCAATTCGTTTGTCTCGAACCTTGCGGTCCTGCCGACATCAACGATCAGCTCATCGAGAGACTTCTGGTTTTCTGTGCTCTTCATGGGTTCCGGAATGGATACCGGCTTCATCGGGACGGGCTCTTCAGAAAGATCAACGGGAGTAATATCACCGATGTCTTTAGCGCCTGTGATGGCCATAAGGAGCTCATCTCTGGTCTTGGACTGTGCTTCTTCGGGAGTAAAATCTCCGAATGCAACAGCTATCTGTCTTAAGTCAGAATCCGTCTTAGAATTCAGGTTGTCAAAATCGTCCATAAACGCCTTTCGAAAAATAAATTTACTCGCAAAATTCCTATTATACTTATCCGCAATACTGCTTAAAAAGGGATATCAATCTTCAAATGCGAAAAGGAAAAATATCAAATATAACGAATGCGCGCCAGGGTGTTCACCTGACGCGCATAATACTAACATTTAATAAAAGTTTAGTCAATCTCCAGTGATCTTTATCAGTTGTCACTAAGGGCCGCAAATTTATCCATCATATCGAGGGCCTTACCTGTACCGATAACTACGCAGGAAACAGGGTCCTGGGCGAGATATACATCAATACCGATCCTGTTGGAAAGCATGTGATCAAGACCGTAGAGCATAGCGCCGCCGCCTGTCATTACGATACCTCTCTGAGAGATATCTGCCATGAGTTCCGGAGGTGTTCTCTCGAGAACGTTGTGAACAGCTTCGAAGATCTGTGTGATAGGCTCTTCCAATGCTTCGAGCATCTCTGTGGAAGATACCGTAACTGTAGAAGGAAGACCTGTGATGATGTTTCTTCCCTGAACGTCCAGTGTGAGCTCTTCATCTCTCGGATAAGCGCAGCCGATCTCGATCTTGAGCTTCTCTGCTGTCTTCTCACCGATGAGGATGTTATGTCTCTTTCTTACGTGCTTAATGATTGCTTCGTCGAACTTGTCGCCTGCGACCTTCAAAGATGCATCAACAACAGGCTCGCAAAGTGAGATAACGGAAATATCTGTTGTACCGCCGCCGATATCTACTACCATTGAGCCGCAAGCCTTTGTGATATCGATACCTGCGCCGATGGCAGCTGCGATAGGCTCTCTGATAAGGAATACGTCCTTAGCGCCTGCGTGACGGCAAGCGTTCTCTACTGCCTGCTGCTCAACCGGTGTGATAACCGAGGGAACGCAGACTACGATAGTAGGCTTGAAATATGTGGCGCGGAGGCCTGTGCAGACACGGCCGATAAATGCCTTAAGCATTACTTCTGTAGCTCTGAAGTCTGAGATAACGCCTTCACGCAAAGGTCTGATGGCTTCAACGATACCGGGGGTACGGCCGAGCATGAGAGATGCTGATTCACCTACTGCAAGGACCTTACCTGTCTTGCTGTTAACAGCAACAACAGAGGGCTCCTTAAGAACGATACCCTTACCCCTTATATAAACAAGTACGCTGCTGGTGCCGAGATCGACACCTATTTCCATACCTAATCCCATAGCTTCACCTCATATATTCGAAAACGCCGTATTTGGCGCATTTATCCGTAAAAATTCAATATATTATTGCATTGGACTAACAATAAATCAATTATGCAATGCCCTATTTTAAGTGACAATCAGATTTCATTTTGAGGCGATTTATAGGCATTTCGAAGTTTTCGAACACAAAAAACAAACCCATTTGATTTTCTGTTTTAGAGCAGTTGTAACAAATCCAATTACTGTAATTTTCGAAAAACACGGAGTATAATTAGTTGTTCAATTATAAGAATAAGGAGTCTTTAACATGAGTTATTCAATTGAGACCGACAAGAAGTGGCAGGCAAAATGGGCGCAGACAGGCCTTTACAAGTTCAATCCGGACGCAGAGGGCGAGAAGCTTTATTGCCTTGAGATGTTCTCTTATCCTTCCGGTGCTAACCTACACTTGGGTCACTGGTACAACTACTCCCTGACAGACTCCTGGGCAAGGTTCAAGCACATGCAGGGTTATAACCTCTTCCACCCCATGGGATTCGACTCTTTCGGACTCCCGGCTGAGAACTATGCCATCAAGACAGGTATTCATCCCCAGGATTCCACACTTAAGAATATCGATACTATGGAAAAGCAGCTTCAGGCTATGGGTACAACAGTCGATTGGGACTACGAAGTAAAGACCTGTATGCCTGACTACTATAAATGGAACCAGTGGTTCTTTATCGAGCTCTACAAGAGGGGCCTGGCTTACCGTAAGAACGCTCCCGTTAACTGGTGTCCTTCATGCAAGACCGTTCTTGCCAACGAGCAGGTCGTAGACGGCGCTTGCGAGAGATGCCACACGGAAGTCGTCAGAAAGAACATGACCCAGTGGTTCTTCAAGATCACTGAGTATGCTCAGGAGCTCTTGGACGATCTCCCTAAGCTCGACTGGCCTGAGAAGACAAAGAAGCTTCAGAAGAACTGGATCGGCAGATCCGAAGGCGCACAGGTAGCACTCTATGTCGAGAAGAACGGCGAGCGTCTTACAGACGAAGACGGCTCTCCCATGAAGCTCGAAGTATTCACTACAAGAGTCGATACGTTCATGGGTATCACCTATGTCGTTATCGCACCTGAGTCAGAACTTTGCGCAAAGCTTACTACCGACGAGTGCCGCGAGGCTGTTGAGGCTTACCGTCAGTCAACAGCAAAAGTCAGCGAGATCGACCGTATGTCCACAACACGTGAGAAGACGGGCGTATTCACAGGTGCTTATGCTATTCATCCTTTGAACGGCAGAAGAGTTCCGATCTGGGCTGCAGATTATGTAGTTGCAGGCTACGGTACAGGCGTCGTAATGGCAGTTCCTTCACACGATGAGAGAGACTTCGATTTTGCGCATAAGTACGGCCTTGATATCATCCGCGTTATCCAGCCCGAGCAGGGTGTTGATTCAGAGCTCCCTTACTGCGAGAAGAAGGGTTATCTCACAAATTCAGGCGAGTTCGACGGCATGGAGATGCACGATGCGCAGAAAGCTATCGTTGCAAAGCTCGCAGAGATCGGAATGGGTGAATGGAAGATCAATTACAGACTCCGTGACTGGCTCATCTCACGTCAGAGATACTGGGGAACACCTATCCCGATGATCCACTGCCCTTCATGCGGCGTTGTACCCGTTCCGGAGAATGAGCTCCCTGTCCTTCTCCCCTACGACGTAGAATTCACACCCGACGGTGAGAGCCCGCTTGCCAAGTGCGAATCATTCATGAACTGCAAGTGCCCCAAGTGCGGTGGCGATGCAAGACGCGACCCTGATACAATGGATACTTTCGTTGACTCTTCCTGGTATCAGTTCAGATATCCGGATAACAAGAACGATAAGGAAATGTTCTCCAAGGATAAGATCAACAAGTTCTGTCCTGTAGATAAGTACGTCGGCGGTGCTGAGCACGCATGCATGCACCTTCTCTATGCAAGATTCTTCACAAAGGCTATGCGTGACATGGGTATGCTCGATTTTGACGAGCCTTTCACAAGCCTCGTTCACCAGGGCACTATCTTGGGACCTGACGGACAGAAGATGAGTAAGTCCAGAGGCAACACAGTTGCACCTGACGATTACATCAGCAAGTACGGTTCAGACGTATTCAGAACATACTTAGGATTCGGCTTCGCATACATCGAGGGCGGCCCCTGGGCAGACTCCGGTCTCCAGGCTATCGTTAAGTTCTTCAGAAGGATCGAGACATGCGTTGAAGACTGCAAGGGCGCAACATCTTCTGCAGTTCCCGCTAAATCTGATATGACATCCGCTGATAAGGAACTCAACTACGCTGTAAACTACGCTATCAAGAGTTCTACAGCCGACATCGAGAAATTCCAGTTCAACACTCCTATCGCAAGAATGATGGAGCTATTAAACGCGATCACAAAGTACAGCCAGGATGCATCCGCTAAAGCAGAGTTCAAGAGATACGCTACTGAGAAGCTCGTTCTCCTGCTTGCACCCTTCGCGCCTCACTTTACTGAAGAACTCTGGTGCGAGACACTTGGTAACGGCTATTCCGTATACGACCAGAAGTGGCCTGTATGCGACGAGTCAGCACTCGTTAAGGATGAGATCGAGATCGCAGTACAGATCAACGGCAAGGTACAGTTCAAGGTAAACATCCCTGCTGAAGCTGACCAGGCAGCAGTTGAATCTATCGTTAACGCAGATGACAGACTCGCAGGCGCTTTGGCCGGCAGATCGATCGTCAAGTTCATCTACGTTAAGGGAAGAATTGCTA
This sequence comes from Clostridiales bacterium, assembly GCA_017427465.1. Taxonomy (GTDB): domain Bacteria; phylum Bacillota; class Clostridia; order Saccharofermentanales; family Saccharofermentanaceae; genus Saccharofermentans. Next base: position 100,176 of record JAFRST010000027.1, on the reverse strand, counting down.
ACATCGTAGCGAAGTAAGAGCCTCATTAAGAGCAATAATATAGGACCGGCATCAAGCCGGTCCTATTTGTTTTCGTGATGTGTTCTATTACTGCACTCTTGCTCCGCACTTCTCACAGAAAGTATCTCCGGGATTTACGGGCGAGCCGCAGTTCTGACAGAATCCGACTTTGACATTCGCACCGCATATTGAGCAGAACTGATCACGGGGAGACAAAGCATTTCCGCAGTTAGGGCACGTCCTGCTGCTTCCGGCTGAGGAAACAGTTGCAGGATTAGCGGAAGCTTCAGGCTGAGCCTTAGCTGCCTTCTTGTCCTGGATCCTGTGCGATGCCCATGCCATAACACAGAACGCAAAAGCGACCGTAATGACAGGTTCAAGGAAGCCTGTCATGAAATAACTCAAACCGGCAATATCAGAGGAGTATTTGATACTTTCGAATGCAAATCTGAATGAATCCGAATTGAAAAAGACCGTATAACCGATTGAAAGAAATGCCATTATACCGGGAATGAACCACGTGTATTTGATTACCTCTTTCCTTGTCTTGATAACAACTGCCATGCTGATCTGATATGCGAGAAGGAAAGCATAAGTGAACCAGTAATAAGGTATCATCGATCCGTGGAACGCTATAAATCTGAAAGTTAATTCAATAGCAGTGATTATTGCTGTCGCTATCTGGATATTGCCGAGGGCGCGATTACTGGCCCTGGCAAATACCGAGATCGTCAAAGCCATTATGAGCGCAAGCTGAGTAAGAGACAACATGTTTATCACAAAAGATAAAAATGCCGTCTCATTCAAATAATCACCCAGATAATAGAATGAAGTGATAATGGATCGCAGAAAAAACAGATTTGCCAGCAAAAGCAGAACTGCTGTTATTACGGCAAAAGGATAAATAACTCCGTTATTGTTCCTGTAATTTGAATTATAAGACATATAAGAACCCTCCTGACGTATCTATCATATCACTATAATTCATCCAGATTCTTTTATTTCCTAAGGGGCATAATTCATTTCGTTATATAAAAGGACAAACTCCTGAAGTATTCACTCCAGATCTTTAGTCTCTCCGATTATCTTAATGCCGATATCGCAGTTCACCTTACTCTTCATGGCAGTTTTCGCGTGGCCAAGAAAATGTCCATACTTATATGTGCCGATCGACACCGTAAGATCAGATATGACATAAAGATCGCCAAGACCGGTGTCGCCGTTAAGACCGCTGTTGATATCTGCGCTGACTACATATGCACTTGAAGAATTTATCTTCTCTATCGCGGTTTTGGCAGGCTCTTTTACTTCGCCCTTAAAGCCGGTTCCGAAGATGCAGTCCAAGATAGTCTTATACTTGCCGTAATCGCCGTCAGGAACCGTCGGTATTCCCTTCGCGGCACAGATATCGTAAAAGTATCTTCCGTCCTCCGAGAACGCATCATCGTACAAGAGAACGATCTCACAATCTATGCCGTGATCTTTAAGAAGCGACGCTACAACAAAGCCGTCACCTGCGTTATTACCTTTGCCGCAGATAATGCCGGCAGGACCTTTCCAGCTGACCTGATCAAAGATCGCTTTCCCTGCCCTTTCAATCAGTTCTTTTGAAGAACAGATATTTTCAATAGTCCATTTGTCGCTCGCGCGCATTACTTCAGTTGATACACAGATCATTTAAGTCGTAACCTCAATATTGTTTACGCTCTGGTGCGACCAGTCATTGGAAAGATCCATATTCTGCCAGTCAGACCTGTGACAGCTGAAGCTGATGGTAAGTGTATCACCCTTAGCAAGAGAGCCGCTGCTTACAGCTATCGTAAGACAAGTATCTCTGTCAGTACCTGAGCAGGAAGCAAATGATCCGCTCGTCTTATCAGTCAGCGCAGTGTATTGGCCTGAAGCCGAATTGACCGCAGCGTGGTAGCAGTCAAAGACCATGCTGCCGCCGTCTTTTGTGAAATAGTAATTGATCTTAAGATCAGACAGATCAACAGTTGAGCTTCCGTTATTCGTTATCTCAAGAGTACCTGCGATCGCATTAGCAGAATTGGAATTATCGTTGTAGGTCATCTTGATGCTGAGATCACCGGAAGACGCAGAGCCGCCGCCTGAAGAAGACTGATCCTGAGATGTTGAAGCAGTAGTTTGAGTCTGGTTGGTACCGCCTGCAGCTTCACCCGAGCCGGTGCCTTCTTCATCAGGCATAACGCCGAAGACCAATTCGTTATTCTCAAGAAGGACTGCGCCCGTTTTGTATGAGAAATCATTCGAGTCATCCCAAACGCCGTTAGGACTTGTCATCCTGACCTGGATCTCAGACTTGTATTGGGACTGCCCCGCAGGTCTTAAGGCTCCGTCATCGAAAACAACCGAAAGATAGTAAATGTGATTATCTTCATTCCAGACCTTAAGCCCTTCAACTCTTCCGGACTGCATGTAATTGGTCGAGATAGTAACACCCGAAGCATCGCCGCCTGCCTGATATATCTCCGAGAGATCAACAAAATATCTGAACTCAAGGTTCGCAGCTGCTCTTGCGGGCCACCCTGTCTTGTTATAGATGAATGCCTTGATCTCCGCGAAATCAGAGCCCTGGACATTAAGAGTGCATTCTGCGGAATATTCATCATCAGTAACTTCTTCGACCGCACCGAAATCAATCAGTGTCTTGCCGTGATATTCGGAATACATCGCTGCCAGAAGGCCCGTAAATCCGGCGTTGTAATCGCATGCGACTTCGTTCTTGGTGTAGTCACTGACTGAGTCGGAATAACCGTCAGAAGCATCAGGACCGCCTACAAGGGCGCCATACAGTGTGTGCCTTGCAGTGCCGGGTTCATTCATGTTATCGCAATAAGAACCCTGGCTCGTTCTGTGATGCGGGTGCTCGGGCGGATTCTCACCGAAGCCTACGACGTAAGACCTTCCGGAAGAACCCAATGCGTAATTGGCCTGTGATACCGCAAAATCCCAATATACCGACACCTTGTCGGAAGGACAGCCTTCCCATCTGGAATAGACCGTTGCTACAAAAGATGTAGTCGTCGCATATCTGAGAGAACCCCACTGGTCGAGCCATGCAAGTCCCTTTGGAGTATATGTGATCTTCTGTCCGTCAGACGTGCCGCAGCTCCAGAAATCAAGGTGCTTCTGGACAGCATCCTTATAGGTCTTTTCGCCTGTAAGCTTGGCGAGCATCACTGCAGCACCGATGTGCACGTCATCCCAGCAAAGAGACCAGTTGTAATCCTGGCCGGCCTTAGGATAGTATTCCTTCGCTTTATCCAGATACTTGCTGTCGTCAGTTGCTATATAAAGCCAGCACCCTGCCCAGGAGAGCTCATCGTAGAATCCGCTCCATGAATTATAAAAGCCGTTCGCCGCAGTATAACCTGCATCACTTTTCGTAGAATCCGCAAAAGCATAAAGGCTCTTGGCATGTTCTAAGCAGAGCTTCGAATATTCGGGATCCGTATCTTCGAAAACAATTGCAGCAACTGCCAGCGCGGCCGCAGCTTCGCCGGTAACGCAGGAACCCGGATTATCCTTCGTGACCTTATAAGAGGGCCTGTTCATCGACATTACTTCGGCAGGTCCCCACCACGAGTGATCTGCGCCGCCGTCTCCTACCTGATAGTAGAAGACTTCATCTTCGGGATGACACTTAATAAGATAATCAGTGACCCACTTGATATCGCCAAGGATATACTCGAGCTGTCCGCTCTGCTCATAGGCTTCACGGTCTTCATAGACAGACCAGCCGAGCATGGCAGCCGAATATGCCATCGGAAGATTGAACTTAACGTGATCTCCTGCGTCATACCATCCGCCGGTAAGATCAACATTGTTATCAGCTCCGTCGTTAAGGCCTGAATCGCCGCGCCAGTTGCATCTTGTCTGTTCAGGAAGATCGCCGCTTCTCTGGAGCTCGTAGAACAATATCGATTTCTGAAGGGCTTCACCGTAATTGTAATCGCCTGTTCCTTCGTATCCCTCGTAGCCTTTGCCAAATTCGGAAAGATCTGAAGTAATGACTTTTACTCCCTGTTCACTTCCTGAAGCGGAAGGCTCAGGTCCGGCCGTAGTCTCCGTTCCACTTCCGGAGGTCATGTCCTCCGGGCCGGGTTCCACGCCTTTATTGCAGGCAGTCAACAACAATGAACCTATAAGAATAACTGATATAGGTCTGGTAAATTTCTTCATGTTTTCCTCCGGTTAATGAAGGATCTTTACAAGCTTCTCATCGCTCGCAAGAAGCGCTTTTGCAAGATCTCTGTATTTTTCTTCGTGAAGATATGTATGACGGTGAGGCTTGATAGAAGGAGCCATGTCGATGGCATTACTGAAGTCTGAAGCCTTAAGTTCTAGCGTAGCGCAGTAATCCCAGAAGCCCGTCCTGCTGAAGATATCGTCTACTCTCTTCCATCTGTGATCTAATACCTTGCACATGATATATGTAGCAATTCCTACCTGTACGCCGTGAAGCTGGGGACGCTCAAGGAGCTGGTCCAAAGCGTGTGAGATGAGATGCTCGGAGCCGCTCGTCGGCGCACTCGAACCTGCTATCTCATTAGCGACTCCGCTCATTGCAAGCGAGTCAAGAAGCTCTTTGAGGAAGAGGTCTTCGCTTACTGATTCAAAAGGTGTTCTGACGAACGAATTAACAGCCTTCTTTGCTACCATAAACGCAAAATCATTGACTTCATCGAAGCCCATGTCCTCTTCGTGCTGCCAGTCGTAAGTGGACTGTATCTTAGCGACCATATCACCGATACCTGAATAAAGGAATCTTACAGGCGCGCTCTTGATAACATCAGTATCAACAAGAATACCTGAAGCCATCTTGGCAGGCAGAGATTTGCGGTGTCCGTCTACGATAAGTGAAGCGGACGAACTGGAGAACCCGTCTGAAGAAGAGCTCGTCGGAACGCTGATAAAAGGGATCCTCAGGATATATCCGATATATTTAGCGGCATCTATGACCTTGCCACCGCCCATTCCGATAATAGCCTGCGTCTTATTGGGGATCTCAAATGCCAGATTCGTAATATCAACAAAATCCACGGTGTCCATCTCCTGATGGTGCAGGACCTTTACACCGGCCTTATCGAATGAATCGAAAACAGTTTTGCCGAACATGTCGGTAAGACCGTTACCAAAAAGGATCGTGACCTGCTCAATGCCTGCATCTTTCAGGTATTCGCCGATGTTAGCCGTAACGCCGCGTTCGATCTTAAGGATTACCGGAATTGATATTTCGTCTTTTGGCATGGTTTTATCTCCTTTATCCGATTACTTCAGGAACTACTTTGATAAGCCCGTCAAAGCTGTCAATAACAGGCACTTCGGTATTGATCGTGCCGAAGCCGTATCTTGCATGAATGAACGGAAGACCTGCCTTGTGAGTAGCATCATAGTCGCTCTGTATGTCGCCTACATAGCACGCAGCCGTAAGATTATTACGCTCTGCCATAAGCTTGATGTTCTCATCCTTTTGCAGGAAATTGTTGCCATAGCACTCGATATCCTCAACGAGGTCAGAAGGAGTGCCGTAAGAAATGTTGTAGTATCCGAGGAACGACTCGATATAGCCTGCCTGGCAGTTGCTTACGATGTAGATGTGATATCCCATCTCTTTGAGCTTTTCCCAGGTCTCGAGGATACCTTCATAAAGGATGCCGCCGTTCTCCCTGAGGTACTGATTCTCGTAATTCTCACAGGAGGATCTGAGAGCATCTCTCTCAGGGCCCTTCTCGGTATAAGGGAACAGCGTATCGGCAATAACATCCATGGGCTTGCCCATGACGCTCTGAATATCTTCCCTGCTTACGGACTTATCCGGATAACCCGCTTCATGGATCTTTTCTGTCCAGGCCTTCGCGACATTCTCGGAAGAATCCCAGACTGTGCCGTCCATATCGAATATGATTCCCTTTTTCTCTTGCATATAATCTCCCGGTGCCTATCGGCATTTATATCAGGGTAATTATACCAAACTATGAGAACCGCTACTTATTATTATTTTGAAATCTGTCGTTGAAGAGATATCCGTATCAGGAAGCGATATCCTGACAGATCCCGTCCCTTCCTTACCGGTGCTTCTTACGTAGATACCGCCCATGCCGCCGTTGATATCGGCACGTCCGGGGCCTATCAGCTCAATATCACCTGTAAGTTCAACATCGGCCTGTCTGTTATAGAAAGGCATTACATTGCCGTATTCGTCCGTCACTTTTATCCTTATGGCAGCAACATCATATGTGGCATCTTCAACCAGCTCATCCGAAGACACATCAATGCTTAAACAGAGTTTTGTCATTGCGCACTTGATAACGGTCTTTACGACCTTGCCATCCTTAATGCCGTCAAATCTGAATCTTGTTGCCTCGCCGCCCCAGTTGCCGATGTATTTGCCGAAGAGCATGTAGGCATCGTCGAATTTCATCTTATAACGAGTCATTGCTTCTACCATGGTAAGCTTCATCTTGGCAGGCATATTCTCCATACCGTAGATTGCCGAGAAATTCAGTGCGTCTTTGACGATCTTATTCTGTCTGTCAGGGAATCCCTCGCCCTCTTTCATCTGGTCGCCGATAAAGTCATCGATCAGGATCGGCGGATGCTCCATATTCTTATACGAAGAATCCTTTTTCGAATACTCCTTGATGAAGACATCGTTCTTGTACATCTTTACGCTGTCGAGGTTCGTAAATATATAGATCTCTCCCCTGTTTCCTGCATGGTGCTCGCCTATATCCATAGAGGAACTTATCTCAAGTACCGGTTCGATATCAGTGTTCTGGCTCGCATAAGCATATGCGGCAAGCTTTGGATTCCTGAATATGTCAGTCACGCCGTGATAGCAGACCCTGTCACCCGAACCGAAATCCTTATGAGTGTTGTAGTCGAACATACACCAGCCGAATGAACCCAGGATATCCGGATTAGCCATCACGCTGTCTAAAACATTGCAATGCCTTAATGCGTGCTCCTGTCTGTGCTGCTCGTCATCAAAAGCTTTGGTCGGATACATATGGCCGTTATACTCGCTGATGAAGTACGGCTTATTCATATCGGAAGTAACATTTTTCTTTTGTTCGCAGCCGTTGTTTTTGCCGTTGTGAATGAAATCATTAAATGCATAGACGTCTTCCAAAAGAGAACTCTTCTTAAGATATCTGACGCCCGATGTCTGTCTTACGGGATCTAAGTCGTGAGCTACCTTATTTGTGCGGATATAAAGCTCGTCACAATCGACAGATTCGTTGATCCTTACGCCCCACAAAACTATTGAGGGATGGTTCCTGTACTGTGACACCATCTCACGGGTGTTGATAACGGCCTGCTCCTTCCATTTCTCATCTCCGATATTCTGCCAGCCCGGTATCTCCGTAAACACCAGAAGGCCTAATTCATCACACCTGTCTATGAAGTGATGCGACTGAGGATAGTGGGAAGTCCTTACGGCATTGAGTCCCAGTTCATTCTTCAGCACGTCGGCATCCATTCTCTGCATGGACTTTGGCATTGCATAACCCGCATATGGCCACGACTGATGGCGGTTTAATCCCCTGAGCTTTATCTTTTCTCCGTTAAGGTAGAAGCCGTCTGCTTTAAAAACCGCATCTCTGAAACCTATCCTGGTTGTATAAGCATCTTCGGACGAACCGTTACGAAGAGTCATTGTAAGTTCGTAAAGGCACGGCTTTTCAAGTGTCCAGAGCTCTGCTTCATTAACAGTTATCTCGGCATCATTTCCGCACGGCTCGGCGAAAAGCACTTTACCCGATTCTACGTCAGTTAACGTGGCAACGAGCTCGCCCTCACCTTCCACTTCAGTTCTGATCCTGACCTTTCTGTCAGCGCCTGCAATCGCGAAAACATCCTTTATATAGTCCTGCTCTTTTACTTCAAGACTGACTTCCCTGTAGATACCGCCGTAAGTCATGTAATCGATTACAAAACCAAACGGCGGAATGTTCAAAGATTCCCTGCTGTCACACTTGACTGCAATTATATTTTCGCCACCATAAACAATGTGATCGGTAAGATTCGCCGTAAAAGCTGTATAGCCGCAGGAATGCTTTGCAACCGGGATGCCGTTAATAAAGATTTCCGCTTCGTGCGCAACCGCATCGAAAGTAATGAATACTTTCTTGCCCTTCCACTCTTCGGGAGCATGAAATCTTTTCCTGTAGCAGGATACCATCTGGTATTCATGCGCATCGAAATAGTTAAGCGGTGTGATTTTAACGGTATGAGGGATCCTCACGGTCTCCATGGAGCCATCTTCATAAGACGGCTTTACCATATCCTCATTAAATTCTTTGGCCCAAAGCCAGCCGTTGTTAAAACCGATCTTCATATGACCACACTCCGTAAAGATTTCATTCAACCTTCTCAATGGTATATATCCTCGAACCGAAGTCCGGATAATATCTCATATTCTCATTATAACCGCCGGACGCAAATGCGCTCCTTAAGTGAACGCCGGCATACATCATGGCATCGCCGTACATATCATGCGATTCTTTCTCTGCATTCATCTTGTAGAACTTGGCAACAGTCTTATGAATGAAGCCATCCTGCTTAACATGGAACGGAGCAACATAGTTGATGAGCCCTCCGAAATCCCTTAAGTCGAACTTCATCTCCCTGCCTTCCAAATGATACTTGCTGCATTCATCAAGTCCCAAGGGCTTTAACACACCCCACTGTGCATTAGGATGAGTCAGTATCTGCATTGTCATGGAGACAGCTTTAGACTTATCGGGTGATACCACTGTCCATGAGATCTCGTTGCCCGGCAAAGGCTCCAGAGCACTTATGCCTGAACCGCCGAGCTCATCACCGTCACAGGATCTTGAATCATTCATCGACTTTGAACGGAAGAATCTTCCGAACTGCATGACTTCACGCCATTTCTTATACATGGAGATCTGCGCTTTGACAGCTTCGAAATCCTCTTTGCTCATATCATTGAGATTGCACTCGTAACCGAGCACACCGAACGAAGCTACATTGAATCTCGTCTCGATGGGAGTCCTTCTTAAAGTCTGATGATTCGGACAGTCGGATACGTGCGCCGTCACCGTCGACATGGGATAGCCGTATGAATAACCGTTCTGGATCTCGGACCTGCAAAGAGCATCCGTATCGTCACTCGCCCAGATCTGCGGGAAGAAGCTTAAGATGCCTAAGTCGAATCTGTTTCCGCCCGAAGCACAACCTTCAAAAAGGATTTCAGGGAATTTCTTTGTAAGTTCCCTCATCACCCTGTAAAGGCCCAGGATGTATCTGTGCGCAGCTTCGCCCTGACGGTCACACGGAAGAGACTTGGAGAACACGTCCGAGAAATTGCGGTTCATATCCCATTTGACATAGGATATATCCGCGGATGAGAAAACATCACTCATCGCCTTTATCAAGTAATCCTGGACTTCCGTTGAAGACAGATCCAGCACCATCTGATTCCTGCCTTCAGAATGATCCTTGCCCGGTATCTCCATCGCCCATGCGGGATGTTCACGGTAAAGGTTACTATTGCGGCATACCATCTCAGGTTCAACCCAGATGCCGAATTCAAGGCCTAATGCTCTGACCTTGTCACAGATGCCTTTTACGCCGTGCGGAAGCTTCTTCTTGTTCGGGTACCAGTCGCCTAACGAAGTCGTGTCGTCATTACGCTCTCCGAACCATCCGTCATCCATTACGAAAAGCTCTATTCCGGCCTGCTTTGCTTTTCTGGCAAGGCGAAGGAGCTTACCTTCACTTATCTTGAAATAGGATGCTTCCCAGGAGTTTAAGAGAACCGGCCGAAGTCTGTCCTTCCACGGGCCGCGCAGGATATGCTTTGACACAAAGTCGTGCATCTGCCCGCTCATACCGTTATATCCCATAGAGGAATATGTCATGACCGCTTCCGGGGTCAGGAAGGACTCTCCTTTCGCTAATTTCCATTCAAAGCCTGTAGGATTTATACCTGACAGAAATCTTACTTTACCAAACGGGCTCTTCTCGACAGATTCATAGTGATTGCCGCTGTATACGAGATTGAAGCCGTAGACGTCACCGTATTCTTCAGTTGCACCTCTTCTTGAGAGCATAACAAACGGGTTGGCTCTATTGGAAGAATTACCCGTGTATGAGGAATTTACAAGACGTGCGGATGATACAGACATATCCGTTTTCTTCATCTCTCTGGCCCACGCACCCGTAAAGGTCGTGAACACGTAAGAATCAGGATCAAGATCTATCTGCGTGCTCATGAGCTTTCTGATCTTTACATCACCTTCGCCCTCATTTATAAGGCGGGCGTTTCTCGTGATGGCATCTGAATCCGGATAAACACAGTAGATCAGTTCGAGCTTTAATGCGTTAGCTTTGTCAGCCAGGGTGACAGTCAGGACTTCAGCATCTTCTCCATATGATGTCGGAAGGCCTTCCGTGCCGCCGTCTCTTCCGCGGCTCTCGGAAAAGCTCTCATAAAGGAAATCTGAAGTCATGCTGCCGTCGGAATTAACGATCTCGAGAAAAGCTTCTCTTACATCACCCTTACCGTAGGAGCTCATCTCAAGTCTAATATCATCCAAAGAGAAATTACTCTGTTCCTTTGAATATACGGCCGATGTTCCGGGTGCAAACTCATGCTGTTCAGTAAGACCGTCATCATCATCCAGACGGATCTTTCTTCCGTAATAAAGATGCTCTATATGACCCGAACCTGTTACCTTCATCGCATATGTCGTATGCGGGGTATCGAGGATAAACAGCGGGGTTTTATCTCCTTTAACTGTGATCATGGCAATCAGCTCCTTGATTTGAGTTCTTTGGAAATCTCCTCCAGCTTCTTATCTGTCAGAATATACTTTGCCTTGAATATAAGCAATGCGATTACGAGAACAACTATCGGCGCAAGTGTCATTACCATTCTAAGACCGAATACCGCACTCGTGTCGATCGTCTCGACAACATTATTCTTAATGGAAGCTACTTTATCCATGAGAACGGAATAATTCATCTGCACATCACTCTGCTGCTGGATGTTAAATATAGTGAGCGTGATAGACGCAACGAGTGCTGCAATACCTGACGCGAGCTTGACTACGAATGTCTGCATTGAGAAGATAACCGACTCGTCTCTTCTGCCGTTCCTGATCTCGCCGTAATCGCATGTGTTCGCGAGGAAGATCGTGCAGATTACATTCAGGATTCCGACCGCGCCCATGATGAAGAATCCGGGGATAAAGAACGGATATACATTCTTCGTTCCGAGAAGCGCAAGAGCGAGAAGTATAAGATATCCGCCGATAGCCGAGAATACACCGATGTAGAAGATCTTGATCGTATTGAATGCTTTTCGGAGCAACGGGAAAAGGATCATCATCGCGAGGATCTGCATTGCACCGGCAAACATATTAAACAGAGTGTAATTGCCCTGCCAGTTGGAGCCTGCGAGATCGTATTTGAAGAAATAGATCAGAAGGTTCGAAGTGATGTATGTCGCAGTGTTGAATAAAACGATCGTAAGAACGACTGTCATTGCCTGGTCGTTGCCGAGGAGCGCCTTGAACATCTCCTTTACAGATGCGGACTTCATGTCAACAGAAGACTTCTCCTTGATGCATATGCAGGTAATTCCTATGAATACTACGAACAGGATACCGATGATGATCGAGAAATATTTAAAACCGACTCTCTCGACTTCAAGAGTGGAATTCATCTTAAGATCAGCCTTGATCGAATCTGATGCACTGATAGATTTGTAAGCTTCGGAATCAACATAGAATACAAGTCCTGCTTCGTTTGCTGATTCGGAATCCATAACGAATTCGACCTTTGATGTCTCAGCCGTTACGCCGTTTATTGTGAACTCATATTTTGTATTGTCGTTGTTAAATGTATAGACATCTTCAAACGCCTTCTCGGAACCGACAAGAGTTACTGATACATCAGTCTTATCAGCACCGTATTCGATAACATTTGCCAACGGGTTGCCGTCTTTATCCAGCTCTATTACATATGTGTGGATGGCAGTGCCTGAAGAATCAAATGTCTTGGTTATATTGGTTGTACTTTTCGCCGTAAGCGCAGAACCTATTGCAGTTACAGCCATAACAGTGATTATCGTGATGATCGCAGAACCTACGCCGGCGCATGACCTTGCGAGTGCGGAAAGGCCTTCACGTTCCTTGCCGCCCTTCGTAAATGCGGGGATCATCGACCAGTATGGAATGTCCATCATGGTATATGTGACACCCCAGAGGATGTAGGTTACTGCGGCATAAGCAATAATGCCCTTTCCGTCCAGTGACGGCGGAGCTGCAAACATCAGGATGAGGACCGCAGCATTGGTGATCGTACCGATCAAAAGCCAGGGACGGAATTTACCCCATCTGGTCTTTGTCTTAGCGACGATAACGCCCATGATCGGATCGTTGAAAGCATCGAAAACTCTCGCTACGAGAAGAATGATACCCATGGCGATCGCGCTGGTCTTCATGATGTCCTGGAAATAGTAAAGGACATATGAAGCCGAGAGCATATAGACCATGTCTTTACCGACGGCACCTATGCCGTATGCAAATTTTTCCTTACCGGTTAAACCGTTCTTAGTCTCCATAGTTTTCGCTCCTTTCTCTTAGCTTCTCATTCCCATCGCGATCTTAACGACCTGATATGCACCGTCATAGATCCCGAGAGATTTGTTTCTGATTATGTTTCCGCACATATCCCCGAGAAACGTCCCGTCTTCGAGGAAAAGTCTTATCATCTGTAACGTGTGAGGTATATCCCTGCATTCGAGCGTTCCGTCACCTATCTCAGCGGAATGTATGGCTCCCCACTGCTCGTGTCCGCCGATCCTTCTGATGAACAGCTTCGGGACCGGATAAAACGCAAGTTCTGAAGGTTTGGTCACAAGCACGTCGCATGATCTCATCAGAAGGTTGGTCGCGTATACCGCTTCGAAAATATTCTCATGGCAGAAAACATGGATTCCGTTCACGTCACCATCCAAAGCCTCCCGGCAAAACTTCCTTGTATCGTTCCAGTCGTTGAAGTGCGTCTCGGCAACATCTCCGATCCCCGCGGCCATCTTCTTTAGGTCTTCCCAAACATTTTTATAGTCACCGATGTTTACATAAAGCACGGCTTTGCCGCTCCTGATATCAGGCATAAGCTCGTTGATGATCGCGGCGAATATCTCTTTCTGCGCACCGGCTCCACCGATTGTAAGAAGGAATCTCATGGGCTTGCCGGAAGACTTGCGTGCCATACGTCTGGCGCAGTCAGCCTCGATGTTGGATACAAGCTCATGATCGATATAATGACCGACATATTTAAGACTGTCAGAAGGCATCGGTTTTAAAACCTTATCGCCGTCCATTCCGTTACAGATCCTGTAGCCCTGATATGCGTAATGGGTCTGGACCGTGTGAATGCTGCCCTCTGCGTAATGAAGCGCCATGGGCCAGTTATCGGGGATAGCGTTTACAACATTTTGCATGCCGGCATGGATCGCTGCCTGGGCAGGCCATACATGAGTTGCGACTACAGGGATATCCTTCGGCACATTCCTGTAAACGGGCGCCATGAGCTCAGCGTTCTTCTGGTCAGCAGAATTGTAAGACAGCTTTCTGAAGCCCTCATAATTCAGAGGCTCCCATACGATCCTGTTAAAGAGCTTAGACTTCTGTGAGATCCTTGAGCCCTTTGAATAAAGGTCGTTCTGGGCGCTTATTACCTTTGTGCATGTAGTCTCTTTATAGGAGTTAAGATCCATCCAGTAAGGGACATAGCCCAAAGCATTTGCGGCTGATGCGATGGCCATCGAGATCCTGTAGTGACCGAAGCCCATTCTGATATTGCCGACGATTATTCCCTTCTCCTGATCAAAGCCTTCGGAAGTCCCGTCAGCTGCATCTCCTACAGCAATATTCTTAACGCCAAGAATGTCACCAATGTATTCGTTATCAACGACCCTTGCAGAATAATCTCTGTCAGAATCATCTCCAAACTTTTTGGCATACTTCGCCTTGGACTTAACAGCCTTCTTATAGACTGCGCCGGACTGAACATTTCCGAATATCACTTTTGACTTTTCCATATTCACTCCTTTATTTTGACGTGATTCCGATTAAGAGTATGTCTACTACTTCGTTGAGATAGTCGTTGTACTTTCTGCCGCTTCCCTTCATTACATCCTTCTCGAAGAATCTCTCGAGCGATGCTTCCATCATGATCTTAAAGATCTTCAGATCGGCGTCTTCCCTGATAATGCCTTCCTGCTTGCCCTGTTCAAGAAGTTTAAACGCAGGTTCCCAGCCGGTCTCAAGGCGCTTTTGCAGCTTCTTATATACCTTCGGATATTTGTCCTTTAAAGGGTGAAGCTCCTGGAAGTTAATATTCCTGTAGCTCTCAGGCATCGCGGACAGGAAGAGCCTGATCTTCTCGATAGTCGAATACCCATCGGAATTAAGTATTTCTTTTTCTCTTATCTTTATGTTGTCGAAAACATAATCCACCATCGTCTCGAATATCTCATCCTTACTCGAGAACTCTTTATAAATCGTCTTCTTGGAAATCTTTAATTCATCTGCGACATCATCCATGGTAAGCTTCAGGCCTTTCTTATTGAAAACCTGGATCGTACCTTTAAGGATCTTTTCTCTGATTTCTGTCATCATAAATAAGAATCTCCTTCGGAAACTGAATATCATATTTTGAGTTTCCACCATAATCTTACCAAGATGCCGATAAAATGGGATAGTTTTCTCGGAAACTGATTTTACAAATTTAGTTTCCGAGTATTGTGTAAAATGCGCATATGACTGTTTTGGAAAGACAATTTATAATCAGGCTATAAAGATCTGCCGGAGGCTTATCATGCTTGATCTGAATAGTATTGACTTTAAAGATATCTATATTACCGATGAAGCCGCTTTGCTTCAGCCGGACAGATATGCCAATGCCGTAAAGAGATACACTGATGCCTTTGCCGGTACTGGGCCTATGGCTGTTTTTTCTGCTCCCGGCAGAACAGAGATCGGCGGTAACCACACAGACCACCAGCACGGTGAAGTCCTCGCAGCATCGATCAATAAAGATGCAATAGCTGTCACTTCCCCCCGTGAAGACAACCTGGTCAACATTCTGGCAGACGGCTTCGGAATGACAAATATCGCTCTTGATGATCTCGGCTTAAGAGAAGATGAAAAGGGATCAACTTCCGCACTTATCCGCGGAGTCTTATCAGGGCTCAAAAATGACGGCTTTAAGCTCGGCGGCTTTGATGCTTATATCACAAGTGATGTTCTGATAGGAGCAGGCCTTTCTTCATCTGCCGCTTTTGAGACTCTCATCGGCACGATAGTATCAGGCCTTTTTAATGGCGGTTCGATCGATCCCGTAACGATCGCAAAGACCGGACAGTTTGCAGAGAATGCTTATTTCGGAAAGCCTTGCGGCCTGATGGACCAGATGGCATGTTCAGTCGGAAATCTCGTTCATATCGATTTTGCAGATCCTTCTAACCCTGTAGTCGATAAAGTCGGTTTTGATTTCTCGAAGACTGATTACTTTCTCTGCATTACTGATACCAAGGGCTCACACGCAGACTTAACGGATGAATATGCTGCAGTTCCCATAGAGATGAAGAAGATCGCATCGCTTCTCGGGGAAGATGTCCTCCGCCAAGTTTCTTTGGATGACATCTTAAGCAACATCAAAATGCTCCGCGAGAAAGCCGGTGACCGCGCTGTATTGAGAGCTATCCACTTTGTAAATGAGACACGCCGAGCGAAGGCTGAAGCAGACGCTCTTAACAATAATGATATCGACAGATTCATAAAGCTCGTAAAACAATCCGGCGATTCGTCATTCAAGTATCTTCAGAACGTATACAGCAATAAGGACGTAACGGCCCAGAACGTCTCTCTGGCGCTTGCATTAAGCGATTCGGTATTGGGATCGGACGAAGCCTCCAGAGTCCACGGAGGCGGCTTTGCAGGCACCATACAGGCCTTTGTAAAGAAAGAGAATGCCAAGGAGTATCAGAAGACCATGGACAAAGTCTTCGGAGAAGGCTCATGCGAGATCTTGTCGATCCGCAAATACGGCGGCATCAGAGTAGTATAAGAGGATTATCACATGATCAACACTTACATAACCGAACTTGTTAATTACGGTATCTCTAAAGGACTCATCGAAGAGTATGACCGTATCTATGCTTTAAACAGACTCACGGAACTTATGGAGCTCGATGAATATATTGAGCCTTCCGTAACGCCTGAGCCCAGAGACCTTCATCTCATCCTAGAAGACATGATGGCTTGGGCTTTCGAGCACGGAGTAATGAAGAGCGATACGACAGCTTATAAGGATCTTTTCGACACGAAGATCATGGGCGCGATAACTCCTCCCCCTTCTGTTGTCATAAAGAAGTTCAATGAGCTTCTGGCGGAGTCTTCCAAGCAGGCAACAGACTGGTATTATGCTTTCTCGAAAGCTACAAACTATATCCGCACAGACCGAATCGCAAAGGATGTTAAGTGGGTCTCTCCCACAGAGTTCGGCGACATCGATATCACCATCAACTTAAGCAAGCCCGAGAAAGATCCGAGGGACATTGCAGCAGCAGGAAAAGCAAAGAGCACATCCTATCCTAAGTGTCTGCTCTGCCCTGAGAACGAAGGCTATGCCGGAACTCTTACTCATCCTGCAAGGCAGAACCACAGGATAATCCTGATCAAGCTTGACGGCGAGGATTATTATCTCCAGTACTCACCTTATGTGTACTACAACGAGCACTGCATAATCCTTAACAAAGAGCACATCCCGATGGTGATCAACCGTTCGACCTTCAAGAAGCTCCTTTGCTTCGTCGGACAGTTCCCCCATTATACAGCAGGCTCTAATGCCGACATCCCGATCGTTGGCGGTTCGATCTTAAGCCACGATCATTTCCAGGGCGGCGCATACACCTTCCCGATGGCAAGAGCCGGTTACAGAAAGACATTTATCCTCCCGGAATATGAAGATCTTACTACCGGCATCGTCAATTGGCCGATGTCGGTAATAAGGCTTCAGGGTGACGATATCGAGCGCATCACCGACTGCGCCGACATGATTCTCAATAAGTGGAAATCCTATACCGACGAAGACGCGTTCATCTTCGCTGAGACTGACGGCGTTCCTCACAATGCAATCACTCCTATCGCGCGCAAGAACAGCGACGGCAGATTCGAATTGGATCTTGTCCTGCGCAACAACATCACGACAGAAGAACACCCGATGGGCGTCTATCACCCGCACGCAGAATACCATCACATCAAGAAGGAGAACATCGGTCTTATCGAAGTAATGGGGCTTGCGGTCCTCCCTGCAAGGCTCAAGAATGAAATGGTCCTCATGGAAGATGCGATCCTGAACGGCAAAGATATAAGGACGATCGAAGAGATCGCCAAGCACGCAGACTGGGTCGATGAATGGAAAGCCGGTTACGATCTTTCTTCCCCGGAAGCTGTAAGAAGCGCGCTTCAGGACGAGATCGGAAAGACCTTTGCAAAGATCCTGGGCTGCGCCGGCGTCTACAAGAATGACGAAGAATTCATGAGGTTCGTTAAAACCCTCTGATCTGCGGAGTTATCAGGCGGGCAATCTACTTCTTTCCGCTCTTCCAAACATATCCTGTCTTGATAACTGTCTCGATATGATAGCCGGCTTTTCCGAGAGCTTTTCTGAGCTTCTTTATATGTGAATCAACAGTCCTGTCATAGCCTTCAAAATCAGAGTTCCAGGCAATATCAAGGATCCGGTCACGTGTAAGGACCAGATCTTTGTGATCGATAAACATAAGCAGCAGGTCATATTCTTTGGGTGCCAGATTTACAGTCTTCCCGTCAACACTTACGAGGTGCCTTGCAGGATCTATCGTGATCTCATCTATAACCAGACAGCCGTTCTTGGCAAGAAGTCCGTGGTACCTGCTGATCAGGGCATTTACTTTCATTAGAAGGACCTTGGTCGAAAACGGCTTGGTAACATATTCGTCAGCACCGATCTCATATCCGGAGATGATATCGCATTCATCACCTAAAGCCGTAAGAAAGATGATCGGCACGTCATACTTTGATCTTATGTGACGGCACACTTCTTTGCCGTCCTTGCCCGGCATCATGATATCTAAGATGACAACATCATACTTCTGCCTGTCAGCCAAGGAACAGGCATCTGTTCCGTTATCCACCGCATCGATCTCAAATCCGTTTTTACGGAAGAAGACTTCTACGACTTCTCTTAATGTCACCTCATCTTCTGCAAGCAAAATCCGATACATTCTTTACGTCCTTATTATGTTTATCAGGCCGGTTCATAGGCCGGGAGCGAGAACTTAAACTCCGTTCCGTTATCGCCGCTCGTGCAGCCGTAATCTGCCTTGTGAGCATCAAGGATACTCTTTACAACGGAAAGCCCGACGCCGCTGCTGCTCATCCTGTCAGTCCTTGCCTTATCTGTTGTATAGAAGATATCCCAGACCTTATCCAGTTCTTCTTTTTCTATCTTAGCACCATCGTTAGTAATGCTGAACTCTATTCTTCTGCCGTTCCTTATAAGCCGTACCATGATCGTATGATCACAGTATTTTATTGCATTTGACATGAAGTTGCTTATTACAATGTTCATCATGTCCGGATCGGCATATACCGTATAAGGCTTTTCGTCATGATTAAAGGTCATGATTATATTTCTTTCACGGAGCAGTTCTTTGCTTCTTTCGATAATATCTCCGGTCAGAAGACTCATATCAACTTCTTTGCGGACCGGCTTGCTGCTGCCCTCTTTGATCTTTGAAACATCAAGGAGCTTGCCGACCATGTCAGACATATGATCGACCTCATTTATGACTCTTTTCGAATAATCCTTACGGCGGTCATCATCAAAATAATCCCAGTTCTCAACCGTTGCCTTTGTAACGGCAAGAGGGGTCTTTAATTCATGCGCGATGCCTCTTGTAAGCTTCTGGTTCCTGATCTCGTAGTTCATCTGATTTTTATAGAGCACGACGAACGAGACTACGACCAGGATCTCAAGGATGATAAATCCCAAAAGCATAAATATGTAAGTCATGGTATTGATCTTAAGCACGCTGCTTAATGGTTTTCCCGCAATGCAGTAAGATACATGAAGACTGCCTTCTCCGGCCTGACATATCAAGACCGATGTTGAAGTAAATATGCCTTCTTTAGTCGTAATGCCGGAAAATGGTTTATAAGTTTTTTCTCCTTCAATGCCTGCCTTGCGAGCCAGATCATTAAGTTTTTCAATTTCAGCATCGCCTCTGTGGATTCCTTGTTCAAAAGAATCAAGTATAACCTTGCCGCTGTTAACATCAGTAATCGAAGAATAAAAGCCCGTGCGATCTGCATATTCATATGTGAGATAGCGATCCCATGATCTGATTACCTGCTGTTCCAATTGTCCATCATCATTATCAGCATGATAATCAATGTATTCTGTTATTAACGGCAGTTTGAAATATAAGTTATAATCATCTATTTTGTTCTTGGTAAAAATTATAAATGCGATCGAAAACGCCAGCAGCACAACAATGCAAAAGATCGCTCCGTATCTGATATATTGTTTCTTCATTTTTCTTCCTCGTATTTATCCATTGAGAACCAGAAATTCGTTCCTTTAAGCCCGCTAAAGCATCCGCACTTTGCATTATGTGCATCAAGTATGCTCTTTACGACGGAAAGCCCAACACCGCTGTTTTCACCCGTTTCCACTCTGCCTTTATCTGTTTTGTAAAGAATATCCCATACTTTATCCAGATCAGCTTTTTCGATCCGGGCGCCGTCGTTTGTGATGCTGAACTCTATTGATTTCCTGTAGTTTTTAAGCTTTATCTTAATTGTGTGATCGCAATACTTGATCGCGTTCGTAATGAAATTATTTATAACGATGTACATCATCTCAAGATCTGCATATACCGGATAAGCATCCGCTTCTTCATCACATTCGATCGTAAGATCGATATTCTTCTCCAATATGGCTTTGCTGTTTCTTTTCTTAATGTTCTGAGTAAGCTTTAGGAGATCGACGTCTTCGCGGTTAAGCTTAACACTGCCGTCATGAATCTTGGACAGTTCGAGAAGCCTTGTGACCATAGATGACATATGGTCCACTTCGGATATTATCTTTTCCGAATACTCGGCACGCTTATCTTCGCTTAAGTCTTCCCAATTATCCAGGTATCCTCTGGTAGCAGCCAGAGGTCCCTGCAGATCATAAGCAATGCCTTTTGTAAGCTTTTCGCTCCTTAATTCGAACCTCTTCTGATTAAGGTAGAGTTTTCTTACAGCTGATATTATGACCGCTTCAACCAGAACAAGTGCCAGGACGGACAGAATATAGATAATTAAATGGTCCCTTAAGACGAGCTGAAACGGATGCAATAAACAATAGTAAGTGGCAAGATAATTCCCTTGGTCAGAAACATAGATTGCCGAAACTGTTGTAGTGAAAACACCTTCCTCGACATTAAGACCTGCCGGCACCTTCCCGTTCATAAACTTATCAACATATGCATCACTTAACTTATGAGCTTTTTTGTTTAAACCTGTATTTCCGTCAAAGGAATAGCATTCTATCCCATCAAGCCTGACGATCCACTCTTCATAAGGAACGCTTTCATCTTCATTAACAAAACCCGGCGTAGCAATATTAACTGTCCTGGTATTATCCTCATATGTATATGTCAGAGTGCCACCATATACGAATCTTTTATCACAGCTTGCTCCTGTTATCGAGACATTATGTTCGTTCGGGAAAAGGAGAGCTGCAGTCTCGTCCTCTGAAATTGAAAATGGTTCTTCAAAAATCATATAACGCGAATCACCCGGAACCAGCTGAGTCGATTTTGCCTCATATCTTTCAGAAGAGTTCTCTATAACCTCAGTCTCGATCTCGCCATAATAATGAACTATATAATAATCCCGGGATTCGAATACCACGCTGCCATCATTTCTGGTATCAACGACAGAAGAATAAAAACCCACATTCGTAGTCAGATAAGGCATGAATCTCCATGTACCTAAAAGATTGCATGCCGTTATCTCCGGGTCTTCAGTAGTGAAATCCCGCATTATTGAATCGGGATAAACCAAAATGTTGCGATATACGGAATTTAATTCATCGATCTTTTTCTTGGTATAAAATGAGATCCCTGCCAGAAAAATAAGCAGCGCTGCAAGACAATATATAATTCCGAAGCACAAATAATTCTTTTTCATCTTTTTTGTTCCTTTCCACGACATCCGTCTTCGTTCATCGTGAGTATAGAAAAAAGATGTGACCTCTTTATGACCATACAAAATGTCCTTAAAAAATCTTCCGGCTGCGGCAAAAGAAAACAGCTTCATTGCAGACCGGTAATGACAATGTAATTATATCAAAAAGGCTTTCTGATAAACTGATAGTGATTTTCCTAAAAAACTCAAACGCCATAAGGTCCTACAAGTGATATAATTCAGTTATATTTCTTAACGGAGGTATCTATATGGATATTGATATCAACAAAGCAAAAGATGCTGCACAGGACGCATTGGATAAGGTCACAAAGGACGAGAAGAGCAAGAAAGCTGCTAACGACGTCATCGAGACCGTAGAGAAGAAGATCAATGTAGATCTTCCCGATGTTGATACTATTGCTGGTGCTTTAGGCAAGAAGTAATCACTACTACAGCTTTTAGCAAAGGGGTTATCTCAAACGTGATAACCCTTTATTATTTTGTGAAAATTTATGCGGTAAAACCGATTTACCAAATATAATTATGTGCGTCCTAATTTCATGGCCTCTTCAAAAGAGTCAGCCTTGCCCGTCTCCAGCAATCGTTTAGCCATGATCAACTTACTCTTGCTTCTCATATTGACCGGGACAATAGCATTATGCTTTTCCAACTGTATTCTTAAAGATCTTTCTTTGGAGACTAATGAAGACAGCCTTTCCTCGTCACTTTCCTTCTTTTTCCGCCTGTCGTACGCTGATATTGCAGTCTGATTAATGTAATTATTTCTTATGTTTTTTGCTCTGACTGCACCCACGATCGTTAATACGATAGGCAAGGCAAACGCCAGAAAGATGAAGAAGCCAAAGAGCTTGTACAAAAGAAAAGCCAAAAAAACGCAAATGGTAGCTGCGATTGCTGAATATACCATAAAAGGCCAAAAGAAACTAAAAGCGGAAACCCTTTTCGGCTGATAATTCGTCGCGCTGTCAATCGAATGCTGGAGCTCGCTTATCTCTTTTCGAACTCTTTCCAAAGAACCGTATTTTAAGGCGAGTTCATCGAGCAAGGCAATACTTTCTTCCTTTGACATATCCGGAAAAGAAGTTGTATCAGCTTTTTCATTTGACTGTACATTGCCGGGCATATCATTGTTGTCCGCAGCGCTGACAGTTTTGGTGCCGCAGTTAAAACAAAACATGGCTTCGTCAGCAAGTTTAGTTCCGCATTTGTAGCAAAATGGCATACTCTTAACCTCCAGGCAATGGCGGAAAACCGCCATCAGGAACGGAATATCTTTAGCACATCGTTCCTTCATCGTGCTTAGTGTAACATAAAACCCGCGTATTGATGCCTTTCTTTCAAAGATGTCCTCATAAAAAGATTTATCACTGGCTTCACAAGAATATTGACATCAACAAAGTTAAAGAAGATTATTATTTTGTAAGTATAGGAACACTTTTCATTCTTTTGTGGGGAGGAATGATCATGGTCTATTGTATTCTCTTTGCTGCCGCTTTTATGTTTTTTATTCTAGACCGCAAGATCCGTTTTGCGGTTATACCAGGAACTGTCGTAACGTTTTTAAGCTGGTTAGGGCTTATCAGATATGCCTATGGTTTATCCAGAGAAAGGCCTATGGATTTTTACTTCAGTTTTCCTAATCAGAAAATAATGACCTATGTCTCTTTCGTTTCTCCGGCAGTCTTGATCATGTGTTTTGCGCTCATAAGCACGCTTGCTTTATCTGCCATGGGAAAGAACATCGGCAGGTACATTTTTGATCCTTCGAAAAACACAGACAAAACAGGAAAGACAGCAAAGCTTTGGTGCATTATTTCTTCTGCTGTTGTTACAGCAGCAAGCATACTTTATCTGGTACTATATTCACTCACATCCAATCTGTCACATCCCGCATCAAACGCTGTCAAACGTTTCTCGATGTTTTATGGAATACCTCCCCTTCCCAAAGCAAAGATGGGTCTTTTTATTACGGTATTTGTCACCCTGCTGGTATTAAGCATCGCTTATATCATTCTGTTATGCATCAAACGCACAATGATCAGAGAGATCTCCGCAAACGGCGGTGCTACTAAGACAGCAGCAGCCGGCTCACAGTTAAAAGCGGGAATCATTTTAGCTTGCGCGGGTAATGTATTCATATGGGCCGCAGCATTCATCAGTCTTAATTACGTGAAACACTTAACCTTCTTTTGGGGCAAAAAACTTGGATATCTGAGTATCATAGGCCTTATCCTTTGCCTTGTGGGAGAGATACTTCTCATCATAGGATTGAATAAAAAGTCTTCGAAGATACCGGTATCAAGCCTTGCAATATCTTCAGCACTTCTTGTTATTACTGTCACTGACCAGTACCTGGTCTCTATACCTTTAGTCAGTTATCTGGTCTCATTTTTCAGAAGCTTATACTCATACCGGATAATTGATTATTACTGGCTCTACAGGATCGCCCCCGGTCTGATCACAGGCATAGATACAGTATTATTAGCCCTTTTAACTGCCGGCACGGTAATCACGCTCAAGTTCCTGATTTCTTCATCTTCCAAAAAGAAGATCTGATCATGACTTCATTTTAAAAGAAGTCCCGTTCACTTCCTGTGAGCGGGACTTTTTCTTTTCTTTATATGATTGCCGACGATCTCCGAGACATCCGATATCGTCATAAAAGCGGACACGTCCGCATCGTTGATTATCTTCTTTATCGCAGGCACTTCGACTCTCGTTATGACGCAGTAAAGCACGGTTTTCTTACCATTGCTGACCATTCCCTTACCTTCCATCTGCGTGCAGGTTCTACCGAGCTGCGAATATATCTTATCCGCAATATCCTTGCCGTGATCGGTGATGATCATGACGGACTTGCCTTGCTCCATACCGTTCTCGACAATGTCTATGATCTTCGATGTGATGAAGTATGTAAGGAGCGAATAGAGCGCTCTGTCTGGTCCGAAGAGAAAACCTGCTGCCGCATAGATGATAATGTTGAAGAAAAGGACTATCTGTCCTACGGAAAACTCCATGTGGTGCGACAGTAACATCGCAACTATCTCCGTGCCGTCCAGGCATCCGCCGTATCTTAAGATGAGGCCAACGCCGATTCCAAGCAAAACTCCGCCAAATACGACTACGAGGATCTCCTGCTCCGTTACTGCCTTCATGTCCTCGAAAACACCGAGGAAGATCGAGAAAATGACCATCGCATAGATGGCTTTTACGAGGAACCTCATTCCGAGCCTCTTAAAGCCCAGTATCATGAACGGAATATTCAGCGCGATCGTAAGCACGCCCAGAGGCCATCCGGAGAGCTGGCTTATGATCATCGAGATACCAACCACGCCGCCGTCAAGTATCGTAAACGGCACGAGGAATTCCTCCAGCGCGAAAGCAGCGATGACAGCGCCCACAGTAATCATAAACAGCGGTGCTATCCACTGCTTAAAGACAAGGTTAAACGTAACAGGCTGTGCTTTTCCGGTCGGCATATGATCTGTAATAAGGGGCGCCTTATGACGCCCCGTTAATCTCTTATTTCTGGCGGTTGAAATTGATGAGGCATCCGTCAAGGATTATCTGGCGCTCACGGTCTGTGAGATCTCCCAGAGTCATCGTGAACTCTGTAGTCTCGTTGCCCTTGATCGCAATGGCCTTGATGGTGTCAGCCTTAGTCTCGACTGCGTTTCTGATGCCGGGCAGGAGAATATAATCGAGGTTCTTAAAAGGCAGGTCGCCCTTTTCGATGATGAAAGGCAGCATACCCCAGTTGATAAGATTGGATCTGTATCTCTTGGTGGCATATTCATTAGCGATGTTAGCCCATCCGCCAAGTACCTTCTGGCATGAAGCAGCCTGTTCTCTTGCAGAACCGTCACCGGGCTTAACCGCGAAGATAACAGAACCGAAGCCGATAACCTTAGTGTCAGCCTTTTCAAAAGGTACAATAGTCTTTACTACCTGCATAACATCATGGAGGCCTTCTACTGCCTGGCAAGCGTGCTCGCCGTTAACCAGTGCCGTCTCAGCCTTCTGGATGTTCTTAGCTCTGCCTACATACTCAGGATCCTTACGTGAGAGCGTGAACTCTGCAAGGCCAAGAGGATTGGATCTGTAAGAAGAAGTCTCTCCTGAAGGAATGAGCTCGTCTGTTGTCGTAACAGGATCGTGGATCTCGGATACTACCTGGAGAACGAGGTTCTCAGGGAGTGCTTCCATCTTCGGCCAGTCCTTGATGTTAGGTCCGAACTGGATCTCTGTATTAGGATCTGCAACGCCCTTGGAATCGAAGACTCTGTTCTTGTAGATCTTATCGTCAAATGTGTAAGCGTAGTTATTGAGCTCACCCGTGAATTCCGTAGCGGGTGTGAGAACGCCCTTATTTGCAGCTGTTGCGGCAATGGATCTTGCGTCCATGAGTGCAACGGAAGAGATCTGGCCGCTCTGTACCTTTGAGCCTTCCCTGTTCGGGAAGTTTCTTGTGGAGTGGCGGATGGAGAATGCATTGTTGGCAGGTGTATCGCCTGCGCCGAAGCAAGGTCCGCAGAATGCTGTCTTGAGGATAGCGCCTGTCTCAAGGAGTGTAGCAGCTACGCCGTTTCTTACGAGTTCCATGTAAATCGGTGTGGATGCAGGATAGATAGACATCGTGAACTTATCGCTGCCTATGTACTTGCCCTTCATGATGTCAGCTGCAGCGCAGATATTCTCAAATCCGCCGCCTGCGCAACCTGCGATGATTCCCTGATCTACGAGGAGCTTGCCGTCAACGATCTTGTTCCGGAGCGAATACTCGATCTTGTCGCCGAATGATACCTTGGCTCTCTCCTCTGTCTCGTGGATCATCTGCTCGAGATTTGCGTTAACATAATCAATCTCGTAAGCGATGGAAGGATGGAAAGGCATAGCGATCATAGGCTTGATCGTAGAAAGGTCAACGATAACTGCGCCGTCATAATAAGTAACGTCAGCAGGAGCGAGTTTCTTGTAGTCTCCTGATCTGCCGTGAATATCGAAGAACTCCTTGGTCTTCTCGTCAGTCAGCCAGATGGAAGAAAGGCATGTTGTCTCAGTCGTCATTACGTCGATGCCTATTCTGAAATCAGCGGAAAGACTTGCGACACCGGGGCCTACAAACTCCATAACCTTGTTCTTGACATAGCCGGAGTTAAATACCTTTCCGATGATCGCAAGGGCAACGTCCTGGGGACCTACGCCCTTCATCGGTTCGCCTGTAAGGTAGATAGCGATAACGTCAGGCATCTTGATGTCATATGTCTGTGAGAGGAGCTGCTTAACGAGCTCAGGACCGCCCTCACCCATAGCCATGGTACCGAGAGCACCGTAACGTGTGTGTGAGTCAGAGCCCAGGATCATGCCGCCGCATGTAGCGAGCATCTCTCTTGCGTACTGGTGGATAACTGCCTGATGAGGAGGTACATAGATACCGCCGTACTTCTTGGCAGCTGTAAGACCGAACATGTGGTCATCTTCATTGATCGTGCCGCCTACTGCGCAAAGTGAGTTGTGGCAGTTAGTAAGGACATAAGGGATCGGGAACTTCTCAAGGCCCGAAGCTCTAGCTGTCTGGATGATGCCTACATATGTGATGTCATGTGAAGTCAGCTTATCAAACTTGATCTTGAGCTGATCCATGTTGCCTGATGTGTTGTGATCCTTTAAGATGCCGTAAGCGATAGTGCCCTGCTTAGCTGCTGCTTTATCAGCTGCCTTGCCTGACTTTGCTGCAACTGCTTCTGCGCTGCCTGCTACGTCTTCAATGAGTTCAGCGCCGTTTAATAACCAAGCGCCGTTTTCGAGTGTGGAAATCATAAATATCTACCTCTTTAATTAATAAATTCGCGTGTTATTATAACACATTACGGACATCCTTTATGTAAGGATTGCGATATAAGTTACCTGCATACGAGAATCGGATTTTTCCTGATTTCGTATGTCGGCCAAAATAATAGGTCAATAAGTATGAACCCAAAAAGAACAGGGGCCGCATAACGCGTACCCCTGCCTGTTCAAAGTTCAAAGCAATCGCTTTAAGTTTATTTGTTAAGTCTTGCCTCGAGAGCAGCCTTCTGGTCCTCATAGCCGGGCTTGCCAAGGAGAGCGAACATGTTCTTCTTGTAAGCTTCAACTCCGGGCTGGTTGAAGGGATTTACTGCGAGGAGGTAGCCGGAGATGCCGCAAGCCTTCTCGAAGAAGTAGATGAGCTCACCAAGTGAGTAAGCGTTCTGCTCAGGCATGTGGATTGCAAGGTTCGGTACCTTACCGTCAACGTGAGCAAGGATCGTGCCCTGCATGGCCTTCTTGTTGACCTCGTTCATATCCATGCCGGAAAGGAAGTTAAGGCCGTCCAGGTTGTCCTTATCGTTAGGGATCTCGAAAGATCTTCTGGGCTGGTCGATCTCAACGACTGTCTCGTACATGATCCTTGCGCCGTCCTGGATGAACTGGCCCATGGAGTGGAGGTCTGTTGTGTTATCAACGCCTGCCGGGAAGATTCCTCTTCTGTCCTTACCCTCGGACTCACCGTAGAGCTGCTTCCACCACTCTGTCATGAAGTGGAAAGAAGGCTCGTAGTTGACCATGACCTCTGTGGAATATCCGGAACGAAGGAGGCAGTTACGTACAGCAGCGTACTGATAGCAAGGGTTCTCAGCGAAAGGAAGCTTCTTGTAAGCCTTGGAAGCGTCCTTAGCGCCCTTCATGAGCTCTCTGATATCGATGCCTGCAACAGCGATAGGAAGAAGTCCTACAGCTGTAAGAACGGAGAATCTTCCGCCTACATCGTCAGGTACTACAAAGCTCTCGTAGCCTTCTTCGTCAGCTAGGCCCTTCAAAGCTCCTCTGGCCTTGTCTGTTGTGGCATAGATCCTGTTCTTAGCCTCTTCCTTACCATACTTCTTCTCCATGTAAGCACGGAGGATCCTGAAAGCGATAGCAGGCTCAGTTGTCGTGCCGGACTTGGAAATGATGTTGAGGGAGATGTCCTTGCCTTCGATGATGTCCATCATGTCAGCAAGATATGTAGCGCTGATAGAGTTACCGCAGAAAAGAATGAGTGGGCTCTTTCTTACCTTCTTGGATGCTGCGTTAGCGAAAGAATGGCCGAGGAGCTCGATAACAGCTCTTGCGCCGAGGTAAGATCCGCCAATGCCGATTACAACGAGAACGTCAGAATCTCTTCTGATCTTCTGGGCTGCGCTGCGGATACGTGCGAATTCTTCTTTGTCATAGTTTGTGGGAAGGTCGAGCCAACCGAGGAAATCGTTGCCAGGGCCGTTCTTCTTGTGAAGCATATCAGAAGCGGCTTTAACCTGGGGCTCCATTCTTGCGACTGCCTCTTCGCCGCCGATAAAGTCGAGGGCGTTCTGGTAATCAAATGTAATCATTGTAGTTTTCTCCTTAAGGGTTAATTCAAAAAACATACAGAGTATACACCCGCATTTTTGTCTTTTCGAGTATAATTACATTTGAAAATATTACAAAAATCGCTGAAAACACTAAGGAATACAATATGTCTGATATTTCGATAGCTGAATCCAAGATCCAGATACTCTATTTGGTCGACAGGGCTCCCGGCGTGAGCTACCATCTTCTGATGGAAAAGTGCATGGAATCTCTTTATACGGACTTCTTCACTTTCAGCAGGTCTTACGAGGAACTTATTTCGGGCAATCTCATGGATAAGAGCCAGTCCGGCGATTTCACGGGCGATGCGGTAGGTTCTACGGAGAATCTGACGCTCACGGACGGCGGCAGGGCTGTCCTTAAGGACCTCATCTCCTCTCTCAGCGCGCCTTTAATCCAGCATCTTAATGAAGCAGCTGAAGAGATCTTAAGCGAGATGGCCAAGAATTCAGGCATTTCAGCTGCTTTGGAGCTTGCTGAAGGCGGCAGATTCCGCGTTATTCTTTCGAGTGAAGGCGAAGGAAAACCTTTCTCGGTAACGCTTACCGTAGATGACGAAGCTACGGCTTTAGATCTCTGCAAAAAGTGGAAAACCAACTGTTCTAAGGTTCCTGAAGAACTGATCAAGCTCATTACGGGCGCTTGATCTTAGAATCCCTTATTTACTAGTTATCTCAACGATTATGAATTCTCCGGGCTGGAGGATATGACGTATGTGGTCATTGCGGGTAGATTTCTCATTCAGGAAGCTTCCCTTCTCGCTGTATCTCCGGATGACTGAATCTACACGTCCAAGCTTGTTGTCATTGATAAGGAAGCTCTGCTGGGTGGTCGATGAATTCGCGATCACGATATATGTCTTGTTGTCCTTGTTAAAGCATGCTGTAGTAACGTTTGAATTGAACTGATCTGCGCTTGCCGTCACAGTAGTATCAAGAGGCTCGTTGATATCGAGATAGAGTTCGTCAAATCCCGTAAGACCTGACATCAGGCCCGATACGGTCATCATGTTGATGAACTCGTTCTCACCTACGAACATTCTGCTGCCTGCGTATTTGGACGGCACGAAGTTTACCGCGCAATCGAAAAGTATCATCTCAGTAAAATCAGCTTCCTGCGTAAAGAGCGCAGAGAGCACCTTGGCGCAATTACTGCCGTCTGTATCCAAAGAGCGGATATACTCACCGGTATTGCCGGATACGATATGAGGAGTGTCATACTGCGCGAGAACATAGCTTGTCTCAATGTTATCGATATAAGTTGCCGAAGTATCATTAGCCACGAGCTTGACATTCATAGTGTGGTTGTCGGCATCAGACATCATGGTACCGCCATCGTATTTCATGCCGTCGAGGAAAACCGTCTTATCCTTGATATCACTGAAATATTCAGACTGCGTGAACATCGACATTACATAGTTTACGTAAGCAGCTTTCTGGACGTCACTTCTGAACACCTTGCCGCTGTCGTTGATCTCAATATAAAATCTTGAGAACTGTCTGCTCCACGGGAGCGCCGTACCGTTGTCGATCCTTCGTCCGCCGTTTTCGGAAGTCATGGAACCGCACATATACTCCAGGAGCTTGTCGATCTCCGTCTGGTCAACATAAGGTCCTATTACAAGCCACGGCGAAGAACCGCATTCCTTAACGAGTCTTAAACTGTCTTCAAGAGAATCCGTTACTGCCTGGCCCTGATATGCCGGCAGAACATCCGTCTCATCAAGGCTGTAATCAGCTCTTGAAGACGTACCTTCAATGCCGTTAGATACGGAATCTGCACTCATGAGATAGATGGAATCCTGGCCGAATCCCGTGCTTCCGATATTGAGATTGTTGAGTCTGATCGCTGAAGGTTTTCCGGAAGTAATCGTATCAGCATAAAAATCCGGAATACCTGCGGAATCGTAGCTGTCGGGACCTAAGTAAATGTCATCAACAAGAATAAATCCCGTACCCTCAATAGCAATATTCAGGGTGATCTCTTGGGCATCTGCCATCTGATCTGTCACAGCGAAAACATAGCTGAAGAGTTTGTAGTTACCGCCTATCTGAGTAAGCTCGAATCCGTGACTGCCGAAGCCCTCACCCTCTACCCAGCAATATACCTTATCCGGAACATCATCAGACAAAGCATAGAGGCTTAACCTGTAGAATGTACCCGCAATAAAGTTGTCCTTTGCTTTACCGGGGAAAGTCTGGGAGATGGCGTGAACTCCTTCGCTTCTTCCCGAGAGCCTTGCTCCGTAACTTCCGCCGTAAGCTCTGTCAGTCACCGTCAGGTTGGAACCGTTTCCGTATACATTCCATGCGGAATCTTCAGTAACAGACCAGATATTCTCATTTTCAGAAGCACTGATCGCACCGTTGGCGGCTTTCTGCAAATGCCCCGTTATGAGGATGTCGTCGGCGATAATATCTACGCCGTCAAGATTGCCTTCTACGGCGAACTCCGACAGGATCTGCGCTTTGTATATATCTTTGCCTGAATCGTAATAGACCTTATCGCCGGAGACGCCTATGATGCTCTCTACAACTGTATTTTCAGAAGTAAGAGCCGTTGTCTTTTCAGTCGCAAGATTGACTGCAAATGCTTTCTTATCCGTTGTGCATACGATGATGATGCCCGAATTGGTAAGCTCTACACTCTTGGTCTCAGAGCCTGTCATTTTCGAGAACTCATTCTCTTCAAATATGAGACCTGACTCTGTGACTCTTGCCAGCAAAGCTTTGACACCGTCTTCGACAAAGCAGAAAACACCGTCAGAGGCGCAGACCATAAGTTTCTCCGCATCTTTAAGCATCTCATTGTTTCCGGCCTTCTTAAAGACCATGCCGTTAGCCGACAAGTACAAGTTACCGTTGCTGTCGGCAGCCATGAATCTGATGCCGTCTGAAGCGAATGCCACTGCGTTGGAACCAGGTATCTTAGTCTCGGCGGTCTTGCCGTTCGTAACAGTTACTACAGTTCCGTCGCGGTAGCAGACAGCAAATACACTGTCAGTACTGCCGGTACCACAAACGGTATTTCCGCCGGCGATCTCGGATTCATATACAAGTGTAAAATTCTTTCCATCCTGTGAGGTGTAGATCGAGCCGCTCAATGATACGGCAATAAAGCCTGTGTCATTGGAATCGATCTTAACGAACTTCTCCTCCGCTTC
Organism: Clostridiales bacterium; assembly: GCA_017427465.1. Classification (GTDB taxonomy): domain Bacteria; phylum Bacillota; class Clostridia; order Saccharofermentanales; family Saccharofermentanaceae; genus Saccharofermentans. The sequence continues at coordinate 68,283 of JAFRST010000027.1, read as the reverse complement.
GACAATGGCCGTCAGCTGGCTGTTCGTAACTTCGTAGATCAGTCTGCCGTTCTCTGTTAAAGCCAGAGCTGTATTGCCGCAGAAAGTCATTTCCTTGATGCGGTCTTCGCTCCAGATATCCTTGGCATCCTTGATCAGGGTGATAACACCGAATCTTGCAGGCTTGAATCCTGTTATCGTTCCGGTGAACTTCTCACTCATTACGCCATCGCTTCCGATCGATATGATCCTGGCGGTATCACCAGCGCATACAGACGTGTCATAGCCTGCCTGTGCGACAGCATCAGGAGTAAGGAATATACTGCCGTCAGAAGAACCTGCAACGAGCATGCTCGCATACTGCGTTGAGCTCTCGAACGAAGCATCTCTTACCATGTTGATGTTCGGAATGACATCGCAGTTTACACCAGTGCCTCCGAACGTATCGCCTGCTTTATCAGGTGTGGCAGCTACCTCAAAAAGCTCGGATCTCAGTCCGAAGATGCCGATATATCCCAATACGATCACGGAAATAACGAGGACTGCGGCCACGACGACCATTCCCGCAGCAAAACGGGTCCTCCTGGTTATTCCGAATATCGGTCTGCCGTGCTTCTTCATGCCTTTTCCTCTGATTCCGGACTGTCAGTCTCAATTGCTTCCGCATCTTCATTCGTGAAAGGATCTTCTTCCTCAACTGCCGGCGTATGCGTAGCCTTGTATTCTTCCACTACCTTTTTGCCGTCTTCTTTTCTCTTGATATGAATAAGGAATGCAAACGCCAGAACCGCGATTGGCATAAATAATAAAGATACGATATTGATTCCCTGAAGGATCGAATGCGCCACGGGAGCAGGTATATTCACGCAGTCCAAAGCGAAAACATAAGCCACACCGGAGCCGAATACGTTAAATATCATATGCAGCAATACCGGAGCTACAAGGCTGTCTGTAAGATAATAGCAAGAAGCGATAATGATTCCGCATGCCAAGGCATAACCGATGTGAACCGATATACCATGCATTATTCCGAATCCGACTGCACACAAGAGGACTGAGGCCACCGGGCCGAATCCTTTTCGCAGATATCCGAAAACAACTCCTCTGAAGATCATCTCTTCCGCAACGGGAACGATAAAGCTGATCGTCACGATATACAGTATGGAATCCCATAAGGGTATGATCTGCTGGGGAGTATCAGAATATCTGTCAACACTCTCACGATACTCTTCCATCGCATCCTTCATCGACTCGAGATAATCAGAGATCATATCAGCAACGGAGATGTAGAATGTTACGAATCCCAGCATTCCCAGCGCTATGATCACGAGGCAGACAGCCTGGTCAGGCTTAACTTTCTTAAGCTTAATGAGAGGATCACCGGGCCTGGAACTGATCTTATGAATGATCAGCATCATCGCGATCGTAACGGCAGAGACCGCAAAATTATATGCGCCCCTGTAGACCTGCATATCCACATTGCAATAAGCAAATGCGGAGAAAACTGCATATTCAAGACAGACGAATATCACCAGCCCGAGAGCTGCTTTTGATAATGCACCTAACTTACCTAAGGCGTTTTCCTTGAAAGTCATTTTTACTTCTGATCTCCGGATGCGACTCCGTTCTTAGCCCTGGTCTCGGCTGCCTGTGCGCCGTAGTACCTTCTCATGAAGAACACAAAAGCTCTTTCCAACTCTTCGCCATCCTTGATCGAATAGTAGACTCTGTCACCGTTCTCTCCGATGGCTGTACGCATAATTACGAGTTCGGGCTTGGTGTGACTTCCGTCATCAGGCACATAGTTATACATGACGACGTACTCGGTCTTCATGAGCGTGAATGAATCAATGCGCGACATATAGTAATCCTTCTTTGCATAAGGATCGCGCATTACCATTAACTCTTCGCCGCGGCTCTCCTTAAGATGCTTGCCTGCGAGCTTGGCCTTGCGGTCTTTCTCCAGAGCGATCTTTTTCTTGAGCCCCGTGGGCTTATTATTCGTCTTCTGATTCTTCATCGTCGCCGTAGAGCTCTTCGCAGAGCTTGTCATAATAGTCGTAGATAACGTCTTCTTCCTTGTCGACTACATTCTCAAGAAGGACTTCGCCGTTCTTATCGACAAAGCGCATAATGACATACTCGCTCTCATCAGCTTCCTCATCGGTGTTGATGATCAATACAACATAAGTGTTTCCGTTGAAAAGGAATGTGCTCTCTACGACAGCCTTTGTAGTCTCGCCTGTTACTTCGTCAGTAAGTTCGATAACTCTGTCGCCCTCGTCATCAAGCTGTGCGATTGCGTCAATAAGCTCATCCTTAGGTCCGAACTCGGGTGTGTTGTTATCTTCAGCCATAATTATTCTCCTTTATCCGGTTTACTTCGAAAAACCATAATATTTAATTATAACAAAATAAAAGGGAAGTTGCTTACAAGAACTCCCCTCTTAACTTACAGTGTATTGATATAATCCTGCAAGATTATCTCTGCAGCCACCTGATCGATTATCTTCTTCTGCTTCTTGGCCTTCATGTTGCTCTCGTGAAGATATCTCGAGGCAAGCACCGTCGTATAGCGCTCGTCCTTGAAGACAGGCTCTATACCACATCTTAAAGCCAGCTCCTTGCCGAAGGCCTCAGCCTTGTCCTGGGTATCGGATCTCGTTCCGTCCGTTCTGGCCGGGCGCCCTATAACGATCGCGTTAACTTCCATCTCCTTGATGATCTCGCAGATCCTGTTCAGAGCCCACTCAGGATCTTCACCATTCCAGTTGACGGTCTCGATACCCCTTGCGATCACGCGCAGTTCGTCAGATACGGCCACGCCGATATGCCTTGTCCCGAAGTCTATTCCCATTACTCTGCCGGCAGCTTTGCCCATGTCAGATTCCCCTTTCGCGAAAATCAAAAAATAAGGCGGCTATATGCCGCCGCAAGTACAATTATACTTGGAATCCCTTCCACTTTAAAGTCTGGAACAGTAATCGTTGATTATTACCTCAAGGAGCTCGTCTCTGTCGATACGCTTGATGAGACCTCTTGCGCCCTTGTAGTTAGTAATATAAGTAGGATCACCGGAGATAAAATATCCGACCAGCTGATTAATAGGGTTATAACCCTTCTCCTTCAGCGCACTCAGGACATATGTCATCAACGCCTGTACATCAGCCGTTCTGTCGCCCGAGAGATCAAATTTTGCGGTGTTGCTGTCCACGTAAAACCTCCGAAGTTATCTTCGACAAATTCATTCTAACACATGTATTAGCAAAAATATTAAGAATTGATTAAAATGTTACGAAAATGCCTTAAACAAATGCGTTTGAGGGTTGCGGAGCCTGATTCTCACGTTGCAAAAAAAAGACCTCCTCGGGAATTCCCAGGGAGGTCTGTTGTTTTGAGTTCATTCTCATATCCGCTAAAGGATATAAGAACAAGTGATCAGGTCTGTTAATCAGAAAGGACCGTCAGTATCAAAATCGCTTGTAACGATGACATCTGATGCTTCAAAAGCGATCACTTCGATCTTGCACTCTTCGTATTCTAATCTTTCCATCGATATCCCCTCTCTTTATAATGCCTGGCACTTCTCTGCGAAATTATAATATGCTTCCGCAAGATTGAGCATTGCCTGATTTGTGCTGGTATTCTTTGCTACCTGCAGGTATGTCTCTACAGAATATGTTCCGCTTACAGAACCTACAGAATATGTAAATGTCTGATCATAGTTCTTAGCAGAGAATCCGTTACCCGTAGGTCCCTTGATAACATAAATGTAGTAGCTGCCGCTTGCTGTTGCCGTAACAGGATCAGAGCTGTAGCTTACAGTCATCTCAGGAGCTGTATCTCCAAGAACAGACTTCTTGAAATAAAGCTTGATCTCAGTCTGTGAGAGCATTGAAAGCTTTGCGCCTGCATAAGCACCGGCTGTATCGGAATCGGGAGTATATGCTGCAGCTATAAGTCCGTATGAAGCCACGTCATTTACAAAATCAATACCGTTGATATCAGGTAACTTATCAGTATTGATATTGAACTGTACCTGAGCATATCCACCATAGATAAGGAGCGCTTCCGCTACATCCTTTTCCTTCTGCTTGTAATTGCCCTTGATAATTGCTTTTGCATATTGCTGAATTGTCACAGGATTAGAAACTAAAGTTCCATCGCCATAATCAATTGTTATTGTGATGGGTGCTGTCATACATGCCGACTCAACAGGCATTTTGATTGTGTAATACTCTCCCGATGGAGTCAATGTTGAAACAGTACCACCACAGGCTATAGGGGAACCGCCGTTCTTAGTGTATTCATAAGCATAAGACACAGTACAGTTGTCTTTGCTGTACTGTCCGAGACTTATTTTTGCAGTAAGGAAGATCTCTCCGCCTACCGTCATAGAATACGACTCAATCCTGGGCAAACTATGGATAAGCCTTACTTTTCCGCTCTTTACTTCTAATGCAAAATTACTGTTATCACAGTGGAAACTATCCAAAGAATAAGAATTGCTGTTAATGTCAAGAACATTAATAAAAGCTTCAGTACTGTAGCTGCTTACATATATCTCTGCAGACGAGCTAAGAGTACCGTTCAATTTGAAAATAGCACCATCACCGTAGTACAGATTGTTCTTTTTGGAATCAGCTGTGCATGTGTTCTGACTGATTACAGGACTTCCGCTGATATACAAAGTATTTGTACGATTTCCCTTGGAGACCCAGATACCGCCACCGGCGTTCTTTGCCTTATTGCCCTGAACAGTACCGCCCTCGATTATAAGATTAGCTCTGAGGTTTCTGATGCCTCCGCCCAGATCTGTTGCCTCATTACCGGTGATCGTACCACCTGTTACAGTTGCTGTAGCAACAATAGAAAGCTTCTTATACTCCGGTTCATCGTCCATATTCTTGTGATAATAAACACTTGAACCGGTGTCTGTACCGTTTGAAGCACCATGAACTGCAAATCCGGCACCACTCAAAGCTTTACAACCTGTAATCGTTCCGCCAGTCATAATGAAATTGGAACCGTTAGATGCCAAAACAGCACCCCCTTCATCACCGGCTTTAAAGCCCTGGATCGTTCCGCCGGTAAGCTCAAATGTACAACCGCATTCGATAAGAACACAGCCTCCTCTATTAGCATTTTCTCCAACGTTCACCTTATTATTTTTAATGCTTACCCATTCATCTACGGAACCGAGATTATTATCGGAACCGATGATCTTACCGCCATTACCGGAATCCTGAATAGTCAGCTTGATCTCACCGTAAACATGGACATCTGAACCATCTTTGGTATTCGTTCCAAGCTTATACATACTTCCTGTTCCGGTGTATGAAATCGTATAACCGGCAAGATCAATTACGATCTGCGTTCCTGCATCAACAACATGAGCTGTATCTGAAACAGTAATATCCTCAGCAAGAGTATAAGTACCGCTGACTATAGGCAGCATTCCGCCATTATTGTTAATATCAGCTTGAGTGATCAGGCCATTAGCAAAAAGCGTTGCCGACTGAGGATCGCCCTGCTGTTCAGGTTCTTGCTGGGCAGGCTCTTCGTTCTGATTTACAGGAGCAGCTACAGGCTCCTCATTCTGATTAGCAGGTGCAACCTGAGGATCTTCGTTCTGTTCCTGCTCTTCATCTTCATCCAGCTTAGGTTGTTCCATCGGTGTTTGAGGTTCCGTTTTCTCCTCTGCAGCGAATACATTTACCGAGAATACGCTCACGATCATTGCCGTAGCACAGAACATAGCTAATGCTTTGGTAATTCCCTTTTTCATTTAATATCCTCCCTCAACAGAGTTTATTAGCATAATCTAAATTGCATTATATTACAAAAAAGGGAAGATTTCATAAATAATTCACAGTTACATAACAAATCCGATAATATATGTCAGAAAACCGATAAATATCACGCGATTGTAATAAAGCAACTGCTTTTCTCGCTGCCTGTGACAAAACCTTTTACGATGTCTCCTCTCGAGAACTCCCTGCCAGTAACATCAGCAAAAGTTCTGACATAGTTAGCCGTATAACCTTCAGCAACAAGCTTGCCTTCACGTTCTTCGAACTTCTCGATGAGTATCTCGGCTTCATTTCCAACCATGGAAGATGAGAACTCCGCTTCGAGCTTTTCCGATACTTCTATAAGCCTCTTGGCGCGGGCTTTTCTGATGCTCATATCCATCTGTGGCATGGCTGCCGCCTTAGTGCCTTCACGCTCTGAATACGGGAAAACATGGATCTTGGCAAACTTCAGTTTCTTAGCAAATTCTATTGTCTCCGCGAACTCTGCCTCGGTCTCTTCAGGAAAGCCCGTGATGATGTCCGTAGTAAGTGACATATCCGGGAACTCCGAGCGGAGAGCATTTACCCTGTCCTCATATTCAGCAGTCGTATACTTCCTGTTCATGCACTTTAAGACGGTATCTGAGCCGCTCTGGAGCGACAGATGAAAGTGCGGGCAAAGGTGTTTAAGTTCCTTCAGGCCTGCGATGAATTCAGGCGTCATGGACTTGGGCTCCAGCGAACCGAGCCGTAGCCTTTCAATGCCCGGAATAGCATCTATCTTCTTAAGGAGATCCAAAAGCGCCGTTATGTCTTTGCCCTGATCTTTACCGTAAGAGCAGAGGTGGATACCGGATACGATGATCTCCTTAAAGCCGTTCTCCACAAGGAATTCAGCCTCTTTGACACAGGACTCTTCACTTCTGCTGACGACCCTTCCCCTGGCATAGGGAATGACGCAGTATGTGCAGAAATTGTTGCAGCCGTCTTCAATCTTTATGAATGCCCTGGTGCCTTCAGGCGACAGGACAGTACCGAAGTCATGGTACTCATCACTCTTGCTGACTTCAGGCCTTATGTGGCTGGTCTTATGGTCCAGCTCCTTGTTGTCTCGTTTTGCCAGGAACTCCTCAACTCTGGCAACGACGGTATTCTTATCTCTCGTGCCGATAACGATATCCGCAGGGACTTCGCCGTTCTTAAGCTCTGATGCGCAGCCCATGGCAACGATAACGGCTCCGGGATTATTCTTGGCCATCCTCCGGAGCATCTGGGAAGACTTTCTGTCCGCTTCTCCCGTTACCGAACAGGTATTGACGATACATACATCAGCCTCCTCAGGAGAGTCGACATTTTCGTGCCCATTATCAAGAAACAGACGCCTTGCGGCATCTGTCTCATATTGATTAACTCTGCATCCTAATGTCAGGAAATAAACTTTCATTACTGTCTGATCTTGATATGTGTCTCACGGAGCTGCTGCTCTGTTACTTCGCCCGGAGCGCCGCAGAGGAGATCCTGTGCATTGCCGTTCATAGGGAATGCTATGACTTCCCTGATGTTCTCCTCGCCACGGAGGATCATGATCATACGGTCAACACCCGGAGCCATTCCTGCATGCGGCGGAGCGCCGAACTGGAATGCGCTGTAGAGAGCGCCGAACTTTGTCTTAAGCTCTTCTTCGGAGTATCCTGCGATCTCGAAAGCCTTCTTCATGATGTCCAGATCGTGGTTTCTTACAGCGCCGGAGGAAAGCTCGATACCGTTGCAGACGATGTCGTACTGGTAAGCGAGGATCTCTTCAGGCTTCTTGGTATTAAGCGCTTCGAGGCCGCCCTGAGGCATGGAGAAAGGATTGTGAGTGAAGATGTACTTCTTAGTCTCTGTATCCCATTCATACATTGGGAAATCATTGACGAAGCAGAATCTGAAAGCGTTCTCTTCGATGAGACCGAGTCTTGCGCCTAACTCATTTCTGATCTTGCCTGCGCACTCGTTAGCGCGTGCTTCATTATCAGCGATGAAGAAGATCGTATCGCCTGCTTCAAGACCTGCAAGATCTTTAAGTTCAGCCTTCATGTCATCAGGAATGAACTTGTCGATAGGTCCCTTGTAGCTCATATCTTCGAGGACTTCGAGGTAGCCTAAGCCGCCCATTCCGAGGTCATCTTGTGCGAACTTTAACATCTTCTCGTGCTGGCCCTTTGAGAGCTTCGCGTGAACATTGATCGCACGTACTGTCTTTCCGTGGAAAGCCTTGAATGTGCATCTTGAGAAGAACTCTGTAACGTCCTTGATGCGGAGCGGGTTTCTTAAGTCAGGCTTATCAGAGCCGAACTCTTCCATAGCCTGCTTATAAGAGATTACCGGATAAGGTGCGGGTGTTACCTTTGCGCCTTCAGGTGCAAACTTTTCAAATGTTGCTGTGAGCACTTCCTCACCTGCTCTGAAGACATCTTCCTGTGTAGCGAATGCCATCTCGAAGTCGAGCTGGTAGAACTCTCCCGGGCTTCTGTCTGCTCTCGCGTCCTCATCTCTGAAGCAGGGAGCGATCTGGAAATACTTGTCGAACCCTGAGACCATCAGGAGCTGCTTGAACTGCTGGGGGGCCTGCGGAAGCGCATAGAACTTGCCCTTCCACTTTCTTGAAGGAACGATATAGTCTCTTGCGCCCTCAGGTGAAGAGCTTGTAAGGATAGGAGTCTGGATATCGAGGAATCCCATCTCAGTCATCTTCTGTCTTAAGAATGCAATGACGTTTGATCTGAAGATGATGTTGTCCTTTACCTTCTGGTTTCTTAAGTCAAGATAACGGTACTTAAGTCTTACGTCCTCTCTGATCTCCTTTGATGTCATGATCTCGAAAGGAAGCTGGCTGTAGACCTTACCCAGAACATCGACTTTGTGAGCCTCAAGCTCGATCGTACCTGTAGCGATCTTAGGGTTATATGTCTCTTCGTCTCTGTGCTCGATCTTCCCTTCGATGGAGATGCACTCTTCTTTTACAAGTCCGTCAAGAAGGCTTGTATCACGCATAACGACCTGCAGTGTGCCGTACATATCTCTCAAGTCGATGAAAGACACACCGCCGTGGTCTCTGATGTTCTCGATCCATCCGCATACACGGAGCTCTGTGCCTACGTCATTCTCTGACAGTGAACCGATGATCCTGTCTCTGTACTGGTTAGCCATATCATTTTCCTTTCTTCGGGGAAATAAAAAACGCCCCGAACTTAAATCTCCTTTAAGTTCAGGACGAACAAACATGTCCGCGGTGCCACCTGATTTACTTCGCTAATCAAGCGAAATCTCTTTATACCGGTATGCTGATAGAGTTGTTATTCGTCATTGGCCTCTTTCCGCTCTGCCTTTCAGCCCGGGGGCAAAGCTCTCTGAAGGCGACATACCACGACTACTTGGGTCTCCGTCATCGCAATTAACGAGGCAATAGTACATCATTGCCAAGGTCATTGTCAACTTAAATAATTTAGATAATTGCCCGAAAATACGGGCTTTTATCAGAATCTCTTCCTTCCGCTCTTTGAACCGGTCCTTCCTGACTTAGTGCCTCCGCGTCCGCTCTTCGGTCTTCCCGCAAAGCCTCCCGAAGCACCGCCCTTGAAGCTTCCCGCCTTCTTCTTTATAGTGCGCGAACCGCCTTTACCGCCCTTCTTGACTGCCTTGGGACCAAGTTTTCCCTGCTTGGCAGGCCTGGGGTCGCGCTCTTCTTCAAAGCCGTATTCAAAAGAAAAATCGATCTTATTCTCTTCCGTGTCGACCTTCTCGACTACAACCGTAACAGGCATGCCGATAGAAAGGATCTTGCCGCCGTGAGCGCCTATAGCCCTGTAGGATCTCTCATCAAAGAAATAGTGGTCTCTTAACGACCTGAACGGAACGAATCCCTCGATGGTGTTTTCGAGCCTTACAAAGCAGCCCGCATCTATGATGGAAGAAATAACACCGTCGTAGTGTTCGCCGATCTTGTCAGCCATGTATTCGCAGATCTTAATGTTGTCTGAAGCTCTCTCGGCATCTACCGCATTGCGCTCCATATCCGAAGAATGCTCGGCAGCGTTGTCGACGAGGCCCGCGAAATGTGATCTCGAATTCTCGCCGTGCAGATAGCTCTTGATTATCCTGTGGATATAAAGGTCCGGATAACGTCTGATCGGTGACGTGAAGTGGCAGTAGAACTTGGATGCCAGACCGAAATGACCCAGGCAGTCAGAGCAGTATCTCGCCTTTGCCATAGATCTGAGCAATATCTCATCTAATGCCGGCAGCGCAGTCTTGTCTCCGATGGTATCCATGAATCTCTGTACATCCAAAGGCTTGATCCTGCCCATAAGCCTTCCCGATGCGCCGAAATACCTGGCGATATTAGAGAATCTCGCGATCTTGATCGGGTCAGGATCCTCGTGGACACGGTATACAAAAGGATATTTGAGGTCAAAGAACTTCCTTGCCACAAACTCGTTGGCACAGATCATGAATGACTCGATAATGCCGTTCGTGAAGTTGATCGGGTAAGGCATAACATCCGCTACTGTTCCGTCATCATTGAGGATGACCTTAGTCTCAGGCATTTCAAATCCGATAGCGCCTCTTCTCTCCCTCATGGACTTCAAGATCTCCGCGAGTTCCTTCATCGTGATGAGCATAGGAACGATCTTTCCGTACTCCTCTTCATCTTCCGGCTGAGGATCAGTAAGTATCCTGTAGCACTCCTTATAACTCATCCTTCTGTCGGACCTGATGACACTCTCATAAAGGTCTCCGCCATAGATGCCGCCCTCGCGGTCAACGAGCATCTCGGCCGTCATTGAAAGCCTGTCAACGTTAGGATTCAGTGAGCAAAGGCCGTTACTGAGCTTCGGCGGGAGCATCGGGATAACTCTGTCTACCAGATAAACAGAAGTGCCTCTCTTAAAAGCTTCCATATCCAGGGCAGTGCCCTCACGGACATAATTCGAGACATCCGCAATATGTACATAGAGCTTGAAATTGCCGTTATTAAGCTTCTCGATAGAGATGGCATCGTCTAAGTCTTTTGCATCCTCGCCGTCGATCGTGATCGTAAGAAGTTCCCTGAGATCGTGCCTTCCGCCTGCGATCTCCTTTTCCACTTGGGCAGGATCGGGGTTGACCGGCAGAGGCTCTACTTCTTTGAGCACTTTCTCCGGGAAAGTCTGTGACAGGCCATACTGCCTTAAGACCGTAAGCATCCTGACATCGTTATTGCCGTAGTCACCTAAGACCTCAACGATCGTTCCCCTGCAGTCTCCCCTCTCACAGTCAGGGTTAAGCACTTCGCATACGACGACCATGTCAAACGGAGCGCCGTTTAAGTGATTCTTATCGATCTCGATCGCGCCGTAATCAGTACTTCTGAATGAAGGATCGGGAATAACGACACCGCCTGTAGGAGTCTTCCTTAAGATACCGATAACCTGGTTTTTGACCTGCAAAGGTCCTCTGGGTGCCTGGTCAGCCAAAGTCTGGGGCAAAGCCGCCTGCTCCTCTTTGGCTTTGATTATTCTGTTTCTTCTTCTCTGGGCCGCACTCATATTCTCCGCAAAGCCCGGTTTCTTTCTGCTATCCATTTCTTATTCCTCTTTCACTTTTTCTATATCTTACTACTCTGCGCTCGAAAAGCATAAAAAAACCGCCTCGGACTGAGGCGGCTCTTGAAATCAGATATCTTATTTCAAATTTATGTTGTTGCCGTTATAGCAGTCGTAGCTTCTGTTATCGTCTGATTTGCGCCCCAAGCCTTCGCGATGGAAAGATAAAGCACAACAGAAATAATTGCAAAAATGATGCAGCAGATAACTGTCCATGTCTTAAGACGCTCTTCCAGTGTTCTGCCCTTTGCCTTGCTGTAGTATGAATCGGAAGAACCGCCTGCTACTACACCGATACCCTTATCATTTCCTTCCTGAACGAGGAAAAGAACGACAATGGCAATCGCGAAGATTATATCAAAAATGCTAAGAACGATATTTAAAGTTGTCATCGTTTCCGCCTCCTAATACGAATTCAGCCTAAGAATAATAACACATGGGTTTTACTTATGCAAACCACATTTTTCCACCGCTTTTCACCGCTTTCACGGAAACAGGCTATTTAATTATTTATTGCCCTTGATGAGCTTGCTTATCTCACTCAAAGCGAAGGGCAGGATAGCAAGCGGCAGGATGATGAGCCAGGACATGGGATTCAGAGCAACGTTGTTGAAGATGCTGTTGACACCGGGGATGTAGATAACTGCTACGAGCATTATGAGCGAGAGACCTACTGCTATGTTCATCATCTTGTTGGAGAACAATCCGAGCTTGAAGACCGATATCCTCTCTGATCTTGCGGCAAAAGCTCTGAAGAGCTCAGCGCAGATAAGAGTTGCGAATGCTACCGTACGTGCAATGTCGATGGGGTGAACACCCTTGGCTGCACTGTCTGCAAGAATTCCAGAATAGAAGAGTGTACCGCCGTTGTTCATGGTGATGAGCGCGATAATGAAAGCTGCTGCTACAGATATGAACAAACCTATGGACTGCAAAGCGATGTGACCCATCATGCTCTTGTTGATGATAGGCTCATGCTTTGAACGCGGCGGGACCTTCATGATGCCGGGCTCGCCCTTTTCGCGGCCTAAAGCAAGAGCCGGGAATGAGTCAGTGATAAGGTTGAGCCAGAGGAGCTGTATGGCCGTCAGAGGCGCAGCGATACCGGGAATCCATGACTTCGGGACAAGCGAGAGCAGGAAGATAACGAGGATCTCGCCGACGTTGCAGGACAGAAGGAATCCGACGAACTTTCTGATGTTGGAGTAGATCGTTCTTCCCTGTTCAACTGCCTTGACGATCGTTGCGAAGTTATCGTCCATGAGGATCATGTCTGCAGAGTTCTTGGATACGTCAGTACCCGTGATACCCATTGCTACACCGATATCTGCGGACTTAAGAGCCATGGCATCGTTAACGCCGTCACCTGTCATCGAAGCGATGTGGTCGTTGTGCTTTAATGCGCTTACGATACGGACCTTATGTTCAGGAGATACGCGGGCATATACACTGGTTGTCTCAACAACCTTCTGAAGTTCTTCATCAGACATCTTGTCGAGTTCTTCACCGGAATAAGCACCCATATGATTCTCGTCGCGCATCTCAAGATTGTCTGAGATGGCTACCGCGGAATCCTTGAAGTCGCCTGTGATCATGACGGCACGGATGCCTGCTTCCTTACATACTGCGATAGCGTCCTTGGCTTCTTTACGTGCAGGATCGATCATACCGATGAGACCTAAGAACGTCATGTTCTCTTCATCGGCAAATGTTGCCTTGGATCCGTCACCGTGCTCCTTTGTAGCGAATGCGAGAACACGGATAGCCTGGATAGCGTAGTTGTGGTTGATCTCACGGATCTCCTTGCGCTTCTCCTCAGTCATCTTCTGGACGCCTGTGGATGTAAGGATCGATGAACAACGGGAGATTACGATATCCGGAGCACCCTTTGTAAAGCTGATCCACTTACCATCATCGATGCCGGAGTGATAGGTGGTCATCATCTTTCGGTCTGAATCAAAAGGCAGCTCAGTCTCTCTGGGATATGCGTGCATCGTCTCCTCGCGGAGCATTTTTGCCTTCATACCCAGTGTTGTAAGAGCGCCTTCCGTAGGGTCACCGATGCAGGAATAATCCTTCTCACCTTCCTTTACGATGGAAGCGTCGTTACAAAGAACGGATGAGAGAATGAGTGTGTTAAGAACACCTTCGATCTTAACGGGCTTGCCGCCTTCATCAACGATGTTGCCTGAAGGAGCATATCCGCCGCCTTCCACTTTGTACTTCTTCTCACCGTCATAAAGGACCTTAACGGTCATCTGGTTCTGTGTAAGAGTACCTGTCTTATCTGAGCAGATAACGTCTACGCAGCCTAATGTCTCAACAGCAAGGAGTCTCTTAACGATGGCATTGCTCTCTGCCATCTTGGTCATACCGATCGACAGAACGATGGTAACTACTGCCGCAAGACCTTCAGGGATCGCAGCAACTGCGAGTGAGACTGCAGTCATGAGAGCGTCTTCCCAGGGCTGCTTCTGAACAAAGATATCTACGAGCAGAACGATGATGCAGACTACGATACACACAACGGCAAGGATCTTTCCGAGCTTGTTGAGATTCCTCTGCAAAGGTGTCTGCTCGTCTTCGATGTTTGTGAGTTTAGTTGCGATCTTACCGAGCTCTGTGTCTCTTGCCGTAGCGACTACAACGCCTCTGGCTCTGCCGTAAGTAACAGCGGTACCCATGTAGAGCATGTTCTTGCGGTCGCCCAGAGAGCAGTCTTCGGGAAGAACTGCCGCGGCATCCTTTTCGACTGCGACTGACTCACCTGTGAGAGATGCTTCCTCAGCCTTAAGAGAACTTGATTCGATAAGTCTCATGTCTGCTGAGATCGAGTCGCCTGCGTCGATTGCGATTACATCACCGACAACGACATTCTCAGAATCAACCAGTACGATCTTACCGTCACGGATGACCTTTGTCTTGGGAGAGCTCATCTTCTTAAGAGCAGCGAGAGCCTGGTCTGCCTTACCCTCCTGGTAAACACCCAGAGCCGCATTGAGGATTACGATCGCAAGGATGACGATAACGTCTATCCACTCTTCGAATCCGCCGCCGCTCTTTGCAGCCATGTAGGCTGAAAGACCTGCAGCCGCTATGAGGATTATTACCATCGCATCAGCGAACTGCGCAAGGAATCTTTTCCAGAGCGGAACCTTCTTCTCTTCACCTAAAGAGTTTGGACCGTTCTTGGCATATCTTAATGATGCTTCATCGGAAGTCAGGCCTTTTACCAGGTCTGTGTCTATTTCTTTTGCTATTTGATCAGCGGTTGCTGAATAAGGTTTTGTCATTTTCTGTATCTATCCTCCTGGGTTTACCCAAAAAGAAATTATACTATATTTTTGATTTTTAATACGGGCATTAGCATAGACAAATGTACGAATCGGAGGCTCCGGGCAGAAAATCCATAGGGATTTTGCACGAGTCAGAGATCAAACTTCCTCATGAGGCTCGTCACCAGGCTGCACACCCCAGATGTACTGCTCTAGTTCGGAAACACCGTCTTCCTCGACAAGAGCCTTGCTGAACTGTGTCTCGTAGAGCTCACGGTAAACACCTTCCTTGGAGAGGAGTTCTTTGTGTGTACCGCGCTCAGCGATGATTCCGTCCTTAACTACCAATATCTCATCAGCAGCAAGGATAGTAGAGAGTCTGTGAGCAATGAGGATACTTGTCTTGGATCTTATGATCGGGTCTATCGCATCCTGGATCTTCTTTTCGGATATCGAATCGAGAGCCGAAGTAGCCTCATCGAAAATAAACACCGTAGGATCCTTCAGTATTATCCTCGCGATAGAGATGCGCTGCTTCTCACCGCCCGAGAGCTTTAAGCCTCTGTTGCCGACTTCGGTATCGATACCCTTCTCCTGCTTCTCAACAAAGTCCCAGATATTCGCTTTCTTAAGGGCGCCGATCATATCTTCTTCAGTGGCATCGGGCTTGGCATAAAGGAGGTTATCCCTGATCGTTCCGTTGAAAAGATAAGTCTCCTGCGAGACAACGCCGACATGGCTTCTTAAGAATGTCAGATCGAGCTTCCTGACATCTATACCGTCGAACGTAACGCTTCCGCTGTCAACGTCATAAAGACGCGGTATGAGATTTACGATCGTACTCTTACCGGAGCCTGAAGGACCGACGATCGCGATGCTCTTGCCTGCATTAAGGGTGAAGCTGATGTCTTTGAGGATCTTTTTGGACTCTTCATAAGAGAACTCAACGTGATCAAAAACAACATCGCCTACAGCCTTCTCAGGCGCAACAGCATCGTTGGCGTTCTTAATATCCACAGGGATATCGAAATAATCGAAGATACGCTTGAACAGTGCCATCGATCTGATCCATTCGACCTGGATATTCAAAAGACTGTTGACCGGCATATACATCCTGCCGAGGAGCGCTACAAGCACCGTGATGTCACCGATCGTGATATTCGAATCGTACTTCATCATAAGGATACCGCCTGCAAGATAGATGAGCATCGGGCCTATTGTCGTGAAAGTAGTAAGGATAACTCTGAACCATCTGCCTGCCATGCTCTCCTTGATGTTAAGCCCGATCATCTTGCGGTTGGCATTCTCGTATCTGATGTACTCATACTTTTCCTTGCCGAAAAGCTTTACGAGGAGCTGGCCGCTGACGGACAAAGTCTCGTTGAGGATGCCGTTTACCTCATCATTTACAGCCTGCGATTCGTTGGTAAGAGACCATCTCTTCTTGCCTGCTTTCCTCGTAGGCAGAGTGAAGATGGGCACAATGATTATTCCTACCAGAGCGAGTATCCAGTTCTTCTGGAACATCGCGACCAATGCGATTACGAGCGTTATGGAATTACTCAGAATACTGCTGAAGGTGTTCGTAATGACTGACTTAACGCCGTCAATGTCGCTGGTCATTCTGGTGATGATATCGCCCTGATTATTCGTCGTGAAAAACTTCTGGCTCATCTTCTGCAGATGCGAATACATCTGGTTACGCATATCAAATGTAATGTGCTGCGCGATCCAAGTATTGATATAGGTCTCGGCAACACCGATAAGACTTGCGATGAGCGTTACGATGAGCGAGAGAACAATGTAATAGATGAGTGCCCTTAAGTCTTTTTTTAGGAGTCCTTCGTCAACGATCTTACCGGTTAAGACTGTCGGTAAGAGCGTCAGAAAAGACGATGCGATTATGCACAGGAAAACGAGCACCAGCTGCTTGGTGTAGGGCTTGAGGTATGAGAATACCCTTTTGAGCAGTTCAGGCGTTACTTTGGGCTGATTGGCCTTCTCTTCTTCTGTAAGGAACTGGCCTCCCATGGGGCCGCCGAATCCTCTTCCTCCGGGTGGCATATTAACCTCGCGAAAACAGTTTTTTATACGCTACTTTTACCACAGAAGGCCGATATAAAAAAGCACAACTTTTTCGAGTCCGGGATATATACAAAGCAAACGCGGCTCCCAATGGGAACCGCGCTGCCGAAACAAAAAACTATTTAATGCTTAGTTAGGATGGTTACCGTCACAATCCCAATGTCTATCCGGCACCTATCTCCTAATATCCACAACCAGATTATAATCGATTGTTTTCAAATCCGGCTGTGGCAATTCTTCCTTGTTTTTGCGGAAAACTTGAGGGAAAAATATGCAAATACTACAATTTGATTTGCAAAGTATTATCCCTGAAGCTTCATGTAACCGGGCTTGATCCAGCCGAATTTTCTCATAATCTCACTGAACAGGAGTGAGAGAACAGCCGGTGTAAACAGGCAGATGCAGAACATTCCGAGCCATGCCCAGCCATTTAATGTACCGGACTTAGACATTGCGGTGAAGCATCCGATAGGACCTGTAAGACCGCATGTGCCCATGCCGGCATAAACGCCGGTGCACTCGAGCTTGAAGATCATTGTTGCCATAGGGCCTGTGATCGCGGAAGCAAGAGTTGCGGGGATCCAGATCTGAGGGTGAGTTACGATGTTAGGCATCTGGAGCATTGATGTTCCGAGACCCTGTGAGACAATGCCTCCCCACTTATTCTCTCTGTAGGATGCGACTGCGAAGCCGACCATCTGTGCGCAGCATCCTGCGAGAGCAGCGCCGCCTGCGATACCTGCGATACCTATGGAAGCGCAGATAGCTGCAGAAGAGATAGGAAGTGTGAGGATAACACCTACGACAACCGAGATAACGATACCCATTAAGAACGGGTGGAGCTTTGTAGCTTCATTTATGAATGTTCCCAGCCAGTTCATTGCGATGGCGATCGGAGGGCATAAGAGATAACCTGTAAGGAAACCGCAGCCTAAAGAAACAATAGGAGTAACAAGGATATCTACCTTAGTCTCCTTTGAGACGATCTTACCGAATTCTACAGCAACGATGACTGCGAAGAATACACCCAACGGGCCTGCTGCATAAGGCTTACCGGGATAAGCATTGGCAAACTGTCCGACTATTGCGGCACAAGCCATGACGAGCATAGGCGCCTTAAGAGCTGCAGCGATTCCGACACCGATAGCAGCACCTGTAACAGCAGAAGCAAGCGAGCCGGCCTGCGAAATAAAATGAGCGAGTCTTTCGATCGCAGGAACCTGGACCATGCCGAGATATTTACCGATCGTTGAAAGGATCGTACCGATAAGCAGCGATGCGAAAAGTCCCTGGGCCATACCGCCCATCGCATCAACAAAATAAGTCTTAGCAGATACCTTGATATCCTTGGAAGCCAGGAACTCCTTGAAAGTTACCTTCTTCTTGGCCTTTGATTTACCCATATTCACACCCCTCCTGTTTGTAAATCGCCACTATACTATCAAAGCGTATTTTTGTTATCAATGTAGGAAGCTACGTCAAAATCATAGATTTTAAGGAGCATTTCGGGCGTTGTTCCGTTACTTATGTCACCATCGTATATAATGCGTCCGTCCTTCATCATTACAGCCCTCGTGCAGCATCTTCTGGCCTGCTCTAAGTCATGGAAAACACACACCAGCGAATTAGGGATATCAGCTGTCCTCTCCTCTGCCCATTTATTGAGCTTGTCGCAGAGCTCCGCCCTGTACTTAATATCGAGATTATTGCCCGGTTCATCGAGGAAGAGGAAAGGTGATCTCTGGGCAAAAGTCCTTGCCAGAAGCACTCTCTGGAGCTGTCCGCCCGAGAGCTCGTCCAGGTGCTTATCCTTAAGCTCAATAACTCCGCAGTCTTCCATACATTTAACCGCGTATTCAATATCCTTTGCGTTGATACCGCCGAACGCGCTTCCGGACGAAGCATAAGTTCCCAAAAGTACAGTCTCATATACCGAGTAAGGGAAATAGATATCGCTCGTCTGAGGCATAAGCGAGATGAGCTTAGCTGCTTCCCTGCGCTTCATTGAAGATATCTCATTACCGTCAACTTTGACCTCTCCTTTGTGAGGAATGATACCGGCCAGCACTCTTAAAAGTGTTGTCTTGCCCGAACCGTTCGAACCTCCGATAAAGACCTTCTCGCCGGCATTGATCTCAAGATCGATGTCGTGAAGGATCTCAGTCTTGCCATAATATGCTGTCATGTTCTTAACTTCGATCTTCATCTTGTTTTCCTCCGTGAAACAAAGAAAACATAAGCGAAGAAAGGAGCGCCGATGAGCGCCGTAACTGCGCCGACGGGTATCTCACGGGGAGATAAGATCGTCCTTGATATCAGGTCGCACAAAGCCATGAAAGCACCGCCATAGATGAACGACATCGGCAGTACGAGTTTATGCGCGGGGCCAAAGAGTTTTCTTACTACATGCGGAGCAGCGAGATCAACAAAACCGATTACACCCGTGAAAGCTACTGATATACCTGTAAGCAATGCGCAGATAAGGATGGAAACGATCTTGGTCTTCTTTGCGTCTACGCCCATGGCCTGCGCCTGGAGATCGCCAAAGCTCATGATGTCCATTTTCCGCGACATGAGCATAAGTCCTATAAAGCATATGATGCACACCGGGAAAAGCACCGCGCAGTGCTTCCAGCCCCTTGCGGAGAAGGAACCCATCATCCACAGATAAAGCTGTTTGGAATGCGCATCGTCAAAGGTCGAGAGCAGATTCAAAACGCCGTTTACAAAAAGCGACAAGACCATACCTATCAATACGACCGTAGTGTTAGATATGCTCCTGTCGATTGCACGCGCCATAAGTATAGCTGCCGTTACTGTCAAAAGTCCGAAAACAAATCCCGCGAACGGGAGCGTGAAATTCGTAAATACCGGAAGAGTTATACCGGTAACGAGGACCAGGGCCGCGCCCACCGATGCACCGGAAGATACACCCAAGGTATAAGACGATGCCAAGGGATTCTGCAAAAGCGCCTGCATGCAGGCGCCGCTTATAGACAAGGCTCCGCCAACCATAAATGCACAGAGCGCTCTGGGCATCCTGATCGTCCAGAAGATAGAATCCATCATAGGAGCAACGCCTTCGGGGGTGCCTTTTCCCGTTAAATGGCCTCCAATGATGCCGAACAGGTCTTTAAGTGAGATATATACGCTTCCTGCCCTGATACAGACAACAAGTATAAAAAGGCACAGGACTGCCGATATTACTATCTTTAGTCCTGTGCCCTTCTTATTCATACTATTCTCAACTCTAAAAAGATCAAGCAGCTTCAGCCATCAGTTCAAGTGTCATGTTGAATTCGTTGAACTGATCGGGATATATGCACTTAGCCCACTCAGCGCAAGCTTCTGCTACGTGATGATTAGGACGTGAGCAGAGATCCTCATCGATCTGATATACATCACCGTTCTTAACTGCCGTTACATTCTCCCAGCCTTCAAGAGCCTTAACTGCTTCGTCAGCACCGGGCATCCAGTTGCAGTCCATAAGGATTACGTCAGGATCTGCTGCAAGAGCCTCCTCAATGGAGATGGAAAGCCATCCTTCCTGGCTGCCAAATGCGTTCTCTGCACCGATGATACCGAACATCTCGTCCATGTATGTGCCCTTACCTACAGTATAGATAGTAGGGAATTCAGCTGAAGGAACGTTCATCATGAGAAGGACTGTCTTTTTCTCGCCTTCAGGTACTGTCTTTGCGATATCTTCAACTGCAGAGATGTAAAGATTCATAGCCTCTACGAGATCCTCTGCTTCAGACTCCTTGCCTGTTACGGTTCCGATGAAGCGGATATCTTCAGCGATATCTGCGATGGAAGCAGAAGAAGGAATGTCAGCAACACATACGCCACTGTCAATGAGTGACTGGAAAGGAGATGTGCCGCCTGCAGAGCTCATTCCTGAAGTGAAGACGATGTCAGGATCAAGAGCAGCGATTGCTTCGTTGTCAGGTGACATCATGTCGAACTGTGCAACATCAGCGGAAAGATCAGCGATATAAGTTACTGAGTTTGTGTCGATACCTACGATCTTGTCAGCAAGGCCGATCTCGATAAGGACCTGTGTTGTGGAAGGTGCCATGGATACGATCTTCTCGATCTTCTCAGGCAGTACGATGCCGTTGCCTGCACGGTCGAGCATGTCGGATTCGGCTGTGCTGGGCTCAGTAGCCTCAGTATCTTCTGATGACTCAGATGCCTGAGTATCTGATGTCTCAGCTTCAGTATTTGACGCATCAGATACATCCGTCTTCTCATTACATGCTGTAGCAAAAGCCATTGTAGTAGCTAAGGCTACGATAATTGCGAGTATTTTCTTCATTATTAACCTCCGAAAAATCATAAAAATCAGCATACATGTGTAATTGCTGTTTATGTCGAAATGATTATAATCTAAAGACTTCTTTTGATGTATACTCTTGTGTAACTATGATTATTTAAATAATTTTGGCTTGAAAAGGTGAATTTTATGAAGATTAACAAAATACTTGCCGATAAGACCCCCACGATCTCTTTCGAGGTATTCCCGCCTAAGCAGGAGACAGGATTAAACGAAGTTAAGACTGCTGCAGGCGCTATCGCGGCTCTGGGTCCTTCATTCATGTCAGTCACATACGGCGCGGCAGGTTCCACTTCCAAGCTAACTGTAGAAGTCGCATCCGACATCAAGAATCTTCATGGCGTTTCCGTAATGCCCCACCTTACCTGCGTTGCTTCCACCAAGGAGCATGTCGCAAATATGATCCGCCAGATCCGCGAGAATAACATTGATAACGTAATGGCATTAAGAGGCGACCTTCCCAAGGACGGCATCGTCTGCCATGATTTTGAGCACGCTTCGGATCTCGTAAGAGAGATCAGGTCTTTAGACCCCGATATCTGCATCGGCGGAGCATGCTATCCCGAAGGACACATTGAGTCAGCCAACAAGTCGGAAGATATCCACTTTCTCAAAGAAAAGGTTGACGCAGGCTGCGATTTCCTTACAACGCAAATGTTTTTCGATAACAATATCTTCTACAACTTCCTTTATAGGGTTAAGGATGTAGGCATCAATGTCCCTGTCGTTCCGGGCATCATGCCGATTACGACAGCAAAGCAGTTATCCAGATCTGTCCAGCTCTCGGGCACCAGTGTCCCGGAGCGCTTTAAGGCCATCGTTGACCGATTCGGCGATGACCCCGTCGCTATGCGCCAGGCAGGCATCATTTATGCGACAGAGCAGATCATAGACCTTATCGCTAACGGCATCACGCATATTCATGTTTACTCGATGAATAAGCCCGACGTCGCTTCCGATATTCTCTACAACCTCAAAGGAATCATCGATTAATGCCTCTCGGAGTAGACATCCCGGCCAAAGAAGTTCAAAGATACATGGGCTACCACGGTATCTCTGAGATTGCGCCCGAAATGCAGGCATTGATTGATAAAGCGATCGACCGTCTGAGCACACAGTCACATCCGCGCATCGTATCGAAGGAATACCTTATCGATGTTAACGAGAAGTCTGTCATTATCCATGCCGATAACGAAGACTTAAATCTGGAGTCAGAATCTCTTGCAAGGAACCTTAAGGACTGCTGCGGAGCTATCCTTCTGGCTGCGACGATAGGACCTTCCTGCGATATGCTCGTAAGAAGAGCAAGCGTCACATCAGCTGCCGAAGCTTCCGTCTATCAGGCTGCGGGTGCTGCTGCCATCGAAGCATTCCTAGATGATGAGAATGACAGACTTAAGAAACAATACGAAGCAAAGGGTTATTTCTTAAGACCCCGCTTCTCACCAGGTTACGGTGACTTAAAGCTGGAACACCAGAAGGACTGGTTCAGGCTTCTCGACATAAGCAAGCAGATAGGCATCGAGCTTACGGACTCGCTCCTCATGGTCCCCACAAAATCAGTTTCCGCCATCATCGGTATCTGCAGGGATCCCAAAGCTGCCGGATGCCCTGGATGCGCAGGCTGCGGAAACTGCAATATGCATAAAACATGTGAATTCTCAAAAGGAAGGGCTTGATATATGACCTTACGCGAAAGACTCGGTAAAGAATGGTTATTCTGTGACGGAGGTACAGGCTCAATTCTTCAAAAACTCGGTCTTAAAGGCGGTGAGCTCCCGGAACTCTGGAATCTTAACAGACCAGAGGACATCAAGAACCTTAACAAAGGATATTTCGAAGCAGGATCAAACATCGTAAACACGAACACTTTCGGTGCAAACAGATTTAAGTTCGACAACGTACCCGAGATAGTTACGGCAGCCGTAAAACTCTGCCAACAGGCCAGGAAAGAAGCAGGCCGTGAAGATGACGCATACGTTGCTATCGACGTCGGCCCTACAGGAAAACTTTTAGAGCCCATGGGAGATCTCCCCTTCAATGAGGCTGTTGACGTTTTCGCTGAGATAATAAAAGCAGGCTACGAAGCAGGCGGAGACGTGGTCGTCATCGAGACAATGAGCGACTCATATGAAGCCAAGGCAGCAGTCGTTGCTGCAAAAGAAGTATGTGACCTGCCCATCATCGTCACAATGGTCTACGACGAGACAGGTAAGCTCCTTACAGGCGGCGGTGTAGAAGGAAC
Organism: Clostridiales bacterium; assembly: GCA_017427465.1. Classification (GTDB taxonomy): domain Bacteria; phylum Bacillota; class Clostridia; order Saccharofermentanales; family Saccharofermentanaceae; genus Saccharofermentans. Next base: position 44,938 of record JAFRST010000027.1, on the reverse strand, counting down.
TGTCGCAATGCTCGAGGGTCTTAAGGTCGATGCCATCGGCATCAACTGCGGCTTCGGACCTAAGCAGATGCTCCCGATCGCAGAGCGCCTCGTGAAGTGCTGCTCACTTCCTATCGTTGTTAACCCTAACGCAGGTCTTCCGAGAACAGAAAACGGCAAGACCGTTTACGATGTTGACCCTCAGGAATTCGCAGAGATCATGGGTGATATCGCAAAGCTCGGTGTGCACGTCATGGGCGGCTGCTGCGGCACCACACCTGACCACATCAGCACCATGATAAAGACAGTTAAGGAGATCCCCTTCACCGTTCCTGCCGCGAAGAACACCACCTATGTAACGAGCTTTGCCGATTGCGTTGAGATCGGCAAAAAGCCTGTCATCATCGGCGAGAGGATCAATCCTACAGGTAAGAAAAAGCTCCAGCAGGCCCTGCGCGATAATAACATCGATTATCTTCTCACCGAAGCTCTGAAGCAGGAAGAAGCCGGCGCACACATCCTTGACGTCAACGTAGGTCTTCCTGAGATCGACGAGCCTTCCATGATGGAGAACGTTATCCTTCAAATCCAGTCCGTCACGAACCTTCCTCTCCAGATCGACACGACCAATATCGAAGCATTAGAGCGCGGCATGCGTATCTACAACGGAAAGCCCATGATCAACTCGGTCAACGGCAAGGAAGAGAACATCAAGGCCGTTATGCCTCTTGTCGCTAAGTACGGCGGCGTTCTCGTTGCACTTCCTCTTGATGAAGGCGGTATTCCTGAGACATCCGACGGCAGAATTGCAATCGCAAAGCGCCTCTACGAAGCTGCCGACAAGTACGGCATTCCCAGAAAGGATATCGTCATTGACGGCCTCGCCATGACAATATCATCTGACCCGAATTCCGCTATTGCTACGCTCGACACTGTAAGGCGTGTAAGAGATGAATTTGACGGCCATTCCATTCTCGGTGTATCGAATATCTCATTCGGCCTCCCAGCCCGCGAACTCGTCAATTCGCACTTTCTCACGATGGCTATGCAGAACGGTCTGTCCTGCGCAATCATCAATCCCTGCAACGGCCCCATGATGGCATCCTACAGATCATTTAACGCGCTGATGAATCTCGACCCGAACCTTACTGAATTCATTACTTCATTTAAGGACTATGTTGCAGGCACTTCATCTGTCGCAAGCGCGAAATCATCAGGCACATCATCCGTCGCTGTCCTCACTCTCGGTGAAGCAATCGAGAGAGGTGTCGTCGGAAGAGCCTCCGAAGCAATGCGTGAAGAACTCGCTTCAGGCAGAGACTCACTCGAGATAATAGACGCTGAGCTGATCCCTTCTCTCGACCGAGTAGGAAAGGGCTTTGAGAAAGGCACCGTATTCCTTCCCCAGCTACTCATGAGCGCAGATGCTGCAAAGGCTGCCTTCGCAGTCGTTAAGGAAGCAATGGCCGACAAGCCCAGAACAACCAAAGGCCAGGTCATCCTCGCAACAGTAAAAGGCGACATTCATGACATCGGTAAGAACATCGTCAAGGTAATGCTCGAGAACTATGGCTACGACGTAATCGACTTAGGCAAAGACGTACCGCCTGAAGTCATAGTCGACTGCGCTATCGAGAACAACATACGCGTTGTAGGGCTCTCTGCCCTCATGACCACAACGGTAGCCTCAATGGAAGAGACTATAAAGCTTATGCGCGAGAAAAAGCCCGACACCAAAGTCATTGTCGGCGGCGCCGTCATGACGCCCGAATATGCCGACAAGATTGGCGCCGATGCATACGCAAAAGACGCAATGGGCACGGTAAGATACTGTGATTCGGTTTTCGAGGGAATGATCTTATGAGTACTGCTCCGTATCAGGAGATCCTTTTACAAGCGCCCTGCTATTCTTCCGGCGACAGATAATTCATATACCTCTTCTTCATATCGATGCCGGTCGTCTTGAACTGCGCGATGTGACCGTCGTAGTAGAAAAAGTTCTGCAGATCGATATAAGAAGTGTTGCCGATAACCGTAAGAAGATCCAGCTCACGCTCGACCTCAACTTCCATCAGGCGGCTGATCTTAACAGGCTGTTCGCCGTTTTTCTCTGCAAGCATATTGTGAGCGGCGATCCTGAAATATGCGTTGTCATCTTCTTTTAAAATATCCCACAGGGCACCTGAGAAATCCGCGTCAGGTCTTACCATATAGATCGATCTTACGAACTCACTGTATGCCTCTATTACCTCTTCGAGCTTAGTGCCGGGTGTCTCCGTAGCCTTTAAGAATGTGCAAAGACTCTTGAGCGGGTCCTTCTGTCTGAGCCCTCCGAAGAGCGCTAAAGAATTGATCTTTTTGAGTAAGTCTGACATATATTTGATCCCCCTGATCAATCTATTTTACATCCCGGATATAACATTCACACTGTCATTTATTTCCGGGATCGGATTCACCGGTCTGAGAAGTCCATGTTTTCCTGTACTCTCTTGGCGACTGACCGAACATTTTCTTGAATGTCTCAGACATATAGCTGACACCGTTAAAGCCTGTCAGTGATGCGATCTCAGCGAGGCTGCCGGAGGAACTCCTTAAATATTCCGCAACCTTTCTTGAGCGCAGATGAAGAAGATAATTGATCGGAGACTCACCTACATACTGGTTAAAAAGCTTGTTGCATAATGACTTGCTGATATTGCCGCTCTCTGCGATCTGCTCAAGAGTGATCGGATCTTTATAGTTTTGCTGGATAAAGTACATCATCTGTTTAAACGCGTGCTGATGCGTATCAGAAAGCACCTCAGATTCGACCATGCCGTAAGTCCTGCTCTGCTCCAGAAGAAGTTCCCAAATCTCGAAAAATGTCTTCGTAATCTGAAACGGATCGTGTCTTACCGAAGGGAGCTTCATCATCAGTTCAAACATATTCTCGGTGCGCTCGTTGATGTCGCGGAATCTGATATACGACAGTTCGGGGTTATTCAGTATCGGCATCAGCGCCTTCATCTCGACTGCTATAGAAGAGTTCAGGACCGCAGGGTCAGCTACGAAGATAACGTATTTCGCGACCTTATCATCCAGACAGATACTGTAATGGATACGGTTGGCATTGACGAAGAGCGTATCGCCCTCATGAAGCATAATGGTGCGTCCGTCGACAGAATAAGCCATCTTGCCTTCAGTGACAGCCACCATCTCGATGTCCGGATGGTAGTGCGGCACATTTGCCCAGGTGCATTTAGGAGCTACCCAGCCTTCGTAAATATATGAGGGAAAAGAATCATCATCGTAGTTAACTATCTCGGAACCGTCTTCGCGTTTGACGATAAGTCCCATGACTTCTTTCTTCATAACAATCTTTCCTCGCCTTCTTTAAAACTATAACAATCTTCCATCTGCGTAGAATATTGTTATTAAAACAAGCCTTAAAAGCGGTTTATTCGGGCCTTTATGAACAATATACTTGTAATCGAACAGAAAATCAATAACTTGGATCCGTGCGCGGCGCACGGTCAGAAAAGAGGAGTGAACAATATGTCACAGGAAGCTATAGTAATGGAAAATCTTTGTAAGGACTTCAAGGTGTTAAACCGTCACGAAGGCCTTAAAGGCAGCATCAGGGACCTTTTCTCGAGAGACTACAAGACTATCTCAGCAGTAAAAGATGTCACGGTCACAGTTAATAGAGGCGAGATCGTAGGATACTTAGGGCCAAACGGCGCAGGCAAGTCAACGACCATCAAGATGATGACAGGCGTGCTCGAACCGACATCCGGCAAAATTCTCGTAAACGGCCTTGTTCCCTACAAAGACAGGACCAAGAACTGTGAGAACATCGGAGTCGTTTTCGGTCAGAGAAGCCAGCTGTGGTGGTCTTTGCCCCTGATCGAATCCTTCAAGCTCTTAAGAGATCTCTATATGGTTCCCCAAAAAGATTATGAGGAGATGATCGAGCTCTACAGATCTCTTGTAGATATCGAGCCTGTCCTTCACAAGACAGTACGTCAGATGTCTTTAGGCCAGAGAACATTAAGCGACATCCTTGCTGCGTTCCTGCATAACCCGGGGATCGTTTTTCTCGATGAGCCCACGATCGGTCTCGACGTATCGATGAAGTCCAAGATCCGTGATCTTATCCTTGGCCTTAATAGGGAAAAGAAAACTACTGTTATCCTTACCACTCATGACATGGGTGACGTTGATGCCCTTTGCAAGAGGATCATCATCATCGACAAGGGCAGGAGGATCTACGACAACGATATAGAACACTTGAAGTCGTACTTCGGTTCTTACAGGACTCTGAGGGTAAGGCTCGACAATAAAGACGAATGGGAAGAGACCCTGATCGACGAGAAGACCACTGACGTAATGACCGTCATCACTGAGTATCAGAAGTCGCACAAAGTAAAAGATATCCAGCTTCAGGAGATCTCAACAGAAGAGGTCATCAAGAAGCTCTATGAGGGAGGCACGAAATGACGATCCGTAAATACATAGCCCTGATGCGCGCCGGGATCATGGAATCCCTGCACTTCAGGCTGGGCACTGCGGTCACGCTTTTCGCGAACCTCATATACTTAGTGCTAGTATACTTCCTCTGGAAAGCGGTCTACGCTTCATCGGGAGTAGATGTCGTTAACGGCATGACCTTTAACGACACAATGATCTATCTGATCCTAGCGACGGCGCTCTTCAACTTCCTCGAGATGTTCGTCGTCTGGGACATGAGCCGTTCGATACAGTCAGGCAAGATCATCCTTGACCTTCTAAAGCCCATGAGCTTCAGGACTTACACATTCTGGAGTTACTCAGGTTCGCACGTCGCACAGTTCGTCCTGGCATTCATCCCCACATTCATCGTGGTCATGATCGTCACCAAAGGTGCGATCCCTATGGGCCTCAATCTGCTGTGGTTTTTGATCTCGGTGGTTTTCGCGCTCGTGGTCAACTTCTCGATCGAGATCTTAGTCGCAACGATCTGCCTTTACACCGAATCGACATGGGGCGTAAACATCGTCAAAGAGACGATCGTACTCGTCTTGTCGGGCGCTTCGATCCCTCTGGCATTCTTCCCTGACAGCATCCGCACGGTCATCAGCTGGCTGCCCTTCCGCGCCATCTATGACATTCCTTTGCAGGTACTGCTCGAAAAAGGCGGCTCGGACACATGGCTTGGCCTTGCCAAAATGTATGGCATGCAGCTCGGCTGGTGCGTGATCCTGTACATCGCAGGGATCTTATTCTGGAACCATGCTGTTAAGAGAATTACGGTAAACGGAGGTTAAAGACATGTCTAAGAAAAGAGGTCTTAAATTCTATCTTTCCATATACCGCAAGATCTTAGTGCAGGATCTTAAGAGCAAGATGAGCTACCGCGCCGACTTCGTGATATCCACAATCGGCATGATAATGACAAATCTTGCAGGCTTTGTAACGTTCATCGTGCTGTTCCATAACTTCCCTACGATCAACGGCTGGGACTTAAACCATATGCTGTTCCTCTACGGCTTCTCGCTGATAGCACTTACACCCGTGCAGTGCTTCTTCGACAACAACTGGAACCTGAGATCAATGGTATATTCGGGCGACTTCATCAAATACTGCTTCAGGCCCGTCAACGTCTTCTTCTACTTCATGTCTGAAGTCTTCGACGTTAAGGGATTGGGGCAGTTTGCATTCGGAATCGCAACTCTCGTCTATGCTTGGGCAAAGATCGGAATCCCGGTCACGTTCATCACGGTGGCACAGGCAGTTCTTTTCCTCCTTACTGCCTCGCTCTTCATGATCGCCATGATGAACGTCGCAGCCGCCACATGCTTCTGGATCCAGGGTTCAGGCTACGTCATGGTAATCATGTTCAGGTTCAAGGATTTTGCGAAATATCCGGCGAGCATCTTCAACGAAGTCTTCAAGGCGATCTTCACGTTCGTGATCCCCATCGCGTTCGTCGCTTACTACCCGAGCCTTGTCCTGCTGCAGCCTGACGAAGTCCCGCTCCTTACATGGCTGTCACCTCTCATCGGACTGGTGTTCTTTTTCCTGAGCTACGCTGTCTGGATGCTCGGCGTAAGGAAGTACGATTTCACGGGCTCGTGATACTCTATTAGGGGAGGTAATACTATGAATGATCTATGCAAAGTAATAAGAGAAATGGTTATACCGAATTTTCTCAATATCAGGACATCCATTCAGACCTACGACCGCGATGCCGTGATCTGCGGCGCGCCCTGCTGGCGCTGGGTATACCACGCGCTTCATTCCGCGGACAAATGGTTCATAAATCCGTGCGATTACACTGAGCCCTCGTTCCACGAAGAAGGCATGGATAACCCTGACAATCCGACATCTGTAGTGCTGTCTGATGAACAGCTTCTGGAGTATCTCGCGCAGATCGAAAAGAAGACTTACGACTACATCGATTCACTCACGGATGAGATGCTCTACGAGTGCCCTCCGAACTGCGAGCACACGAGATTAGAGCTCGTACTTCGCCAGTTCCGCCACATCTCATTCCACACGGGAATGTTAAACGGCCAGACGGCTCTTGCAACAGGCAAATTCCCCATGTGGGTATCACAGGCTGATAAGTATGTCGATGACGGAATTCTTTTCGGGCGGTACAGAAAAGGACAGATCACCAAGTAAATAAAAGCTGCTCACTGATGCGGGGCAGCTTTTTTCTTAAAGATTTTTCCACTGGCCAGGACAAGCTTATCAAAGATCCATTTAAGCCCAAGCGGGCCTAAGATTCCGATGACAACATAGACCATCTTGAAGCTGTCGACGAGCTCCCACCTGTACCATTCGGATTCCCGGAAGAATTCGGTATCAAAGTAAAGCACGTCAACGATGTGTTCGTTAATGAACATCAGTATGCAGTTTAAGATGTTGAAGAACGCGATGTGAAAGCCCATTATCCAGAACGTGTTGCAGGACATGAAGTTAATGAATCTGCTCTCCTGTAAAGGCTTGCCGATAAGATCTACCAGAGTAAGCCAGAACAATATGCCCACGATAGAAGAGATCAAAGGCGTAACGATGTAAGGGCTTGTAAAGCCCGAGAGCTCACCGATATCGTCAAATGCGACATCATAAGCATTGGGCAGATACATGGTGCGGACCACGTTGAACAGGAGAAGCACAGCCATGATGCCGATCTTAACGCCGCCTGTAAGCTTTGTGTGCAGGCCCTCGAGGTGATCTCTGTAGATAATTCCCATCTCCAGAAACGGCAGAAAGAACAGTACTTTAAGAGGCAGGAGCCAGTAAGTCAGATCCTCGGGGCCGGAGGTCTTTGTCAGATAGATAACGCCGAGATGAAGACCCGTAAAGATTGCCAGCATGATGTAACTGTTCCATATCCTGCCCAGCAGTTTCTTTAAGAGCGCGTATATCATCAATGTCGCAAAAAGCGTGATAACGAACCACATCGGCGTAGCAAGAGAGTTAGGTGTACCTGTGGTGATAACGTTTTCGAGCGTATACAAAAGATATCCTGAAGGGACAGGCTGTATCTCGCCTGTCTTAAACCAGTTGATCAGGAACTGCAGGCCGAATACGGCCAGGGATATCCCGGCATAGGGAAGCAAAAGTGTCTTCAGTTTCTTTAATGTGTATTTACCGAGTTTTGTTGAAGAATCGACCTTGTTGAAATATCCGGAGATAAATACGAACATCGGCATAAAGAACGAATTATAAGGGATAAACGAACCGAATAGATTAAAGGCAGTCCAGGTATGTGAATCGACGACCATGAAGATACCGAGCGCCGATAACAACATAAATTTCTTATTCGATTTGCGTCTTCTCTCTGCCATGAGACCAATAGTACACATCGGGAAGATAAGCTTCAAGACTTAGAGCCAAATATCAAAAAGTCCGGCCGGGCTATTCTTAAACCTGACCGGACTTCTTAACGTGAAAGGATTACAAAAGCAATCCCTTTTATTCTTTGTCTTCAGACTTCTTTTCTGTCTCAGCTTCTGCTGCAACTGCCTTGGATTCCTGGCTCTTTGAGATACCCATATAGATAAGGGCTGCAAGAGCGCCGCCTGCAAGAGGAGCAACGATGAATACCCAAAGATTGGAAAGCGCGGCACCGCCTGCAAAAAGAGCAGGTCCGATGGAACGTGCGGGGTTAACTGACGTGCCTGTAAAACCGATGCCCATGATGTGTACGAGAACGAGCGCAAAGCCGATAACGATACCGCCGAAAGAACCGTGCTTGAACCTGCTGTCCGTAACACCGAGGATCGCAAGAACAAAGATCAAGGTAAGCACGATTTCAATGATTATTGCCGCAGGAATGCTGTCGTTTACACCTGCAAGACCGTTTGCTCCAAGACCCCATGCCGTCAGCTCGCCTTCAGCATTATATGTACCTGTCATATCTGTCTTTCCTGAGAGGCTGAACAGATACTGAAGAAGTCCTGCGCCTGTAGCAGCACCCAGAGTCTGGAAAACGATATAACCCCAGAAGTCACCGATAGACATCTTTTTGGAGATAAGCATCGCGAGTGATACCGCCGGATTGATGTGGCAGCCGGAGATATTGCCGATAGAGTAAGCCATAGCAACGATTACAAGACCGAAAGCAAGAGCAGTAAGGATGTATCCTCCGCCGTTAACGGAGTCGCAACCTACCGTCATAGCAGTACCGCAGCCCAGGAATACAAGGACGAATGTACCGATGAACTCTGCCGTGAATTTCTGAATGGAAACGATAGTATTGTCCTGTCTCGAAGAAGGCAAAACCATGTAGAATACGACCATAACAACACCGAGGATCGCAAGGTCAGCCAAAAGGAATGAACCGTTATATACCAGTGAGTAAACAAACGCGCTGTCATATCCTGCACCGGCTGCATAATCGCCGAAGAAGATAACTCCTGAAGCAACAGAACTAAGGCATCTTACAACATATGCGACTACCGTGAATGCAAGGATCTTAAGCAGCGATGCGCCTCTGAATCTGTTAAGAGCACCGTGAAGCTTTGATCTGCTGTCAGGATTAAGCGCAGCAAAACCGGCAAAACCAAGTGCCGTATATCCGATCGTATAGTCGAGGATAACCTGGAACGGTGTATAGAGATAACCGCCGATAAGCTGCAAAAGGCTGTAGATAAACGAGATTACGAATCCCCATACAGGACCGAACGCAACTCCATATACGATGATAGGCAGTGACGATGCGGGTGTAACAGATCCGCCCATAGGCATCTCGAAAAGCTTTAACTGCGAGAGCACGAATGCCAACGCAAGGCATACACCACCGGTGGATATCTTGAGGATATACTCACGTGAGGATTTCAAAGAGTTTTTTGACATAAAAACACCTCCGTCAATTGAATAATCCGGGGACTTCACAAACCCTTAAGACAAGCCAATGGCAAGAGGTAATTTATCTTCATATATGTTCCCTACGCCGGCATTATCCGTCAGGTTCAGCGGGTCGGAATCTCATCCCTCTCAGCCGTAAAAGCTCCCCGTTATTCTGTTTTCGCGACAAATATACAACAAGAAATTTGTTATTACAAGTATCTAAAATATAGATTTTATGCCGTCTGCGGTTTGCCGAGTTTTTTAGCGGGACGCTTTATCATGAGCAGTATGAACATCGCTATCGAATTGAGGCCCAGGCTTATGGGATAGACGATCATGATGCTCGGGAATGTATGATACTGCGCGAAAACAACATATATCCAAAAGATTCTCGTACCGCATATGGCAAACATCGTAACGAGTGCTGGCGACAAAGATATTCCGTAGCCTCTCATATAGCCGCTCATTACGTCATAGAAGAGCGAGAAAAGATGCGCTGTCGTGATGAACATTACCCTAATATATCCGATCTCTACAAGTTCAGGATCATCGGGCCTGAACAAAGCGATCATGTACTTGCCAAACAAAAGAAGGAACAAAACCATCAGGCCTTCAACAACGATGCCTTCAAGCAGACAAAGCTTCAATGTTTTTTTGCATCTGTCTATCTTCTTTGCGCCATAGTTCTGACCGGTAAAAGTCGTGCACGCCTGACCGAAGCTGTTCAGGACATAATAAGAGAATATCTCGATGTTAAATGCCGCTGAAGAGGCAGCCATAACAAGCGTTCCAAGACTGTTGATCGCCGACTGGATAATGATGTTCGCAGTGGAAAACACCATCGCCTGTATTGCGGCAGGGATTCCGATCTTCAGGATCTTAACAAGGATAGATCTGCTGACACGCAGCTTTTTGACATCGAACCTGGCAGCAGTATCGGTATGTCTTAAGAAGTGCAAAAGGATAAGGCTGCTGAAAAGATTCGATATGACTGTTGCAGTTGCGACGCCGTCAACTGTGCGGCCAAGGATAATTACGAAGAATAAATTCAAAAGCACGTTGACCATACCCGATATTATGAGAGCCACAAAAGGCATCTTGGTATTGCCCAGTCCCCTGAAGATCGCAGCTTCAAAGTTATAAAGCAGGATCACGGGAAGACCACCCATGTAGATGCGGAAATAAAGAATGGCAAGATCAACAGCCTCTTCGGATATGTTCTGGGATCTTAAGATCGGCTCTGCGAAAACCTGCGCCAGTATTGCGACAGCCACTCCGCCAAAAAGAGCTACGATCATGGAAGTATGGACGGCCTTTTGGACAGTCTCATCATCTTTCCTTCCTACCGCGTTCGCGACAATGACATTGGTTCCAAGAGATATTCCGAGGAACGAGTTGACTACAAAAGCGATCAACGGGGTATTGGCGCCTACAGCTGCCATCGCGACCTCTCCCATATCTCCCGTGAAGTTACCGACTACGGCAATATCGGCGGCATTAAACAGCTGCTGGAGTATTCCCGTCAAAGCCAATGGAAAAGCAAACCCGAGGATCTTATTCCACAGGCTTCCTTCAAGCATAGATTTTTTGTCAGTGTATTTTCCGCTCATATACTTGTAATCCGTGAAATATTTTACAAGTACTTATGAGAATTACAATCGACCGATTTTAACAAGTCTTACCACGCAAGACTCAATGAATTTTTGCACTTCGCGCTCAAACATCGCCTGAGACTTCTCATAACATTCAAGGTGCTTTGCGTTATTTACGATTACCATTCTCTTTCTGCAGCGCAGATTATCATACAGATCACGCGAATAGGAAGGCACTGTGACATCGTCTTCCCCACCCTGGAAAATGAGCACCGGCACCTTGATGGAACTGGCATGATCCGTCGCATCACAGCGGTTGATATCAAATCCGTAATCACGCTGGGCAAGCTTTCTGATACGGCCTATTACTGCATCAGGAGAGATCTTGGTACTGTTCGGCAACGTTGTCTTAAGGAAAGATGTGAGAGACGTCATCGGCGAATCAGCGATAATGCCTACGACGTTCTGGTCAAACTCCTTCTGCTGTGCGGCAAGAAGACATGCCGTAGCGCCGGCTCCCCTCGCGACCAGATAGATCCTGCAGTTATTACCGAGACGTCTTTTAGTGAAGGTAAACCAAGTATCGAGATCGACACTCTCCATAAGTCCCCAGGTGAAGTTCTTGCCGCCACTCATTCCGTGGGCTCTCATGTGGGTAATTATGCAGTGACACTGTACCTTGCGCATCATGAGTCTGGCATAAGCAGCCATCTCTGCAGGCGATTCATCGTAGCCGTGAACAAGGATCACCATGTTGCGGCACGTGGAATCTGACGAAGGTCTGTAATAACCTGAGAGCTTACACCCGTCAAAAGACGTTGTCCTGACACCGAGCCATTCGTTGTGGAATGTATAAAACCAGTTCTTACCGCGTCCTATGATCGTGCTTCTGTCTATCTTCTGGGGAGATCTGTCGACCTGCGGAAGCGGCTTCGGTCTCTTAAACAATTTCTTGTATGCCTTGTCAGTGAAGGTAATAAACCATGCGAAAACCAGTCCCGCAATGAGGACCACTATAAGGATTATCAATACCGCAACGAGAACAGCGGTTCCGTTAGACTGATTTTCCGGCAATTATTCCCTCCGGGCTGTCCTTCCCGGAGCTCAGGAGCAGGCAGCCATCTTCAGTTACCAGGCAGTCGTCCTCGATCCTGAAACCGATGCCCCACTCGGGGATATACACACCGGGCTCAACTGCGAGGCAATTACCTGCTGTAAATTCCTTATCTCTCGGTCCGACGTCATGGACGTCCAATCCGAGGAAGTGCGAAGTGTTGTGCCAATAATATCGGCGAACATCCGCCTCTTCAAAATTATCAGGTATAAGCCCTTGTCCTGCAAGCCATTTGCCTGTGATGTCATACATTTGTGAATTAAGGCCGGAGAATGATTTTCCGGGTGCGATGTAAGCAAATGCGGCCTTCCGGAGCGCACGGATAAGTTCAAGCAACTTCATCCTTCTGTCGTCAGTTCCTGTAGGTTGTCCTATAAAGAAAACTCTGGAGATATCAGCGCAGTAACCGTCTGACCTGGCGCCAACATCGATCTGAATGAACGAACCCTCTTGAGCGATGCCGTCTCCGTCCTTCTCCGGATCTGAGTGGTGAAGATAAAAAGCATTCCTGCCGCATGAGACAATGGTCTCAAAAGCGAAGTTCATCGTGCTCCTTCTGGCCATCTCATATTCAAGCTTTATATAAAGCTCATATTCGGAGACACCCGGACGGATGAGCTTTCTCATCTCATCGATAGCTTCTTCAGTGATGCGAGCGGCTTTCCTGATCGAATCGATCTCGTAAGGCTGCTTAATAAGACGCAGAGATGTTGTTATCTCAGATAAGTCAGAGACCTTTCTGCCGCCCTTCTCGATTCGGGCTTTCAGGTCAAAAGGCTTCTCCATAACAGATGAACAATCAAGACAGATATTGATATCTTCGTTCTTTATGAGCTCGAACTCTTTTTCTTCGTATTTCTCAAGGTCAAGCACTTCACTTACATCAAGTCCCGCGATGGCAGCGATATCAGCAAAATCCATGCGTTTACCGTTCCAGCGTTCCTTCATGGAATCTCTGGAAGGAGCGTAGATAAAAGTGCTGACTTCGCCGTTCATCTTAGAGATCACGAGCGCAAAGCCCGGATTCTCCAAGCCCGTCAGATAAAAGAAATTACGGTCAACAAAGAATCTGTAGTCCGTATCAAGCGACATATGCTTATTGTCGCCCGAGAAAAGCAACGCCGCGGTGCGATCCGGCAGCGCGGCGGCGAATAACTCTCTGTTGTGTCTGTAAAATGAGGGATTTACCACTGCTTGACTCCGTCCGAACGAACATTGTATTCGTCGAAAAGGATTGTGTTGTTGATATAGTTGAGCGTAGCGCCCGGTGATCTTCTGATAAGGCCCGGGTTACCGATTACGATAGAACCGTCCGGTACATCGAAGTTGACATAAGCGCCGGGAGCGATAAGAACGTTATTGCCGATCCTGATATTACCGACGATAACGGCATTGGCACCGATCCAAACATAATTGCCGATATGTGGAGCGCCCTTCCTCTTACCTCTGAACTGTGTACCGATAACAACACCAGTTGATACGTTAACGTTATGTCCGATGATGCTCTTGGGGTGGATGATGACACGTCCGAAATGCGCAAGATAGAATCCCTTGCCGATATTCGTATCGTAAGGTATCTGGAAATGATACTTACGGCTCAGCTTGTCGAGTCTGTAATTGCTTACGGCGAACTTGATCTGGTAGAGCTTCTTCCTTATGCCGTCAAATCTGTTGATCTGGTCAGCATAGAAGCGCGTGCGCCTCATAACGCTGATATAGCTGAATTCAGGGGAAGATCTTCTCTCTTCGAGATAGCATGCGTAGATGTTCTTATAGCGGCGTGCATTACCGGTGTATCTGAACAAATCGGCATAGATTATGTCTTTAAGTTCATCGGTCATATGAATGCACATCCCTCCATCTTTTCTATCTTAAAAATTTTATTACTTTTCGCGCAATAACTCAATAAGGTTTTGCGGTCAAAGCCCCCGTTTTGTTAGTTTTGTAATATTTTCTGGCTTGAAATTTTCTCAAATACGCTTTACACATTTCAAAAAGAAATATACAATTTTTCTAAGAAATTAGACATCAAAATGTCCGTTTAACCAAAAGGGGACCGGATCTATGAATATAGAAAAAGAACTTGCAAAAAGACTGATGGATGAAGGCGAATCCGGCAACCGTCAGGTCGCTTATAATAACGAGATCAGCTTCTACGAGATCGTAGCAAGCGGTAATATCCACAGACTCGAAGAAGCGCTCAAGACTATCCACGAGAATCAGACTTTGGGCATCTTAAGCCCTGATAAGGTACGTAATGTTAAGTACCACACTGTCATTCTCACTGCCCTCGTCAGCAGATTCTGCATCGAGGCCGGACTTGAGATCTCCGTAGCATATAATCTGAGCGATATTTACATCCAGCTCATCGATGCTGCAAGCACTATCGATGAAGTCTATGCTATCCAGAATGACCTCCTGCGCTCCTATTGCCGCAAGATGAGCGATCTTTCCAAGAACCGAGTCGTCTCACGTCACATCGTAGTCGCCATCGACTACATCAGATCGCACATCCAGGAGAACCTCACGGTCGAATCCATTGCAGATTCTTTGTCGCTTAATTCAAGTTATCTGTCCAAGCTCTTCAAGCAGGAGATGGGCATCACGTTAAGCCGCTATATAAGAGACCAGAAGATCAATGTAGCCTGCAACATGTTAAGGCACCTTGACGAGTCTTCCCTGACGATCGCGAACTATCTGGGGTTCTCATCCCAATCTCACTTCATTCAGGTATTCAAGAAGAGCACCGGAATGACACCCGAAGAGTACAGAAGGAAGAATTACCACCAGAGCTGGATGGGCGAATCGGAAGAATAAGATCACAAGATTAGAAATGATGTAAAAGCAGGTGCCTAAATGGCACCTGTTTTGCTTTGCAAAAAGATCACTCTGCGCTCTTAAGTGATTCCGCCATGTCGATCTTTTCGATCTTTGCGCGCATGATGAGATTTACAACGGTCGAGAACAGCAGCACAAAAGCCAGGGAGTAAATGTAGCTCAGGAACGTGATCCTCATGTCATACATTACGATGTCCATCGCTATCTGGCTCATTACATACCTGTGCAAAAGGAAGCCCAAAGGAATTCCTGCGACATATCCCATCGAGACTAACATAATGTTCTCACGGGTAACGTAAGCGCCAGTCTCGCGGCGGTTGAAGCCCATTACCTTCAATGTCGCGATTTCTCTTATACGTTCTGTGATATTGATGTTGTTGAGGTTAAAAAGAACGATAAAAGCCAGAGCCGCCGCGCTCGATATGACCAGGACGATGACATAATTGAGTCTTTCCATCGTATTAGAAAAGCTCAGCCTTGAATCAGCAATCAGAGACCATGTCTTGAGTTCATAGTTATCCGAAAGGTATGACGCGAATTTATAACCGTCGGCCTTGTCCTTGGTCCCGGTCGCTATAAGGAGCGTCTCGGGCGTATAGGGCTTACCGAACGCCTCTTTATATGTTGCGGGCGTCATCATCACGTAGTGGAATGTGTAATTGTTGAAGATCGAACCTACTTTGAGTGTTACTTCATGCTCATCGTCTCCATATAACATTGTTATATTATCTCCGACCTTAACATTATTCTTCTCCGCAAGCTTTTGTGAGACCGCCACTTCGCCGTCTGAAGGCCACGGGATCACAGTGCCGTTCTTTGCGTCCGTAAGACCGAAAATCTTCTCTATATTTGGATCATCTGAAATATACAATCCGACGTCCCTTACATAGCCGGAACCACCGTTCTTAGCCTTATCGCTCTTGACGACAGCATATTCGTAATCAACGCCGGCCGAATCTCCTGCTTTAACGGCAGCCTCTTTGATCTCATACTGTCTGTACTTGTCGTCGAAGACTACTTCCACATCGTATTTCATGATCTCGTCGTACTGGATATCCACGAGATTGCAGATAGAGTCATTAAGTCCGAATGCGGTAATGAGAAGTGACGTGCAGCCGGCAATGCCGACGATCATCATCCACATTCTCTTTTTGAAGCGGAAAACATTGCGCAAAGACACCTTATGCAGGAACTTCATCTTCTTCCATATAAAGCCGACATACTCAAGGAATATTCTCTTGCCCGGGAGCGGAGCCTTGGGTCTGATGAGCTCTGCCGGCATGCCCTTTAACGCATTCAATGCAGTTACTACGGAAACGCCGACCGTGCAAAGGAGCGAGACTATAAGAGACAGGATAAAAAGCGGAACGCTGCTCTTAAAAGTAAGCGGGGCAAAACCGTACATCATCTTATAGACTTCCCAAATGACCCACGGGAAGAGCTTCGTTCCTCCCATGAATCCCAGCACGCAGCCGAGCACGGAAGCCGAGCCCGCATAGATCGCATATTTCATTATGATCGAAGTATCAGAATAGCCTAAAGCCCTCATCGTTCCGATGATTCCTCTCTCGTCACTTACCATCCTGCTCATCGTCGTGGAGCAGACAAGTGCAGCGATCATAAAGAAGAATACCGGGAACACCGTTGATACGCCGTCTACTATCTGCGAGTCATTATCAAAACATACATATCCGACGTTCGTGCTTCTTCCCAGGATATAAGTCTCAGGATCGTCAACGCCTTCAATCAGGGCAAAGCCGTATACAAGCTGACCGTTAAATACAGAATCAGCAGCTGAAGAAAATTCCGAATATCCCTTCCAAAGCTCATATACGCCGTCGTTATATTCTTTCCAGCCGTCGTCTACTTTCTTCTGGGCTTCATCAAGTTTTGCAAGACCTTCCTTATACTGCGCAAGGCCGGAAGCGTACTGGCTGTATGCACTGTCGTACTGCGCCTTGGACGACTCATATTCCTTGTAGCCGGTCTCACATGAGATCTTGTCAGTCATATAGGACTGATAGACTTCATTGTATTTGGCGATCTTTGTTTCATACTGCTTCTGCAGTTCATCTATGACCTTCTGCTGCTCATCAAATTCCACAGTCTTTGCATTAAGTGAATCAAGCTCTTTTTCTGCTTCTTCTATCAGCTGCAAATAGTTATCACGCATCGCGCTCTGGGCATCGATCTGTGCTTGTATCAGCTGCTTTTCAAATGCATCCGTCGCCTCGGTTAACCTGTCCTGATTATTCGCGATCGCGGTCTCGACCGAAGATAAACCTGTACGGTACGTGGAAAGAAGATAATTGACAGTAGTGATCCTTGACTGGTTAAATGCCGTCGCAGCCAGAAGCTCTGCACGGGCATCAGTCATCTCCTGATAGATCGAATCGACTTCGCTCTTGAGGCTTTCCATCTCCTGCTTTTCCCTGTCCAGCCTTCCTTGGGCGGCATCAAGAAGAGTCTTCGTGGATGTTAGTTCCTTGTTGTAATCAGCAAGGGTCTTAGCCGTATCATCAAGAGTCTTCTTGCCGTCAGCAAGATCTGCCCTGTTCTTGTCGATCTCAGCCTGCGCATCTTCAAGCTGTTTCTTCGCATCATCCAGCTTTGCACGCGCATCGCTTATCTCTTCATCGCCGTCAGCTATGCCTTCGTTGAATTCGTCAAAGCCTTCGTAGAGCTTATCGTATTCTTCCTTAAGAAGAGATTCGAACCTGTCATTGATAACGCTTCTTAAAGCAACCTTATACTGTCTCTCGGCACCGGCTGCCCAGTCCTTATACTCGTATGAATAAATGAAAAGGCCTGTGTTCGCATAAAGGTAAGCTTCCGTGTAATACTCGGAATCAAAAGCTCCCGGCAGTGCGCAGACGTAGTATGAGATATTGCCTGAACCCTCATCACAGGTGCCTCTCTGGAAATTCATGAAGACCGGTGATCTCGCCGTGCCGACTATAGTGTACTCACTATACTTGAACATCTCCCTTGATCTGTCGGAAGTCTCATCGGCTATGGTGAGCGTGCTGCCGGGCTTGAACTCAGGGAACATGTAGGCATCGATAACTATCTCGTTATCCTTTTCCGGCATTCTTCCAGAGATGAGATCGATCTTATTTACTTCCCTGGTTATGGACATAAAGCGCACCGTATCCGCGCTGTAGTTATCGCCTAAGAATGCCGAACAGTCCGCAGTATAAGAGCCTTCTACCACGCAGGATGTTCGGTTTGATAATTCTTCAATGTCTTCATCAGTAAAACCTATCGTGGATAACAGCTTAAAGTCATAGAGTGCATAGTCACTTATGTACTTATCGCCGGTAACGACGAATGAAGGTGTGGTTACTTTAAGGCCCGCGAAAAAACCGACGCCCAGCGCGATTATCGCAAATATCGCGAGAAATCTGGGGAGCGTCATTCTGACAGATCTTAAGATTGTCTTGACGTAAGGACTCATTACCACTCGATCGTTTCTACATTCACGGGATTGTTGTTAACAATATTGCTCGTTATCTTTCCGTTCTTTACTCTGATGACTCTGTCAGCCATAGCGGTAAGTGCCGAGTTGTGGGTGATGATGACGACCGTCATTCCCTTCTCGGTGCTGAGCTGCTGAAGGAGCTTTAATATCGCTTTACCGGTCTGGTAATCGAGAGCGCCCGTAGGTTCATCACAGAGAAGGAGCTTAGGGTTCTTTGCTATCGCCCTTGCAATAGATACTCTCTGCTGTTCACCGCCCGAAAGCTGCGCAGGGAAATTATTCTTGCGGTCGCCTAAGCCCACTTCATTGATGAGAAGATCGCAGTCAATGGGATCTTTTACGAGCTGGGCTGCCATCTCGATATTCTCATATGCTGTAAGATTCGGTATCAGGTTATAGAACTGGAAAACAAATCCCACGTTCAGTCTTCTGAACAGAGCGAGCTCATTGGAATTAAGCTTTGATATCTCTCTGCCGTCAAGGAAAACCTTGCCTGACGTCAGTCTGTCCATACCGCCTAAAATGTTGAGCAATGTCGTCTTACCGGCACCGGACTGTCCGACAATGACGCAGAGCTCACCTTTTTCGATATAAAAATCTGCGCCGTCGAGCGCAGTGACATTTACAGAACCGGTCTTGTAGACCTTCTTAACATCCCTGAATTCAATATAAGCCATTTAATCTCCCAAATCCGTTTCTAAGAGTCCAAGCTCTGAAATAAAATTATCTGTATTCGATATGCATCGGCCTGATATCGTAATCAGAATCGATATTAGAGAATTTTGAAGGCACGCTGAGATAAAGTCTTGGGTCAACATCAAATGCCCATGCTTCGATCGTATTACAAGAGTCAGGAACCCTCAGGTAACATAATTCGTCACAGCACTCAAAAGCTTCCTGTCCGATGAACTCAAGGCCTTCCGGAAGATATATATATTCCAGGTCTTCGCACGTGTTGAAAGCCAGGCTCTCGATACGCTTTACGCTGTCAGGAAGTATTACGACAGTGATCAGGTCACAGTCACAGAAACACTCTGAATCAATTACCGTTATGTTTGAATCAGGATCGAAAACCACCTTGGAGAAACCGTTTACTCCTGGCGGCATTTTAATTGTGCCCTCACCACTGATATAGCAGACACCGTCTCTCGTGATCTCATATGTCGCGTAGTCACCACAGTAACCTGCGCTTACAATGCCGTGTACCGTATCTGCATCCATTATCCTGTGATCGTTCGAAAATGATTCCAAAGGCAGCAGATAGTAAAGCGTAGAAGGCTCGTAGGAAGTAATCTTATCGGGGCCTTCGTAGTAGTTGCAGATATCGTAAGTAGGATCTACAAAATGCCATCTGTCTCCGAGATAAACAGCAGCCCAGGCGTGATCGGCATAATCCAGATTCGTAGGCGTTCTTCTTGTTATCTCTTCATAGCTTGCAAAACCGATTCCGAACTCTACTACTGCAGGTATGCCCTGAGCCCTGCAAAGCGCTGCGAAAGTATTTCCAAAGCCTTCACAGATACCCTTGCCGTCTCTCATTACGGTTATTGCGCTGTCCTGATATCCGTTTGCATCACTGGTTGCTTCAACATAGTCGTAAGCCATCGCACAGGAAATATACTGATAGATGAGGTACACTTTCTCCCAGTCATTAGCAGCACCATCGCAGATGGAATCCGAATAACTGATGATGACGGGATCATCACACTCCACATCGTTCTGCGGCTGCAGGCACTCATAAAGAGACTGCTCATCAGTCCACATCTCTGAAGTGGTGCCGAGATTGTAATCGTAATTGACTGACTCCCAGAAATAGAGTTTACCGTTTTGGCAGAAGATCAGGTTGTCACCGTTAGTTATGGAGGTGGAAAAAGCATCGTACGTGATGAAGATATAGTACAGTTCATCTTCGTCCATCAAGCTGGCCAGCTCGATCTCGAAGACATCGTCTTTTTTTGTAAAGTTCTTTATTTTTCTGTTGTTCGAAGCTTTGTAAAGAGCGATGGTGAATTCTCTTTCCTCATCAGCTTCAAATACAACATCGCCGCCGGAAAGCCTCATATTGAGAAGCCCTCCGTCGGCGAGAGTTATTTCATATTCATTAAAAGAAGCAGCAGAAACATCTACCTTCCGCTCCATTGCAGGAAAAGAAGGAACTGCACCAAAAAGAAATGATGCGCTGAGTATTATGGAAGCTGCCGCTTTCAAAAACACTTTTAGATCTCCTTGGCAAGTTTGATCGCTTCTTCGCTTGTGATCTCAGAAGCTTCTTGTGAATCCCTTCTCTTAACTTCTACGATGCCCTCGGGAGCTCTTCTTCCGACAGTGATCCTGAGCGGAATACCGAGGAGGTCAGCGTCCTTGAACTTAACGCCGGGACGTTCATTACGGTCGTCGATAAGAACTTCACAGCCGGAAGCCGTAAGCTCATCGTAGATCTTATTGGCAACGCCCATGATCTCTTCGTCGTTAGCCTTTGTAGGAACGATGATGACCTTGTAAGGAGCAACGATCGAAGGCCAGATGATTCCGTCGTCATCGTGATACTGCTCGATGATGGCTGCAAGAACTCTCGATACACCGATACCGTAGCAGCCCATTACCATGCTGTGTTCCTTACCGTTGTTATCAAGGTAAACGCAGCCTAATGCATCGGAATACTTTGTGCCGAGCTTGAAGATGTGTCCTACCTCAACGCCCCTTGCCATTCCGAGCTTACCCTTGCCGCACTTAGGGCAGATATCTCCTGCCTTCGCATTAGTGATATCGGCTACCTTATCTGCTTCGAAATCTCTTCCGATATTAACGTTCTTGAAGTGGTAGTCTGTCTCGCATGCGCCGACTACAAAGTTCTTCATGCCGGCAACTTCAGGGTCTACAACGATGTCGATCTTCTGCTTAAGTCCTACAGGACCTGCAAAGCCGACCTTGGCGCCTGTGATCATTTCAACATCAGCAAACGCAGCAAGCTCCATCTCGGTTGCATCGTAGAGATTGCCGAGCTTTGTCTCGTTGATATCCCTGTCACCTCTGCACATAGCGGCAACGAACTTGCCGTCAATGTTGTAAAGGATAGTCTTAACAAATGCGTCAGGTCCGCAGTTAAGATAGCCGCAGAGCTCTTCGATAGTCTTTACGTCAGGTGTGTGGATCTTCTCAATAGCGAGCTCTTCAGCTGTATCAGCAGCGTCTCTTGTCCAGCCTGCCTTCTCTTCGTTAGCTGCATATCCGCACTCGTCGCAGAAGCAGATAGCGTCCTCGCCTACTTCACTCTTGACCATGAACTCCTGTGAACCGGAACCGCCCATTGCGCCTGAGTCAGCGTCAACGATCGTGTAGTCAAGACCGAGTCTGTCGAAGATGGCTCTGTAAGCGTCATACATCTTCTTGTAGGAGATATCGAGGCCTGCCTCATCAACGTCAAAGGAATAGGCATCCTTCATAACGAACTCTCTTGCTCTGATAACGCCGAATCTCGGACGCTTCTCATCTCTGTACTTATGTTGGATCTGATAAAGCGTTACAGGGAGCTGCTTGTAAGATCTGATCGAATCTCTTACGGCTTCCGTAAAAGGCTCTTCGTGTGTAGGGCCTAAGCAGAAAGATCTTCCGCCTCTGTCTGTCAGTCTGAACATTTCAGGACCGAACTTCTCCCATCTGCCTGAACCCTGGTATGCCTCAGCAGGAAGAAGCGCAGGCATGATGAGCTCCTGAGCTCCGGCCTTGTCCATCTCCTCTCTGATGACAGCTTCAACCTTCCTGTAGGTGCGGTAACCCATAGGCATGAAAGAATAAACACCGGATGCCATCTTGCGGATAAGGCCCGCTCTGAGCATCAGTCTGTGTGACGGAATCTCTGCATCTGCAGGAATTTCTCTTTGTGTTGCTAAAAACAGTTCGGAAACTTTCATTATCGTGCTCCCTATAATTATTAATATTATTACGGGTGTAAGTATATACGAGAGGGGGGCTTTTTGCAATTAAATAGGCTGCCTCACTGTGAGACAGCCCGTAAAATCAATGTTTTCAGCTTCAGGAGAAGATTCCTTTGAGGAAGAGAATGTCCAGGATAACGCATGCTATGACGATCAGGATGCAGATGATATATGTGCGTGAACGCTTCTTCTCGACTTCTCTGTCAGTCGTGCCGTAATTAGCTTTTCTGCTTGGTCTGCGCACGCGTCCCAACGACATAAGCTTATCCCCCTCTCTTATTCAATTTCTCTTGCGGTGTCTAGATTATAGACGCTTGAAATATGTCTTGCTTTGCATAGTTGTGACAATCAATTGACAAATTTCAAAAAACGCTTTACTAAAAATTCGTTTTGCGGTAAAGAAACAAACCGGACACTTTGAGTTATTTTTCGGGTTATCATCCCACATCTTGTGTCAGCTTCCAAGACCACACCAATATATTGCTTCAAAAATGCCCGTTTTCTGCACGAGAATTCCCGAAAAGATAAGTATGATATAATAACATTGATAATTATGCCCTCACATAACGTGCCGGCAAAACGAGGAGAAAATTTTTTTGAAGTTTGTAGGAGTCAGAGAATTCTATAACATAACGCGTGCGAAGATTGTCTCCGCACTCAATTGCGCCATTGTTATGGCTGTCTGTGCGACGGCTACTTTTGCCGTTGATATGACTTTGGACTACACAAGCGTTGAGGCCCAGCCTATTGAGACAACGATGCAGACCATCGAGGTCACCATAACGGTTGTGTCTTATCCCGAAGGATTTGATCCTGAACATCCTGAAGATTACGATCCTACGCAAAATGCTGTTGCTTCTTCAGAGTCTTCTACAGATATGACCTCCGAATCGACTTCAGAAACAAGCGAGTCCTCTTCAGAGACATCAGAGGAAACATCAGAATCTTCGGAAACATCAGAAACTACGGCTAAGCCTACGGCAACAAACACGCCTGTACCTACCGACATTCCTACGCCTACAGAGAAGATCACCGAGACTGAGCTCTATCTTGCTGTTTACGCGACTACTACCATCAATGTCAGAAAGGGCCCCGGCACTGAGTATGACGTAGTCAAGAGCGTTTATTACGGTGACCAGATCGACGTTATCGCCGTTACATCCAACGGCTGGTATAAAACATATAACGGCAACTACGTTAAGAAATCACTTACGACTGAGACCAAGCCTGCGGCTACAGCTACACCCAAGCCTACGGCCAAGCCGACGCCTAAGCCCTCTTCTACTACTGCAAAGCCCACAGAGAGCCAGAAACCTGCAGGCGAAGGCGTTTCCTGCAAGATCACGTTCTACGGACCGCAGCCGACTGCAAACGGCGGCTACAGCAAGAGTACCGCTACCGGTACGACATGCGTGGAAGGACGGACCTGTGCGGCTGACTGGTCGATATTCCCTGCAGGAACGGTAATCTACATAGAGAATGACCCTCTGGGCGGTGACGGATACTATACTGTCGAAGACAGAGGCGGCGGCGTTAAGGGATATCATATCGATATCTATGCCGATGACGGCGAGTCAGGTAACTACAGCACCTGCTGGCGAACCGTTTACGTAAAGTAAAACAAGAATAACTCAAATACTTCTCGGAGCTCTTGAGAAGTATTTGCATTTTATAGAGGAACAATTATGAGCAGCAATTCAAAAAGGCACGGATACAACAATCCTAAATACAAGAACCCGAACCCCGTAAAGATAATACCTTTGGGCGGCATCGGAGAGATCGGCAAGAACATGACCGCGATAGAATACGGCAATGACATGATCATCGTTGACTGCGGCATGAGCTTCCCCGAAGAAAATATGCCGGGCGTAGACTGCGTCATTCCCGATTTCACATATGTAAGGCGCAATCAGGATAAGCTCAGGGGCATTCTCATCACACACGGACACGAAGACCACATCGGTTCTCTCCCCTATTTCTTAAGGGAATTCAAGACCCACGTCTTCGGTGGCACGATGGCCATAGAGCTCATCAAGTTAAAGCTCCAGGATAAGAATGTTCCTTTCGAAGGCATCAAGCTTACGACATGCAAGAACGGCGACATCATACAGCTCGGCAATTCATTATCTGCCGAATTCATCAGAGTAAATCACAGCATCGCGGATTCTTACGCGCTCTGCATCAATACGCCCGTCGGCAAGATCGTTCACTCAGGCGACTTTAAGATCGACTACACGCCGATCAACGGCAAGACCATTAATCTTCAGCGTTTAGGCGAGCTCGGCAAAGAAGGCGTCCTCATGTTTATGTGCGAATCGACAAACGTTGAGATCGAAGGCTTCTCACCCTCCGAAAAGCATGTGGGCGAAGCTTTTTCGCACTACTTCAGAAAAGCTGAAGGCCGCATAATCGTAGCAACCTTCTCATCGCACGTTCACCGCATGCAGCAGATCATCACCGCTGCTGAAAAATATGGCCGTCACGTCTGTCTGTCAGGACGCTCGATGGTCCAGGTTTTCAATATCGCGAACTCTTTGGGATACATTGACATCAAGCCCGACACACTCATAGACATCGATGCGATCGATAATTATCCTGACAACAGGATCGTTATCCTCACGACCGGTTCGCAGGCAGAACCCATGAGCGCTCTCACACGCATGGCATTCAATTCCCACCGTTCCGTAGATATTCAGAAGGGAGATACGGTAATAATTTCCGCTGACCCGATCCCGGGCAACGAGAAGCCTATCTACCGCGTTATCAACGAGCTTTACAAGAAAGGCGCACACGTTATCTATCAGTCACTGGCTGACGTTCACGTATCAGGCCACGCCTACAGAGACGAGCTCATGATGCTCCACACGCTTATAAAGCCGAAGTTCTTCATTCCCGTTCACGGCGAATACCGCATGCTTTGTCTCCACAAGGAGATGGCGATCAATCTCGGTATGAATGAAGAAAATATCTGCATCCTCGAGAACGGCGCAGTCCTCGAGCTTAAAGAAGACGAAGCAAAGATCACGGATCACGTACCCGCAAGCCCCGTCCTCATCGACGGCACCGGCACTGTAGATGCAGATGACAGAGTGCTTACGGACAGGATCCATTTGAGCGAAGACGGATGCCTTGCTATCGCAATTACCGTTGACGAGAGAACAGGCGACCTGGCTTGCTCCCCCGCAGTCAATTCAATGGGCTGCTTTGACAGCGATGATATGGATATGCTCTATGAGCTCATCTCGGAAAAGGTCGATGATCTTTTAAAGCAGGCCAGCAACAAGGCAGGCAGCATCGAAGCTTTCCTCGAGAAGAGAAATTTCAGGGAACAGATAAAAAACTTCGTTCACTCTAAGTCAGGAAGAAGACCGATGATCATATTCAATATCAGTTATGTTAACGGCTATTCTGATGACGAGTATTACGGGGATACCTGATTACTAAAAGTTAGCTATAGCAAAAACAAAAGATCATTTTAAGCATCTTTCCGCACAAGCGAAGCGCGGAGGACTTTGATGCGAGGAATAGTCTTTTAGTTTCTTATTACGTCAACTACGTCCTTAACTCTTAAGATCCTGTCGCATGTACGGTCTAGCTGTTCCTTGCCCGAGATATTAACAGTAACGAAAATGCGAGCTTCAGGACCATCTACAACGGTGTTGAGTTTAACTATATTGATCTTCTCTTCGGAAATCTTGTCAAGCACGTCAATAAGCAATCCGTTGCGGTCCATGGCAACAACGACAAGCTGAACGTCATAGCTCGAGAACTTGGCCTTTGAAAGCCACTTAACAGCGACAAGACGCTGGTATTTCTGCTCGTCCCTGTCTGAATTACCGCGGTTCTTTATTATGTTCAGAATGTTCTTGCAATTGACCTTATGGATGCCGACACCCTTTTCCTGTGTGACATATCCGATGATCTCGTCGCCATATACAGGATGGCAGCACTTGGAAATGTGCGTAGCTATCGAATCCAGTCCGTTAACTACAACCGCATCGTTGCTGTTGGCACGCCTTGCGGCATCAGTCCTTGCACTGCGTGAAGGTTTGATGTTGGCTGTGGCCAGCGGATCAGTACCGGGCGCGGTAGTCTGGTGCGGGTCGCTATTAAGAGCATTTATCTTGGCAACATCGTAATCAAGAACTTGTTTGGAGCTTTCAGCTGTCTTTGTTCTTGAGCCCTTTGCATTACGTGTCTGGTCGGCTTTTCCGAGCTCGATGGGAAGCTCGTTAGGACTGTAAGCGACGTTGCCGTCAGCTGTTACACGGTAACCTAATGCTCTTCTCTCTTCCTCGCTGATATTTCGGATGTAGTCGTCACGAAGTCTCGAGAAAACCTTTGTAACGCTGATGCTTCCGTAGCCCATGGCAGCGAACATATCGTCTAATGACTGGAAGTTGTTGCGCTTTAAGATAGTCTCGATGGACTTATGCATAAGAAGCTTTGCAGGATCGAAGCCGTTACGCGTGATCTCGTTTGTAAGGAGCTCACGGCCTGTCGTGATATTTTCTCCCCTTGCCTCTTTCTTAAACCAGGAATTGATCTTGGACTTGGCATTCGCTGTGCGAGCGATTGCTACCCAGTCGCGTGAAGGGCCCTTAACGAGCTTTGACGAAGACTGGATCTCAACGATATCACTGTTCTTAAGTTCATACGAGAGCGGAACGATACGTCCGTTTACTTTTGCGCCGTGCATGTGATTACCGATACCGGAGTGGATCGCGTAAGCGAAATCGATCGGGCATGAACCCTTAGGAAGCTTGATGACTTCGTGCTTCGGCGTGTATACGAATATCTCATCCGGCGCGATGTTCATCTTGAACGCTTCCATAAATTCACCGGAATCGGTAAGCTCATTCTGCGAATCGATGATCTGACGCATCTCGTTGATCTTCGTGTCGTATCTGTCAGCCTTGAATTCCTGTGAATTGCCGGCTTCTTTGTAATGCCAGTGCGCAGCGATACCGAACTCCGCGATCTGGTGCATCGCAAATGTCCTTATCTGCACTTCAAAAGGCGTGCCCGTATGGCTTACGACCGTCGTATGGATCGACTGGTACTTATTCTCCTTAGGCATCGCGATATAGTCCTTGAAGCGGCCCGGTACGTGTTGGTACATCTCGTGGATGATGCCCAGTACCTGATAGCACTCGATGACTTCGTCAACGATGATCCTGCACGCGAAAAGATCGTAGATCTCATCTATTGTCTTGCCCTTCTCGTGCATCTTCTTGTAGATGCTGTAAAAGTGCTTCGGGCGCCCTTCAATGTCGTAATGAACGATGCCGTTTTCTTCGAGCTTACCGCGGATCTCAGAGACAACGTCCTCCATGAAGTTTTCTCTCTGGGTACGGTTGCCGTTAACGAGCTTTACAAGTTCATAGTAATCGTCGGGATGGAGATACCTTAAACAGAGGTCTTCCAATTCCCATTTGATCTTGTAGATACCGAACCTGCCCGCGAAAGGAACGTAGATATCGAGCGTCTCCTGAGCCTTTTCGATCTGCTTCTCAGGACTCATGGACTTTAATGTTCTCATGTTGTGCAGACGGTCAGCGAGCTTGATGAAGATGACTCTGATGTCATCAGTAAGCGCGATGAACATCTTTCTGACGTTGGACGCCTGGATATCGACCTTGGAATTATAAACAACATTATCAAGGCTCAGATTAAGCTTTGTAACACCGTCTACAAGGCTGCAAACGACTGCACCGAACTTCTCCGTGACCATCTGGTCATCAACGATAGTATCTTCGATCGTATCGTGAAGGAGAGCTGCAATGATCGTATTGACATCGACCTTGAGGTCGGCAAGGATCATGGCGACTGAAACAGGGTGTGTTATGTATGGTTCGCCCGTCTTGCGCTTCTGGTGACGGTGCGCCTTATATGCGAAATTAAAAGCCTTCTCGAGCTGCGCGTTGTCTCTCTCGATATCTTTCTCATCCAGGTTAGCAGCACGCGCATATTCATCGTAAAGCTTGAGGATCTCGTTGAATCTCTCAGACAGGTCCTGGGGAATCTCAGGCTTGATACTGTCATCATTAAGATAGGCACGCTCAGCTTCTGCCTGAACGACCTCTTCAGTATTTACGGCATCAAATGTTCTGTCATTCTTGCCCTTAGTCACCGATAATTCTCCTATAGACCTCAGAATCACTGAGTTTTACTTTATTTCCCGTAGCCAGGATGTTAAAGCACACTCTCATGGGCGTTATGGATCTTAACCTTATCAGGTTGCAGTCCGCAAAGACCTCGAGGCACCTTTTAACCTGGAACGGTGTGCACGCTACATCATAATTGTTAGACACCAATCTTGCAAGAAGATCGATATCCACCGTAGACATCGCAGTGCCTCCGAAACGCTCGATAGCCTTATAACAAGCGCCGAATTGCTCAGGTGTCGGCTTCATCGAACTGGCGATATCTTCTCCCGGAGCCATCTTGGCGATCTGGTTCATCGCAAGTCCGCTCGAATAAAGCTTCTCGGCGATTTCTGCCTTCTGCCACATAAATCCGCCCCCGCCTACAGGCCTGATATCCTCTAAGTGCAGACTGAGGGAAGTATCTCCGCGGTAGCAGTATTCATTGAGCGTATATGCGATATCGACCTTGTCGCCTGCTCTTAAGATGTTGAAATAATCACCCATTCCAAAGCCGACGGCAGATATGTTAGCTTTGCCTTGGCTATCCGTCAGATCAAGCCTTATGTGCGCGCCGTTGCTCATCTGCGCAATGCCGGTAATAACGAGATCATTAGTGATAAATATAGGCTTAGGATTACCGATGCCGAAAGGTCTTAACTTGCAGACCTGATAGTAAGAATCGAATGTTAATCCGCCGGGCGCTATCTCGCATTCTGCGTTGATAACACTATCCTCATCTATCTCGCCTGATTGGCCTCTCTCCTCGATGATCTTAGCGGATTCCTTTTCGAGCGCTTCCATAAAAGCACCCATCTCAGTCTTCCTAACGAGCATGCCGGCAGCCTTCTTATGTCCGCCGAAATTGACCAGATAATCGGATATGCGTGTCAGGCACTCATAAAGATCAAAGTCTCCAAAAGCTCTGCCGGAGCCCTTTGCGCATCCCGGCTCGGTAGCATCGTCAGTAAATACCAGAGCAGATCTTCCGTAGAACTGTGAGAGCTTGCCTGCAACGATTCCGAGGACGCCCTGATGCCAGTCCCTGCCATATACGACGATAGGACCGCACGTATTAGTGAGAGACCATTTATCGGGCCTTGCAGGGTTCTCCAACTGCGCTCTGGCCTCATCGAAAACCTTCGCCTCGATCTCCTTGCGCTCATCATTCTCTCTCGTCAGATCCTGGGCAGCATTCTTAGCTTCGGTAGGATTATTCTCGAGGAATAATTTCAGTGCATCAGCTGAATCGTAAAGCCTTCCCGCAGCATTGATACGTGGTACAAAATTGAAAGATATGAAAGTCTCATCCAAAGTCTTTCCGGGTGCCAAAAGCATATCATTCATGACGCTTACACCAATGTTGGAAGGCTTCTGCATGCTCTTAAACGCACGCTTGATGATCGTTCTGTTCTCGTTGGTAACTGACACGAGATCCGCAATGGTAGCAATACCCGCAAGCTCAACAGCCTGACGCCAGATACTGCCCGTGACCTTGTGCCTTCCGTCCTTGCCCAGAGCCTCAACGAGCTTCAAAGCGACACCTGCACCGCACAGATCCATAAACGGATATGTGTTGTCAGGTCTCTTCGCGCAGATAACGCAGTCAGCCGGAGGCAGTTCATCCTTAACGTTGTGGTGATCGGTAACGATAACCTTGATACCCCTGTGCTTGAGCTCCTGGACCGTATCAATATTGGTAACACCGCAGTCTACGGTAATGACAAGATCCGGCTTCTTCTCGATGACCTTGTCCATGATCTTCTCCGTAAGTCCGTACCCATGCTCGGACCTGTGCGGTACGATGTACTGCACATTGATCTGATGGCTTCTGAAATACCTTACGAGGATAGATGTAGCCGTAACGCCGTCGCAGTCATAATCGCCATAAACGAGCACCTTACCGTGTCTGTCTATGGTCTCGTTGATAATATCAACGGCCTTACGCATATCATTGTAAAGGAACGGATCGTGCCAGATTCCGTCTTCTTCAGACAAAAACTGTTCTTCGTCCTGTCCTTCGGCTATTCCGCGATTCTTAAGCAAAACGCCAAGCAAAGCCTCGGCATCCTCGACCTTGCGAGATGCCGATAAGCGCCAGGTCTTACCGGTCAATAACATAAACTTATTCTCAACTTTATCTTTATTGGTTCTATTATAGCGGAATGAGCTTGCATTTACAAAGGCGCAGTGTCTCGGAAATTTTAAGACTGGTCTCAATCTATGGCGTTTAGTCTCAATCTATGGGAAAAGGGTTGAAGTTCACTGATGCCTCGCTAGGATAGCAAGTATTCAGTAAGCCGTAGTTTCGCAGACGGGTAAAACAGCAAGTTAATACATTTTTACCCGTATTTTTTAAGCAGTAAATGACCTCAAACCATAAAAATAACGGGTAAATACCAATAAGTGCTTCATTTTACCCGTATTTTTGTAGTTTTTGGACTGTTTTTCGAAAAAACTACGGGTAAAAAACATATTCTTGATAGTTTTACCCGCCGCGTAAAAACAAGAAAGGAAACATATTATGTATGAATCACAATCATTACTAAATGACCTTGAAAACCTTGCTAAATCCCTGGAAAAACGCATCAATCAAATCAGCAAACGAATAGAAACATATCCTGGCGGTTCTTTGCGTGTTTCCAACAAAGCAAAGAATCATCAGTTTTATCACATGACAATTTCCGGAGATCATCATGGTAAATACATTCCTCGCAAGAACAAGTTTTTCGCCGAACAACTTGCTCAAAAAGATTATGACAATAAAATCCTTAAAGCTCTTGAGGATCAGCAGAAAGCAATTGAGGAATTCCTGAAAAACTTCGAGCCGGATGCAGCCCGACAGGTATACGAGAATCTCACCGCCGCCCGCCAGGCGCTCGTCACGCCTGAGTTCCTGTCAGATGAAGAATACATCGAGCAGTGGATGAACGAGCCTTATGAGAGGCTGGGGTTCAAGAAAGACGATCCGGGGTTTTACACAGCAAAGGGCGAGCGGGTCAGGTCAAAGTCGGAGATACTGATTGCCGATGCGCTGCTGAGGAATAACATTCCTTACCGGCTGGAATTTCCGGTCTTTGACGGCAAGATAATTATCGGGGCGCCGGATTTCAAATGCCTGAATGTGTGGCTTAGGAAGGATTACTATTGGGAGCATTTGGGAAAGCTGGGAGATGAGGATTACACCAACCGCAATGTGAAAAAGCTTGAGCAGTACGCGCGGGCGGATGATTTCGATGAGACAAGGCTGATCTTGACCTTTGAAACGGATAAACACCCGCTCAACACAAAGGTGATCGAAGCAAAGATCCGCCACTTCCTGATCTGAAAAAGCAACGCGTTTCGCACGCACAGCCGGAGGAGTCACATAACCAACAAAAAAAGAGGTTACCTCATCGGTAACCTCTCTCATTAAAGTCTTATCAATGCTTTCTCTTTCTTGCTGCTTCAGACTTCTTCTTTCTCTTAACAGAAGGCTTCTCGTAATGTTCTCTCTTACGAACCTCTGCGAGAACACCGGACTTTGCGCAAGAACGCTTAAATCTGCGAAGTGCACTGTCAAGGGACTCGCCTTCCTTAACTTTAATCTCAGACATCTTTATCCCCCCTCTCTTCGCGTGGAATTAAAACTCGCATATTATATAGGACACATTACCCAAAGTCAAACATTTGGGCCATGTCACGTAACAGCGGTCATGAAATCTTTCAGGCAATGCCTAAAAGAAGCAGAGCATCCTTAGCAATAAAAGCTGCAATTACACCAAGTGAGATAGCCGGTGCAAGCGCGATCTTTCTCTTCTTTGACCTGCAGACAAGCACGAAAATAACACCTAATACAAGCGCAACTCCGACAGCAATGCACGCTCCTTTGATGCCCAGGAAAAGCATCAGGCACATGGCAAGCTTTGCAGGTCCGTAGCTCATCTTGGTCTTCTTAACTTTACCGATAATAGCGGTAACGATTATCATAACCAGACCTACAACGGCAGAAGCGATGAGACCCTCTATTGCGTAACGCTGGATATCATTTCTGAATCCGACCGTGAGGATCCACACGACAAGGATTGCAACCAGAAAACCGTTGGGAATAACGCCGGAATCCCAGTCTGCAAGGGACAGTCCCAGAAGGAGCATTTCAAGCGCTAATGAAGCTACAACGATCGCATCGACAGAGCCGTGAATTGCAAGTGTTCCGGCGAACAGCAGGCCAAGCAGGATCTCAAATATGAGGTCTCTGGGCGGAACCTTTGATCCGCAGTATCTGCACTTACCCTTGAGTGCGATATATGAAATGATCGGAAAAAGATCCGCAGTGGATAACTCGTGTCCGCAAGTATCGCAGTGGCTGTGACCTAACATCCAGTCCTCACCGCGCACCACGCGCCATGCAGTACATGTTATGAAGCTCGCGAAGATCGCGCCGAACAAAAAGGCCATAACGATCAGGTATATGCCTACAACGGGCATCTCATATAACGGGTACGAAAAATCCAACTTTCATTTCCTCCTCACGCTCCGGCCACGCCAAATCTGTCTTTACTATTATATCCGTTAAATGCTTCAATTTGTGCGCGAAAACACTTAAGCCGGGTTTTCGGGCATAACAAACACGTAAAAAAGGCTCTGTAACAATGTTACAGAGCCATCAAAGTCAATAAATTAAGGCATCTTGGATCAGACCGTAATTACAGCCGATTTCTTACCGGTCAAGCTTGAGGTGCGCTCGTCGGGCTGGCCGAAGCCTACATAGATGCTGATCTTGCCTTCAGGGATCACCTTCTCGCCCTCTTCATTTACGACCTTTAAGCGTTCAGAGGATACGGGGATCTCGACCGTTCCCGCCTTGCCTGCTTCAAGAGTGATCCTCCTAAATCCGACGAGCTTGGTATTCTTAACTTCATTGGCGTCTTCTGACTTTGCATAGACCTGAACTACTTCAGAAGTAGTGATGTCTCCGGTGTTGCTTACTTCAGCCTTTACCGTAATGCCGTTGTTCTTAGGATCTTCGCCTGCACAATCTACGGAAGTGATATCCATCTTGCCATATGTGAGACCATAGCCGAACGGATACAGAGGCTCTGTCTCAAGATAACGGTATGTTCTGCCCTTCATTGAGTAGTCCTCAAAATCAGGGAGATCGTTAGTGTCTCTGTAGAACGTAACGGGAAGTTTTCCGGAAGGATTTACCTTACCGAAAATGATATCGCCGATGGACTGGCCGCCTCTTGCGCCCGGATACCAGGCCTGAAGTATAGCAGAGGACTTCTCATCGAGAACGCTTAAGTCCATGCATGAGCCGGCCATGACAACAGTAATGAAAGGCTTGCCTGACTTGATGACTGTATCGATGAGCTTAAGCTGAGTCTTGGGGAACTTAAGATCCGGCTTGTCGCCCGATCTGTACATGTTGCCCTGGTCTCCTTCTTCGCCTTCCAAAGTCTCATTAAGACCGATAACAAGGATAACGAGATCTGATCTCTTCATTATTGCTTCTGCTTCAGCAATTCTGTGGTATTCGCGTGAGAGAACGTCAGGCTTTGTGTTGCTTAAGTCACAGCCGTCACTATAAAGGATCCTCATATCCTCTCCTGCAGCGCTCCTGATGCCCTCTAAGGCCGTGATGTACTCAGATGATGTTCCATAGTAGTTACCGACGAGGCAGGCTCTGGAATCAGCGTTAGGACCGATTACGGAGATGACCTTGGTCTTGTTGGTATCGATAGGAAGGATACCGTCATTCTTGAGAAGAACGATGCTCTCATCAGAAGCTCTTCTTGCGACAGAAAGATTCTCTTTGGTCTCAACATCAAGATAGTTAAGTCCATCGTATTCAGTCTCGTCGAACATGCCGAGAATATACCTTGTGGTAAAGAGTCTTACTGCAGCCTTTCTGATGGTTTCCTCTGTGACAAGACCCTTGTTGTAGGCCTTCATGAGGTTGATGTATGTGCATCCGCAGTTAAGATCGCATCCCTTGTTAAGCGCGAGCGCCGCGCTCTCTTCAGAATTCCTGGTTACCTTATGGCGCTCGTGAAAATCTCTTATCGCCCAGCAGTCTGATACGATGTGACCTTTGAATCCCCACTTGTCGCGGATAATGTCCTGAAGGTAAGAGTGACCGCAGCAGGGCTCGCCATTCGTTCTGTTATAAGCACCCATTACGGATTCGACTTTTGCGTCTCTTACGCATGCTTCGAAAGCAGGAAGATATGTCTCGTTAAGATCCTTCTTGCTGCATGTAGCGTTAAACTCGTGTCTTACTGCCTCCGGTCCTGAATGAACTACGAAATGCTTGGCGCAGGCAGCAGTCTTCATGTATTCGCCGTCACCCTGAAGGCCTTCGATAAAAGGGACCGCAAGATCTGATATAAGTACAGGATCCTCACCATAAGTCTCCTGTCCTCTTCCCCACCTCGGATCTCTGAAAAGATTTACATTAGGTGACCAGAATGTAAGTCCCTTATAGATATCGCGGTCGCCGTTAGCCTTATACTCGTTGTATTTTGCGCGGCCCTCAGTAGCACAGACTTCGCCGATCTCGCCCAAGAGTTCTGTATCAAAAGTTGCGCCAAGACCTATAGCCTGCGGAAAGCTTGTAGCCGTTCCGGCTCTTGCTACTCCGTGAAGAGTCTCATTCCACCAGTTGTACTCCGGGACGCCCAATCTGTCGATTGCAGGAGAATCGTATCTCAATTGCGAAGCAGCCTCTTCAATAGTCATTTTGCTGACCAGTTCTTCAGCTTTTTTTATTGCTTGTTCTCTGTTCATAAGATCAATCTCCTGTTCTTTGGATGTCTTAATTGTATAGGGTTTCGGGTGGGTAATATATCTTAGATATTGCTTAAAATTATACCGATTTTGCTATTTTTAGTGTTAAACAGGCTTGAAAATGACTAAATGAGTATATAGAATTGTAGCATTCACTCTTTTGAGGATGGGGATATTAATGCAGTTTAACGACAATTCAGTACCCGGAAAATATCAACAACCTATTGGCAGCTTTGCCGGAAGGATCGTCAGCAACGACGTTGAAGAAGTTGATTTTATACCGGGTTCCAACATGCGTATCTGGTACAACAACCGTTCTGAGGACTACCCTGTCCACAGACACAGTTGTCTGGAGATCACGATACCGATCGAGAAATCTTACACTTATATTTTCGATGACAGAACGATCATATTGAAGGAAAAAGAGATCCTCCTGGTACCTCCGGATATGCTCCACAAGATCTCCGGCACTAAGTCTGGTATCAGATTCATCTATCTTTTCAACATTGATTTCCTTAAGGGATTCTTCGACTACGAAGAGTTCATGAAGATACTTCATGAGCCTCTTCTTATCACATCCGAGACACATCCTGATATCTATAATCTTATTTTCGAGAGATTCATGGAGATCAACGATCTGTACTTCTTCTACACTACTACCGTAAAAGAAATATCGATCTTCTCCAAGCTCATGGATATCTTCGGCATGCTCATGAAGAAGGACTATTCTGACAGCCTTGCCGCACCTCATAATGATAAGCAGCGTGAAGTCTATATCAAGTTCAGATCACTCGCCGAATGGCTTGCCATGCACAGCTCTGAGAATGTATCCATGGATGAAGCGGCAAACCACGTCGGTTATTCCAAGTTCCATTTCGCAAGGCTGTTCAAGGAATATACCGGCATGACATTTAACGATTATCAGACGACCTTAAAGCTCAAGGAAGTCGAGCGACAGTTGTCTGATACAGATCTTCAGATCAGCGATATCGCAATGTCCTGCGGATTCAATAACCTCACATCATTGAGCCGCAGCTTCAAGAAGCAATACGGCTGCTCTCCTTCCCAGTTCAGGAACAGGATAAGAAGATCAAAGAAAAGATCTTAACGTCAAATAAACTGGGCCGCCTCCATCGAAGAGACGGCCCTTGTTTTATGTTTGAAGATCTTATCCTTTGACTGCGCCCAGACCCACACTTTCGACAATATATTTTGAGCAGAAAACATAGATAATTATCAGCGGCAATACGGTAAATAAAAGATCTCTTCCGCTTGCACCCTGACTGATATAGACGACCAACGTCTTTTTCTCCCATTCGGTAAGTACAACGAGTGGTACAAAGAGGTTATTCCAGCTGGCCACATAAGCAAAGATAGCCTGCGTAGCAATAGCAGGTTTCATAAGCGGCAATATGATCTGCACGAACGTCCTGAACTCATTTGAACCGTCCATTCTTGCCGAATGTATGATGTCTCTTGAGAGAGAGGCTATAAGATACTGCCTCATAAAGAAAACTGTCATTGGAGTAGCAATCGCAGGAAGGAATAACACGAAGAGTTTATTCGAAAGATGGAATTTGTAAACCAGTTGAATGAATCCGAGCGTAGTAAGCGTAGACGGGATCAATATGATCGCAAGTATAAAATTGCTGAATGCCTGTCTTAGCTTCCATTCATATGCCGTAATTGCATATGCGGTCAGAGCGGAAAAAAATACGTTCAAAAGAGTACTGGAAGTTGCGACAATGAATGAATTCTTAAAAGTGATCCACAAGTAATTATCACTCTTTTTGAATATATTGATATTGCTGAAAAAATACTTCCAGGAATACGTTACTTCAACAGGAACTCTGGGATCAACTGACTCAGGAATAGGACTTGCCCACAAATCCTTGAGCATGATAATAAATGGAACCAACATTAAATATGCAATAAAAAGAAGGACCACATAGATGATTATCTTCATGGCCAGATTCTTTTTGTTGATAGTAAGACCTTTTAGAAAATTCTTACGCGTACCCATTCTCTCCACAACTTGTCAGTTTTTAACAACTGAAAATATATTAGCACATAAAATAAAATAAAAAAAACTGCGTCTTTGGGGAGGCAATGTCCAAAGACGCAGCTATTAATTTTTTTACTATTCAGCCGAAGCTGAAACTCA
This sequence comes from Clostridiales bacterium, assembly GCA_017427465.1. GTDB lineage: Bacteria > Bacillota > Clostridia > Saccharofermentanales > Saccharofermentanaceae > Saccharofermentans. Next base: position 7,600 of record JAFRST010000027.1, on the reverse strand, counting down.
TCGCATGAGTGGTAGAAGTCTTATGACTTGACACCGCCCAATGCAACACCTTCGACGATGTATCTGGACAAGAAGGCGTATACAACGATAAGCGGAAGGACTGTTACGAAGAGTCCTAAGTAGATAGCGCCGTATTCTCTTCTGTAGATATCACCATTGAGCAACTTAACCATAACAGGGATTGTCTTCTTCTCTGTATCTGTAAGGAGAATGAGAGGTAAGAATAGGTTGTTCCATGTTCCTACGTAAGCGAAGATTGCCTGTGTAGCAACAGCCGGCTTCATGAGCGGCAGAACGATCCTGTTAAATGTCTTAAACTCACCTGCACCGTCGATTCTTGCAGACTGTACGATTTCCATAGAGAGGGAAGCCTGCAGGTACTGTCTCATGAAGAATACTGTCATAGGGGAAGCAATAGCCGGCACGATGAAGACAAAGAGCTTATTCGACATGTGGAGCTTATATACTGCCTGAATGAAACCGATTGTAGTAACAGTACCGGGAACCATCATGATTCCGACAACCAGGTTGTTGAACGCATCTCTCAGCTTCCACTCATATGCGGAAATAGCATATGCGGTAAGAGATGAGAAGTATACGTTAAGAATTGTAGCCAAAGTAGAGATAATGAATGAGTTCTTAAAACCTACGAGAGGATTAAATTCCTTATTCGTAATCTCATTCCAGTTCTTGGCGAGGTTCTGGAAAGGATGAGCAGAGACCAAACCAAGAGTGCTTGCCTGAATCTCAGTTGTACTTCTAAACGAGTTCGTGAACATTATTATGAAAGGGAATAATGTCATGATCGCAAAGATGACCGATACGATATAGATTACAACCTTAAGACCAGTATCGCTTCTTTTAATTGAAGATCTGTTTAATGCATTATCACTCATATCATTCACCTCACATAGCCTTTAAAGCCTTAAGCTCTTGCTTTCTGAGCTTCTTAAGCTTTGCTTCGTCCTTATCTCTGAGGATGTAGAATACAACTGCAGAGAGAGCAACGATAATAACGAACATGATAACGCTTGCAGCTGCTGCCTTATTGTATAAGTAACGGCCGGACAAACCTACCATACGTACGAACATGTTGAGAGTCATAACTGCACCGTTTGCCTGCTTAACACCTGCATACAATTCAGGAACGTCGAACATGTTGAGACCACCGATAAGTGATGTAACAAGTACGAACAAGAGGATCTGACGGATACAAGGAATCGTGACCCTGAAGAATGTCTGAGCTCTGTTAGCACCATCGATCTCAGCAGCTTCGAAGATCTCAGGGCTGATACCGATAACACCTGCAATGAGGTTAACCATCGTATAACCATACCACTGATAGAACTGAACGAAAGCTACGATAATCTTAAGTGCCCACTCGTGATCATTAAATCTGTAAGCTTCCTTCATGATACCTGTGCCTACAAGGAGATCGTTTACAGCGCCCTTAGGGAATCCGAACAATACGTTGAACAAGATAGCCAATGTAGCCGCCGTAATGATGTTAGGCATGTAGAACAGGATCTTGAAAAGACCGGAGCCCTTGACCTTTGATCTTCTGTCTGTGAACCAAGCAGTAAACAAAAGAGCAAAGCCAAGCTGAGGAATGAAGTTGATTATCCAGATGATAACCGTATTCTTAAATGACTGCTGGAACTTGGCATTTGTCAAAACCCATGTGAAGTTTTCGAAAAGCTTAATCTTCTGAACGTAAACCGTTACTTCTTCACCTGTGGAAAGCTTAACAGTCATAACGTCTTTATCAGAAGTATCATCGCCGGGCTTAACAGTACCGTTATATTCGTATCTTACGAAGAAATTGGATTTCTTATGCAAAGATACAGATACAAGTCTGGCATAATCATAATCTTCGGAACTGACACCGGCTTCTTCTTCTTCTTCGGCCTCTGCATCAGCTTCTGCATCAGCATCTGCCTCTACATCTTCCTCTTCCTCATCTTCGTCACCGGAAGCAAGATATTCAGCGCGGTATTTATCTAATTCCTTAAATGCATATTTAGTAGGATCAGCTAAGTAAACCCATGAGACTGAAGATTCATAGATAAAATCTTCTTTTTCGACTATCTGACCATCACCATTCTTATCGAATGTTGCCTTGAATCTCCATTCACCTTCAAGCTTGTCAGAAGCAATGCTCTCGGATTCCTTCTCGAACTGAACCTGCTTAGTCTGCTCTTTGAGCAAACTGTCAAATTCAGCACGCATTTCCTTGAGCTTTGCAGCGTCATCCGGATTCTTAGAATCTAAACCTTTAGTTTCGTTCTTATAGTCTTTTTCTCTATTTTTTTTGAATTCAGAAATGGCCTTCTCTTCGAATGCATCCTGTGCATCCGCTGTTTTAGGTTGAATAACAGTAGTTATAGTATGCCAATCTGTTTTACCATTACCCTGCAAATCGGTGTAACCGATGATGAGAGTGTAGATGATCGGGTACATGGTAAAGATTAAGAATGTAAGAATAAACGGGATTGAAAAAAGATAACCATATTTAGAATAGTTAACTAGTTTTTTGTTTCTCATTACAGCCTCCTCTGAAGTTTTAAAAAGCGGCAGGGTAAACCACTAATCTACCCTGCCGCCAACAGCATCAAAATACTAGATAGTATTAGAGAGCAAATGCGCTTGTAACGTTGTCCTTGAACTGCTGGATTGCTGCATCCTTATCAAGTTCGCCGTGAGCATACTTGCTAGCTGCATCCTTGAAGAAGCCATTGATGTCTTCATCGTACTGAGTCATAGCCTTACCTGTAGCGTTAGCGTTACCAGGGATGAACTTTTCGAATACGTTCTGACCACCGCAGAAATCGAGTGTTCCGTCGGACTTACCCATAACTACTGCAGATGCAACTGTATCCTTAGCTCCGTTACCCATCTTGTCGTTAGCCCAGAGGTACTGGAGACCTGTCTCAGAAGTATCAAGTGTGATCCACTCGATGATCTCTGCTACGCCTTCTGCCTGATCTGTGTCCTTGTTAGCAAGAACCCATGTGCCGCCCCAGAAGAAGCCAACCGGAGGTGTGCAAACTCTCCAGTCACCAACTGTGTCGCCAGCCTGACCAGCCATTACGTAGTTGATGAGCCATGCAGGTCCGAAGAAGCAGAATGTGTTAGCTTCTGCGCCAGCGCCCATCTCAGCATACCATGCTTCGTTCCAAGAACCTGTGTCCTTAGAAAGATCATCATCGATAAGCTTCTTGTAGATGTCGAAGTAAGCTTCTCTCTCAGGAGCGATAACGATGTTGTTATCCTTATCGAGCCAAGCCTTAGAAGCAGCCTTCTCGCATACGTTCCACATGTCGTCGCCACCGGCAACAACCTTGTAGCCCTTTGCCTTGAGCTGTGCTGCAGCGTCCCAGAACTTATCCCAGTTGCCAGAACCAGCGCCAACGATCTCCTCGATCTTATCCGGATCATCTGTTCCGAATACGTCCTTAGCGATGGAAGCTCTGTAGATCATAGCTCCGCCAGTAGCCTGGTATCCGAGTGCAACGATCTCGCCATCACGTGAACCGATGTCGATTGTGTAAGGTGCGATCTCAGCTTCAGCAACCTTTGTATCTACGTCGATACCGAGATCCTTGTATGTAGCTGCGTATTCAGCCATATCACCCTGAGCATACTTGAGGACGAAAGCTGCTTCTGCTGCGTACATATCAACGTCTGCACCACCTGCGAGTGCCTGGTCGATAGCCTGCTGATAAGCACCACCGTCAGTAGCAACGATTGTGCACTTAACAGTGTACTTCTGACCGAACTCAGGATTGAGCTCAATGTACTTAGCTACCATGTTAGGAATCTCGTTTGTGAATGACCAGAGGTTGATTACCTCAGAACCACTACCATACTGAGGCTGTGTCTCTTCTGTCTCACCAGAGGGATCAGTTTCATCTCCACCACCCTGCTGAGACTCACCACTTGCCTGAGAAGCCTGTGTGTCTGTAGGATCTGTCTTGTTACATCCAGCTGCGATAGCTGCGACCATTGCTACGGAAAGAACACTAGCAATAACCTTTTTCATAAAGTTTCCTCCTTAATGAATTTGTTCGGGACCTTTCGGTCCTTCTACACAGTAAATATTAGTCAAAATCGCCCTGTGTTTCTCCACACTTTTTGCTACAAATTGCCCACAATTATACATTTCTTGCGTTTTTTGAGTAATTTGTACAATTTTTGCTTTTTGAATGGATAAATTGCATAAAACGAATGAATATGCTGCAGGTTTTACAGAGATACCACCGCCCCGTTTGTGCATATTACGAATAACCGCCCGCTTTGCTTGTGATGAAAGCCAATAATGCTGCTCCTATTCGCTCATCTCATTTAATATGGTATTATTCACATATTATTTTTTACAGATATGGAGATATATATGGCTTCTTTCTTCAGTCCTAAAAGTATGGGAACCAAGATCCTTACCGGATTGACAAATCTTATAATAGTAAATCTTGTTTTTATTATTACTTGTATACCTCTTATAACAATTGGCGCTTCAATAACTGCTTTATACAGGATCACCGTTTCGATCGTAGCCGGAGATAACCCGGCCGTTTTACGCGAATACTTCAAGTCTTTCAAAGACAACTTCGTTAAATCTACACTGTTTTTCCTTTTATATCTGGCACTCGGCGCATTCTTCGGTTTTGAGATCTATATGGTCCGCACCATGATGGCCGAGAATATGCAGTGGGTTCAGTATCCTGCTTATTTCTTCATTTTTGCGGTTTTTGCTTCAGCTTGTTATGCATTCCCGCTTATTGCATGGTTTGAGGAATCATTTAAGCAGGTGCTCAAGAATTCCCTTCTTATCGCACTTACTAATCTTCCGTTTACGATCATGCAGGCGGTAATCGCTGCGGTATTTATTTTGCTCGTAGATTATAATTACGCGATACCCTTAAGCTTCGTCTGCTTTATGGGTATCGCGTCAATTGCCTGGTTCTATTCACTTTTCCTCAAGAGGATCTTCGCCAAGTTCGGAGCAGATATCAACTTCAATGAGGAAGAAGAGATGTTCGTCGCATCTAATGCATCTGATAAAAAATCTGATTCGTCATCTGATGAAGGATCTGATGACGAATCAGACGAAGAATCAAAGTGATGCTTTAATCTGCTTGTAGATTCCTTCTGCGTCGAGCTGGAATTCCTTCATGAGTGCGCCTGCAGGACCGCTCTTACCGAATCTGTCATAGACACCGATCTTTGTGACCTTTACAGGATAATTCTCAGAGAGCACATCGCATACTGCGCTGCCTAAACCTCCGATTACGGAGTGCTCTTCTGCTGTGAAGACTCTGCCGGTCTTCTTTGCGAACTCAAGGATAGTATCCTTGTCGATAGGCTTAACTGTATGAATGTTAACTACCGCAGCGCTGATGCCGTCAGCTGCGAGCATATCTGCAGCGCCCATAGCTTCTGCAACGCAAACGCCGTTAGCGAAGATAACAATGTCTGTGCCGTCCTTAATAACAACTGCCTTGCCGACTTCGAACTTGTAGTCAGGGTTGTCATTGATTACCGGTACTGCAGCTCTGCCGAATCTCATGTAGAACGGACCTTCTGTCTCAGCTGCTGCCATAACCGCAGCCTTTGCTTCGATATCATCTGAAGGAACGATAACTGTCATGCCGGGGATGGTTCTCATAAGAGCAACGTCCTCTAAGCACTGGTGGGAAGCTCCGTCCTCACCTACCGTGATACCTGCGTGTGTAGCGCCGATCTTAACGTTGAGGTGGGGATAACCGATAGAATTTCTAACCTGCTCGAAGTTTCTTCCTGCTGCAAACATTGCGAAAGAGGATACGAAGGGGATCTTGCCGCATGTGGAAAGACCTGCTGCGATGCCTGTCATGTTTGCTTCAGCGATTCCGCAGTCGATATGACGATCAGGGAAAGCCTTCTTGAATGTGGAAGTCTTTGTTGCGCCTGCAAGGTCAGCATCAAGAACTACCACGTTGGGGTTCTTCTGACCAAGCTCTACAAGTGCATTACCATAACTCTCGCGTGTAGCGATCTTTTTTACTTCACCGTCTGCCATACTCATGCCTCTCCTATCTTTGCAATCTGTTCGTCAAGCTCTTTAATTGCCTGCTCGTACTCTTCATCGTTAGGAGCCTTGCCATGCCAGCCTGCCTGATTCTCCATGTAGGAAACGCCCTTACCCTTTGTGGTCTTCATGATGATGGCCGTAGGCATTCCCTTGCATTCCTTTGCCTTAGCGAAAGCATCTCTGATCTGGTCGAAGTCGTGACCGTCGATGCAGATAACGTTGAAGTTGAATGCTTCGAGCTTCTTGTCGATCGGATAAGGTGAGCAAACGTCATCGATCTTACCGTCGATCTGAAGTCCGTTGTTGTCGATGATAACTGTGAGGTTATCGATCTTCTTTGCGCCTGCAAACATAAATGCTTCCCAGATCTGGCCTTCCTGGATCTCGCCGTCACCTGTGAGAGTATAAACTCTGTAAGAGTCACCGTTAAGCTTTGCTGCGAGAGCCATACCAACTGCTGTTGAAACGCCCTGGCCGAGTGAGCCTGTGCTCATGTCAACACCGGGAGTCTCAGTCATGCAGGGATGACCCTGGAGGTAAGAACCGAGCTTACGAAGTGTTGTAAGGTCTTCTACAGGGAAGTAACCTCTGTTAGCGAGTGTTGAATAAAGACCCGGAGCTGTGTGGCCCTTTGAGAGAACGAATCTGTCTCTTTTGGGATCCTTAGGATTCTTAGGATCAATGTTCATTTCTTCAAAATAAAGATAAGTGAACATGTCTGCTGCGGAAAGTGATCCGCCCGGATGACCGGACTTTGCACTATGAACAGCCGTAACAATGCCCTTACGGACATTAGCTGCTGTGAGTTGAAGTTCTTTGTTAGTCATTTTAAGAATTTCCTTCTTCTATAGATTTATTTTCATAGGTCAGCCTGACCTACTTGAGGTCAGGCTGAACACTTATAAAACCAAACTGTATCAGTTGAACGGAGCGTTAAAAGGATTTTCCTTCGGATATCTGTCGCCTGCAGACTTGTTGTAGCCGATGTCGCAAGGGCAAATGCCGAGGTATGTGAAGAGGTTGTAGAGAGCCTTTCCATAGTGACCGAATGCAACTGCGCCGTGATGAGGGAAGTTCTTCTCGATGAGGAAATATCTGTAGAATCTGCCCATTTCCTTGATAGCGAATACGCCGATGCCGCCGAAGGACTTTGTAGCTACAGGGAGAACCTCACCCTCTGCAACGTAAGCTCTGATCTGACCGTCAGATGTGGACTGCAGTCTGTAGAATGTGATGTCGCCGGGAGCGATGTCGCCCTCGAGAGTACCGTTGGTAACCTCTACAGGAAGAGCACGAGCCATGATCATCTGGTTCTTCATCTCGCAGAAAGCAAGCTTCTTGGAGCATGTGTTACCGCAGTGAAAGCCCATGAATGTATCAGTGAACTTGTAATCGAACTTGCCCTTGATGGACTCATCGTACATGTCGTGAGGTACGGAGTTGTTGATGTCGAGGAGTGTAACGATATCTTCGGAGATAACATATCCGAGGTACTCAGAAAGGCAGCCATAGATATCAACTTCGCAGGAT
>JAFRST010000026.1 GCA_017427465.1 Clostridiales bacterium | reverse complement strand
TCACGGTAACAAGGGTGTTGTTTCAAGAGTACTTCCTGAAGAGGATATGCCTTTCTTACCCGACGGTACAACACTTGATATCTGCCTCAATCCTCTCGGTGTTCCTTCACGTATGAACATCGGACAGCTCCTTGAGGTACACCTTGGCCGCGCTGCTAAGGCACTTAACTGGAAGATCGCTACACCTGTTTTCGACGGTGCAAACGAGAACGACATCGCTGATGCATTCGAGCTTGCAGGCATCGATAAGGACGGTAAGACTGTTCTTTACGACGGCCGTACAGGTGAGCCTTTCGAGAACAGGGTAACAGTAGGAATCATGTACTACATGAAGCTGCACCACCTTGTTGACGACAAGATGCACGCAAGATCCACAGGACCTTACTCACTTGTTACACAGCAGCCTTTGGGCGGTAAAGCTCAGTTCGGCGGACAGAGATTCGGTGAGATGGAAGTTTGGGCACTCGAGGCTTATGGTGCTGCTCATACTCTCCAGGAGATCCTCACAGTTAAGTCCGACGATATCGAAGGCCGTTCAAAGACATATGACGCCATCATCCGCGGCAAGAACATTCCTGAACCGGGTATCCCTGAGTCCTTCAATGTCCTTGTTAACGAGTTGAAGGCTTTGGCATTGGACGTTCGTACATATACCGACGATAAGGAGTATGTTGCCGAGAACAGACAGGCTTTCGACACATACAGCGAAATGGATGAGACAACAAGAGTCTCCCTCGACGGTGAAGATGCTGAGTCTCCTTCCGATATCTTCAGCGAAGGCTTCGTAGAAGCTGACGAGCTCGGAAATATCAAGGAAGACGACGGCGACTTCGGCGACGAATTCGGTGATGACGACGGTGACATGTAAAGGAGATAAAAGACAGTTATGAATGATCAAAATCATCTTACAAAAATAAGCATCCAGCTTGCATCTCCCGAGGTCATCAAGAGCTGGTCACACGGCGAAGTTAAGAAGCCTGAGACCATCAACTATCGTACTCAGAGACCTGAAGTAGACGGACTCTTCTGCGAGAAGATCTTCGGACCTACAAAGTCTTGGGAATGCCGCTGCGGTAAGTATAAGAAGATCAGATTCAAGGGCATGATCTGCGACAAGTGCGGAGTCGAAGTAACAAAGAACACAGTTCGCCGTGAAAGACTCGGACACATCCAGCTCGCAACACCCGTATCCCACATCTGGTACTTCAAGACCCAGCCTTCCAAGATCGGAACACTGCTTGACCTCACAGTTAAGCAGCTCGAGAGCGTACTTTATTACTCAAAGTACATCGTAATCGATCCGGGCGTAAGCGTTGAGACAGGTCTTAACAAGTATGACATTATTACTGAAGACCAGTTTAAGAGCGTAAGAGAGAAGTGCGGCAAGGATTCTTTCGTTGCAAAGATGGGTGCCGAGGCTATCAAGATCCTTCTTTCTGAGATCAATATCGACGAGATCATCGACCAGCTCCAGCAGGAGAAGGTAGGTTCCGTAAGCACACAGAAGAGACTCAAGATCAACAAGAGACTTGAGATCGCAGAAGCTTTCAAGGCTTCCGGCAACAAGCCCGAGTGGATGGTCCTTGACGTTATTCCGGTACTTCCTCCGGAACTCCGTCCTATGGTACCGCTCGATGGCGGCCGTTATGCTACATCTGACCTTAACGACCTCTACAGAAGAGTTATCGGCAGAAACAACCGTCTTAAGAAGCTCTTAGATCTCGGTGCACCTGAGATCATCGTACGTAACGAGAAGAGAATGCTTCAGGAAGCAGTTGACGCGTTGATCGACAACGGACGTCACGGCACACCTGTCAAGGGTTCCACATCCGCTACAAGCAACAGACAGCTTAAGTCACTTTCTGACATGCTCAAGGGTAAGCAGGGCCGTTTCAGACAGAACCTCCTCGGTAAGCGTGTAGACTACTCCGGACGTTCCGTTATCATCGTAGGACCTGAGCTTAAGATGCATCAGTGCGGTCTTCCTAAGGAGATGGCATTAGAGCTCTTCAAGCCCTTCGTAATCAAGAAGCTCGTTGAGATCAACGACAAGCTCAATATCAAGACAGCCAGAAGACAGGTAGACGCAAGAGTACCTGAGGTATGGGATATCCTGGAAGAGATCATCAGAGATCATCCGGTTCTCCTCAATCGTGCTCCTACGCTCCACAGACTTTCTATCCAGGCATTCGAGCCTGTACTCGTAGAAGGCCGTGCTATCAAGCTCCATCCGCTGGTCTGCACAGGCTTTAACGCAGACTTCGACGGAGACCAGATGGCTGTTCACGTACCGCTTTCTGCAGAGGCTCAGGCAGAGGCAAGATTCCTCATGCTTTCTACAAACAACCTCTTGAAGCCTCAGGACGGTAAGCCGGTTACAGTGCCTACACAGGATATGATCCTCGGATGCTACTACCTCACAATGGAAGTAGAGAACGACAAGGGCGAGGGTATGGTTTTCGCATCCATCGACGAAGCACAGATGGCTTACGATGAGCACCAGATCACACTCCACAGCAGGATCAAGGTCCGTATCTCCAGAGAGATCAATGGCAAGGTTGAGACAGGTCTTGTTGAGTCCACACTCGGAAGATTCATCTTCAACCAGATCGTTCCCCAGGACTTGGGATTTGTTGACAGAACAAAGCCCGAGAACCACCTTAAGCTCGAGATCGACTTCGAGAAGCTCAGTGACCAGAAGGAGCGCAATGCCAAGATCAAGGCTGAGAATCCTGATAAGGAAGTTAAGTACGAGTTCGCATTGGGCAAGAAGAAGCTCGAAAAGATCATCGCTAAGTGCATCGCCATCCACGGCCTCGAGAGAACAACAGTATTCCTCGATGACGTTAAGGCTATGGGTTACAGATTCTCTACTATCTCCGGTATCTCCATCGGTATCGAAGACATGATCATCCCTGACATCAAGGATAAGATGATCGCTGAAGGTGACGAGAGAGTTGAAGAGATCAATGAAGCTGCTTCAGAAGGATTCTTCACAGAGACAGAGCGTCACAACGAGGTTACAAAGATCTGGGGTGAGACAACCAATAACATCACCAAGGCTTTGATGGATAACCTTGATATCTACAACCCGATCAGAATGATGGCTGACTCCGGCGCACGTGGTTCCAACAACCAGATCAAGCAGCTCGCAGGTATGCGTGGACTTATGCAGGATACGACAGGTAACACCATCGAGATCCCGATCAAGTCCAACCTGCGTGAAGGTATGAACGTGCTCGAGTTCTTCATCTCCTCACACGGTGCCCGTAAGGCTCTCTCCGATACGGCTCTTAAGACAGCTGAATCAGGTTACCTTACAAGACGTCTCGTTGACGTTGCACAGGCAGTTGTTGTTACTGAGGAAGACTGCGGTACTGACGACTTCACATGGGTTAAGGAGATCACAGAAGTCTCCAACAAGAAGTCAAATGTCATCAAGTCCCTTAACGACCGTCTCTATGGCCGTTATGCTGCTGAGGATATCATCAACTACCAGACAGGCGAGGTCATCGTTAAGAAGAACGAGCTGATCGATGCACTCAAGGCAGAGGATATCTGCAAGTCAGTTGAGATCGCCAAGAAGGAAGCTGAGGAAGCAAGACAGGCTGTTAAGGATTCCGTTAAGATCAAGGGTGCTGAGACACCCGAGAAGCTCGCTGAGCGCGAGAAGAAGGTTGCTGCCAAGGTCGCTGAGGCTGAGGCTGCAGGCAAGATCCTTACAAGACACCAGATCGAAGACCTGGGCAAGCTCAAGATCAGATCAGTATTCGACTGCCGTTCCAGAAGAGGCGTATGCTCCAAGTGCTACGGTATCAACCTTGCTACAGGCCGTCCTGTTGCAGTCGGTGAAGCAGTCGGTATCATCGCAGCACAGTCAATCGGTGAGCCTGGTACACAGCTCACGATGAGAACGTTCCACTCAGGCGGTATCGCTGCTTCCGGTGAAGATATCACACAGGGTCTCCCCCGTGTTACCGAGATCTTCGAAGCAAGAGATCCTAAGGGTCACGGCATCATCTCCTCTGTTCCCGGCGAAGTTAAGATCGTTGAGAACGAGAAGACAAAGCAGAAGACTATCGTTGTTACACCTAAGTACGACGAGGGCGTTGAGCCTCTTAAGGACATCAAGGGCAACCCCATCGAGAAGATGGAGTACAAGGTACCTTCCCACGCTACACTCACCGTTACAGACGGTCAGGTCATCGAAGCAGGCGACCAGATCATCGACGGTAAGATCGATCCTAAGGAGATCTTAAGAGTTAAGGATATCCGTGCCGTTCAGAAGTACATCATCTCTGAGATCACAAAGGTTTACTACACAGGTGGTGGTGTAAACATCAACGATAAGCACATCGAGATCATCACAAAGCAGATGATGAGAAGAGTCCAGATCGACGATCCGGGTGATACAGGCTTCATGACAGGCACAACTGTTGACTGGTATAACTTCATCTCCAGGAACAGAGACTGCGAAGAGCAGGGCAAGAAGCCCGCTTCAGGCAAGACGATCCTCCTTGGTATCGCTAAGGCTGCAAGCGCTTCTGACTCCTTCATGTCAGCTGCATCCTTCCAGGAGACTGCAAAGGTTCTTACAGACGCAGTTATCAAGGGCAAGGTCGATCCGCTCATCGGTATCAAGGAGAACGTCATCATCGGTGCGCTCATCCCTGCAGGTACCGGTATCAAGGCTCACAGCGACATCACTGCTGTCCCTGTTATCAAGGCAAACAGCAAGCTCATCACAGGTCACGAGTATGGTGAGGGCGAAGGCGATACAGAGTTGTTCGCTAACGATTACCTCGATCAGATCCAGGCCCGCAACGAGATCCTTGACGAGCAGGACCGCCTCGATTCACAGCTCGACATTGACGGACTCAAAGACAAGAAGTAATTCTTTTGTCCTGCAATTGTAAAGCAACAGAGGGTACATACAGTTTATAATGACGCCGGAGGGCTATGTCCTCCGGCGTTTTAATGTGCATTTTTGGGGGAAGTCCCGAAAACAGTAAGCTTTTGTTTTCGGGCTGTTTACAGACAATCGCACGCCCGTGCGCCTGAAAATTGCCACAGAAACGAATTGAAATGGGTTGTATAATCTAGTAGTAACGCTTGAAAAGGGCGTAAAGATAAATGAAAAAAGTAGTGCTTAAACATAACAGAAAGCAGCATATACTTGCGATCGCCACGGGCTTTTTCGTAGCGCTTCCGGTCTTCTGCCTGCCTATCGGTCTTCGTGAGGACATGACTCCCGCGATGGCCGTTTCGCGTGCTTACGGATCCGTATTCGGAACAAGCAATGTTGAGAGCGGCGAAGTCGTTATTGAAGACTGGGCACTTGTCAGCAGCGCTGACGAGCTTGTCAGTGCGGATGTCGGATATGACATAAGCTATGAGATCGAATCTTCTGATCCTACCGAGTATGTCGAGGCTTGTGCTCCGGCAAGTTATTCCGATGTTGAGAAGTTTACGATCTATCAGCAGTATGACAGTGACAATCTCCCTATCGAGCTGTTAGATCCCCAATGCTTCGCACCCGATGACACTACTTATTATGTAAGAGCCCAGCAGTCTATCCTCAAAGAGGATCCTGTTATGGATTCTTATACGATCACCTCGCTCCACCTGGGCCAGCAGGTCACAAGGATCGGCGTAGGCGACACATGGTCCAAGATCAGGACAGAGGACGACAAAGAAGGTTACGTTCTTACGAATTCCATTCAGGATACGATGCTCTCGATCGAGATCGACAGAACTGTCTGGGTAGACACTTCCGCGCTCATCATCAGAGCAGAACCTTCCACTTCAGCAGAAGAAAAGACGACCGTCTACAAGAACACAAAGCTCTATTGCAGCGCGATCGTCGGTGATAAATGGTATAAGGTCACGACAACAGGCGGTACCACAGGATACGTTTATAAGTCTTATACGACGACCAATCCTCCGCCGACACCTACACCTACGCCTACACCCCGTCCGAGATCTTCTTCTTCGAGCGGCGGCGGCGGTGGCGGAAGCTATGGCAATGTCAGATCGCTTCCTGTCATCACGGGTAAGAACGGCGAGAGTATCGTCAGCATCGCAGAATCAATGCTCGGTGTACCTTATGTTTTCGCAGGCTCGTCTTCGAGCGGTATCGACTGCTCAGGCCTCGTAATGTACTGCTACGCGCAGATCGGTGTATCACTGCCGCACGGCGCGACGCAGATCTGGCTCCACTCGGGCGTCAGCGTGCCGAGAAGCGATATCAAGCCGGGTGACGTCGTCTGCTACGACTACGGAAGCTACTGCGGCCACGTTGCGATCTACGTCGGCGACGGCCAGGTAATCCACGCGTCGAGTTCACGAGGGCGCGTATGCTACGGTAACGTCGACATGATGAGTATCAAAGCGATAAAACGTATTATCCAGTAAAGTTACAAAGGCTGTCCGAAGAGGGCAGCCTTTTTTCAGTTTGAAATCATCCCTATGGCCGCGAAAAAGGTTTTCGGGATGATTTTTCTATCAGAAATTCATCCCTGTGGCCGAAAAACAGGTATTTGAGATGATTATTCGGATCATGTGCGCGTTTTGAGAATACAGGACATGATTCATTAACTTGACATCGGATTGCCACAAAGGAACGGAATATCATCTGTATAATTTAGGGTAGCAGATAATAGGTAAGTAACGATGAGAAAGATCGTATTTAAGACAAACCGCAATATGAGCATACTGACGATTGCCACGGGAATATTCGTGGCTTTGCCTGCAGTATGCTTCCCGATAGGACTCCGTGACACGGCCACGCCTGCCATGGTGGTATCGCGTGCAAATGCCATGGTCAATGGCACGAGCAATGTCGAGACCGGCGGAGTTGAGATCGAGGAATGGGCACTTGTCAGCAGCACTGATGAACTTAAGAGTGCCGAGACAGATGACCTTGCTTTCCTTCAGCCTGTCGAAAATACGGACGATCCTGAAGTAACGAATTACAGTGACGTTGATAAATTTGTGATCTATCAGCAATATGATGATTCGAATCTTCCGATAGAGCTCTTAGATCCCCAGTGCTTCGCACCTGACGACACAACCTACTACGTGAGGGCAAGCCAGTCGATACTAAAAGAAGAGCCTGACATGGAATCGCTGACGCTCGTATCGCTCCATGTGGGCCAGGAGGTAACGCGTACCGGTGTAGGCGATACCTGGTCGAGGATCAAGGTCACTGATAAGAAAAATAATGAGTACGAGGGCTATGTGCTGACCAACACAATACAGGACACCATGATCTCCGTATCAGTTGACAGAACGGTCTGGGTAGACACGGACAGCCTTATCGTAAGATCCCAGCCCTCCACTTCATCAGAACAGGTCACAATAGTAAACGACGAGGACAAGCTCTATTGCAGCGCCATCGTCGGCGATAAATGGTATAAGGTTAAGACCACGGGCGGCAAGGAAGGATATGTTTACATGTCCTATACGACCACAAATCCTCCGCCGACGCCCACACCTACTCCGACACCCAAACCGAAGCCGGCTTCTTCAGGCAGCAGAGGCTCAAGATCTTATCCGTCGAACATCGGTTATAACGGCGAAAGTATCGTAAGGATCGCGGAGTATATGCTCGGTAAGCCATATGTGTTCGGAGGCACTTCCTCCAGCGGTGTTGACTGCGCAGGCCTTGTTACATATTGCTACGCACAGATCGGCATCAGCGTTGCGAATGGTTCCAACACGATATATAAATCCTACGGCTGGACTGTCTCGAGGGACGACCTTAAGCCCGGAGATGTAATCTGTTACGACTATGGAGGCTGGTGCGGCCACGTCGCGATTTACATCGGCGACGGCCAGGTAATCCATGCATCGGCATCGAGAGGCGTCGTTAAATACGGCAATCTCGACATGATGGGCATCATAGCGATCAAGAGATTCATCTGATTATCAGTAAAACAGCGGTTTGAAGCGATTCAGACCGCCATATTTTTAGGCTTTTAGCGGTATGGTTTTCGGGGTGCCGTGGCGCGGCACTTGCATATTTTTGACTGCACCTTAGAAAAGCAGTCCCGCTAGTATAGCGAACGTCAGCATCAGACCATAAATGAAGCATAATATGCCAAACACAACGGGATGCATTTTGATCTTGTTGGCTACTATGCATTCGACAAAGAAAATCACTGAAAAAACAGCAGCGACAATCAAACCGGTCAGTAAGCGCAGAATGAGCTGCCCTCTCCATTCGCTTTTAGCTTCTCTGGTTTTCTGATTGTACTCGGAAATGATTTCCTCATAGTTTTCAATTTTCTTATAGTAAATATCGTCTTCACGTAATTGTGATTCCGGACCGGTTTTTATATTAGCGTTGATGCTTTCATCATTTGAATCAAAACCCACTCTGAAGTGAAGAATATCTTTCTCAGGATCATTGATAATATGACCCCGGCGGCTATAAAAAATCAATGCTTTTCCTACAGAGCCTGCCGGGATGTGAGTGAGGTCATATTCTTCCCCGTGTTCAATAGCTTTATAAACCTGGTTCGTGTCAACAACCGTGACATCTTCTGATAGTTTAACAACGCAGAAAAAACCGGGGGCTGCTGTCTTGCCTTCAATGCACTCTGCGGACCTGTAACCAAGGAAGACCCAGATTACTACCAGAACTATAGTTACGATTATCGGAACTTCTTTGCTAATGTTCATAATCAGTACTTCCCACGAAAAACAAAACGCTTTTCAAACCCCGTATCTACAAATTTATTATATCACCTGCTTTTACACCGCAATACGAATAAACGCAGTCGTATATCAGTCAGGATATTTACCATATTGTAGACTGACTTAAACTGCCGATTTCGAGTAGAATAATAGGGTAATATGGATTCAGGAGTTCTAGGGAAATGGAAAACAGAACAGTAGATGTATTTTTGACAGAACTTGCTTCAGGCGCGCCCACACCGGGAGGCGGCGGTGCATCTGCAGTCTGCGGTGCGATAGCTGCAGCTTTGGGCTCTATGGTCGGTAATCTTACCAGCGGCAAGAAGAAATATGCCGAATATCAGGAAGAGATCGAGGTCGCCATTGCAAAGTGCGGCTCGCTCGTTAAGGAATTCGAGGCACTCGGCCGGAAGGACGAGGAGGTTTTCGAACCGCTTGCAAAGGCTTATTCCATCCCCAAGGACCAACCTGACAGAGACGAGATCCTGGAGGGCGTTCTTAAGCAGGCAAGCACTGCGCCTTTCGAGGTAGTAGAGAAGGCTTATGAGACGGCACTCGTTCTGGCGCGTCTTGCGGTCATCGGCTCGAGGCTTGCTATAAGCGACGTCGGAGTTGCCGCTGCAGCGTGCGGCACGGCTGCCAGGGGCGCTGCGATGAACGTTTACATCAACACGAAGTCCATGAAGGACAGGGCATATGCTGAAGACTTGAACAAGAAGACATCAGAGCTTGTCGGTGAGACATCCGCTGTATGCGATAAGGTCTACGAGCAGGTAAAAACAATATTGATCGGCGGGTAATAAGAATGCAGAGATTAGGCGGCAAAGAAGTTGCAGACAAGATCGTAGAAGAGATCAAGACCAAGGTCCAAGAGCTGAAGAGAAGAGGGATCAGCCCGAAGCTTGCCATACTTCGTGTCGGCGAAAGAGACGACGACCTGGCATACGAGAGAGGCGTGCTGAAGCGCTTTGAATCTGCAGGCGTTGAGGTAGAAGTTACAGCGCTTGACGCTGGCGTATCGCAGGAAGAGTTGGATGAGACATTTGACGGCATCAACGGCGATCCCAAGGTGCACGGCATTCTTGTTTTCAGACCTCTGCCCAAAGCTTTAAGCGATGAACATATGAGAAGAACGATCGACTCCGGCAAGGACGTCGATTTTATGGATATCCGCAACATGGAAAAGGTCCTGGCAGGCGTGCCTGACGCAGCTGCTCCCTGCACGGCTGAGGCAGTCATGAGTCTTATCAAGCACTACAATATCGACACTTGCGGCAAGAAGGTCACGGTAGTCGGCAGAAGCCTTGTTATCGGCAAACCCGTAGCGCTCCTTCTTACGACAGCTAACGCGACTGTTACCGTCTGCCATACCAGGACACTCAACATGGAAGAAGAGTGCAGGAATGCCGATATAATCGTCGCTTGCTGCGGCGTCGCGAAAATGATAGGCCACTCATACGTAAGAGAAGGCCAGACCGTCATCGATGTCGGAATGAATGTCGATGAAGAAGGCAACCTCTGCGGCGATGTGGATTATGATGCTGTTTCAAAGATCGCTGAGGCCGTTACGCCTGTTCCGGGAGGTGTCGGATCCATCACGACGGCGGTCTTGTTAAGACACGTTGTCGACAATGCTGAAAGGCAGGCCTGATGAAGCCCCAGAAAGAGACCGGCAAGAGCAAACTGTTCAATGCTCTGAACGTTCGAAATAACTGCCCCGTGGCGAAAACCTGCGGGGGCTGCTCTTATGCGGGCAAGGCTTATTTCGAGCAGGTCATATCGAAAGAGAAGAGGGTCAAAAGGCTTTTGGAGCCCTTCTGCGAAGTGCTTCCCATCCATCACTGCGAACATCCTTTGTACTATCGCAATAAGGTCCATTCACAGTTTAAAAGGCTCAGGAACGGCCATGTAATTGTCGGTCCGTACGAGTCAGGTTCGCACCGCATAGTCGAAGTCGATACATGCTTTATTGAGAATCAGACGGCATCAGCGATAATTAGAGACTGCGCTAAGATCGCTGAACGTTTAAATGTTGATATATATAACGAAGTCAAGCATACGGGCGACCTTCGGAGGATACTTGTAAGGACAGCTGACGCCACGGGCGAAGTGATGGTAGTGCTGGTCATCGGTAGCAGATATTTTAAGAAAAAGAAGCTCTTTGTCGATGAATTATTAAAGCTCCATCCCGAGATCACGACACTTCTGATTAACATTAACCAGCGCGGTGATTCTATGATCTTAGGCGGCGACGGCACAAAGAAGATCACGGGCAACGGTTATATCACGGACATCATCCTCGGCAAGAAGTTCAGAGTGTCACCGGATTCGTTCATGCAGTCTAATCACGAGCAGGCTGAGATCCTTTATTCGGAAGCAGTAAGGCTTGCCGAATTTACGGGCAAAGAGACCGTGATCGACGCATATTGCGGCACGGGCTCGACCACCCTGTCATTCGCACCTTATGTAGGAAGCATAACAGGTGTGGAGATCAATGCATCGGCCTACAAGGACGCGCTCAAGAATACTGCAGCAAACAAAGTAAAGAATGCGGAATTCGTTCTCGCAGATGCGACCGAATACATGAGAGAGTTGGCATCAAGCGGCGTCACAGCAGACGTCGTTATCTTGGATCCTACAAGAGCTGGAACCACCAAAGAATTCATCAAGGCCTGCGGCAAGCTGGGCCCCTCCAAGATAGTTTATATATCCTGCTGTCCCGAGACACTCGCAAGAGACCTTAAGGTATTTATCGCAAACGGATTTTATCCTCAGATCGCAAAGCCCGTGGATATGTTCCCCTGGACGGATAAGTTGGAGACGGTTGTCTTGCTTTCCAAGGAAAACGCATCGACAAAGCATGTTCGGGTCGAGTTTAATCTCGAAAAGATGGATATGTCCGGATTCAAGGTAGGTGCTACATACGAAGAGATTATCTCTTGGGTTCAGAAGAAGTACGGATTCCATGTAACTCACTTGAACATAGCTCAGACTAAGCGAAAGCTCGGCATTACAGAAAGAGAGAATTATAATCTTCCGAAGACTGAGGGGGCAAGACAGCCGAATACACCCAAAGAGAAAGAAGATGCGATCATCGAGGCTCTCAAGCATTTCAACATGATTTGATAGTTCGAAGACAAATAGGAGGATCTTCCTATTCATTCTTGATAACAAAGTCTCCTTCTTTTGTTATTCCTCAGTTTCCTCAATGTTCCTGAATACTGCAACGACATCCGGTTCGTAATACAAGGTCTCATACTCATCATTCATGAAATCCAAGGGATTATACTTGTCGCTATCCTGTCGAAGATCTAAGATATAATACTCGGTTTTGTTTTCAGTTCGTTCCAGTTCATAAACAATTTCATGATCGTAGAAGTCGGCTACCAAAAAAGTTGTGGCCGTAACAGAAGCATCTTCAGGTACAAGGGAGATGGCGTATTTTATCTTGGCACGTTTTTCCGCTGAGCGGTTAAAGAAATCTATATAACCCAAATGATCATAATTGATGCTTGTACATATAACAATCGTACAACATACACCGTATAAGAGCATTTTCTCGCGATACTTTTCTTTAAGATCGGCATAGTTAAGTAATGCCAGATATATTAAGATGGCACAAGTTCCGAAGCAGTATTGATATCTCAAATTGTACTGGTAATGATAATTGGGCATAAGATTAATCAATATCCAAGGAATCATAAGTATTGATCTCCGATAATCCTTTGTAATTATCGGCAGAAAGCCTATTGGCATCAGAGTCAGGAACATGAATTTCACTTTGTCTGCCATAGATATCTGACTGATAACATAAGCAGGATCAGACAGTGCTGATGATAGAATCGCGAGTGTTCCCTCGCCGTCTTGCAAGTAATTGTTATAGCGATACATCATTACTCCGTCGCCGTATATGGACAGATAGCGTGTGATACCTGCGAAATATACGATTGATGAGATAAGAATGCATAAATTACATTTGTAGTTTTTGCGGGTAAATAAAAAGTACAATGCTATAACTGCAACATATACAGCCGCGTCCTCCTTGACCGCAAGCAATAATGCAGAGAAAACCGCCTGACCGTACCACAGTTCTTTTTCGGAGAAGTATATAAGCCACAATATGAGCGGTGCAAGGAAGCAATTCTCGTGAAGATGATAGAAACAACCGCCGACAAATCCGGGAAAGAATAAATATATCAATGAAAAGAAGATCATAGCACCTTTTCCGAGCGAGTGCTTTTTCATGATCAGCAACAAAGGAATAATACCGGACATTACGATTATACTTTGCATAAGTTCCAGAGTTACAGGGCTTGGAAACAGATAATAGAATGGAAGAATGAGATAGTAGATCGGCGACATATGAACAGAGAAATGCGACATTAGCTCATCACGCTCGCATGTCGTAAAAGGTATACCTGTCTCTTTCATATAATGAAACATTTGAGAGAATATTCCGAAGTCATAGCAAGCAGTCCAATGATTTATATATATCAGGCAACAGTTACCTCCGATCAGTACAACAAAAAGAACTGATACGACTATAATAGAACGTCGAAATAACTTGTTCCCGATTCGCGGTCGAATATCGTTAACATCAGTACTCAGAATAATAATCCCAAGAACTGTACATAGTCCAACTGCGAATAACTGTTCACGATTGAGCACAGCCGCCGCTGTAAAGTAGAGAGTCGAGAACAAAACCATAGCAAGCTTGACAACTTTCTGATCTTTCAGTCTGTTGATCAATAACCAGATCAAGATAACTGCAACTACAAAAATGATGATTGCTAAGTAATGTATTGATTTCATATTGATCAAATCCAGATGCTTATTGGCAAGAAATAAAGAAGAGACGAGAATCCAGCTCAATGTCAGGTTATATATTTTGTTAGAATCGAGTTTGGCAAACATAAAAGAAGAATCCTTTCGACAGAATAACTACAGATGTAGTTTATAAAAGCAAAAAAATTACTCGCTTGGATACGCAGCTATAGTTGTTTCTGTGATAGTGGTCGTGGGAATCGCTTCATCTTCGAAATACTGCGAATATGTAGTTTCTTCGATTATATCCATGTATGTTGTTGCTTCAGATATTTCGGCATCACCAGTGGTTGGCATATATGTTGTTTCAGCACTCGATTCGACAGTATTCAAAATAGCAGTTGTTGTTTCAGCCGGGAATGAGTCAGTGTCTCGGTTATCCTGAGAAGAGATATCATTAGATGCTATAGCAAATCCGGAAACACAGGTAAGAAGTATGATTGCAACCAGTGTACCTATGAATAATCTCCGTGAGCCTGACAAAATTAATGAAAACCTATGCTTGAGGCTCTGTTTAGGAGAATAAAAATTCGTTGTGATAGCAGGAGCAGGGCTCACTGAAAATGCTGATCCGGCTTTAGATACTGTATTAAGGATTGACTCGCAATAAACTTTTCGCATGTGCGCATTTTCATCAGACGTGACGGTCATATCACAATAGAATTCACATTCTTGTTCAAGTTTCCTGCTAATAACTATCATCAAAGGATTGAACCAGTGCATAGTGCGACAGATTGTGATAAACAGTTTGATCCAAAGATCGTGATGCTTATAATGGGTAAGCTCGTGTTTAGCAATCAAACGAAGCTCGTCATAACCGTAGTTTCTGCACGGAATAAGTATTATCGGATGGATAAGACCGGTCATCATTGGTGATGAGATGCAGTCTGATACATATACATCTAAATGTCTTCTTATCTTCAGAGAATCAGATACTTCATGAATCAATTCCTGTATATCAGAAGGTGCCTCTTTCGCAAATCTCATAACAGTTTTATTCCAGGCAGTGCTTCGTATGATATAGAAAAGAATAAAAGATGCTGCTCCAAGCAGGTAAATACCGGTTATAACAGACATCGGCTCAATAAGTGATACCGTTTTGGTATGAACTGCCTGATCAGTAACAACAGGAACCGCTGTTGTTGTTTCTTCTATAGTAACTAATGCACGACCCAAGTGAGGTCTGATCGGAATAAGAAAACCGACGATAACAACAAGCCAAGAATAGTATCGGATTGACGGGGATTGTTTATTACTAAGAATCCGTGAGACTATCAGGTATATAACAGCAACTATGGACATGTTCATTGAGCAAATGAGAATATTAAGCATTGCACACCTCACATATCGTTAAGCCAGTTTTTGAGATCGTTGATATCTTCATCAGATATTTCCCCACCACTATATAAGGCCTTTACAAATCCTGACATCTTATTTGCGCCAAATCTGCTTTTCAGAGATTCCGCCTCGATATTCATGTACTGAGCTTCACTGATAACAGCATAATACCCACGCTCTTTGCCATTCTTTTCGGAGCGCAGAAAACCCTTCTTTTCCAACCTGCCGAGCATAGTCATGACAGTTTGCTGTTTCCAATCTCGGTCCGGCAGATCCCTGCTTAAAACTACCGTAAGAGCAGGAGAAGTCACAGGCTGCTCAATATGCCAAATAGCCTTCATTATCTCAAACTCTGCATCAGGTAGCTTTTTCATAGCAGTAATAAAACCTCATAAATTACGTTTGTAGTTTATTCCATAATAAAACAGCCCTTATAGATTGTCAATTATTGGAAGAGTAAAGATAGCTGTTATTCTTCTCGCATTAATCTGGTGTATATGTGTTTGATGTCTGATTATAAAATGAATAA
Organism: Clostridiales bacterium; assembly: GCA_017427465.1. GTDB lineage: Bacteria > Bacillota > Clostridia > Saccharofermentanales > Saccharofermentanaceae > Saccharofermentans. Next base: position 7,947 of record JAFRST010000026.1, on the reverse strand, counting down.
TAATCAAAACTATCGCTCAATCCTTCTACTTCGGAAAAATCCAAGAGTCTGTATATCTTGTTGTTTGGAGTTACGATCGCTTCAGTAGAGCCGATGTAAAGATATACCAGTTCTTCTCCTCTATGCTGTTCCAAAAACTCGTTGTACTGAGCGTACCAGGTCCCACCGAAAGCAATACCATACCAGAGTCCATCCGCATCCTTGGATACTGTAACAATTGAGATTAAAACTCCATCATTATATATTAGGTAATCTCTCCAATTAACAGCTACTGTGTTACTGTCAGTCTGTAAGTGACCATACCCATTTTCACAGATAATCATGTTTTCTGCATTAACTCCGGAAGCGACAAGACTATTTTTAATTCCAATATAGTTTTCTTGGAGAAATGCATAACCTTCTTCATTAGAAAGCCAGTAATCTGTTCCAGATAATGAGATACAGACTCCATTTGTTGCAATAGTTCCTTCACCACCACATTCATTCATATCCTCAGACTCTGCCGTTCCTTCGATCAATCTTCCTTCATGATCAGACTCTTCATAATCATTATCCGTTGTTAATGAATAATTCGAAGGTGGGCATTCGATTATTTTCTGTTTAGGATATTTTTTTAAGACGACAACCGCAATTCCTGAAACAATAATGACAGAAGCTACAGCGAGAATGAAGCCTTTCCTCTTTGTTGCCGGATTTAGTCTGCGGTATGATTCTGCTTCCTCAATATACCTCACATCTATTATTTCGAACGTTTCGAATAAAAATTCTTTTCTCATAATTCAAACCCCCGTGCCGATAGAAAATCTCGAAGTTTGACCCTGATTCGCCGAATGGATACAGAAACATTATTCTCGCTTGTTCCAAGTCTCATGGCTATGGATCGAATATCATCAGCATACCAGTAACGACGTACGATCATTACACGCTTATCAATCGGAAGATCGAAAAGAAAATCATTTATCGCTTTGGCTAATTCTAGCCGTATACATTCTTCTTCTGGATCTGGCGAGTCAGATGCAATTTCCCCAAGCTCATCAAGAATAATCGGTATTTGATTGCCACCACGCTTTTCAGCAACGTTTTTTCTATATCGATCTAAAGCGATGTTGCGAACAATGCGGCCTATAAAAGCTGAGAAAACAGATGGTCTTTGAGGAGGTATGGTATTCCATATTCGCTCGTAAGTATCATTGACACATTCTTCTGAATCTTCATTGTTATACAAAATGTTATTCGCAATAGAAAAACAGTAATTGCCGTATTTGCGCGAGGTTGCAGTAATGGCTTCTTCATCTCTTTCCCAGTATAAGCGAATTATGTTTTCATCAGTCATCAGGATGACCCCCTTCACCTATATAGACGCGTTCTGTCAAAATATCTGACAGTCTCCAACAATAATAGTATCATCTCAGTTTTATCTCTAAGAATCCCTTAGGATACTAAGGGCGCACTTCTATACATACCCTTCGGGATGTATCAGTGCGCTCTCCGAGGATAGGAAATATACCACGCATAAGATGCATAGTTTTTCGTCACTTTCGTTCCGTACAAGAGGTTATCCTCTTGCGCCACCAAGTTGGCTATCACCAATCCCGCCACTTCAGGCGGTCGTATTCATGAAACCTTATATGTGGATACTTAGCGGCATACCGCTCGCAGTAATCAGCGGGCCTGCACCTGACATAGACGTTGATAATTGATTCATATAGCGGAGCAAACTTCTTTGCTGCATATTCAATCTTATCGAGATCACTACGGTCAAATCTGCGATCTGTATCGCGAACTATTTTGACAAATAACATTTTCCCATCATATGGAATAATGCTTTCAAAGTGATAGACAAATCCTTTCTCGATAACATCTGACGGACGGATTCCGTTTTTACGGTTTCCGGTAAGCATGCTGCCAAGTCCGTAATCAGTATTCAGCGCATGTAAATGACATGCTCTTTCATATTCGGACTCGGCTATCGTCGTAACATCTTTTACATAATCACTGGTTATATCAGGAAACTGTTTCGGCCGCGCCAGACGCATCTCCTCTCTATAAAGGAATGAATAGTAGAGTTGCATGTATGTATTTCGAAATTGATAGCACTTCCCATAGTGATCCAATATCTTTGTATCAACCAGTGATCTGAGGTACTTCTCACATTTGTTATATGCATATCCGGTTGCTGCGCCAATCTCGCTTACTCGTGTATTTCCTCGCCCGATCTCCGCGAGTAATTCATTATAGATATCCGATTTTCGATAATAATAATCCATGAGATGTGGCATATAATTCATAAGCGGCGAGTCGATACATATCAAATCTTGGGCGGCTTCATTGAAACCATCATAATCTGAAAACAGTCGAACAAGTTCCGGAATACCACCGGTGGCAGTACTGACCAAAAGTGAATCCTGTGGATCCATCTTCGGTAGCATTTTATGAACATCTGACAAAGACAGGTGATGCACTTGATATGGATATACACTTTTGGTAATACCAGACGGTAATCTTTCCCCGACAAGACAGATGAAAATGTTATCGCGATCAGGAGCGAATCTGAATTCCTCGAAGGCTTCTACAAATCCTTGGCAATTCTCCGTTTCCTGAATGTCATCCAAGATAAAAATCTTATAATGCCAGCTGGGCAGATGTTTCATTGTTTCAAAGATATCGCTCCAATCACTCCCTGCTGCTTTGATACCGATATATCTTTCAACACGCTCGGCAAACTTCTTACATACAATGTTTTCTGACAGACCCTTGAAAGAGAAATAGCATAAATCGCCTCTGTTCTCATATGCCTTTAATACAAGAGACGTCTTACCGCAGTGTGGCTCACCTATCACAGCAAGTATCTCCCAAGGATCTCCCCATCCACTCTTGTCATGAAGATTCTCCTTGAAGATCGCCTTTAACTCATTAACATAAAACGTTCTCGGTGCGTATAACATGTTATCCTTCTTTAAAAATATCAACTTATAAGTTGATAAAACTGTTTTCATTATACATTAATCGGCGATCAAAGTCATTTTCAGAAAACGAACTCAAAACAAAACTCCCAGAAATAGGGTATCGTAAAAAGTTTACAAATTTATTTCGATCATTTTCTTACCAACTACCCCGGAAAACCACTAACCAAAAGTAGAAGCATTTGAAAAGAAAAAATCCCTTTCGAATGTATCAGAAATCTATTTATCAGGAGGTAAGAATGAAAAAGAAATCAATTGACGGAATCAGGAAGGAAATCATTTCTGCCGAGAAAGAGAAAGTGACAATCGCTCATCAGATCAAAAGATTAGAGAACCGGGCTAACTATTATCTGCAAGCAGACCGCAGGAAAAGAGTTCACCATCTCTGCAATATCGGTGGTGCAATAGAAGCCCTTTTCCCTGTATCTAAAACTCTTTCAAAAACAGAGTTCTTCGAACTTATGGAGAAAGTTGCAGCTCTGCCGGATGTCGCTTCCTTAGTCAAGGAAGTAGAGATCGCAACATCAGATAGTTCTGAGGCAGAATCCGAGAAGGATGTGATCTGATGGCTTTGTATCACTTTTCTGTAACGCAAGTCAAGCGGAGCGCAGGACAAAGCGCAATTGCATGTGCATCGTATCGGGCTGGAGAAAGTCTTTATAGTCAATACTATGATGAAATCAGTGATTACTCCAAGAAAGGCGGCGTGATCTATAGCGAGATCATGCTTCCCGAGAATGCCCCTAAAGAGTATTCTGATCGACAAACGCTCTGGAACGCTGTCGAAGATGTGGAGAAACATCCCAAAGCACAACTGGCTTACAGCTTTGACATTGCTCTCCAGAATGAATTGTCTCAAGAAGAGAATCTATCTCTTGCCAGAAGATTCGTTAAGGAACAACTCGTCGCAGATGGAATGATCGCCGATCTTGCAGTTCACGATCCCGAACGTGACGGCAATCCTAATCCGCATATACATATTCTTGCAACAATGCGCCCCCTTAATCCGGATGGAAGCTGGGGAGCAAAACAACGCCGAGAATATCTTTATGATGATCAAGGCAATCCTCTTCTCGATGAAAACAGGAAACAAAAATATAGAGCAGTACCGACAACAGATTGGGGAGCACCTGAGAAACTTCAGCGGTGGCGAGAAGCATGGGCGAATATGGTTAACTCCAAGTTTGAAGAAAAGGGACTTCCTTGTCGGGTTGATCACAGGTCGTATGCAGATCAAGGTGTTTCTGACCTTCCAATGATCCACGAGGGACCGACCGTTCGGGCGATGGAGTTAAAAGGAATTCCAACAGAAAAGGGTGAATACAACCGATGGGTTCGAAAAACAAATGCCATGATCAGAGGCCTTCTCTCCAAGATCAAGGAATTAGTAGCGGCAATCAAAGATATGCGTGAAGAAATCAAGCGACTTGAGGAAGAACCTTCACTTGTAGATTTGTTAATGGCAGGCCGCACTCATGCCAAGTCAGCAGTACAAGATCTGAAGTATATGTCAGCGGATATACTCTTCCTTCAGGAACATTCGATTTATCGCATTGAGGATCTTGATAATTATATGGATAAGATGCAGATCCGCAAGCAGTCACAAAAGGATCTTCTGGACAAATGCAGTACCCAAAAGAAAGAAATTAAAGAACTTATCAATCTGCTTGATATCTATCGGGAAACCAAGCCGATATATGAAGAAGGAATGAAAAAGTTCTTCGGCAAAGAAAAATACATGCAAGAAAACAAAGGCAGAATCAAACAGTATCACATGGCCCAAAGGAAGCTTACAAAAGCATCTAAGGAACGAGGCGGAAAGATCACAAAGAGAATGCTCGAGAAAGAACTTGCTACACTGAATTCGAAATACTCGGCTATACGAGATGATTTTTGTAAAAGTCGTGATGAAGTCTCCACATTAAGCAGGATCCGATACTTAATCCAGCGCGGTCTTGAAGCAAAACAACCCCATAAAACCAGAGATACAGACATATCTCTTTGAATTCGGAGGTATATAGATGAAGAAATATTATAACAATCCTATATATGATGCAGCTTTCCATCGCTGTGCAAATATACTCGCAACTCTTATGGTGAAATACGGACCCAAAGTACTTTTGAAGCAGGCAGTCGAAAAGATCCTCGGCAAGGGAAGCATGGACTTTAAGGATCCCGAGAATCCCCGTGCGCAAAAAGAACGGCTGATGGCTTATCAACAGAGATATTCCGAGATCTCTACTATTGATCGCGAAGTGAAAGACAAAACTGCATGACTTTCTTGCATTTATGCATTGCATACATTACGATGGATAGTTATAATTTATGCAACGCATAATCAAGGAGTGCATGAATATGGATTGTAAGACTAAGATAAAAGAACTACGAGAAATGACCGGAATGAACAGAGTTGAATTCTGTGAGTATTTCCAGATTCCCTATCCTACTGTTACAGATTGGGAAAGAGATACTCGCCATGCTCCGGAATACGTACTTCGTCTTTTGGAATACTACATTCGTATGGAAAAACTCGTTAAAGATAAAAACAACGAGGATAAGTAACGCCTCGAATTGCACATGGTTAGAAAGGAAGCTGACATTATGAATAATAAGCCTATCAAAGATACTATTCACGCTAAGGGATTTGATATTGGTATATATACCAACGATTACGAGAATGAGTTCATCTCATTGACGGATATCGCAAGATATAAGAGCGATATGCCTCATGACGTTATCAAAAACTGGATGAGGAGTCGTGAGACAATAGAATTTCTTGGAATCTGGGAGAGTCTGCACAATCCGAGTTTTAAACAGGTCGAATTCGACCTGTTTAGAACAGAAGCCGGGTTAAACGCATTTACTATGTCTCCTTCAAAGTGGATTGAAGGCGTTAATGCTATTGGCATAGTTACTAAAGCAGGTCGATATGGCGGTACATACGCACATTCTGATATTGCGCTGGAATTTGCATCATGGGTATCGGCAGAATTCAAACTCTATATCATGAAGGATTATCAAAGATTAAGACGAGACGAGAATAGCCGACTGTCACTAAACTGGAATCTCAATCGCGAGATTGCCAAGCTCAATTATCGTGTTCATACAGATGCGATCAAGGATAACCTGATACCTCCGGATCTTACACAGGCACAGATCACATATAAATATGCAAGCGAAGCAGATATGCTTAATGTAGCTATATTTGGTATGACCGCCAAGCAATGGCGGGAGAACAACCCGGGAAAGAAAGGCAACTTAAGGGATCATGCTAATCTTAACCAGCTTCTGGTGCTGGCTAATATGGAAAGCTATAATGCCATCCTTATTGAACAAGGTATGCAGATGTCCGAACGTCTGGTTCTCATAAGAGAGCATGCGGTTAAGCAGTTGCAAACTCTTGCTCGAGTAAGTATGGATAATCTGCCCAAACTCCCGGGAGGGGATAGTAATGACGAAGAATAAGAAAAAGTGCTATATCTATACCCGTGTTTCTACAATGATGCAGGTTGATGGATTCAGCCTTGATGCCCAGAAAGACAAGCTTCGGAAATATGCCGAATATCAGGACTGGGAGATCGCAGCAGAATACTCTGACGAAGGTTGCTCCGGTAAAAACATCCAAGGAAGACCTGAGTTCTCACGCATGATGTCAGATATCGAAGATTGCAAAGATGACGTAAGCTATGTTCTCGTTTTTAAACTTTCCAGATTCGGACGTAATGCTGCCGATGTACTTAACTCGTTGCAGATCATGCAGGATTTCGGTGTAAATCTTATCTGTGTTGAAGATGGAATTGACAGTTCTAAAGATGCCGGCAAGCTTATGATCTCCGTCCTTTCTGCGGTTGCCGAGATTGAGCGAGAAAATATCCGCACACAGACGATGGCAGGTCGCGAGCAGAAAGCTCGTGAAGGCAAGTGGAACGGCGGCTTTGCTCCTTATGGTTATAAGTTGGAGAATGGAGAGCTTCAGATCGCTGATGATGAAGTAGAAATAATCAAACTCATATATGACCGCTATATCCATACCAAAGATGGAATAAATGGTGTAGCAAGCTACCTTAACAGACACGGATATACCAAGAAATTGCGGCAGAACAATACAATTCCCGGATTCTCTGCCGCTTTCGTTAAAGACGTAATAGATAACCCTATATACATGGGTAAAATAGCATATGGACGCAGAAGAACGGAGAAAAAGATCGGTACCCGTAATGAGATGCATATTGTCGAACAGTCCGAATTCCCGATATACGAGGGTGCTCACGAAGCCATAATCTCCGAGGCGGACTGGAACCTCGCTCAAGAGAAGCGAAAGCTTAATGCTTATAAGCGTCAGAAGATCCACGATATCGATCACGCTCATATTCTTTCAGGGATCTTAAAGTGCCCCTGCTGCGGGAAAAGTCTTTATGGCAATATCGCCAAGGCGCACAGCAAAGATAACAAGACAAGATATTATTACTATTGTAAGAATACAGTTGGAGCGACCGGACATCGCTGCACTTTCCGTTCCAATATTGAACAGACAGAGATAAATCAGATGGTCGCATCTATTATCTCCGCGATGGTAACAAGACCTGACTTTAAGGAAGCCATCACGGAAAAGATTGGTTCTGCTGTTGACACTAAGGATATGGAAAAACAGCTTGATATATTACAAGATAAACTCCGCCAGACCCTTGGAACCAAATCAAAGCTAGAGCACCAGATGGATAGCCTTGATGTTCTTGATACGCACTATGACAGAAAGATGGTTGATCTGCAAAGACGATACGACCAACAGTATGATATCCTCGCAGATATCGAGAGCCAGATTGAAGAATTGAAGGAACAGATCCGGCATATTCAACATGAGAATATCACAGGAAGTAACATCTATCAGTTGCTTCTTACCTTCGATGAGTTATATGATGAATTCAATGAAGCGGAGAAGAAAGACTTCATGAAGTCCTTTGTTGAGCGAATCGACATATATCCC
>JAFRST010000025.1 GCA_017427465.1 Clostridiales bacterium | reverse complement strand
TTCGGAACAACAAGAACATGTACCGGTGCTACGGGATTAATATCCTTGAAGCATAATACATAGTCATTCTCATATACCTTGCTTGACGGGATCTTGCCCGCAACTATATCACAAAATAAGCACATAGCTTTTCTCCTTTAACCGTTAACCTGGGAAGCAAGAACTTCCTCTGCCTTAGCGAGAGCGTCAGCAAGCTTGCTTACGTCCTTACCGCCTGCCTGAGCCATGTCGGGACGTCCGCCGCCGCCACCGCCTGCGACCTTAGCTGCTTCCTTGATGATGTTTCCGCAGTGAGCGCCCTTCTCGTTAGCTGACTTTGTAGCCATAGCCGTGAAAAGGAGCTTGTCACCGCCGTTTGCTGCGAGGAATACCACACCGCAATCGAGTTTGTCACGGATCTTATCAGCCGTATCTCTTAAAGCTGCTGCATCAGCTGCATCGCAGGAAGCGATAACGGCCTTAACGCCACCGATATCCTTAGCGGATGAGACCGCGCTGTCAGCAAATGAACCTGCCTTTGCCTTCTCGATCTCAGCTATCTCCTTTTCGAGAGTCTTAACTTCCGCATGGAGAGCTTCGATCCTCTCAACGATCTTATCCTTGGGAGTCTTAAGAGCAGCTGCTGCCTCATCGATGAGGTTCCTGTCAGCCTTGTTCATCTCATAGCATCTCTCGCCTGGTACAGCTTCGATTCTTCTGATGCCTGCTGCGATGCCGGACTCGGAAACGATCCTGAACTGGCCGATCTGTGCGCTGTTCTTGAGGTGTGTACCACCGCAGAACTCGAGATCGAAAGGAGCTTCAAAGCCGCCTACTGCAACGACTCTTACGACCTCTCCGTACTTCTCGCCGAAGATAGCCGTAGCGCCGAGCTTCTTAGCGTCCTCAATAGCAAGGACCTTTGTCTCAACAGGAAGAGCCTGAAGGACAACATCGTTTACCATCTCTTCGACCTTACAGATTTCCTCGGCTGTCATTGCCTGGAAGTTATTGAAGTCGAATCTTAAACGGTCATTGCCTACATAAGAACCTGCCTGCTCAACATGATCTCCTAATACCTTCTGGAGAGCTGAGAGCAAAATATGTGTAGCTGTATGGTTCCTTGCGATCGCAAGTCTGTTCTTCTTATCAACTTCGATGCTGACTGTCTCACCTGTGGATACAGTACCCTTAGTAACCTTAAGAGTATGGAGATACTTGCCCTGGGCATCCTTATCTACTGAGATGACCTCTGCTTCAAAGCTGTCTGTGAAGATCTTACCTTCATCGTGGATCTGGCCGCCCATCGTAGCATAAAGGACTGTCTTGTCAGTAACTACGATGATGTCGTCGCCTTCTGCTGCACTGTCAACTGACTTGATGCCTTCATCGTCAGATCTAAGGATATAGATAACCTTGGCATCACACGTAAGGTCATCGTAACCGTCGTATTCTGTAGCATTGGAATCCTTGGCAACTTCTTCAGGGATCTCATTTACGGAAAGTGCGAGATCACCCTTAGCCTTTGTAGCGGCTCTTGCTGTCTCCTTCTGCTTTTCCATAGCAGCCTTAAAGCCTTCCTCATCGACCGTAAGGCCTTCTTCGGAAGCCATCTCAACTGTAAGCTCAATAGGGAATCCGAATGTATCGTAAAGATAAAAAGCGGAATCGCCGTCGATCTCGGAAGAACCTGCTGCCTTCTTGTCATCAAGGATCTTCTTGAACTCCTTGATGCCGTTCTCAAGAGTGCTCTCGAATCTTGCGATCTCCTTGTCGAGTTCGTTAAGAATGAATTCGCGGTTCTTTGTAAGAAGCGGATAGCTGTCATCGTAAACGGTGTCGATATAGATCTTAGCAAGACCCAGGATCTGCTCAGTTGAAAGTCCGAGTGTTCTTGCGTGTCTTACTGCACGTCTGATAAGACGTCTTAATACGTAGCCTGCACCTGCATTAGAAGGAACGAGCTTAGCAGCGTCGCCGATGAGCATGACGCTTGTACGGATATGGTCTGCGAGGACTCTCATTGATCTTGTGAGCTTCTCGTCTGAATCGTACTTAACGCCTGAAGCGTTCTCGATAAAAGCGATGGCATCTGTAAAGAGGTCTGTCTTATAAACATCCTTTGAGCCGTTGAGGAAGGCAAGGATTCTCTCAAGACCCCAGCCTGTATCGACGTTCTTCTGCTTGAGCGGTGTGAGATGTCCGTCCTGATGCTTCTCATACTGCATGAAGACGTCGTTGCCGATCTCCGTGTACTTGCCGCAGGAGCATCCGGGGCCGCAGTCCGGGCCGCAGTCGGGAACGTCAGCGATATAGAACATCTCGCTGTCCGGACCGCAGGGACCGTACTCAAGTCCCCACCAGTTGTCGTCTGCACCGAGATAGTAGATATTCTCCGGCTTGAATCCGGAAGCGATCCTGTATTGAGCGCCTTCCTCGTCTCTCGGAGCATTCTCATCTCCTGCGAAAACTGTTGCAGCGAGGTGATCCTTGTCAAATCCGAAAACATCTGTAAGGAGTTCATAACTCCACTTGCATCTTTCTTCCTTGAAGTAGTCACCAAGGCTCCAGCTGCCCATCATCTCAAAGAATGTGACGTGGCTTCTGTCACCTACTGAATCGATGTCGTTCGTACGGACACAGCCCTGTACATTGCAAAGTCTTGTGCCCAGCGGGTGCTTTTCTCCGAGAAGATAAGGCATCAGGGGCTGCATTCCTGCAACATTGAATAATACGCCGGTTGAACCGTCAGAAACTAATGATACGGCACCTACATCCACATGACCTCTCTCAATATAGAATTCCTTCCAGGTCTTACGAAGTTCTTTTGATGTAAATTGTCTCATCGGTGGTGCTACTCCTTAATAAAAATAAAACTTAGAAATTATAGAACGTTTAATTTCTCTTTGCAATCGGGATTAGCTCAGAGCTTGCCGAGTTTTGCTGCCTTGGCAGCTTTCTTTATGTACTCTGCGTATTCTTTGCACACTTCTTCATTGTCGATCTCGATATCCACACCATCAAAAGTCGACATCTCGAACAGGTCGGTATAAAGTGTCGGGGCAAGACCGGTCGTTACACTGATCTTTAATATTCCCTTATCAAGCTTGGTATCATCAGCGATCCTGACCTTGTCGTTGACTTTGGAAGTGAATGCTCCGTATGCCTTAAGCACGTCTTTTCTGGTCTTGCCGGTTATCAGGATCCCCAGCTGGATCATTCTGCTGCTCGAGAAAGCACTAAGGGAATTATTGATGAAGTCCTTAAGCTCCTGATTCTTCATTCTCTCGTTCTTGTAACTGATATAAGGCTGTTTGCCGTCAAGGACAGATATGTTGGCAATGCGGTCTACCCTGTAGCGTCTCAACGCTTTGGACAGAGCGTGGTCTCTTTCGAGATCTTTAGCTTCTTCATTATCGATGGCTACGAGGTAATAGCAGTTGTTCTCCCAGTCCAATGCCATCGGTGAGACGATCTTGTCGGTCTTCTCGGTAAGGCTGCTTCCGAGCATATATCCATAGCTGATCTTCAGCGCTCTCTTGGATTCTATTCCGCTTCTGATGTTGTTTAAAAGGAGGATGCTCTTTCTGTCCATCTTCTCGTAGTGAGGATAGAGTGCCCTGTTCTGATAACCTTCAGGGAAATATGTGGGAAACATCTCGATGATCTTATTGCAGAGCTCGGAATCAACGAACGTTGTGGTGCTGATAGCATCGACTATGAGCCTGGCTTCGTCTATAAGGATCTCATCCTTAAGTTCGGTTCTTCTGTATTTCTTGCCTTCTGTGTATATCCAGTTAGCGTCTTTTGTCATACCGGATTTCTGGACATATTCGTTGATCTTACTGATGTCTGCATATATAGACTTGCGTTCAAAAGTAGTGCCGGTCTTCTGCTCAAGATAAGTGATGAGTTCGCTTACCGATACTGTCTCTTTGCCGCCTTCAGCGCTGACCTGATTCTTGAAATAATCGTAAATGAACAAGATCTTGAGCTTGGATAATTCACTGTTAGCCATAAGTCCGCCTCCCGTTTTTTGATGTTTTTATAGTACCATTATAAGTACTTTAAGTTAAGCGGAAATCAGTGTTCCGCAGTTTTTTCCGCAGTTCATAAGGATTGACCCCGGGAACATTTTTTCGAAGCGGCGAAAAATATAAAAAAGCCTGATTTTATCCCCAAAACAGCACCAGACCGTGATAGAATGAAAGGCACTTTATTCGATTAGGTGGGGTAAAAGAATTGAGAACCGTTAACAATCTCGGTTTTGCGGTGCCGGATATCCTTATTCCGCAGCAAGGAACAGACTTTAAGAAATGGGCAGTAATTGCCTGCGATCAATATACATCAGAACCTGAGTATTGGGAGAGATGCGAGAAAGAAGTCGGAGACGCTCCGTCCACATTAAACCTCGTGCTTCCCGAAGTTTACCTTGGAACTGATAAAGAGACTAAAAAGCTCAGATCCATTGCCAAGACAGCAAGAAGTTATCTTGACGAAGGCATCCTGAAAGGTCTCGGAACAGGCTTTATCCTGACAGACAGGGCAACTGAGCTTCACCCTTCGAGAAAAGGCCTCATGGCTGCTATCGATCTCGAAGGCTACAGCTTCGAACCCGGCAACAAGAATATCTGCAGAGCTACTGAAGGTACGGTACTTTCCAGGATTCCTCCGAGAGTCAGGATCAGAGCTAATTCTCCTCTTGAACTTCCGCATATCATGATACTTATCGATGACCCCGAGGGACTTACCATCGAGAAAGCATTTGATATGGCTGAAGCAGAAGGCATTAAGCCTCTTTATGACACAGACCTCATGCTCGGTTCCGGTCACATCAAGGGTACATTCATTCCCGACGGAACACCCATCGCAGAATCAATAGTTACAGGGCTTACCACTCTCAAATCAAGAAACAGCGACGGATTGTTGTTCCTAGTAGGCGACGGCAACCATTCCCTCGCTTCCGCTAAAGCTCACTGGGAAAACATCAGAGAGAATCTTTCTGATGAAGATAAGCTTAACCACCCTGCAAGATATGCTCTTGCAGAGATCGTCAATATTCACGACAAGGGACTTGATTTCGAGCCCATTCACAGAGTCGTATTTAACTGCAGCGGCGAAGAATTCATCGCTAAAGCTAAGGAATATTTCAAGGATAATGGCATCGAGCTCAACGGTTCTGATGACGGCAGGCAGACATTTAACGTCGTTACCGAAGGTCAGGAAGATGTTAAGGTCTCACTTGCCAATCCGCCGCATACTCTTGCAGTCGGTTCAGTTCAGATGATGATCGACAGCTTAGGACTTGAATGCGATTACATCCATGGTGAGGATTCCGTAAGAAAGCTTGCTACTGCAGGCAATACTGGAATCCTTGTTCCCGCTATCAGCAAAGACACTTTCTTCGGTACAGTAGAGAAGGAAGGCGTCTTCCCGAGAAAGACTTTCTCCATGGGAGAAGCTTTTGAGAAGAGATTTTATCTTGAGGCTAAGAAGATCGAATAATGGATTCTGATAATGCGTTTTTGGATGAGAAGAAAACCGTCTGCATCATAGGATCCGGCTTATCGGGTCTTACCTGCGGAATGAAGCTTGCCAAGGCAGGCTTCAAGGTAACTGTCGTAGAGGAGCTTGCTTCTCCGGGCGGTCTTCTTGCTTATACCAGAATCGGAAGAGAATACTTGGAGCTCCTCCCCCACCACTTAAGAAAGAGCGACAAAGCCTTGCTCGCGCTCTCCAAGGAGATGGGTGTTGACGATAAGATCTCATGGTTTGATTCGGCATGGTCAGGCAAGGCTTCTCACCGCAAAGTCGGTTATTACGAGGGCGGTTTTGCCTGCCTTATCTCAAGCCTCATGCAGGAGATCACAGATAACGGCGGACAGATCTGCTATTCGACTACCGTAGCCGAGATCGCAAGACTCGGAAGCGGAATGTACAGGACCAGCTGTATTCTTTCAAACTCCACAAGAGTCGTAATCGACAGCACTTATGTGGTGTTCACGGGCTCTTGCAGAACATTCGTAAACGTAAGTCACGGACTTCCCATCCCGATGGATGACAGGGATATCTTAATGAATGTTACATATAGCGCCAAGATCACCGCAATGATGGTCATGAAGCACGAGATATCCCAGATGTTCTACCAGGTTCCTTCCAAGGAATCGGGACTTCCATTCAAAGCGATAATCAATCATACAAGTGCTTTCGGAGAACGCAACTACGGCGGCGCAGTTGTTTATCTCGTAGGTTCATGTTCGATCACGGATGCTCTCTGGATCGACTCTGACGCCGAGATCATGCTCAAGTATTTCGCAGGTCTTCGTAAGCTCTACCCTTCACTTCGTAAATCCGATGTCAAATCCTGGCGTCTTACCAAGACCCGCTATGCTTTGACGGCGCAATATCCTGAGATAGATCTGACAAACCCCTGTGAGAATCTCTACGTATGTTCAACCGGTCTTACTAAGTATGCTACGACCGATACACCCGAGAATCACATGGATTCAGTCGTAGCTTTGGCAGGAAAGATCAGCACCGAGATCATCAAGTCTTATGAGGATTCTCTTAAAAAGGCTTCTAATCCCGCTCCGGTAACCGAACTTACTTCTCAGGATGATATTTCAAAAGAAACTCTCGAAGGAGTTCTGTCATGAACAAATCTGTCAGGTCACTCATGGAGTCAAATTCTCCGCTGCGTTTCCTTTTACTCTTTGTCCCTTTCATCATCGCCTTTATCCTCGGTGTGTGCACCATGGGATCCGGCGATACAGCCTGCTGCTTGTGGTGGGCAGTCGTCCTTCTGTTATTCGGACTCATAACGTTGCCTTTGGCTGCTAAGATCTGGGAAAAGTTCTCTTCCGGCGGATTTTTCTTATCTCAGCCGATGGGACTCATCTTCACATGTTTGGTTTTATGGACATTAGCGCATCTTAAGATATTTAAGATAAATCTTCTATGTATCGTACTGTCAGCTGTAATCGTCGGCGTGCTCTGTTACGCGCCCAAGACCTTAAGACAATCCCTCATAAAGAAGATGGACAGCAAGGGCTTTGTTGAAGCTGTCGTTGTTGAAGAATTCATATTCCTCGTCATCTTCTTCCTGATGTGCTATTTCAAGGGATTCCTGCCTGATATCAACGGTCAGGAAAAGTACATGGACTACAGCTTCATAATGTCCATGTTAAGGAACGGCGAACTTCCCGCAAAAGACCCGTGGCTTTCAGGGTTTTCGATCAACTATTACTACTTCGGACAGTACATCTGGTCCGTAATGGTCAAGCTTACGGGCATTGATTCCGGGATCGGATACAATCTGGCGATGTGCTCTGCTACAGCAATTCCCTTTGCCATGAGTTTCTCGATCGGTAAATTCCTTATCGAAGCAGCCTCCGAAAAGGGCTTTACGGACAACAAGATCATTAAGTATGTTGCAGGAATCGCATCCGGTCTCGCAGTATCTGTCTGGGGCAACTCACATTCATTCTTCTATGATCAGGACAGTGTCGGAAACGGCCTCCTTTCAACATTCAAAAGCTGGGGGATCGATGTCGGAAGAACGGATAATTTCTTCTATCCCGACAGCACGAGATATATCGGATGGAACCCTGTACTTACTGAAAACGGCGGCGATTATACCATCGAAGAATTCCCCTTCTACTCTTTCCTTGTAGGAGATCTTCACGCGCACGTTATTTCCATGATGATCGTTCTCCTTATAGCAGCGATCATCCTGTCTCTTGTAAGCAAGGTCAAGCTCCCTTCCCAGGACGAGATCGAAGTGCGTCATACGCTCGATAATCTCGGTTCTAACGGCAGCAAGAGCAGGCTTGTTCCGGAACTCAGAACTTCTGTTACATTGGAGCTTGCACTGTGTGCCATTCTCCTTGGATGCGCCCAGATGACGAACTATTGGGATTTCCTTATCTACTTCGTATTCTTCTCAATGGGATCTTTCCTTTTAAATACGATCAAATCCCCCAAGTTCACCACTTTCTTAGGCGCTCTGGTCTTCATCGCAAACGTGGGCGGTATACTTTTAATCTATCTTACACAGGGCAGCAATCCCGTAGGACTTTTCGTGCTCGAGGCACTTCTCATGATCGCGTCATTCCTGTTCTGCGTGGTAAGTCCTTCGGCTCTTCCGAGAACATCTTTCCAAATGAGTTTTGTCTTCACGTTCGCGTCTTTCACCGCGCTGACATTTAACACTAACTTCGACATGATCTCTAACTCCCTTGGAGCTGTTAAGAACCGTTCTTCTCTTTATCAGCTCTTTATTCTGTGGGGAACTCACGTCATCATCAGCGTCTTCTTCATGATCGTTGTATTTAGCAGAAAAAATTACAGATATATCTCTTCAGTCAAGGCTAAGAAAAAGGCCGCAGCAAAGAATGCGGATCCCGAAGTCATCGGCAAGGAGAACGGATATACCAATCCCATCCAGCAGTTCTTCGCTGAGCGCAATGTTATCGATATCTTCGTATGCGGAATGACGATCGTAGGAATAATGCTCCTCGCGGCTCCGGAAGTTTTCTATGTAAGAGATATCTATACCGGCGGATACTTGCGTTCGAACACGATGTTCAAGTTCACTTTCGCAGCGTTCATTATCCTGTCCCTTACTATGATCTATGCCATAATCAGACTCTACTGGTTCGTCAATAAGAACGGTAAATATTCGACAGGTTTATTCGCGGTAGCGCTTCTGTTCACGTTGATGCTTTTCGTCCCCGCACACTACACGATGGTTTCGCTCAAGCAGCGCTGCGGTGATGATTTAAGCCCCAAGAAGTATAAGACCCTTGACGGCACAGCCTACATTGAGAATTATACGAGCTACCGCATGAGCGATAATTATCCGGGCAACCTTGAGCCTTACCTCGCATGTGCCGAATGGTTCAATGGCTGCATAAAAGACAGCCCCGTCATCTGTGAATCCTACGGTGACAGCTATACCGACAACTGCATAGTATCCGCATACACGGGACTTCCTACAGTCTTCGGCTGGCAGACTCACGAATGGCTCTGGCGTTATCACGGAATCGTAGATAAGGATACTGATACCCTGGTAGCCGATCCTGACAAGGACGTATGGAAGCTCTATATAACACCGCGTCATACAGATGTCGACATCATTTATTTAAGCGAGAATCCGGCTGAAGTACAGGCGATAATCAACAAGTATCAGATCGAATACATCATCGTCGGTGACATGGAGCGCTTCAATTATGCAAACGATAACTCTTGGGTATTCGACCAAATAGGAAAAATCGTTTTCAAGTACGAAGATCTCACGGTCTATAAAGTATATCCTTCAGGAAATACATAAAACAAAGCGACAACACCTCGGGATATAACTGGTTTATAAATCTGACAGTTCTTTTTTGGGATCGATATTTACTGTAGAGGCCTTTGTTCCCTCACCTTCGTCGTAGGTGAGTTCAGCCATCACGAGTGCAATAGGACACTTTATCCTGCTTCCGTATTTTCCGTCTCCTGCAAGAGGATGTTTTCTTGAAGCGAACTGTGTCCTTATCTGGTGAGTGCGCCCCGTATCAAGCGATACCGATACGAACGACGTATCATTCTCTTCGTTATATGCCAGGACTTTATAGCTTAAACGGGCTTCTTTGACGCCCTTTCTCATTCGCTTTACGGGAAATGTGCGGTTACTTCTCGAATCGTGGAAAAGAAGATCTTCCATCACGCCTTCCGCATCCCCAAGTCTTCCCTGGCATACGAGATAATATTTCTTATCAATGATCCTGATCCTTTTGCCCGAGTCAGCTGCAGCGATGATACCGGGCACAGGGACATCAAGTCTGTACAGTGCAGACAATCCCTGCGGGGCGATCTTCTCGCTGTCTTCGCCTCTTTCTTTATAAAGGATCTGATATCCCCTGCCCTGCTCTATTATCCTGGTCATAGGCTTTTAGCAGACAAACATCGAGATCATCTCTTTGCCGCCGTCGAGGAACACTTCGACTGTACCGACATCTTCCAGGACTCTGATCTCAGGACATTCTCTGTATGCTTTATCGAATAATGTACGTCCTTCGAAATGGACTCTTAATCTTCCTGAAGCGTAACTTACGAACCTGCTCTCTTTTATAAGTCTGTTCTTAAGTTCCTTTACGGGCAGGAGGCACACTTCGCCTTTTCCTGTTACGGCTATCTCCCTCGGCGCGCTAATGACGGATGAATTCATCTTCATCGAGAACATCCAGGCCATCAGGATCTTCCTACCCTCTTCGTCTTCACATGTGATCGGGTTTAAGAAATCATTGCTTATGTCGACAGGCTTAAACGGCTCTTTGTCATCATCGAAAACAAACTCTTCGCCGTTATATTTTCCCGTAGCAAAGAGCACCTTGGTAGGAACATGCTTTTCGCTCTGGATAATGAATATCCACTTGCCGTCGGCTTCAACTATCTGGGGAACTTCAATGACGCTTCCGAATCTTCCGTCGGATAAGATCTCACCCATGTAAGTCCAGTTGATCAGGTCTTCAGACTTATACTGGAGGACCTTCGCGACACCATCCTTGCCGGCGCCTACGATCATGCGGAACTCTTTCCTGTACTTAAAAACGAACGGCTCCCTAAACTTAAAAGAAGACTCATACGGTGCCAGTACCAATGGATTTTTGTCACTTCTTGCAAATGTTACCGTATCTTCAGAATAAGCTGCGCGGATAATCTCGCTGCCGTCAGCTGTTGTCGCATTATAGAAGAGCCAGATCTTGCCGTCATATGCTATCGCAGAACCCGAATTGCAGTTCATCTCATCTTCAGGGCTGATCGCTACAGGACACTCCTCCCAGGTAATAAGGTCATCTGATACGGCATGGCCCCAATGCATAAGACCGTATCTCGGAAGATACGGATTGACCTGGAAGAAAAGGTGATATTTCTCTTTGAAATAAACAAGACCGCAGGGATTACCCAGCCAACCTTCTTTTCTCGAATAATGGTACTTCACGGGACTAACCTCTGCGGCCTGAAATTCAATTATGCAGTTCTTTAATCAGCAAGCTCTAAGAGCGATACCTTGAGAACGCCCTCAGCCTTTGAAAGCTCGTCGATGATCTCCTGGGATACAGGCTGGTCGATGGCAACGAAAGCCTGAGCGTGCGGATTATCGGAACCATCCTGGTTCTTTCTTCCCCAATGCATGGAAGCGATATTGATGTTGTGGCTTCCGAGGACTGTAGCGATCCTTCCGATAACGCCCGGAACGTCGTTGTTCTTAAGAGCGAGGACTGTGTCTGACAGAGGGCAGTTCATCTCGTAACCGAAGAAAGAAACGATAACCTCTGTGTCAGGTCCGAATACCGTACCGTTGATCTTAAGCTCTCTGCCGTCCTCTGTAACGAACTTAACATTGATGAGATTGTTGTACTTCTGGATAGACTCAGTTTTTGTCTCAACAACTTCGATACCTGTTTCAGCCATGCACTCCTGAGCGTTTACGTAAGATACGTGGTCGTTGCCCATACCCTTCAAAAGACCCATCATGAGTGAGAGTGTGATGATGCCTGTGCCTGTGCTCTCAGCAAGCTCGCCTCTGTATCTTACTTCTACCTTAGTAATAGGAGTTGCTTCAGCCTGGAAATACATACGGCCGATCTTCTCAGCGAGTGAGCAGTAAGGCTTGATGTCTTCAATGCTGCCGGAGAACTGGGGCATGTTGATTGCTGCAACGAGCTCGCCCTTCAAAGCGCCGTCGATGAGCTCAACAATGCCCTGACCAACCTTGGCGGTAGCCTCAACTGTGGAAGCTCCGAGGTGAGGTGTGATGTAGCAGTGAGGAGCGTGGAGGAGAACATTGTCGTACTCCTGCTCACCGGGTGCCTTGTTGTAAGAAGGTTCCTTATCGAAAACGTCGATAGCTGCAGCTGCTACCTGGCCTTCAGCCAAGGCATCAGCGAGATCCTGCTCATTTACGAGACCGCCTCTTGCAGCGTTAACGATCCTGACACCTCTCTTGCACTTATAGAGCTGCTCCTTGGAAAGTATTCCGTATGTTTCCTTTGTCTTAGGTGTATGAAGTGTGATGAGGTCGCACTGGGGAAGGAGCTCATCAAGAGTCTTGCATCTTGTAACTCCGAGCTTGTCGAACTTCTCCTGGGGAACATAAGGATCGTAAGCAATTACGTTCATGCCTACACCCTTAAGCTTTCTGGATACGATAGAACCGATACGGCCAAGACCGATAATACCTGCTGTCTTGCCCTCGAGCTCGATTCCTACCCAATTGCCGCGTCTGAAGTCACCGTGGTGTACGCCCTCATTTGCTGTGCAAAGGTTACGGAAGATAGAGAAAGCGTGACCTACTGCGAGCTCACCTGCTGCCATGTTGTTAGCTGTAGGTGTATTGAGCGCGATAACACCGTGCTCCGTGCAGGCCTTAACATCAATGTTGTCGATACCTGTACCTGCTCTTCCGACTGCCTTGAGGCAATCAGCGTTGTTCAAAAGAGTCTCGTTGATCTTGGTTGCTGATCTTACGATGATGGCATCAAACCCCTTGATGTACTGTTCGATCTCTTCCTGAGAATGGCCTAAGTATTCTTCTACTTCATAGCCTCTGTCTCTTAAGTACTGAACGCTCTCTTCTGCGATGCTCTCTGTAATAAGTATCTTCATGTTTATATTCCCCCGTAATTAATTATGCCTTAGCCTTAAGTTCTGCAATTGTCTCTTCAAGGTCTTTGAGATATGCCTTAAGCTCTTCTTCTGTAAGATCGCCCATGTGAGCTATCCTGAAGGTCTTGTCCTTCAAAGGACCATAGCCGTTGCTCATGAGGTAACCCTTCTCTCCCATAGCCTTGATGAGGTCTGATGTAGCAATGCCTGTTGTATTTGTAACGCATGTAACCGTTACTGAGAGGTGATCAGGATTGGAATAGAGTGCGCAATTCTCTCTTGCCCAGTCCTGAGCGATCTTTGCGAGTCTTACGTGCTTCTGATATCTGTTCTCAATGCCTTCTGCAAGGATCTTGTCGAGCTGGTAATCAAGCGCGAACATATGTGATTCTGAAGGTGTTGAAGGATACTGATAGGGCTTTTCCTTAACGAACTTAACGAGTTCGAGATAATCAAAGTAAAGTCCTCTGTTCTCAACTGTCTCCGCCTTCTTGATTGCCTTATCGGATACGGAAGCGATAGCCATTCCCGGAGGAAGTCCTAAGCACTTCTGTGTTGATGTGATGCAGACGTCAATACCGAGCTCGTCAACAGGGATATAGTCACCTGCCATTGATGAGACAGCGTCAACGCATACGATAACATCGGGATATTTCTTATAGACCTCAGCGAGCTTATCCATGGGATTGTGGATGCCTGTTGATGTCTCGTTCTGAGTGATAGTGATGAGGTCATACTTACCTGTGGAAAGGGCCTCTTCGATCATCTCTGGTGTTGTGGGCTGACCGAGCTCTGACTCGAAAAGATCAGCTGCGATGCCGTTGGATGTGCACATCTTGTGCCATCTCTTACCGAATGCGCCGATTGAGAAAACAGCGGCTCTGGTTTTTGTAAAACTTCTTACGGCACCTTCCATAAGACCACTGCCTGATGACGTTGATAAAACAATAGTATTATTTGTCATCATTACCTTCTGGAGCTTCTCGGAGATCGACTGCTGAAGAGCGGACATTTCCTTTGTTCTGTGTCCGATCATCGGTGTAGCCATCTTCTCCAGTACATCCTGCGTGACCTCGATAGGTCCGGGGATAAACAGTTTCTTATGCATGTTAAAAACCCTCTTTTCGCGCGTATATTTTAAGAGCAATAGAATTATATACTTGAAATATTACTTTTTGTAATAAACTTACTTGACTAATTAGCCAAAAAAAGAGCCGCCTGCCGTTAAAACTACAGCAGGCGGTCTCTATTGCCTAATGTGATTTTCGATTCAGGTATCAGGTGATGTGGATAGTACTCGTGATCTCACCTGCCGCGGTGGTCTCTGCCGGAGCTGCTGTTGTCTCGTCAGTTGTGCCGCTGCCTGCATTCCATGTAATCGGAATCTCTCCTGACAGTACTCCCGGAGGAGGCAGGAGGAGCTGATCGCCGCTGTTAGGGCCCTTGTAAGTAGAAGGATCAAGCTTATTATACTCAAGGATCTTGGCAATTCTCGGGTCATTGTTGTTATCGATCTTCTCGTTGTAAACATAGAAGAACAAATCCCACCATGTTCTGTAGCCGGTGTAATCAGAGAACTTGAAGTAACCGATAGGCGCGGAAGGATCCGGCAGTGCAGCCTGTGTTGAAGGCATTGTTGTCTCGGTCGTGGATTCTTCAGTTGATTCAACGGGCAAAGATGTATCTGAAGGATTCGTCTTTTTCTTGCTGCAGCCTCTTGCTATCAATGCGATGACAATGATAAGGCAGATCAAAAGGATTGCGAGGAAAGCAATGAACATGTAACCGTTGCGGTTGAGCTTCATCTTCTTTCCGCCGCCTGAGCCGCCTCTGCCTGCTGAGCTGCTTGTACGGGGGCCGCTGCCTGTAGGTCTGCCGGAATTGTTCGGGCCTGAACCTGAAGGTCTGTAAGAAGTCTGGCCGGGGTTAGTGTACTGGGCCTGCTGCTGTGCATCGGGCATTACAGACTGTGCTTCACCTGAAGCACCATATCCGTAACCCATGTCTCCGCCGAATGCCTGTCCGTTATCGTCAACGCCAAGGATATTGTTGAACCACTCGTCGTCTAAAGATGTGGAAGAAGAAGCGGAAGCCTGAGGCTGGGCGAATTCTTCGCCGTAAGTGCCTTCCTGAGGCTGTGCTGCATAATCAGTGTAAGCATCCTGTTGAGATGCATCAGGCTGATAGAACTGGGCATTATCTTCATATCCTGTTCCGGGGAAACCGTCAAAGCCACCCTGAGGCGCCTGATCGTAGCCGGGAACATATCCGTTCTCGCCTGTGCCGTATTCGGGATATCCGTTGTTATCCATAGGTACACCTCCCTGCATATCAACAGTCTGATTGCCATATGTGCCGTAGTTGCTCTGATCTGCCGAAGAGAAAGCTTCTGCGCCATAGGGCTGATAAGGCGGTACTTCGGTCTGTGCCTCAGCACCTGCATAGTCACCATAGAAGGACGCGTTGTCGTAAGGCTGTGAGATATTCTGCTCTGAACCTACCGCATTGACCGGATTGTTGTAGTTGTCCGAATCATAAAGAGGCATCTGGGGAATGTCTTCAGCCTTAGCCTGGGTATTATCTTCTGTGCCCGTTACGAACGTCGGGCTTCCGAACGGAAGGATGATATCGTCCTGTGCGGGAACTGCTACAGGTTCTTCAACAATTGCCTGCTGTACTGCAGGAGCGGGAGCAGCTGCCGGTTGCGGCTTCTCAGTCTCAGGGAAATCAACGTTAAGCTTATCTTCATCCTTGAGCTCAGGCTTGTCTTCCTTGAGTTCGTATTCAGGAACAGGAATGGAAGCAACCTCTTCTGAAGGTGTGGGTTCTTCCTTGGGAGCAAGACCTTCGTCTCCGAATACGATCGGAGGTGTGTTCTTGAGTTCCTGTGCGCTTGTCATACCATAAGGATCGAATGTATCGTTAACTTCAGCCGGCTTATCAGAAACGCCTGCGTCAGCTACTACTTCGCCGGGTGCGAAAACGATCTCTTCAGGTTTATTAACTACTGCGGGTGCAGGCGGAATTACTACGGGAGCAACAGGTGCAGGTTCTGCAACCGGGATAACCGGGATTTCAGGAGCTGCAGGAGCTGCGGGAGAAACAACGGGAATTGCAGGGATCTCAGGCTCTTCCTTAAGATCAGAGATCGTTGTCTCCTTAGCTGCTTCCTTCTCTTTCTCCTTGGATTCAGCGATAGCCTGGGCAAGAACTCCGGATCCTGCTGATGTGAACAGGATAGAATTGATGTCGGATACCGGCTTCGTCGGAGAATCATCTGCTTCAGGTGTAAATTCGATCGTTGAGACAGTCTCCATTGCAGGAGCATCATCAGGTTCAGCAGGCTTAACGTCTACCGGATCAGGTGTCTCTGTGCTTGAGCTGTCGATCTCGAAAACGAACGGAGAATCAGCAATAGCTGCTGCTTCAGCCTTGGATACTGCTTCAGAATCGCTCTGTGCTGACTTCTGCATATCACCAAAGATCTTTCTCATTGCTTCTTCAGCGGAGACTTCTTCGGGTGTGTCCTTTGTATCAGGGAATTCGGGAGCATCGTCAGGGACCTTCTGTGCATCAGGCTGTCCTGCCTTGTCTCCGAACTGGAGGCTTCCGTCAGAAGGAGCAGAACCCGGAGTTACCGGAACTGCAACGGGAGCTTCAGGAGTGAGGTTTACGAAGCCTGCATCTGCAATAGCCTTTGCTGCTGCGCCTACTTCGCCGCCTTCTACTGTGGACTCTAAGAGCTCATGTGTCTCGTAGTCGTAATCCTTGTTCTTTTTCTTCTTGCCGAATAAGCCTCTCTTCTCCTCTTTGGTAACGCTCTCTACGAATGAGATAGAGATCTGCATAGGAGTATTGGGCATTCTCGCAGAAGCCTGTGTGAGGATGAGGCCTGCGGCATCACACTGGTCCTCAGCGTCTGTGAGGATCCTCAATATTTCTCTCTGGCCGAGGGCGTCATAGATAGCCTTGTTGCAAAGGATGACGCAATCGTCAGGTGCGAGCGTGAAGAAATTTGACCAGAGGGCGTTGGCTGTCTTGGATGAGCAGTAATACTGGAAATCACCTACTCTGTTACCGTAAGCATCGATGGGCTCCATCGGGATGCCAGCATCTGTCAGAGGGAACATGGTATCGTCTCTGTAGAGGAATGCAAGACCGCCGCCGATAGTAACAGCGAATGCCTCGGAGTCTCTTACGATAACACCGGTGAAATAAGGATCTCTCGATTCATTCTCGACAAGCTTCGTTGTACCTGCAACTTCAACTGCAGTTGACAGGAACCTCTCGATCATAGCGTCGATCTCTTTGTGCGAATTCTTTACTTCGTTGCAAAGACCACGAAGCTGGGGCTCGAACGGCGGAATGGTACCGGGTTCAAAACCTTCGATCGTAGGGTGTGTGAAGAGTGAGAAGAAAAAGCCTCTCTCATCTTTGTCGATAGTGATATCGGCCTGTCTGGTCTCTCTCTTGCCGCAAAGTCTGCCGTCGAGATAGAATGCGTCTGTGAGCGAGCCGGAAGGGAAATAGCGCGCTGTGAGCGTGCTAGCAAGCCTTGTTAAGGTAGCCATGAAGCCGTCCTCCGTATAAATATTCACGATAATTATAACATAACGCCTATATTCTCAAATAAATAATAATAAATTTAATCAAAAAGTAATTTTCGGCTCAAATCCAATAAAATAAGGCCCTGCAGGCTTTTTGAGCCGGCGGGGCCTTTGGTGTAATTCTGTGGCAACCGTATCAGCTTAACCGTTTGTCCGCATATTGTTCGATCTGTTCGAATGTTCCGGTCATGGCATCGAGATAAGCCGTGTGGATATCCTTTTCTGCTGCGTTCGGGTGATTTGCGCGCAGATTATCCATTACCGTCTGCGTCCAGAGGTAGCCCATGCCATACTTAGCGTAGTAACCCGGATCGGTAACGATGAGTGTATAGAATTTGCTGAAAGAATCCTCCGTGACACTGAAGCCGAAAGACTGGAAGTAATTGACGCAGTCTGTCAATGACCAGTTCTCAACGTGAATGCCGTAATCAACTCTGGTACTTGCAAGAAGTCCCAGGAGGGATTCATCCTTAACAAGAGTCATCGCATCCGTAACACCATTGCCCGTGAAGTATCTCATCGAGTAATTCTCAACATAAGTAGCCCAGCCTTCTAGATAGCCCGTAGACTCCGTCAGGAACATATACGGATGGGTGGAGTTATCACGGGTATAGATGGACTGGAACATGTGTCCCGGATAAGCCTCATGAGCGACCGTAACACCGAAATCCTTGTTGTCTCCTGCGGTATTTACGATCAGGAGGTTCGAGTCAAAATTATCGAGATGATATCCGAGATATGCAGCCGGTGAGAAGTTTTCCTGGAACACTTCAGGAACATCCATCGTGTAGTAGCTGTGCGCAGGAATAGAGGGGAAATCGGCCTTGATCGTATCGTAGAGATAATCGAGATTGGCATTAAGATCACCCTTTGTGTAATCGTGTCCCAAGTACTCCGTATACCAGTCGAAGCCTGCAGATGCTATCGTGGTGTACTCGTTATAGACGTCGTCTATCATCTTATCCAAAGCAGCAATGCTGTTCTGGACGGTTGCGCCGTTGTTCGTCTTAAGTCTTGTAAGCATTGCGTAGTATGCATCTCCGCCCTTATAGGCTGAAAGGCCTGCGTCAACTCCGCCTGATCCTTTAAGAGCTCTCATGCGGTCAGCGCATTCCTGGAATTCAGGGAAAACAACTTCCTTCATTACTTTCTCGTGTTCGGAGATAAGTCTGTCTTTGTCAGAAGAAGACAAGCCCTTTATGTTATCAAGTCTCTCGTCGAATGACTCATAGAGGAAGCAGTCATCCTTCTGTGCGATCAGATTATCGAATGATTTTGCAGCCTCTTCGTAGCTGTTATCAGATGAAGCGAAGCCCAGGGATGCCCTTGTCTCTTCATATTCGCACATTGCGTCATAATACCTGTCGATATCCCTGCAGAGTTCAATGTAGTTCTCGGCATCCTGAACCGTGTCAAATGAATAAACATCCAGTACGAACAATACCTCAGACTGCGGTCCTACGAGATAATTAAAGATCATCGTGTAATACTCGAAGGCCGTGTAAGAATAACCGTAAATCGACTCTTCGCAGTCATATACCATCTTGTCATAGCACAGTCTGTCATCATCCTTGAGGGAGTTGTAATCGATCTCAAGGAGCTTGTTTAACTGTTCCTGATAATAAGCCTTCTCTTCATCGTACTGGTCGATCGTTGTAAAATCACCCCATGTAATGTCCTTGATCTCAAATCCGTATTTTTCGGGATTCTCAAAAAGGATCTCGATATCTGCATAGCTGGTGATCGAATGATGGAGAATATCCATCTCGACCTCAGAGAGTCTCTTGGTTGCATCACTGCCCATGAGAGTGCCCGGTGCATGATAAGGATGGATCTCTTCTACCGTCGCAACATGATCGGGATATGTCAACATATCCGAAGTTACGATAGTACCGCCGTTGTAGCCCGGATTTACGGGATCTGTCGGATCAGTATAACCGGTGGGATCAGTAGGATCGGTAGGGTCTGTCACTTCGCCGCCTTCATGTTTGCGGTCTCCTCCCGTATGATCGGAATTCACAGTAAGGCCCGTGCCGCCCGTACTACATGCTGTCATTGACAGGAGCAGTGCTCCCGTGCACATAAGTGCCAAAAACTTTGTCGTGATCTTTTTCATTGTTTACTCCTTTTGCATTTATCCGTTATTCCGTATCCTCTGATTCAGGGATCTCGTCGTCAGCGATCTCTTCGTCCTGCATCAGCGTTACTCTTTCCTTAACTGCTTCGTAGTCTTTATCGCCCTTGGAATTTCTTGGCAAAGATACGAAGAAGATTACCTCTGAAGGTCTCATTGCTTCATGAAGTGTCATTTCACATTCAGACTTTATTCTATCCCTTAATTCCTCCATCAGGTTATTGTCATAGAAAAAGACTTCTTCGGGAACGACAGCCGTGATCAGGACCGGTCCTTCAGGCTTCTCGATTATAACAGTACATGATTCCACGACGCCTTCAGTCATCTGCACGGCTTCATCAACCTTTTCGGGATAGACGGGATAACTGTTGATCCTCGTTTCTCTCGACTTGTTGCCGACGAGATAGAACATCTTATTGCCGTCCTGTTTACCGATCATGCCTGTGAAGAACCATATTCTGCCATCCAGAAGTTTCCTGTAATTCTCATTTAGCACCATATTATCATTCGCGACTGAAGACGCAATAACAGGCGTATATACGGCGATCTCACCTTCAGTGCCTTCAGGAACATCCATACCCGTTTCTTTATTTGCTATCCGCATAAAAACTCCCGGAAGAGGCAGCCCTAAAAGTCTGTCACTGTCGAGATCCGAAGGCCCGTACGCATATGTCAAAATTTCATCACAGCCCATTATTGAGCATACGGCAAGTTTCCTGCCGGAATTCAGTGCGTTCTCAAACAGAGTCGCCTTCTGGCTGCTCGTAAGAAGCCCTCCGCCTACGATGATGCGGTTAACTGTCCTTAACACACCAAAGTTCCCTGCTTTATTTATTGAAGCGACCGTGCTGTTGTATCCGATAAGCACGTCAGGTCTGTATTTGCGTATCGCGAAAAAGATCTTGTCGGAATCATACCATGTAAACATCTGAACAGTCTGTGCACAGCATAACACGGAGTGAATGCCCACGACGAATCCGAAAGCGAAACAGCATTCGTTAAGACACAGAGTCTTCTCGGGTGTTCCGGTCATATCTTCGTTCGCCATGAATAACATCTCCGTCAGATTTACAGAGATATTTATACTCCTGGAATTGAGTTCGGTAGCTTTGCAGCCTGTCGGAACGCTCGGAAACAGATATAGTGATGTTCTGTTGTTGTCGCGGTCAAAAGCAGGATCTTCCTGTTCGGCTGAGGCAGAAAAAACCTCTTCCCAGTAGACAAGTTTTATTCCTTCGGGAATGTTCTTCGGCTTGGGCGTGTCATAACTGTATAACGGATAAAAACGTATGGATAATTTAGTCAGGCCCATAGTTGCCCCGCTGTACTTGCCGATCACGACAGTCTTTATGCCGGTCTCCTTCAGCACTGATGAATAATTCAGATACTGGTTGCAGCTCATCACGCAGAACTTTGCGTTAACACAATTTGCATAGCCTGCAAAATACTCAGTCGCAAGATTCGGAACGGCCAATGCGGCAGAAGCACCCAGTTTGTCAAGCGCGTAAACGCTGATTATGTTAATGGGATTGTTGCCCATCGCGATCATTACGACATCGCCTTTTTCCACCCCGAGCTTTTTCCATGTTAATGCCGCAGAGTTGATCTTCTCAAGCAAAGAAGCGTATGTGATCTTGGTAGTGCCGTATTCAAGCGCGATTCTGGCGGGATTGGCAAGACATACGCGCTTGATACGCATATAAAGTGTCTCATCCGAATCAGTCTTCGGGTTCGAGTATTTCTCAGGATAATAAACGCTCCAATGGCTCTCCAATTCAGTTCTCCAAATATATAACATTCCTAAAATTCAAAAACTATTATACACCGCCGTATCAAAATCTTTTTAGAGGCAAAGCCGAGGTAATGTGCATTCTTTTGTGCATATGTACGATAACTTTTTGTCTTTGCTCTCTTTTCGCCGTGTTAAAATGTTCGCAGATTTTCTTAAGACCCGAGGTAAAAACCATGGATATCAAGCTCAATAACCATTTTCTGGACGTAAAAGAAACTTACCTTTTCTCTGATATCGCCAAACGTGTCAGGGCTTTCCAGGAAGCAAATCCCGACCGCGAGATCATCAGAATGGGTATCGGTGACGTCACCCTCCCCCTCCCTGCCTCTATCACTTCCGCAATGGAAGAAGCCGTCAAAGAGATGGCAATCAAGGATACTTTCAAGGGCTATCCGCCGGAATACGGTTATGAGTTTTTAAGAAACGCTATTTCTGATCATTACAAGGAACTCGGCGTTAATGTTGCACCTGAGACTGTTTATGTCTCTGACGGCGCTAAGAGCGACTTAGGCAACCTCCCCGATGTCCTGGGCGACAACCCGGTAATCATCCCGGATCCCGTATATCCCGTTTATGTGGATTCAAACCTAATGAACGGCAGACAGGTATCCTTCGTCGAAGGCTCCAAGGAGAACGATTTCCTTCCCCTCCCTCCGGCTGACACAGACATCGAGCCTTCCGTTATCTACATCTGCTCACCCAACAACCCGACAGGTGCAGTTTACGGTTATGACGGTCTTAAGGCTTGGGTAGACTTCGCTCTCAACACAGGATCTCTGATCATTTTCGATGCAGCATACGAAGCATTCATCTCAGAGGACAAGCCCCACACGATCTATGAGATCCCCGGCGCCGATCTCTGCGCCATCGAGGTATCTTCATTCTCCAAGTTCGCAGGCTTTACAGGCGTAAGATGCGGCTGGACGATCGTTCCCGACTCTTTGGAATCTGACGGTATCAAGCTCTCCAAGTTCTGGGCAAGACGCCAGGCAACCAAGTTCAACGGCGTATCCTATGTCACACAGAAAGGCGCTGCAGCTTCCCTCTCCGGTCAGGGCCTCGAAGACTGCAAAGCTAACATCGCTTACTACAAGCGCAACGCAGCAGCACTTGCTGAGGTATTTACCGAGAAGGGCATCTACTTCACAGGCGGCGTAAACTCACCTTATATCTGGCTCAAGTGTCCTGATAACATGGGCGGCTGGGAGTTCTTCGACATGATCCTCGAACGCTTCGGCATCGTCGGCACGCCGGGCGAAGGATTCGGCGAGAACGGCGCAGGCTACTTCCGTCTCACTGCTTTCGGTTCTTACGAGAATACTTTGAAGGCTTGCGAGTTCTTTAAAACTCTCTGATCTGAATACAGACTAAAAAACAGGTGTCCCGCAAATAAGCCGGGGCACCTTTTTTATAGCTTGTTTATAAGATCAGTCTGCTCTTCGATATCGCTGCGGCATAAACCATACGGAAGCAATAGAAGCGTTCTTGACCCCCTGATACCAGTCTTAAATTTTTCCTGATGCCGCTTTTGTCCGATTAATCGGCGCATGCCTTTGTTATAATGCAATTAATAAAGACTTTGATTGAAAAACTAAAACTGAACTTTGACAACTGAATAACACAAAAAGCTTTAGGTTTACTTTTGCAATGAATGTTTGTTCCAGCCCGATCGCGATCGGGCTGGAACAGCGCGCCGAAGCAAGATATAGTTTAGTGG
>JAFRST010000024.1 GCA_017427465.1 Clostridiales bacterium | reverse complement strand
TTGGGAAAGTGCAGTATTTGCCTTTCAAAATGCCGGACCGAATGAGGACAGACCGGCACTGGCTGCAGCGGCTGATGCTGCAAAGTCATCTTATGATAATGCGTACGACTTTTATACAGATGCCCAGAGAGCATACGATACGGCAGCATCTATGGTTAAAGACGCGCAGGATAAAGTTGATACCTGTCAGAAAAAGATCGATGATATAGATTCAGAGATCAGCGAAGCCAAGATCGAACTTGCAAATGCCCGGGCTGTGGCAGATGCATGGAAAGACAAAGTAGCCGCTGCACAAACTGCTTGTGACGAGGCAGAAAAGGCATATGAAGATGCCAAGCAGGCCCAGGCAAAACGCCAGGCAGATATCAGCAATGCCTATACAAAATATCAGGAAGCTTCAAATGCTTATTCCAAAGCATCCAAGGATCTTACAGTCCTTCAGAACAGCGTGGACCAGCTTAAAGCCAGGATAGCCGTAGAAGAGTCAAATCTTACCAAGAAGGAAACCGAACTTCTCCAGAAGTTCAACACCACCAAAGACACGATCCTTGAGCAGCTTGATCAGGAGATAGCTGAGAACAAACAGATAATCGAAGAAGCTGTTATCCTTTCCACGATGGACGGTGTTATCTCCGGGATCAATATCGCAAAGGGAGATGCCGTCGAGCAGGGCACTACGGTATGCGATATCGAATATGATTCGAACACGGAGCAGAAGGTCATATGTTATGTTCCTGCGGCAGAAGCCGGCAAACTCAAGACCGGAATGAGCGTTGATATAGTTGTTTCCGGATTCGACGAAAAGGAATACGGCCACTTGGAAGGCACCGTCCAGAACATTGCCAAATCCGGGTCTTCACAGGATAAGGTCGCAGTCACAATAGCATTGCGCGCTGATTCTGATACAGTCAGCGGCTTCTGGTGGTCCGCTAATAATGGCGCTTCAGTAACCATCGCAGACGGAACCGCTGTTACGGCAGAGTTTATTGCGAAGGGATAATCGAGGAAGGCGATAACAAACGATTGGAAACATGACAACAGCCGGACAGTGTTCGGCTGTTGGTTTCTTTATCACATCTATAACGAATAGAATTATGATTGATTCATTATTTGAACAACCTGGCTTTCCGGTATCTCTTCGATCTCATCCATTATGCTGAGGATCCATATCTTGCGGTCTTGTCTCTCAGGCTCAATCAATACTGCCGTGGCATACGAATAATACTTTTATCATGCCTTACTCACCGGCCTCATTCTCGATCCTGCCGCCGGGCACAAACTTCGGGGCGAACTTGACTACCTTGCCGCAGTAAAGGCAGGTGCCGGTAAGGGGCGTGGTGCCGTTGTCCAGGATCAGTCTGCCGCAGCCGGGGCAGGTCGTTGACAGTTTTTCGGGAGCATCGAAAGTCTCGGGTCTGGCCACGATCTCTTCGATCTTGGCGTTTATGATGCCGGGATCGACGCCGCGGTCGGCCATTATCTCCATCATGGCCTGGACCATGATCCTGAGAGTCAGGACCTCGCTTCTGACGTCGTTGATGCTCCTGCTGACATCATTGACTCTTCCGGCATTGCGGCCCTCGGCGGAGATATTTTTGATCTCGCTCAGATTGTTGTTGTAAGTATTGTATCTAGGCATATTTTTTCCCTCTTCCATAAGTGATAAAAATATCTTAACACATCCAAAGCGCTTCCGGCTCGATCGAAAAGCCGTAAATTCACGCGGGAACTGTCCACATAAAGTTATTTTCGAGCTTTTGATGATGAAGATATAATGTATATGTCAGGTCAAGAGATCAACTTCAATGACAAAGACCTGTTCATCAAATGCCGGTTGTGCAAAAAGCCGGTAAGGAGAACTCTAAATGACAGACACAAATGAAAGCTTAAAAAGCGTTCATAAAGCAGACAGAGCAAAGGTGTTTTCGTTAACAGTAAGCATCGTTCTTTTGACTGCGATCTTGTGCGGCATGGTTACGTCGTGCGGTCTGTTACGCAAAAAGAATATCGAAGACATTTACGGCTGGTGGGAAAGAGAGTGCACGGACGGTCATGATGTCCTCTATATTCACGATGACTACATGGAGTTCTTCTATTTCAAGGATGAGAATGAGGAGCAGGTCGATGAGCGCGACAGACTCGGCTGGCTCTCCTACAAGATCGTTGATACAGAAGAGAGCAGAAGCTCGTTTAAGTGGAAGGGCTCTTATGACTATGACAGGAGCAGGACCGGAACCCATTGGGAATGGGATGTTCATGTCGAGGTGGAAGCGGAAAGGGAAACTAAAGAGCCACACAACAATTACGAATATAAGGACGGCAAGATCTACGATTATTCTTTAGTGGAACATGTTTATACGAGAAGCAAAAGGGAGCACCCTCTGTGCGTGAAAACTCTTGAGCTTCGTGAACGCTATCTTAAGGAAGAGGCAAATGCCAAGCCTCTGGAATTAGGAGAGATAAAGTATTTTCCTGACACGAACCTCCCTGAGGATAGCAAGTATCAGGCGATGTACTCGGTGGAGATTACTAATCCTAATCCGTTCAGGATCTATTCACCTCAGCTTGTCTTCTATAAAGAAGGTCAGGATCGTCATGTGAAATACGTATGGATCTGTGATCAGATCGAAGCTGAATCGAGTGTAGTCCATGTGGGATATCTCAGCGATGAGCAGACCGGCATCT
Source organism: Clostridiales bacterium (assembly GCA_017427465.1). Classification (GTDB taxonomy): domain Bacteria; phylum Bacillota; class Clostridia; order Saccharofermentanales; family Saccharofermentanaceae; genus Saccharofermentans. The sequence goes on along the minus strand of JAFRST010000024.1, from coordinate 10,443 downwards.
ATGAGCAGCCCAGTATCGAAGAGCTTTTCGGGCCGGACATAAGATGCGAGATCCACTATAACATTTACGACATCAGGTTCCCCGGCCAGGAAAACAGCGTGGAAGTCGCAAGTATCGGTGACGTGACAAAAGACCAGAACGGAATGATAACCGAGATGATCGTCGGTACGCGCGGCACGTGGGGAAATGAACAGCAGCCAGGGGATTCAGCGGTGGACAGGTTCACGATCAACATTGTTTTTTATAAAGATAATGAGATCACGGGGGTCGGATGCGGCACGTTTAACATGAGGACCATGGACAGACAGCATACCGTCACGAATTTCTCGGCATTTGGGGATTACGATTATCTTGAAGTGTACATAACTTAAGGCACGGACCGGTACTTTCTTTATGTGCCGGTCTGTCCGTGCCATCTTTTTCACACATTATTTATGTCGTTTTGATGCTAAAACGAAAACGATATGAAAAACCGGAGTCTTAACCTTTATACAGCAACAGAGGGCATGGACAGCGCGCCAAGCCCCGGCAAACAAAGCATAAAGGGGAATTTTTATGGGTATAAAAGGATGGTATCTGTACGGAAGCGAAAAGTCCGAGAGCAGCTATACTGAATTTAATACGACAGGAAATAATATGCCTGAGAGCAGCTACACTGACTTCACCGTTTTTGATGATGAAGAACAGTTCGAGATCGCGCCGGTCAGAAGGCCGGTCAGGACAAGACCTGTCCAGGCGCCCGAGGTAAGGGCAGCAAGGCCTGCCAAGGCGCCTAAGGCGAGAACGACAAGGCCTGCGAAGGTAAAAGCCAAAAAGGTTAAGGCGGCCAAACCTGCGAAGGCTGTTAAGGTCAAGCCCATCAAGAAGCGCGCCGTAAGGCAGCCTGAGGCTGACTTTGAGGCCGTTGAGATCAAGCCTGCAAAAAAGCATTCCAAGGGCAAGGCGGTCCTTTGCGTTTTCGGTGTTTTGGTATTGGTCGGGGCATCGGTGATCGGCGCGGGATGCTATTTCGGCGAGATAGATATAAATGATTTTTTGAGCACGGGAAGCCTGATCGGCGCGGACAAGAAGGACGCAGACGAAGAGAGCACGGAAGCCAAAGGAGATGCTTTAAGCCAGCTTGGGCAGATCTCTGAGAAGGCTTCGAAGAATATGGTCAAGGCCGTCGCCATGGACACTTCACACCCTGCGTACGGAGTTGCTGAGAAGATCCTGAGTAATCTCCAGTGCGACAACGACATCGATACGGCATATGCGATCTTTGACTGGGTACATTCGAATATTCTTTACCAGATGATTTTCGAGGAGCAGTCATATGAGGACGCGGCGTACAGGGGCTTTACGAGAAGGAACGGCGACTGCTATGTTTACTTCTCCTGCGCGAAAATGCTTCTCGACCTGGCAGGCATTCCTAACCTGATGGTCACCAGATATCCTGTCGTCACGAATGGCCACTACTGGAACCTCGTGCAGCTTAACGGCGAGTGGTGGCACTGCGATGCTACGGTGTTCAGGGACCGCTACGAGATGTACTTCATGTGCACGGATGATGATATCGACGATGGTCATCACGATTTTGACCATTCGCTCTATCCTGAGCGCGCCAAAGGTTTTTCGGGCTGGGACGACTGGAATGACGACTGGAACGATGACGATTGGAACGACGACTGGAATGATGAGTGGAATGACGACTGGAATGACAATGAGTGGAATGGCGCTTGGGGCGACGACGATTGGAACAACTTCCCCGAGGAAGACCCTTACAACATTGATGTACAATATGATAATTCCAATGACGGCTACGCAGGCGAGATCGATGACAACATCGAAGTTTGGGAAGACGATTTTGAGGATGAATGGAACTGACATATGAAGACAGCAAATATAAGCAAGATTACGACTAAAACCGGAGCCGCCGCTGTGGCGGCTTTGCTGCTGACTGCAATTATCGCAGGCTGCACGTGCGGGTGCTCGAAAAAGAAAGCCAACGAGATCAAGGACGAATCGGGACTTGTCTTAAGCGGCAAGATGCCCGATGAGCTCGCTCTTAAGGAGATCGAGCACCACAATTACTATGTCGAGAGAGACGCCGGGCGTTTTTCCCAAAAAGGGCTTTTTTTTGTGTTTTGGGAAAAGATTTGGCCGTAATCTTTTCCTAAATTGAGATTTTTCGCGTTTTTGGGAAAAGAAATCGCTAAATCTTTTCCTAAAATAAGTTTTTTTGCATTTTTGGGAAAAGAAATCGCCAAATCTTTTCCCAAATTAAGAGTTTTTGCATTTTTGGGAAAAGAAATCACCAAAATCTTTTCGCAAAATGAGAAAAACCCTAATTTCATGAAAAACCGTTCTCACCACGTGATGATATAATTCAGCTATGAGAGCGAGGATCAAGTTCATTATCACGTGCCTGACGGCGGTATGTCTGCTGGCGTCGTTACTGCTGGCTTCATGCGGCAGGCCCGCCGCGACCGAAACGACTGCGGAAGATACCACGGCCGCGACCACCACGACGGCGGTGATCAAGCGCGCGCCGACGCCAATGCCTGAGCTCCCGCCTTTTGAATACGAATACACGGTCGCCGCGCCCTCAGTTGAAAAAGCCGAGCCCGGCAGCAGGACCAGGAATGTCATCTTCTACCGCGACGGCAACCCGATAGACGGCAAGATCACGGTGCCCGAGGGCAAGGGACCGTTCAAGACGATAATCATCTCAAACGGCCTGTACGCGAGCCTCGGCAGGTATTCGGGCAAGGCCTTGCGCTACAGCGAGAACAACTACGCCGTGATCGAATTCCAGTTCCAGAACGCCGCCAATCCGCCGCCGGATTACTCGGACCCCGAGTATCTGGGAGACTTCATTTACGAGCAGGTTTTGGACCTGTATGCCGTCATTGATTCGATGACGTATTTTCCCGAGGTTGACACCTCTAACATCTATCTCTACGGCCACAGCATGGGCGGCCTGGTGTGTTCTTATGCAGGCACGTACCGCCAGAACGAGATAAAGGGCCTGCTCCTCGTGGACCCCAGCTTCTATGCTGCCGAGAGGATGAACTTTGAGCACGAAGAGACCATCACGACGGACATTTATCCGCTGATTTCACAATGTTACATTCCCGCAGTTATCATTACCGGTACCGCAGGGAGCTTCGGCGAGGACCCGCATTTCTTCGATGAGGCCAGAGCCGCTCTGTCGGACTGTGAGTACATCGTTATCGAGGGCGCGAACCACCGCATGGACGGCGCCGCGAGCGACCAGGTGGTCGACCTCTCGGTTGAGATGATGCAGAAGTGGGATGAGCGGGCAGACGGGTTAGAAGGGTGAGGGCAGCCCGCAGCCCAACCACCAAACATCACTTCCAAAAATCCAATTTACTCACATCGAGCCCGATGCTCTTGCCCAGGAACACTGGATCCAGGCCGGCTTTCTTTTGGCGCTCGTAGTCTTTGAGGGCGAGGATGACGGTTTTGCCGAGGATGACGCAGGACGGGAGGTTGATCAGGGTCATGCCGCCCATGGTGATGTCGGCAAGGGCCCAGGCGGCGTCCATAGGTGTGACGGCGCCGATGAAGACGACTGCTACGCAGATAATGTGGAACCCGGTCATGAATTTCTTGCCGGGCATTTTTTTGCCGTTGAGGTAGGCGAGGCCGTTGTCAACGTAGAAGAGATTGCCGATGAGTGTCGTGAACGCGAAGAGCGCGAGAGATATCGTGATGAAGACGGGCCCGAAGCCGCCAAAGACAGTGGACAGGGCGTTCTGTACATAGGGTGCGCCGCTTATTTCTTCGCAAGGGACTATGCCGGAGCACAGGCACATGAAAGCTGTGGCGGTGCAGAGCAGGAGTGTGTCGATGTAGACGGAGAGCATCTGCACGAGTCCCTGCTTGATCGGGTGAGAGACGTTAGCGGCAGCGGAGGCGTTAGGCGCGGAGCCGACGCCGGCTTCGTTGGAGTAAAGGCCGCGCTTGATGCCGTAGATCAGGCATGAGCCGCTGAGACCGCCGAAGATGGCCTTGAAGTTGAATGCGTCTTTGAAGATCATGACGATGACCGAAGGCAGGAGATTGATGTGGACGAAGAGCACGATGAGGGATGCCAGTACGTAGACGACGCCCATGATCGGGACCAGCTTCTCGGTGACGGAGACGATGCGTTTTCCGCCGCCGAGTAGGCAGACGGCAACGAGGACTGCGAGCACGCCGCCGATGATCCAGGGCGTGATCTTTTCATTGTAGAAACCATAGATCTCGAAGGAAGACTGCAGGTTATATGAGCAGAGAAGATTGAAGCCGACGGCGTAAGTCGCTATGAGGAAGGTGACGAAGGCACCTGCCAGGAATTTGTTGCGGAGCGCGGTCTCGATGTAGTAAGCAGGGCCGCCGAAGCAGTTGCCGGTCTTGTGATTCTTTTTCTTATAGATCTGCGCGAGCGTACTTTCGACGAAGGCGGAAGAAGCGCCGAGGAAAGCCATTATCGCCATCCAGAAAACAGCGCCCGGGCCGCCTAAGCAGAGAGCGGTGGATACGCCGATGATGTTTCCCGTGCCGACGCGCGAAGCGGTCGATACCATCAGTGCCTGGAAAGACGACAGTCCCGTGGAGTCCGCAGGCTTATCCATTATTATCTTTATCGATTCGCGAAAATGCCTCGCCTGCACAAATCTTGTTCTTGCGGTGAAGTAAAGCGCCGCGACGCAGAGCACCACAAGCAGGACAGGGTAATACATGAAGTCGTCGATCTTGCCCAGCAGCTCAGTTATGGAATCAATTATCTGTTGCATAGTGTCGCCCCCGTCAGGAAATACAGGTTTATTGTAACATGCCAAAGCAGCGAAAAACGCGGGCCTGAAGCCCGCGTTTGTTTCTAAGAAAAAAGCCCTTGATTACTGTCTCAGCTCTTCAAAAAGCTGCCGAGACCTTCATAGTACATGCGGTAGATGCCGTAGATCAGCTGCTGGCGCGTTACTTTGACCTGGTAATCGTATGCGTCCTTTATCAGTATCGGCGTTGCAAATGCAATCTTGGCGGCATTGGCGATGCTCATCTTGAATCTGGCATTGCCCTTGTCGAGCTTGTCAAACTCGATGCCTTCGATCTCCTTAAGGAAAGCCTCATAATCGGCCTTCTTATCGAGCTTTTTTGTGTCACAAGTAATATAAGCATCCGTGCCGGCCCAGCCGTATGTGACACCATACTGTTCGAACTTTTTGACCGATGACCTGCGGAGATTTTCGGAGCTCTTGAGGTTGCCTATAAATAACTTCTTCTGTCCGGCAACGCGTCCTGCAAGGACCGTCTTATAAAATTTCTCATCAGCGACAATGGCATAGACCGAGCCGTCTTTTGTGCCGACAACTTCTTCTTCGGTATCGTCATTGCGTTCTATCAGCTGAGCCATAGATTGTGCGATCAGGTCGTCTTTTGCGACTATAACGAGTGAGCAGTCGTAGCCTTCAGGTTTTGACAGGAGGCTCTCGGCATATTGCGAGAGTTCTACTGCATTCTGAAGTGTTTTCGCGCCTGCAATCCCCGTAGCCTTATGCGCAAGATGGACAGGATCAGTAAATGCCAATATACGCATGAGCTTTGCGTATATTTCCTCTGGCACATTCGCCAGGAGAGTCTTTCCGATAAGTGCAACAGGGAAAATAGTACCGAGCAAACCAAGGACAGTATCAACGACTTTTTTGGCAAGCTCCGGATGGTTAGCAAGCATCTCGAAAGTGTCGGCCATCTTAAGGACATCGCCTGCAGTATTCCAGCCGTTAGCGGTCTTGTCGTCAACACCGAGCTTTTCTTTGAGTTCTTCTCTTGCTTCTCTGTCGAGCTTTATGTTTCCGACCTGCTCCTGCAAGACACCGATCAGTTCCTGCAATGTGCCGTTGGACATTTTATTCAGCGCTTCCGCATTTACTGCAATCGTTTTATCTTTGTTCGGCATAATCTCATCCTCCTGTCAGAAAGCGTTTCAGGTATTTTGATTATAGCATTTGTGATTTGACATAATTCCCTACTTATCTGGTAGAAATATTTTTCTGCGTGTTTTTTATATATAAAATATCTGTCAAACAGGAGGAAAACTCATGAAAAAGATAAACCCCGGAAGTCGGACAAAACTTCCGGGGTTCATTTCATTTCGGTGCAGTCTTTGCGATAGAAGTGCACTATATTTTTACAGCCATTTCGAAGCCCATTGCCTGAGTTCTTCGACTGAGGCGCTTGCTTTGAAGCGCTCTCCGGCAGCTGTTTTCACGCCTTTAGCGAGGAGTGCGATGTTCTCGCCGGATGAGCCTATGCCGCTTGAACCTGATGTGGCGAAGGGGATAATGGTCTTTCCGGAGAAGTCGTACTCTTCAGCGAATGTGTCGATTATGGAAGGCTCTCTGTACCACCATACGGGGAAGCCGATGAAGACTGCATCGTAAGATGACATATCTTCGACATGAGTTGCGATCGCAGGGCGGCTTGAGCGGTCTTTCATCTCAACGGAACTTCTGGACTTGGGGTTCATCCAGTTAAGATCGGATTTGGTATAAGGCTCTTCGGGAACGATCTCGAAAAGATCTCCGCCGGTTGCTTCGGCGAGTTTTGCAGCGAGCTTTTTTGTGACTCCGCTCGCAGAGAAAAAAGCTACCAGTACTTTAGACATATCAGCCAAACTCCTTTCTGATATTTCTTGCAAATTCGCGGGCAGCCTTGAGGTCTTCTTCGTTTGGCCTGCCCTTGTTCATGCCCTTGAATTCGCCCTTGCAGTGGAACTCTTTATCGAGGACCGGAATGCCGACGGTGTTTGCAACGGCTCTTACTTTTTTGAAAGTTGATTTCATCATTGCAGCCGTACCGAAGTTGATGATCTTTCCGATCTGATCCTTATTGAGGCCCGATACAAAATCTCTTACTTCAGGTGCAATGGTGAATGCGTAATATGAGTTGCCGAGAAGGAGCACATCGGTCTTGCCGTCTACAGGCGTTGTGATGGGAAGGGCTTCTACGCCGAGCTCATCGGCGATGGCTTCTGCAAGGCGCTTTGTGTTGCCTGTCTGTGTGTAGTATCTGACTGCGTATGTCATGCTCATATCTCCTTGCTGCTTACAAAAGTTTCTCGATTGATTCTGCCAATGTCTCGGGCTTGGCTGTGGAAGCGAATCTCTCTGCAACATTACCGTTCCGGTCTATAAGGAACTTCGCAAAATTCCATTCGATGCGGCCGGGCTTCTGCTGCTTAAGGTACTGATAAAGAGGGATAGCATCTTTGCCGTTTACCTTGATCTTCTCGAAGCGGCGGAACTTTGTGTTGTACTTCAATGTGCAGAAGCTGTCGATCGCTTCAGCGTCTCCCGGCGCCTGGAATGCGAACTGGTTGCAGGGGAAATCTAAGATCTCAAAGCCCTTGTCTTTATACTGCTCGTAAAGCTTTTCGAGGCCTTCGTATTGGGGAGTGAGGCCGCACTTTGTAGCAGTATTTACGATGAGCAGGACCTTGCCCCGGAACTCGGATAAGGATACGTTATTGCCCTTATTATCTTTTACTGTGAAATCGTAAACGCTCATGGTTTTCTCCTTTTTGTCTGGCCTGGTTGTTAAGGGTTTTAGGGGTTTTAGGGGTTCTTGGGGTTCTTAGGATTCCTTAGGGGTTTGTTCGTACATTTAGCTTTTTCCATATTGTTCAAGGCTTTGTATGTAAGGATATAAAGCATCTTGAATTCTTCTTCATTGAGTCCCACGCATGAAGCGATGCAGGGCGGGATCTTAAGTGCCTCATCCTTCAGATCTGATCCTTTGCGGGTTATGGTCAGGATGAGGAGGCGCTCGTCACCGGGATCTCTCTGTCTTGTAAGATAGCCGGTGCTCTCGAGCTTTTTGAGAACGGGCGTGAGCGTACCGTAGTCCAGATGGAGCTTTTCTGCGAGCTCTCTGGAGGATACGCTCCCGTGTTCCCATAAGACCATCATGACAATGTACTGTGTATAAGTGAGGCCGAGCTTTTTGAGATAAGGGCTGTACCGGTTTACCAGTTCCTTTGAGCAGGCATAGAGGGGGAAGCATACCTGGTTGGAAAGCTTAAGCGAATCATATTTATCAGATCTCTTCATGTCATTCTGCCTCGCAAATCACTTTTGCACAATTTACTTGTGTCAAAGTAATTATCTTACGAAAAACCTGTCTTGTCAACAGGGTATTTGCCAACCTTGTAATCTGCCCATTCTTCATATAACCTCTAATAAATATTCCGGAACATTTTGGAGGTAAGCATTATGACTTTTGACAATCTTGAGTGGACAAGACAGCCTTCAGAGTATTCAGTCGAGCCCGGAAAGATCGTGATAAAGACTGATCCGGGAACAGACCTCTGGCAGAGGACTTATTATCATTTCCGCAACGACAATGCTCCGGTCCTTCAGATGGAGACAGATGAGAAGTATTTTTCTTTTACCGTGAAAACGGATTATACAGAGAGCTGTCACAGGTTCGACCAGTGCGGCATAGTAATGTATCTTGATACGGACAACTGGCTCAAGGCTTCAGTCGAATATGAGAACGATACCTTCCAGCATCTGGGCTCGGTAGTTACGAACCACGGCTATTCGGACTGGGCAACGACGGCGATACCTACCGATGTAAAGGTCATGTGGTACCGCTTCAGCAGAAGAGAGGACGACTACTGTATCGAGTCTTCAGAAGACGGCGTGAACTTCTCGCAGATGCGCGTCTGCCATATGTGGGAAGGCGCAGGAAAGATCCGCTTCGGAATATACGCCTGCAGTCCGGAAGACTCGAGCTTTAGAGCGGTATTTAAGGACATGAAGATAACTGACTGCGTTTGGGATGCACACGAAGGCCAGCAGCCTGACTGATACCAAATACGTTACGATTCGTTCACCAGTTTGCCGGTCATGTGTTCGGGAGTAAGCTCCAGGCACAGGACCCTAGGGAATGCGTGCTCAAGTTCATGCTGAAGGTAAGCTTCATCATCAGTGAATTTGCGGCACAACTCCGAACAGATGAGCTTCGCCTTTTCCTGGTCTTCAACAAATCTGATCGTCCCGAAAACCACGACGCTGTTGATGTTGAGCGCCCATTCGCCTTCTTTCCTGAAGCCCTGGTCCATTACCGTATAGCAAGCCTTATCACAACTTCTAATAGCATCGATCTTATGACCTTCGCGGGCGCCGTGAAAGTAGATCTTCCCGTCTTCGTCACAATACCAGTGATCAATGGGGACACCGTACGGATACCCGTTATCTCCGATTAGCGAGAGCACGCCGCGCGGCTGCTCTTTTAAAATCCGGATGCACTCTTCATTACTAATCTGCTGCTTAAATCTTCGCATTCCTCTGAACATATTTGTCTCTCCGTTCGTTCAGGATCAGGCAATCAGCCCTTCAGCGCGGCGCCGTCTTTAAAGGCGTTTCCGACAACCTCACCAAGTGCGACATAAGTATTGTTGCAGGGATCGAAAGTGATCGGCTTAAGCTTTTTAGGGTCTATCTTGCCATCGGTAATAACGCTCTCGTCTGCAGAGACATTCACGATCTCACCTAAAAGGATCCCATCTTCAAAACTCTTGACCTTGCACTCAAGAGCCATAGGCAATTCATCGATGAGAGGTGCATCAACAAAGGAGCTCTTAGTCGCATGAAAGCCTGCTCTTGCGAACTTGTCAGGCACGGTGTTCCCGGATTCGATGCCCACGTAATCACAAGCAACGACCTGATCCTCAGTTGCCATGCTTACCGTGAAAGCTCCGCGTGCGGAAAGGTTCTTGGTAGTCTTATGCTCAGACAGGCTGATGGTAATCTCTTTGAAGTCCGTGGTTATTCCCCATGCGGCATTCATGGCATTCGGCACGCCATTCTCATCGTAAGTTCCGATTATCAGGACCGGCTGGGGTAACATGATCGGCTTTGCACCGAAATCAACTCTGCTCATTTAAATCTCCTCCTGTTAAAAATGCTGACAGCTGCGCTGGCACTGTTATCTGCTTTCCACTGTAGCACATTTGAGAAAGAATGTAAGAACGTGTATTCATTGAAAGGATGACATCGTGAGGTGACCGGGAAGCCTGACATTGATATGTGTACCGAATATGAGAAGGGATATGTATTTGCGTGCAAAGCAGATGCCATGAGTATCGGAGGTTACGACGAAGAGCCGGTGGTTATCCTCAAGGAAACAGGAAAGATCACGGATATTACCTCGTTTATAGATGACGATCCGGGTGATGAGATCAGGACATGGGATCTCACGAGATAGTCCCATTAATCGAATCACAACCGTAGTACCATAAACTCAGAGAACACTTTGATTGAAAAACTAAAACTGAACTTTGACAACTGAATAACACAAAAAGCTTTAGGTTTACTTTTGCAATGAATGTTTGTTCCAGCCCGATCGCGATCGGGCTGGAACAGCGCGCCGAAGCAAGATATAGTTTAGTGG
>JAFRST010000023.1 GCA_017427465.1 Clostridiales bacterium | reverse complement strand
TCCAAGAGCTTCTCGATTGCAGGAAGAGCGTTAACATATGCTGTTCCGCCGCCCGGAACGATACCTTCCTCAACTGCAGCTCTTGTAGCATTGAGAGCATCCTCGATACGGAGCTTTCTTTCCTTCATCTCAGTCTCAGTTGCAGCACCAACCTTTATAACAGCAACACCGCCGGAGAGCTTGGCAAGTCTCTCCTGAAGCTTCTCACGGTCGTAATCAGACTTTGTCTCTTCGATCTGTGCCCTGATCTGAGCAACACGGGACTTAACAGCACCTTCTTCACCCTCACCGTCAACGATGATTGTGTTATCCTTGTTTACCTTAACCTGATGTGCACGGCCGAGCTGGTCAAGAGTTGTATCCTTGAGCTCGAGGCCCAGGTCAGAAGTGATTACCTGACCGCCTGTGAGGATAGCAATATCTTCGAGCATAGCCTTTCTTCTGTCGCCGAAGCCCGGAGCCTTAACGCCGACACATGTGAATACGCCTCTGAGCTTGTTTACGATGAGTGTAGCAAGCGCATCACCCTCGATGTCTTCAGCGATGATAACGAGCTGCTTGCCGGACTGTGCGAGGGGCTCGATTACAGGAAGGATGTCCTGAATGTTGGAGATTTTCTTATCTGTGATGAGGATATAAGGCTCATCGAAAACTGTCTCCATCTTGTCTGTATCGGTTGCCATGTAAGGAGAGATATAACCTCTGTCGAACTGCATACCTTCAACAACGGAGAGCTCTGTGAGCATTGACTTGCTCTCTTCAACTGTGATAACGCCGTCTGCTGTAACCTTTTCCATAGCTTCAGCGATCATCTTGCCGACTTCTTCGTCGCCTGCTGAGATAGCGGCAACACGTGCGATATCCTTGGAACCGTCAACCTGCTTAGCCTTGCTCAGGATCTCTGTAACTGCTGTATCTACAGCCTTGGAGATACCCTTTCTCAAGATGATCGGGTTAGCGCCTGCTGCGACGTTCTTCATGCCCTCACGGATGATTGCCTGAGCCAAGAGTGTAGCTGTTGTTGTACCGTCACCTGCTACATCGTTTGTCTTGGATGCAACTTCCTTAACAAGCTGTGCTCCTGCGTTCTCGTAACGGTCTTCAAGTTCGATCTCTTTTGCGATCGTAACACCGTCGTTTGTGATGAGGGGTGCGCCGTACTTCTTGTCGAGAACAACGTTTCTTCCCTTAGGTCCTAAAGTAACCTTAACTGTATCGGCTACCTTGTTGACGCCTGCTTCGAGTGATTTTCTGGCGTCTTCTGCGTACTTAATGTCTTTAGCCATTTTTATGTGCCTCCAAATTTATCTAGCCAAAATTAATCTTCAACGATAGCAGCGATGTCGTCCTGGCGAACGATGATATACTCTTCACCGTCGAGTTTAACGTTTGTGCCTGCATAGTCACGGATGATGACCTTCTCACCGACCTTGACTTCCATCTTGATCTCATTGCCGTCTACGATTCCGCCGGGACCTACAGCGATGATCTCTGCGATCTGAGGCTTCTGCTGGGCACCGGATGAGAGGATAATGCCGCTCTTCGTTGTTTCTTCAGCCTGAAGTTTCTTTACTACTACCTTATCTGCTAAGGGCTTAATTGTCATAAAAAAGACCTCCAATACAATGAAATTGTGGTTAGCACTCTAATGTCTTAAGTGCTAACCACAACAAAATATAATTCTTATTTTCGAGTGTGTCAATACGAAAATCAAAAAAAGTCAAAAAGGACTAATGGACCAGCTGATCGAGCGGAATATCCGTATTGCACTTGTCCAGAGACGGTGCGTGAGGCGGTACTTTTACCTCGTCAAATTCAGTAGTTGTGCCATAAAAGAACTGCTGGACATAAGGGACGTAAGCATTCCAGTTAGCCCTGATGCTCCACTCATCTCCGTACATACCGGAGTTGTAGCAGCCGTCGATCGCGAGCTGAAGATACATGATCTCGGCATTCTGCAATGAAGGCAGGAAATCAAGAGCGTAATGCTCGATGTCTTCCTTTGAGATATTTGTGACTATAGCTCCGAGGATATCATCCATACAAGCAAGCTTATTGGTTGCAGACAGCCCCATGTACTGCTTCAGGAGGCTTCTTAAGACTTCAACCTGGCGCTCCTGTCTCTCATACTCGCCGTTGCCGATATATCTGATTCTTGCATAAGCAACAGCCTGGATACCATTGAGCCATGTGTCGGAACCTGTGCTGCTGATAAGAGTTGCGTTGGAATTCATCTCCTTGATGTAATTATTCGCAATGTCCTTCTCGCCTGCCGTCATGTTTACGTAGACACCGCCTACGGCATCGATGATCTCGGCCATATGGTTGAAATTAACATATGCATAGCCGTCGATCTTGATCCTCAGGCAGTTCTCAACAGTTGCCTGTAAAAGTTCGGCTCCGCCGTAAGACATTGCCGCGTTTATCTTGTGAGGATTGGAATAGCCCGGGAAATAAGCATATGTGTCTCTCGGAATAGAGATGAGCTTGATGGTTCCCTGCTTGGAATCGACGGACATTACCATCGTAATATCCGATCTGTCTCCCTTGCCGTCAGAGCTGTAATTCTTGGATCTGCTGTCGATACCGATAAGAAGGAAGTTCTTAACGGGCTCATCCTGAATTACTTCGAACTGGGTAGTCTCGGTAACATCGCTGAGCGGTACGGTGCTTCCGAGCTCATCTACAATAGTGATAACAGCATCAGGAACTGTAGTCTCGTATGTGATCTGGTTCAGAAGGTATTCTTTGTACCACAAACCGAAAAAGAAAACACCAAGGACTACACCTAAAAGACCTGCAATAGCTCCCAGAAGTATACGAAGTCTTACGTTCTTGCCGCCTGACTTCTTAGAAGCTCTGGAAGGTTTCTTGGAAAAACCATAACGGTATGCATCATCGCCTGCCTGATCTTTTTTGTTGTTATATTCCTCAATATCCTTCTCGGATACTGCATGGTAGACAGCAGTAAGATCCTGGCTGAGCTCCTCGGAAGGGACTTGTGGCTTCGGATCCGGATCAGGTAATCCTCTTCTGTTATTATCGTTATTAGACATTAATTCTCCGTCCTGATATATGATTTTAGTCTTTAAGACCTTCAGGGTTCATCGTCTGCCACTTCCAGCAGGAAGAACACATATCTTCGATGCCGTACTCAGCCTTAAAGCCGAGAACCTCTTCAGCCTTCTTCGTCGATGCATAGCAAACTGCAATGTCACCGGGTCTTCTGGGACCAAACCTGTGATTTATCTCATGTCCGCAGGCTTTCTCAAAAGCTTTAACTGCTTCGATAACAGATGTTCCTTTGCCGGTACCTAAGTTAAACACTGAGACAGAATCATTTGTTTTCCCGAGGAATTCTATCGCTTTAACGTGTCCTTTTGCAAGGTCAACGACATGTATATAATCACGAAGACATGTGCCGTCAGGTGTATCGTAATCTGTGCCGAATATCGTAAGACACTCCAAAGTGCCGCCTGCGACCTTGGATATATAAGGAAAGAGATTATTAGGGATTCCTCTGGGATCTTCTCCGATAAGACCGCTCTCATGAGCACCTACGGGATTGAAATATCTTAAGAGGCAGATCTTCTTTCCGGGATTTGCAAAAGCATAATCCCTTAATATCTGTTCGAGCATCCACTTAGTCCAGCCGTATGGATTAGTGCACATTCCGAGAGGGCTCTCTTCGGTAAAAGGAACATCCTCACTCATGCCGTAAACTGTCGCAGAAGAACTGAATACGAGCTTGTCTACTCCAAACTCAGTCATAAGGCGGCAGACCGCGATCATGCTGTCGATATTGTTGGAATAATAATCAAGCGGGATCCGTACAGATTCTCCTACTGCCTTGAGACCTGCGAAATGGATGATGCTGTCTATCTTGTTCTCTTCGAAAACTTTTCTGAGAGCGTTAATATCACAACAATCAACGTTATAGAACTTAAATCTCTTGCCTGTGATCTTCTCCAAGCGGTTCTGGACTTCCATCTTGCTGTTGGAAAGATTGTCAGCGATAACTACATCATAACCGTTCTCATGAAGCGAGATAACGGTATGTGAACCGATATATCCGTTACCGCCTGTAACTAATACTGTAGGCATATTAACTCCTTTAGGTGTAATCAGATAAGTTATTTAACCACAAATGATTTCAATTTAAAACTAATTCCACACATTTGCACCATTTTCGAATAAACTGATAATTAATTTCATATAAAATATTGTAGTAACGTATAAAAACACATTTGGAGTAACTGATGAATAAACTTATTTATATTGCAGACGATGACGATAACATTAGAAATCTTCTTAAGACATTCCTCGAGAGAGAAGGCTTTCACGTAACAGGATTCCCTACAGGAGACAAGCTTTTTGAAGTGTTCTCCAACTCACCTGCAGATCTTATTATTCTTGATGTCATGATGCCCGGTCATGACGGTTTCTTTATTCTCAAAGAGATCCGTAAGACATCAAATGTACCGATCATTATGCTCACTGCAAAAGACAGTGATGCTGATTATATCCAGGGCCTCGACATGGGCAGCGACGACTATTTCACCAAGCCGTTCTCCCCTGTTAAACTCGTTTCAAAAGTTAAGTCTGTTCTGAAAAGACAGGAAGAGATCACCGGTAAGACGGGTGACAAGCCTGATAACGATGCTGTCTATGAGTTCGCTGACATCATCATCAACAGAAAGACCAAAGAGACAACTATGAAGGGCAAGCCCCTTCCCCTTACACCTAATGAATATCAGCTTCTGACATATCTTATCTCCAACAGGGACAGAGCCGTATCAAGAGCAGAGCTCTTAGATAAGATCTGGGGTTATGAGACCCAGGTCGAGACAAGAGTTGCTGATGACACAGTTAAAAGACTTAGGAAGAAAATCAGCAAATCTGATGCTAAAATATCTACTATCTGGGGTTACGGCTTCAGACTTATCAACAGGACAGACGAAGATACGGATGACGAAGAAGACGACGGAGATATTCAGGATTAATGACTGACAAACCGGATCAGCCACGGTCAAAAACAAAGAAACCTTCAAAAAACAAAGCGGCAATCAGAATACCGATCTCTCTACACTTTTACGCAGTTGAGATCGTAATAATCATTCTGGTTGTCTTTATTATCAATTTCTATATTCAGTCCATCGTTAAGAATTACATCGCTAATGAGTGTAACTCACGTCTTGATACTGCGGTAAACTCCACACAGGAATTCGCAAACGCGTTCAGCTCTCAGATCAGCGCTTCTGAAGAAAAGACTGAAGAGAACATCAGAGCTATCCTCGTTGACTCCATCGTATCTTCCGCCGACCTTTCAAACCAGGCGACAATCGCACTTTACACTTTGGATAAAGATACCGGCAACTACATTCTCCTCTGGCCTACTGCACAGTACTCTGCTTCATATGCCAACATGGCTTCAAATGTAGTCAGCCATGTAGTGGAAGCACAAGGATATTCCGAATTCAACAAGACCCAGACGATCGACATCGACGGAAGCATCATATACTACAGATCAGTGCAGTTCGTTTATTCACAGAAGGTATCAGATGTAGATACCGTTGAGATCGATCCTGAAGTAGCAAAAGAAGAATCTATCGATCTCGGCGATTACTATCTCTGCGTTTACGTTAACTCAAGTTCATACTATTCTTTCATGGCAGCAATGACATTAGCCCTCATCCAGGCCGCGCTCCTTGCTATCCTGATCGCCGGCATTTTGAGTATGCTGATGACATATCCTCTCATCTTCTCTACACAGAAGCTCTCAAGATTCGCAAGGAGAATCGCCAAGGGTGATTTCACGCCTTCCCGAGGACATATAGTCAGTAAAGAGCTCTCGGAATTGGGTGACGTTATGAACCAGATGGCTTTCAAGCTCGAAGAATCAGACATCGAACAAAAGACTTTCTTCCAGAATGCATCACACGAACTCAGAACACCGCTTATGTCAATTCAGGGTTATGCCGAAGGTCTCAAGTATGGGGTTTTCGAAAGTGACGAAGACAGAGATAACGCGATCGACGTCATTATTGCAGAGACAGGCAGACTTTCTTCCCTCGTTGAGAATCTGCTATCCATCTCCAAGATGGACATGAGCCGCAGCGGCAATTTCGAGGTAAAAAAGCAGAATATCGATGTAACGAAGATCTGTGACACCGTAATCGACCGCGTCAGAGGCAACTTTATCCATGAAGACAAGGCTATCATCAACGATATCGAAATAAAGAACTCTTATATTTATGCAAACGAGAATGACCTTATCAGATGCCTCGAGAACATCTTCTCCAACTGCTTGAGATATTGCAAGAACGCAGTGACATTCAGCTGCAAAAGAGATGTTACTGAATCAAAAGTCATCTTCCGGATATCTGACGATGGTCCGGGTATCGCCCCCGAAGTATTGAATCACCTCTTTGAGCGTTTCTCCAAGGGAGCAGACGGTAAGCACGGCATCGGTCTTGCTCTTGCTAAAGCAATAGCTGAGGAACACAACGGAAGCATCAATGCTTATAACAAGGACGAAGGCGGCGCATGCTTTGAGGTTATCCTGCCGATAATCATGCATAGAGATCAATTATCCAAGATCAATAACGACAGCACAAAATAAGACATATTTTGCTGCTCGGTACCTCATAATCGCACTTTTCGTAAAAAAGGATGCTCATATGAGACATCCCGGGAAGTTTAGCAGATCATATCTTATCTCAGATTGAAGTAGCGCACTGCATTAAAGAATGCCGCCTTACCTTCATATCGTTTCTCTGTTTCTTCGATATGCTTTGACTTGGCAGCCTGAATGACTGCGTAATTGCGCTGATATGTCAAGAGCAGATTGAGAGCATCGTTGATAGTTGCACATCTACCGGTAAGAATAAGCGACTGGAGCTTAAAAAGGATCCTTGGATCAACATATTCCGGCGCAAGTGTACAATTTCCGAAACGGTTATAAAGAAGCGTTAACTCAGTTGAGAGCTCACCTGCCTCGACAATAAGATTCTCAAGCTTTTTGTTGTTGTTTTTCTTCTTCAAAAAGAATCCAAGCAACATACCGCCTCCGGCAAGTATAAACGAACCATAGAAAATGCAATAAATAAGCCTGGTAGTAGGATATTTCGTTGTAAAATAGTTAACAACTGTAAGAACAAGTCCTACTGATGCCAAAACGATTCCCCATACGAGAAGTTTTTTGGGCGGGATCGAAAACCTGGCGATATCCCGGTTAACATTCTCATACTTCTGGAAAAGATCTACCTTCGGTGAGAAGTGATTGATCATCTTAGTGCATTCATTAAGACTTTGCTCTCTTTGTGCATTGAAAGCAGCATAATCCATCTGCTGATAAGGAACCTGCTGTGCAGGATATCCGTAAACAGGAGCGGCCTGTGCACCGGGATAAACTCTGCCCTGCTGATACGCCGGCTGCTGGTATGCAGGCTGTTGATAAACCGGTTGTTGATAAACCGGTTGTTGATAAACAGGCTGCTGAACCTGAGGCTGTGAAGGATAAGTATAACCTGTCTGCTGATATTGTTGTGCCTGAGCAGGCTGAACCGGCGCCTGAACTGCAGGCTGAACAGGCTGAGCCTGTACTTGTGCAGGCTGCGGATCAGGTGTTGCCGGATCCGGAGTACCGCTGATCTTCCAATCGTTGTCGAAATCTGCCATCTATAATCTCTCCCTAAATAGGCTAAAAATCATTTTATAACTTTTCGAACAAATAATCAAAATCATAAAGCAGCGATCGTCATATTCCTTCCCTGCATTACTATTAAATAGGGTTGCCTTTTCAGACAACCCCTCATAAAAACGATGTTAATCAATATCAGCCGAGCTTCGGGCACTGAGCCAGAGAAGCTGCGATGTCTTCATCAGTAGGGATGTAGTCATCCATGACACCGTCATTATACTTCTGGTAAGCAACGAGGTCGAAGTAACCGGTACCGGTAAGACCAAATACGATGTTCTTAGCCTCGCCTGTCTCTTTGCACTTGAGAGCTTCGTCGATAGCGACCTTGATAGCATGTGAGCTCTCAGGAGCAGGAAGGATACCCTCTACCCTTGCAAACTTCTCTGCAGCAGCAAATACATCAGTCTGCTTGACAGATCTTGCCTTGATATAACCGTCATCATAGAGCTGAGAAACGATGGAGCTCATGCCGTGATATCTGAGGCCGCCTGCATGGTTAGGTGCGGGCATGAAGTTAGAACCCAATGTGTACATCTTAGCCAGAGGGCAAACACGTCCTGTGTCGCAGAAGTCATAAACATAAGAACCTCTGGTAAGTGAAGGACAAGAAGCAGGCTCAACAGCTATGATCTCATAATCAGCTTCGCCTCTGAGCATCTCACCTACGAAGGGTGAGATAAGTCCGCCTAAGTTAGATCCGCCGCCTGCGCAGCCGATGATCATGTCAGCCTTGATGCCGTACTTATCAAGAGCAGCCTTTGCTTCAAGACCGATAACTGACTGGTGGAGCAATACCTGGTTCAAAACTGAACCTAAAACGTATCTGTAACCTTCCTGGGATGTAGCAGCCTCAACGGCCTCGGAGATAGCGCAGCCCAAGGAACCGTCTGTTCCGGGGAACTGTTCATTGATCTTGCGGCCAACATTGGTTGTCATAGAAGGAGAAGGTGTAACGGTAGCACCGTATGTTCTCATAACCTCACGTCTGAAAGGCTTCTGCTCGTAAGAGACCTTAACCATGTATACCTGGCAGTCAAGTCCGAAATAAGCTGTGGACATTGAAAGGGCTGTTCCCCACTGTCCTGCACCTGTCTCTGTGGTAACACCCTTCAGGCCCTGCTTCTTAGCGTAGTATGCCTGAGCGATAGCGGAATTGAGCTTGTGGGAACCGGAAGTGTTGTTACCTTCGAATTTATAGTAAATATGAGCAGGTGTGCCCAAAGCCTTCTCAAGGCAATACGCTCTTACGAGCGGAGAAGGTCTGTACATTTTATAGAAATCAACGATCTCACCGGGGATATCGATCCACTTGTCGGTGTTGTTCATCTCCTGCTTGCAAAGCTCTTCACAGAAGATAGGCATAAGGTCTTCTGCACTGAGGGGCTCGCCTGTACCGGGGTTAAGAAGCGGTGCGGGCTTATTCTTCATGTCAGCACGAACGTTATACCAAGCTGTTGGGATCTCTTTCTCTGACAGGTAAATCTTATACGGAATCTCAGACATAATCAGTCTCCCTTCGAAAAATCTAACTAATTGTACATCAAAACTTATTTTTTTGCACAAATATATATTAGTTTGATAGGTTTTGTCTCTTAAAAAGTTTTCTTTGCAGCCTCAAGAGTCTCGATAACCTTATCACACCATCTGTCGAATTCAAGGTCTTCTGCTCTGCACTCTTCATGATTCAGTATGTATTCCAGCGCGATCCTGACTCCTTTATGCAGAGGAACAGTGGTCTTCATGTCAGGCGCGAGCTTTTTAAGTTTAGAATTATCGAAAACAACGGAAACAGCTTTATCTCCGGTAAGGCTTCCCTCAAAATCGTACTCCGGACCAACAGCCGTAAGGAATTCTGAAGATACATGTACGGTCTTAAGCTCAACACCCAGAGCGTCAGCAATGGTCTGATATATCTGATTCCATGTAAGGACTTCATCACCCGTGATCTGGAATGCTTCACCGATAGCGTGGCGGTTGCCCATAAGTGCCGTATAACCGACAGCAAAGTCTTCGTTGAACGTCAGATGCCACAAAGACTCTCCGTCGCCGTGGATGATGACGGGCTTGCCGTCCATCATGCGCTTAATGACCTGCCAGGAGCCGTTCTTACCATGAACGCCTAAAGGAATCGATCTCTCATCATATGTGTGACTGGGTCTTACGATAGTTACAGGGAAAGCTTCTTCCCTGTACTTTTCCATAAGGAACTGCTCACAAGAGATCTTGTTTCTGGAATATTCCCAATAAGGGTTAGCAAGGGTTGTGCCTTCAGTGATTATATAGTTTGCGGAAGGCTTGTTATATGCCGAAGCAGAACTGATGTAGATATATTGCTTAGTAATATCCTTAAAGAGCCTGTAATCGCGCTCAACCTGATCTACAGTAAATCCGATGAACTCGCCTACCACATCAAATGTCATGCCTTTCAAAGCCTTTTTGACAGCTTCTTCATCATTGATGTCGCAAACGATCTGATGAACGTTTTCAGGCACTGTATCTGCCCTGTTTCCGCGGTTTATAAGCCACAATTCCCATGAACTGTCTTTTGCAAGTCTTCTTGTGATCGCGCTGCTGATAGTTCCTGTTCCGCCGATGAATAATGCTCTCATTTGGATTCTCCTTTGGAAGATTTGTTATATATTTCGGATTTTAACAAAGGATAAGAGGACATAATATCAAATAATGTGCGTATATCCGCATTTTCTTACTAAATGTGATAAACTTCTGTCGTTATATTTATTTATAAGGCGCACGAGATGAAAACTTCTGATTTTTACTATGATCTGCCCGAGAGGCTCATTGCACAGGTTCCTACCAAGGACCGCCTGGCATCACGTCTTTTGGTGCTCGACAAAAACACCGGCAAGATAGTTGACGGTCACTTCCCGGATATTAAGAATTACCTCCACAAAGGCGATGTTCTTGTTATCAACAACACGAGAGTCATTCCGGCCAGACTTCTTGGTGTGCGTTCTGATACTCAGAGCCCTGTTGAGCTTCTGCTCTTAAAGCGCATCGACGATAATCATTGGGAGACTTTGGCGCGTCCCGGCAAGAAAGTCAGAGAAGGCAAGCGCATGACCTTCATCCCCGGAGAGCTTGAAGCCGAATGCGAGAAGGTCCTTGAGAGCGGCAACAGGATAATCAGATTTGACTTTAAAGGCGTTTGGGAAGAAGTTCTGGATAAAGCCGGCACGATCCCTCTCCCTCCCTATATTCACGAGAAACTCGATGACCCCGAGCGTTATCAGACAGTATATTCAAAAGATTCAGGATCTGCCGCTGCTCCTACCGCAGGTCTTCACTTCACAAAAGAACTCCTTGCGGAGCTTAAGGATATGGGCGTAGAGATCGCTGAGCTTACACTTCATGTAGGACTCGGAACTTTCAGACCTGTTAAGGCTGAGATTATTGAAGATCACGAGATGCACTCCGAGTGGTATGAATTCCCCAAGGAAGCTTCAGATATCATACGCAAGGCAAGAAGCGAAGGCAGAAGGATCGTATCTGTTGGTACGACTTCAACAAGGACTTTAGAAGCTGTCGCTTCAGCCGATCCCGAGATGAAACCCACATCAGGTTATACAAACATATTCATCTACCCCGGTTATGAGTTTAAGTGCGTAAACTCGCTTATCACTAACTTCCACCTGCCCGAATCTACACTAATCATGCTGGTATCAGCTTTAGCAGGAAGAGAAAATGTATTAAACGCTTATAAACACGCCGTTGAGGAAGAATACAGATTCTTCTCTTTCGGTGACGCAATGTTCATCACAGATTTGGAGAACTGATATGTCTAATCCTCCCGTATGGTACGAACACATTCACACATGCGCTCAAACAGGAGCAAGGCTCGGTAAAGTACACACACCTCACGGGACATTCATGACGCCGGCATTTATGCCGGTCGGCACGCAAGCCTCAGTCAAAGGCATGAGTCCTGAAGAAGTATACGCAATGGGTGCAGGAATAATGCTCTCAAACACATATCACCTCTGGCTCAGACCGGGAAGTGATATCGTTGCAAAGGCCGGCGGTCTTCATAAATTCATGAACTGGAAAGGCGCTATCCTTACAGACTCAGGCGGATTCCAGGTATTCTCTCTTTCGAAGCCCAAGGATATCAAAGAAGAGGGTGTAAAATTCAGTTCCCACATTGACGGAAGAAAGCTTTTCCTTACACCTGAGATATCAATGCAGGTCCAAAACGACTTAGGCGCTGATATCATCATGGCTTTCGATGAATGCTGCCCCTACCCTTCCGAGCATGCTTATGCTGACAGATCTCAGGCAAGGACTACAAGATGGCTTGAGCGCTGCATCGAGGCTCACAAGAGACCTGAAGAACAGGCTCTCTTCGGCATCATCCAGGGCTCTATGTACCCGGACCTCCGCAAGAAGAGCGCTGACGCTATTACTTCTTTTGATCTGCCCGGATTTGCGATAGGCGGCATATCCGTTGGCGAACCCAAAAATCTATTCATCGACATGATCGACTGCACAGTGCCTCTGATGCCTGAGGATAAGCCCCGATACCTCATGGGCGTAGGTACTCCTGATTATCTCATTGAAGGCTCATGCAGAGGCGTTGACATGTTCGACTGCGTTCTTCCTACAAGAATGGGCAGACACGGAACCATCCTTACCGATTACGGCAAGAAGATCATCAGAGACAAGAAGTTTGCAGAAGACTTCGGTCCTATGGATCCTGATTGCAATTGCTATGCATGCTCTAACTTTTCAGCAGCTTATGTAAGACACCTCATCAAAGCTAACGAGATGTTCGGATTGAGGCTCTGCACTTATCACAATATCCACTTCCTGCTTGTCCTTATGGACAGGATCCGTCAGGCGATCGCCGAAGACAGACTAGGAAGTTTCAGAAAAGAGTTCTACGAGCGATTAGGTTAATAATGAAGCCTATATTCTACGCACAGAAAAGCCCCGAAATATCGGAACGCGAGATCAAACACCGTGATCTTGCCAGAAAGATCTGTGCCGACGGAATCGTTCTTCTTGAGAATAACGGCGTTCTTCCACTCGCTACAAAAACCATTGCTCTTTATGGAGCAGGTGCAAGGCACACTGCATTCGGAGGGACCGGCTCAGGCGAGAACAATCCGAGATATAACGTCTGCGTTGAGGAAGGCCTGAAAAACGCAGGAATTACTGTGGCTTCAGGAACTTGGCTTGATGAATACGATGTCTTGTTCGAAAATGAGCTCCAAGCATACAAAAATAATCTTAAGAAGGCCATGAAGAAGGTGCCCTTGAGGTACCGCATGGATTACGCAGCAGACAACCCGTTCTATCTTCCCGCAGGAAGAGCTTTAAAAGTTTCTGACAAGATAAATACTTATACCGCTGTCTATGTCCTGACCAGACAATCAGGCGAAGGTGCTGACAGGAAAGACATACCCGGAGACTACTACGCAACAGATGATGAGCTTAAACTCATGCGCTCGGTCACAGAATTATACGAAAACAATATTCTTGTTCTGAACGTTGGAGCAGTAATTGATCTCTCTTTTCTTGACGACATCAGGTTCTCAGCTGTAGTTCTTCTTATGCAAGGCGGAATGGAGACCGGCAACGCCCTAGCTGATGTGCTTACCGGCAAGGTCAACCCATCC
Organism: Clostridiales bacterium; assembly: GCA_017427465.1. GTDB lineage: Bacteria > Bacillota > Clostridia > Saccharofermentanales > Saccharofermentanaceae > Saccharofermentans. Next base: position 44,279 of record JAFRST010000023.1, on the reverse strand, counting down.
GGCAGATTAGCAGATACCTGGGCATATAAATATAATGATTATCCTTCTGCTGAGACATTTTCTGAAAGAAATCCCGATCAGTATCAGGAAGACTATCTGGAAGGGATTTTCGCAGGATACAGATGGTTCGAAAAGAGACACATCATTCCCAGATACAGTTTCGGATACGGCTTAAGCTATACAAGCTTTAATACAAAGTATTTATCAGCTCAAAATGACAACACTGATATCTCACTGACTGCTGAAGTAACCAACACAGGTAATATACCGGGCAAAGAAGTAGTAATGTGCTATCTGTCTTGCCCCGAAAACAAGCTGATAAGAGAAGAAAGGATCCTTGCAGGCTTCCAAAAGACCAACGTTCTTGAACCCGGCAGAAGCCAGACCGTTACTCTTAGATTTAACTTATCTGATTTTGCCGGATTTGATAACGATAATCATCACTTCATCCTTGAACAGGGTGAATACATCGTGTATCTGAACGATGAGCCTGTACTTATATTGTCTCTTGATAAAGATGCTGTAACCGAGAAGACTGAACCGATCACCCTGTCTGACCGCAAAACTGTTTATATCGTTCACGATAAGAGCATCAGAGTTATTCCTGAAGGAATTGAGAGAATCAATATCGAATCATCATCAATAGCTTGCATAACTCATGAATACAAAGCCCCCGAGTTTGACAGGAGTCCAGAGATCGATAATGTGGTATCCAAACTAACTTATAAAGATATGTGCAGGCTACTTGTCGGAAGGACTTACTTCGGTCCATTCAGGCACAGGGTTTTCGGCGCCGTAGGATATACAACATCTAAGCTTTTCCATAAGGGAATCGATGGTATGCCGATGGCTGACGGCCCACAGGGATTAAATCTCACCAGAGTCTCAAAAAAGCCCTGGCATAACATCTATGCGATCCCTACCCTTCCCGAATCCATAAGAAGTTCCCACAGCATCGTTTCAAAAGTTGAAGACGCTGCTAAATCCCATCTCTACTATCAGCATTGCACATCGTGGCCGTCTGAGACATTAGTTGCCCAGACATGGGATATTGAAAGCGCTCAAGAGTTAGGTGCAGCAATATCTCTTGAAATGCGTGAATACGGCGTAGTATTCTGGCTGGCTCCTGCGGTCAACATCCACAGAAATCCGCTGTGCGGAAGAAACTACGAATACTATTCCGAAGATCCGTTACTTACAGGCCTTATGGCCAGGTACACAATGAGCGGAATTCACTCCCAGGATGGCTGCTATCCTACATTAAAGCATTTCGCAGCAAATAACCTGGAAACAAAGCGCAATATATCATCTTCCAACCTTGATGAAAGAACACTTAGAGAGATCTATCTTAAAGCATTCCGTATCGCAATTAACACCGATCAATTAGAAGCTGTAATGTGCAGCTACAACAAGATCAACGGGATCTACTCCGCGCTTAACTACGATCTTCAGACTAAGATATTGCGAAATGAATGGGGCTTTAAAGGCATCGTCATGACCGACTGGTTCGCAACAGGTCACCACGAGAGTCTAGATGAACTTTGCTGCAAAGCAGGAACAGATCTTATTATGCCCGGACTTCCTAACATTCCCGCAAAGATAATGAAAGCTTACAGGAAAGGTCTTATATCAGGTGACGATATAGAAAGATCTGCGAGAAGGATCATCAAATTCGCTCTTGAAAGCCATACATCAAAGAATCAAGCGTCAAGCTTAAGTGTTACAGCAGAAAGATTGCCGCATCTCAGCTGATTCTGGTCTGATATCCTTCGTATCAGCATATTCATCCAGTCAGAGCAGGAATCTGCCACCAATGCATCAGCGAGAATACCTTCATCCGTTAAATATTTATAGAAATTTGAGGTTGCACAAATGATCCTGTCTTCATGCGATAGTCCGAAATAACCGTTTGGCAAAATGCTTATCTGTCCGTTTCTAACGATCTTGGCATAGATATCGCCTCTTCTGAAACACTCGATTCCGTTATTCACGGATCTGAGGAGAAGATACTCAGATGTCAATTCAAGACATTCCTCCATAAAAGAATCAAGCTTTGCGATACTTGTAGCGCCTTCTTCACTATTTAGCAACTCAGAGAACAACAGAGCCTGGCTTCTTGCGCCTTCCTTTATCTTGGAACCGTAGAACATGGCAACAGTGATACTCGGGACGAGTGACAGATACACCTCATCCAGATATTCCAAAGAGTCTCCCCTGTGCTTAAATGTGTAATACTCTATCACACGAAGCTCCTGTTCATCTTAATGACGACAGCCGAGTAGTTATCCTGTCTCGGATTCCTTCTGGTCTTAACGCCATATTTTATTGCTCTTGCGATACCCGTCGCATTCTGATCGAAATGAATGTGATTTACAAGCCGATTTAAAGGTATTGAATCGGTAACGCCGTCAGAACTTACAATGATGATATCATTCTCGATAAGCCTAATAGGCTTTGAAGTCTTAAGCACGTTGCAATTCAGATTTCCTACAAAATCGATCAAGCCCTTAGCCCTGGTATCTTTATAGGCATCGATGGTATCGATACCGCCTTCCGCGAACTTCTTGATCATAAGTGTCATGTAATTCTGCTTATAATTCAGGAGTGTCGCGCGGTTATTACGGATAAGGATTATGTTGCTGTCTCCAAGGCTGTAGAAGTTCATGTAGTCGTCGAAAATATGCACCATGACGAGCGTCGCACCGGCGCCCAAATGGTATTCTTCATAGACCTTATTGGAAATATCGCTGATTATTTTCGCATTATCATTCTGTGCATCAAAAGCATAGGGGTAATTCTCCTGCAAAGAATCAGTAACATACTTTGATACGACTTCACCGTTAAGAAGTCCGCCCATTCCATCGGAGCAGGCTGCTATGAGGCCGGATTCTTCAACCTTTTCGATCGGTGAAATATAGATGGAATCTTCCTGATTATCACGCTTTCCGCGCTCGTGGAAATATGCGACATCACAAACAAGTTTAAGCTTGTCCTTATGCTGCTTACTGTAAGTAGCAGTCTTGATCATAGTATAAACAGCAACGATTACGAAAAAGACAAAAGCAACAGCAAACAACACCAGCGCGACGCCGAGTGTCATAACTGTATCTTCCGGCAAAAGATTAAAATCATACATGGTTATATCTTCTGTATCAGAGCCTCAAAGTTTGCTTTTGTAGTAACTTATTGTATTCTAACTCATTCTCAAGAGATTATTTAGGCTCAATCATCAGTTGAAACATATTTGTCAATCAACTTGCCCGTATAGTAAGACATGAAGTATTGCATCCATGAGATAACAACAAACGAGTAAAGGAAAAGATATATACCGAGTGTAAGATAAGATGCTGACATCAAAAGGAAAAACGGTACTGCAAAGTAGAATATGATTACCAATAAAGCAAGTCCCAAACACGGTCCGAATCTTAAAAGCACTAAAAGGATCGCGTTCTTATAGATCTTACTGAGCTTTAGGTCTGTCGCAACCATCATGTTGTATACAAAGTTCTGTATAAGAATGAATGCAAAGAACAAAATACCGAATATCATCGCTACGACAATACCGGACTGACTGCCAAGACTTGCATAAAAAACAATAGCTATCAGAAATACAATGGTCAACACAATACCAATAAGCATTGCCACCAAAGACTTACCCCAGTTCTCCTTAATACCGCGCTTAAAATCGCTGAATAAAGAAACTGAAGTATTGGTCCTGATACCTTTATAAACCTGGGAAAAACCGGCCTGGAAAGGACCTATACAAATAAGAAGACTTGACAGCAAAGCCATAACAAAGAAAACAACCAACAAGAGCAAAAGCTGATAAGAGATCACTTCTGAGCCGTCAGTCTCAGTAATTGTTATAAAGACATCCCATTTCATTACAGGAGCGAGCATGGGAATGAAAACGGCCGCCATATAGTAGCAAAGCGCTAATGCCGGAATGTTGAAAATGATAAACAAAACATTTACACCCATCATTCTGACCAGATTAGACCAACCTGACATGAAGAACCGGACCAGCGGTCCCTTCGGCGTTGCGGGAGTATCGTTATCAATATCAGTTCTGTTCATAGTTTCAACCTGTAATGCTCTTTAAGTTCTCTTCAAAAAGTTTAAGATGTTCCAAAGCTCTGTCGGCAATGGCATTATTCTTATCTTTCTTTCCGGACTTACCCTTAAAGCGGCCTTCGATCGGAGCAACGATACCAAAGTTAGCATTCATCGGCTGGAACTTCTTGATATGAGGATCAGAGACATACAGAGCCATAGAACCTATAACTGTACACGGATCAGGTTCATAAGAAGGATCAATACCCAAAGCTCTCTGAGCGGCATAGAAACCTGCGAGGAAACCGGATGCCGTAGATTCAATATAACCTTCAACACCTGTGATCTGTCCAGCAAAGAAGATATCAGGCTTAGCTCTGAGGTTATAGTGAGAAGACAGATATAGTGGAGAATTAAGGAATGTATTGCGGTGCATTACTCCATATCTTGTGTATTCGGCATTCTCAAGACCCGGAATCATTCCGAAAACTCTCTTCTGCTCAGGCCACTTAAGTCTTGTCTGGAAGCCGACGAGATTATACATGGTCTTGGCACGGTCATCCTGCCTCAACTGCAGATTTGCATAAGGCTCTTTGCCTGTAGCCGGATCAATGAGTCCCACGCCTTTCAAAGGACCGAACCTCATTGTATCAACACCTCTTTGAGCCATAACCTCAATAGGCATACATCCTTCAAAAACTATCTCTCTGTCAAAGTTCTTGACCTCTGCCCTCTCGGCATTAACAAGCTCTTCCCTGAACGCGAGATACTGTTCCTTAGTCATCGGGCAATTAATGTAATCGTCTCCGCCCTTGCCATATCTGGAAGCCCTGAAAGCCTTTGTCATATCAATGGAATCACCGCTGACGATAGGAGCAGCACTGTCAAAGAAATGAAGCCCTGAAGTATCACCTGTTACTTTAATGATATCCTCATAAAGATCACCTTCAGTAAGAGGTCCTGTAGCCACAATGACTATTCCCTCTTCAGGGATCTTGGGTACTTCGGCATTAATTACTTCGATCAAAGGATGGTTTCTGATCTTCTCGGTAATGTATCCCGAGAATTCATCTCGGTCTACAGCCAAAGCCCCGCCTGCGGGAATGCTGGCCTTGTCAGCCGATTCCATAATAAGTGAACCCAATCGTCTGAGCTCTTCTTTAAGAAGTCCGATAGCGTTCTCTCTGGCAGCAGCTCTCAATGAATTACTGCATACAAGCTCTGCAAAATTCTCTGAATGATGCGCCGGAGAATACTTCACCGGCTTCATCTCACACAGTCTTACTGAAACACCTGCCCTTGCGCAGACATAAGCAGCCTCTGAGCCCGCAAGACCTGCTCCGATAATGGTAACAACAGGCTTACTCTTCATCTTCAGTCTTCTTGATCTTTGCAGCTCTGGGCTTTTTTACGTTAGTAACGCAGTCCTTATTGGAGCACCTGGGATAAGACTTTCTTCCAAAATGCTTAAGCACCATAAAGCTTCCGCATTCGGGGCATACCTTACCATCAATGGGAAGATCCCATGAGATAAAATCACAGTTAGGATCAGCCCCCTGCTTATCGCAAGTATAGAAGGACTTATTCCTGTACTTCTTTGACTTGTGGACCAGGAGTCCCGAACCGCACTTAGGGCAAGTACCCTTAGCATAAACAACGATATTCTTTGTGTAATTGCACTCAGGGAAATTAGAGCAAGCTACGAACTTACCGTATCTGCCTTCCTTGTAAACGAGTTCACCGCCGCATTGAGGGCAAACCTCACCGGTCTTCTCAGGCTCGAATGTAATCTTATCTATGGATTCCTGAGCAGCCTTTATCTGAGTGTTAAATTCAGGATAGAATTTCTCGAGAACATGTTCCCATTCTTCCTTACCTTCTTCTACTTCATCGAGTTTATTCTCCATCTCAGCTGTAAACGAGAGGTCTACGATCTCACTGAAATTCTCGGAAAGCATATTGGTAACGATCTTACCGAGATCAGTGATCTGAAGAAGTCTTCCGTTCTTCTCGATATACTTACGATCAAGGATCGTGGATATTGTAGGAGCATATGTAGAAGGTCTTCCTATTCCATACTCTTCAAGTGCCTTTATGAGCGTAGCTTCCGTATAATGCGGAGGAGGTGTCGTGAACTTCTGCAAAGACTTAAGATCCAAGAGCTCAAGCTTCATACCGTCCTCGAGCGGAGGAATGGTGGCCTTTGTATCAGCATCTTCAACCTTTGTATCTTCTGCAATATCATCATAAAGAACAAGGAAGCCCTTAAAAGTAACTGTCTCGCCTGTCGCTCTGAAAACCCTGTTGTTGCAGGAAGCCTGACATGTAACGGTATCGAGCTTGCAAGCGGTCATCTGGGTAGCAAGGAATCTGTCCCAGATAAGCTGATATAGCTTGTACTGGTCGTTAGTCAGTGAAGACTTGATATTTCTCGGATCGAGATCAAAGTGCGTTGGTCTTATGGCTTCATGAGCATCCTGAGCTGAATTTTTATTCTTATACTGTCTCTTAAACGGAGCGCAGTATTCATCTCCGAATCTCTCCTTGATCAATGCCTTGGCAGCTGCGACAGCTTCCTCGGAAATACGGACGGAGTCTGTTCTGATATAAGATACCAAAGCGGTCTGGCCCTGGCCTTCGATCTCAACACCTTCATAGAGCTGCTGGGCAATGGACATTGTTTTCTTAGATGAGAAACCAAGTCTCTTAGATGCTTCCTGCTGCAATGTGGAAGTTGTAAACGGCGGATAAGGATTGCGCTCCTTATTACCTTTCTTGATCGAATCTACAACCAACGGACCGCTGCCGACAGCTTCCAATACTTCCTGAGCATCTTCAAGGCACTTAAGATCATCCTTTCTGACCTTGCCTGCGCCATCGGAAACACCATAATAACCGAGCATAAACTTGTCAGAGTTCTTGCCGGGAGTAACCAAAGCTTTAATGAGCCAGTATTCTTCTGGCTTAAATTCATCGATCTCAGCATCGCGGTCCATTACGATCTTGGTAGCTACAGACTGAACTCTTCCTGCTGAAAGGCCCTTGCGGATCTTCTTCCAGAGGAGCGGACTCAGTTCATAACCGACGAGTCTGTCGAGGATACGTCTTGCCTGCTGGGCATTAGCGAGATTCATGTTGATCTTTCTGGGATTCTTAATAGCTTCCTGAACAGCAGACTTAGTAATCTCGTTAAATGTAATACGGCACTTAGAATCAGGATCGATCTTCAAGACCTTTGCCAGGTGCCATGCAATTGCTTCTCCCTCGCGGTCAGGGTCGGTTGCGAGCAATATCTCGTCAGCGTCAGCTGCCAAGAGTTTAAGGTCTCTTACGACCTTCTCCTTTCCCTTCATCGTGATATACAAAGGCTTAAAATTGTTTTTAACATCTACGCCTAGATTACCGGAAGGTAAATCCCTGATATGACCTAAAGATGCTGATATTACATAATCGCTTCCAAGATATCTGCCAATTGTCTTAGACTTGGCAGGAGACTCAACAATAACTAATTTCTTACCCATTAGGATGCTCCCCTATATTTTTAATTAAAAATATATCATCATTATACAAATGTCAACGAATACTTCCCCTTTTCCTGACATACTGTCCCATTAAGTTCAAGTTCTGTCAACAGCTTTGACACTTTGTAAAACGGCAGCATCGTAATTACACAAAGTTCATCAGCACACAACGGTTTTAGTGACAACGCATCTCTTATAAGGATCTTCCACTGTTCATCGCTTATTACCTCAGGCTTGACCTTTGCCAGCTCTCTTATAATTTCAATGTCATTCTGGCCTTCAAAATCCTCCTTGTCATCCTGGAAAAAGACCTCACCCGGGCAGCCAAGTGCCATGCGCTTATACATGACGGCACGTGCAACGCTATCGATAACATTGTCTGCACCTAACAAGACATTACCTCCGTCTTCAAGAAGCTTCAGTCCGCCTTTTGCATTCTCATAATAAATATTGTTCGGGAGCACAAACACTTCTTTACCCTGATTGGCCGCAAAAGACGCTGTATGCAGAGTACCTGAAACACTGCCGGCTTCCATGACCAGAGTACAGTCAGTAAGACCGGCTATCAGTCTGTTGCGTGACGGGAAATATTGTCGTAAAGGCAGCTGGCCCGGGGGCATTTCCGAAATGATAAGTCCATTTCTGCTGATTTGATCGTAAATATCTTTATTCTTAGGCGGATATATATTGTCTGCGCCGCCTGCCAGTACTGCTATAGTACCGCCTTTAGTGTTAACTGAAGATATATGGGCTTGCCTGTCAATTCCATAAGCCATACCGGAAACTATAGTAACGCCTTTATTACCCAGTTCTTTGCATATTTGATCAGTAGCATATTGAGCATATCTGCTGGGGCTCCTAGAACCGACGACTGCCACGGCGCCTCTTAAGGTCATTGCATCGATCAGAGAATAATCACCTCTGCAGTAGAACACCTGAGGCATTCCGCTTAAATTTTTCCAGTTGTACGGATAGAATTTATCCTGAACCGAAACTACGCCGATATTATTCGACAAAGCGATCTGTCTGTACTTATTTGCTATCTTTTCCAGATCGCCATAAGAATCCAGAAGCTTTTTGATCTTTAATTGTGTTTCAGGTCTTATCTTATATTCTCCTTTTGCAATCGCATTTAACAAACCCTTCTCGTGAAGCTCTCTATAGTTACTGATAACAAGGTTTTCCTTAAGATCACGTAATGTCTTATATGTCATATCAGTATTGAGCATAACGGCAGAATAAAACAAATCTTCAAATCTGGAATCCGCATTATTCAAAAACATGATTAAACACCTCTCATTCTGAACTGAGCTGCTTCTGATATCTCATCAGCCGTTACGTCCGGGGCTTCATTTATGTCAGCAATAGTCCTTGCAACCCTTAAGATCCTCGTAAAACCCCTGGCAGAAAAGAATCCTTTCTCTGATAATTCAGAAGCAAACTTAACAGCCTTTTCCGTAACCCTCATCGAATCTCTTATGTCACCTTCGGGAAATGTTCCATTCAGCAGATCTCCGCCATATCGATCATGCGCCGTCTGCCAGCATCTTTTAACAATCTTCCTGTATTCTCTGCTCTCGCCTTTGTACTTATCGATATAGATAGAAGCCAGATCCTCGCCTTTCACCGATCGCATCTCACTGACAATATCAATCCGCTCTAAGAACGGTCCGCTGATTTTTGACAGATAACGTATCTTCTCTGCTTCCGAACATCTGCATTTGCTGCCAGCTTCATACATCAGTCCGCATTTACAGGGATTACCGGTTCCCAGAAAGATAAAGCTCGAATCAAAAGAATACAGGTTGCCCTTCTTCATCAGATGAACTTTACGTTCTTCCAACGGACCTCTGAGAAAATCCAGAACTTCCTGCTTATATAGCGGGAGCTCATCAGCAAAGAGAATTCCGTGATTAGCCAAAGCCATTTCACCGGGCGTGATATTCACTGCGTTTCCCAGAAGTTTTCCGACAGTAATAGAAGGACCGACATATCTTACAGGTCTCTCATAATTAAGCTGTGATAACTCGCCTTGGACCAGTTCATTCATCGAATAGACATCAGCCAGTTCATTCCTGCTTAACGGAGGAAGTATTCCTTCAAGGATCTTACCGCACATTGTCTTGCCGCTTCCCGGGCTTCCCAACAGCAATATGTTATGGAAGCCTGCAGCACTAATAAGCAAGGCCCGTTTTGTTTTCTCCTGGCCTTTAAGAGCCGAAATATCTAAAAAATCCTCATTTGAATCCTTCAAGTCAAATTCAAACTCTGCCTCTTTATATTGATTCCCGTCAAATATTTCGCTTAATTCCGAGAGGGTGTCTATACTCTGCCCCTTGAATCCTGCCACTCCGGCACTTGCAGACTCACTTTTAGGAATTATCTTGTAATCGAGATAAGGATTCTTCTGAACAGACTTAAGCCTGATACAAGCACCCGGCGTGGCCTTGACTTCACCGTTTAGCGCCAACTCGCCCTCGGCATAAATCCTGGCATCCTGAGGGAGATACAGCTGCCCTGAAGCGAAAAGTATCCCCAAAGCCATAGGCAGATCAAAACCGGTACCCGTCTTGCGCATGTATGCAGGACTTATTCCAATCGTTATATGGCCTTTGGGCATAGTAAATCCGGTTGATTTAAATGCTGATACAAGTCTTCCCTGCGCCTCCCTGATTGATGAATCACAAAGACCTATTACCGAGAAAGTCGGGATGCCCGGAGCTATAGATACTTCGATTACGGTGTCGACCACTTCAGTTCCTGTAGCAAAGCAAGAAAAGAGTCTTGCCACGTTAGGTTTTGATGCCATACTGAGTCCTCCTTTTATGAGCAGAATACACTCTAAAAATTCGAATTATCAGTACAAAAATCCCGCAAGAAACCACGAAAATTACAGACAAGTTCTGCAACAAAAACGACAAAACCAGACGTATTATTACAAAAACCTACAAAAGAGCATACAATCACCCGACAAATACCGACAAACAACCTACAAAGAAATATGCTTTGAATGTGCTAAAATTATGAAGCAAAAATAACTATTCAAGAGGTAAATATATGAAGCTTGGTATCGTAGGACTTCCTAATGTCGGTAAGAGCACCCTTTTCAACGCTATTACCAGAGCAGGCGCCGAAGCAGCAAATTATCCTTTCTGCACGATCGAACCTAACGTTGGCGTTGTATCCGTCCCTGATAAGAGACTGGACAAACTCGCCGAGATCTATAACCCTGAGAAATATACACCCGCAGTCGTTGAATTCGTTGACATCGCAGGTCTCGTAGCCGGCGCTTCCAAAGGTGAAGGCTTAGGCAACAAGTTCCTCTCGAACATCAGAGAGTGTGATGCCATCGTCCACGTCGTAAGATGCTTTGACGATCCTGACGTCATCCACGTTAACGGCCACGCTGACCCAGCAGGAGACATCGCTACCATCGATGTAGAGCTCATCCTCTCTGACCTGGAGATCATGGAAAAGCGCATCGACCGCACCAAGAAGATGATGAAAGGCGGCGACAAGGCTTTCGCTAAGGAACTCGCTGTCTATGAGCGCATATACGAGTGCCTTGCTGAAGGCAAGTCCGCAAGAACACTCACCTTTGAAGATGACGAGCAGGAATATTTAAAAGAGCTCCAGCTTATCTCAATGAAGCCCGTTCTCTACTGCGCTAACATCGCAGAAGAAGACATCAAGAAGAAAGATGACATTCCTTACGTTAAGACAGTTAAGGAAATTGCAGCAAAAGAAGGTTCAGGCGTCGTCGTAATATCCGCTAAGATCGAAGAGGAATTGGGCGAGCTCTCTCCCGAGGACAGAGAAATGTTCCTTGAAGATCTCGGTATCGAGAGCGCCGGTCTTGATCAGATGATCAACGCCTCCTACACTCTCCTCGGACTTATCTCATTCCTTACCGCCGGTCCTAAGGAAGTCCGTGCATGGACTATCAAGAGAGGCACAAAGGCTCCCCAGGCTGCCGGCAAGATCCACTCAGACTTTGAGCGCGGCTTTATCAGAGCTGAAGTAGTTGCTTACGATGACCTTGTCGCAAACGGAACATATAATGCAGCAAAGGAAAAGGGCCTTGTAAGATCCGAGGGCAAAGAGTACGTCATGAAAGACGGCGACGTTGTAGTCTTCAGATTCAACGTCTGATCAGCCACCTAGGAAACAATCAAACATCAAAAGCAAAACCCGCATCACTTGCGGGTTTTCTTTTCATCTTTTTTCATTATCTCCATACACAAGGTATCAAGTCCGCTTACTATCAGCGACAATCCTGTGAAGACTATCACATTGCGGGTACCATAAAATACATTGCACAAAAGAAGGATTCCGCCAACGATGAGCAAACCTGACATCATAGCTATCACAATGCTGCCGCTGTCTTTCTTATCGAACACAAAAAGTTCACGGCGGAGCTTTACGATGCCGTCAATAAGGAAATATAAACCTGTAAAAGTTGTCAGCAAAGGAAGAACATAAGAAGGTTCGATAACGATATAGATACCTACAGCTATCAAGACCAAAGAATAGACAAAAGAGATCTCAGCACCGGCAGCTTTGCCGTAAGCTTCTTTCTTAAGGTCTCTGATAGATATGACATATCCGATCACTTCTGTAATTCCGGATACAATCATAATCGCGCCAAACATAAGCCCTATTGAGCTTGATGAGACTTCCGGATAAAGAATGAATATTGCGCCTGCTATAATGACGAACAGTCCGCCGATATATGAAGGTATTCTCTTAATTGCTTTCAGATCCATTTATCTCACCTCAAACTCATCAATAGCCCGGCTTAAAGATCGTAAAGACATAATCTTTGCCGCGCGCAATAAACTCTCGGTAGTAATTATACTGCTTGATCACGTAACCAGAATTTATTGCCTCTACACCAACAGATTCTATACCGAACTTGCGCGCATCGTAAACCGATCTCGCGCAATGGAACCCCGTCGTAACGACGACCGCACTCTTGATATTGAACTCCTTAACGGCCCTTAACATCGACTCATAAGTAGAAAGTCCCAAAGGATCGCAAACAATATCTTCCTCGGATATCCCTTCGCTGATCAGGAAGTCTTTCATGGCACCGATCTCATCGTACTTCTCTGGATGTTCGCTGTCTCCTGTCACAAGGATATAATCTGCACATCCTGTTTTGAAAACAGTTGCCGCAGTGCGCAGACGGTCAGCAAGCATCGGGCTCGGGCCATCACTCCACACAGCGCATCCCAGCACGATAACTGCTTCATAATGTTTAGTAGTGGAAGCTTCAAATGCTTCAAGCGTGTAAACAGAATCATCCGTGCTGTTTATCACATAATTATTCATGAGAGCCAGGCAGAATAATCCGATAACGCCAAGCAGGAATAACACAAGAACGATCTTTAGAAAGATCTTCTTACCCTTTTTATCACTCTTTATTCTCGTCATCTGAATTCTTTTTCTGTTCTTTAGCCTTTTCTGCTGCTTCGACAATCGACTTTGTCATGAAATACATAAGTCCTACGGTAAAGCAGAATACAAAAAGTATCGTTATATCAGATATAACCACGAAGGCTACGGGAAGACCTTTCATTACAAGCGAGAAAATCAGTATAAGCAGCGCGCCGCTCACATATACACCGCATGAAGCACGGTAAAAATTCTTGATCTTACTGGTTGACAGAGCTGTTTTGCCGACAAAAAGGAATATCAAAATTCCGATTGCAAATACAAGGAAAGAAGCAGCTGTGATGACAGAAGCAATGTTCATATCCTGATACCTCTCTCATAAAGCTGTTCTCTGATAAGCGTCTCGACTTTGTCCTTTAAATCTTCAAGATCCCAGGAATTGTCGATCGAAAAATCACCTAGCTCGCAGTATTCGTCATCCGTCATCTGGACAGCGATCCTTCTTTCTGCCTCTTCCTTATCCATTCCGCGCTTTTGAAGCCTTGCAAGGCGGACTTCCTTATCGCAGGTAACGACCCAGATCTGATTGCACAGTTCGCGGAACTTGTTTACCGGGATCGGCACATCGAGGACAACGCACTTTGAACCCTTCTGCTTCTCTTTATCAAGGGTATCGATTATCTGCTCGAAAACATGTCTGTGAATGATAGTGCTGAGATCATCAAGCTTCTTCTTATCGCCAAATGCGATATCAGACATAACACGTCTGTTGAGAGCGCCGTTACTCATGACTACTTTATTGCCGAACGTGGCAGCGATCTCCGGCATGGCTCTGCCGCCGGGGCCTGTTACTGAACGTGAGATCTCGTCAGCATCAAGGACCGGAAGTCCTCTGTCAGCAAGAATACCGCTGACAGTACTCTTACCGCTTCCTATTCCGCCTGTAATACCTAATACAAACATTACTTAGCTTCCAGCCAATCCTTTCCGAAGCCGACCTCTGCAAGGAGCGGAACGCTCAATGAAGCAGCTGCTTCCATTTCTTCCTTAAGGATAGATGCGCAAAGGTCTTTATCTTTAATGTCACACTCGCAAATAAGTTCATCGTGGACCTGCATTACGAGCTTAGCACCGGGCAAACGCTCAGCCAAAGCCTTGCTTACACGGTTCATGGCGATTTTTATGATGTCAGCCGCTGTTCCCTGAATAGGGGTGTTCATGGCTGCTCTGTAACCGAAATTCTTGATGTTGCGGTTCTGGCTCTTAAGCTCATTGAGAATCCTCTTACGGCCGTACATCGTTACTGCATAGCCCTTCTCTTCACCGGATTTCCTAAGTGACTCTAGATAAGAAGTAACCCCGGGGAACTGGTTGTTATACTCCTTGATAAGATCAGAAGCTTCCTTGTAGCTTATACCAAGATCCGTAGCAAGACCGTAGTCACTGATGCCGTATATGATACTGAAGTTAACTGTTTTCGCAGTAGATCTCATCTTGTGAGTAACCATATCCTCAGATACACCGTAGACCTTGGCAGCAGTCCTCTTGTGGATATCTTCACCTTCAAGGAACGCTGAGCACATTACTTCATCACCGCTCAATGCAGCAAGAAGGCGGAGCTCGATCTGTGAATAATCGGCATCGACAAGGACCTTGCCCTCCTCGGCAGTAAATGCTTCACGAAGTCTGGATCCTTCCTCAGTCCTTACAGGAATGTTCTGGAGATTAGGTTCTGTTGAAGACAATCTGCCTGTATTTGTCATCGCTTGGGTAAATGTCGTATGGATCCTCGAGTCGCTCTTGATGGCTCTTGCAAGACCAACGGCATAAGTCGAATCAAGCTTGGAGAGCTCTCGGTACTCAATGATGTAATCTATCTCAGGAAAATACGGTCTTAATCTCTTAAGCTCATCGATACCCGTAGAGAAATCACCGCTCTTGCCCTTTTTGCCGGAAGGCAGATTAAGATGCTTCTCGCCGTAAAGGACATCAGCAAGCTGCTTAGGTGATCCGATATTAAACTCAGTTCCGCATGCATCGAAAACGCGTGCGCTGATATCTTCCAAACGCTTAGTATACTCGCTGTGAAGCTCAGAAAGCCTTTCTCCCGAGACATGCATACCGTTGCGTTCGATCTTATCAAGCGTGATAACGAGCGGATATTCAATATCATAAAGAAGGCTTTTAAGATCTTTGTTGTTCTCAATGTCTCTGGAAATGACTTTCGCGATTGCCGTAACTGCCAAAAGCTTTGAAGCAATTTCACAGATCTTGGATGAGCCGTCATCTTCTGTAATCTCATCAAACAATGAGAGCTGCTTAACAGGTCCCTTCTTATCTTCTACAGGATAAGCAGACTGCATAACGCTCTCATAAAGTCTCTGAAGATCAGGCTTTCCCGAGAGTATATTCAAGACATATCCTGCGATCTCGCAGTCAAAGACAGATTCGACATTAGCCAAAGGTTCTTTTAATATCTTGGATCTGTCCTTATATTCATAAGCTACAGGCATTACATTCTTGCCCGAAGTCAGCTTTGCAAAATCTTCAGGATCGATAACGAAGAAAGTCTTAGAGCTCCAATCAAGCAGAATGACCTTGTTCCCGGATGGAATATCGGCAAAATCGATTCCGCAGTTAAGATTTTCAAAATCAAAAGATGAAGGAGCTTCATACCTGATGTTAAGGCTGTTCTTAAGAGCTGCTTCAACTTGTGAAGAAATATCTGAAGTAAACTCATCTACATCAGAAGTCGCTTCAAACCCTGAAGGCTTAACATCATCTAATTCGAGTTTCTTGATAAGTGACCTTAACGCGAGACGGTTAAGTACGCCTGACATTGCAGGCAAGTCTCTGGTAGCAGAAGGATAGTCAGCTTCTAAAGCCGAATACTCAACTGGTGATTCCCTGTCAATTGTACAGAGCTTAATATTGAGAGCTAAGAGCTCTGAAGAATTCCTGATCCTCTCGCCTAAAGCAGGAGAAAGCTTGTCCGCGTTAGCGATAACATTCTCGCAAGAGCCATAGTCTGCTATAAGCTTAAATGCAGTCTTCTCGCCTACTTTCTCAACGCCCTTGATGTTATCGGAATTATCACCCATAAGTGCTTTAACCTGTACGAACACTTCAGGCTTAACGCCATAAGTCTCTTCGAACATCGCACGGTCGAAAAGCACGCGCGGCTCTTTACCCTTACCTGACTGCGGCATTATGACAGAGACTTTATCGGATATCAGCTGGAAATCATCGTGATCACCGCTGAAGATATAGACGTCCATTCCCTGCTCTTCACCCTGCTTTGACAGCGTGCCGATGAGGTCATCAGCCTCATATCCGGCAAGCTCCATACGGCAGATTCCGTAAAGATCAAGAAGATTCTTAACGACCGGCATTTGTGCAGCAAGATCATCAGGCATACCCTTACGGTTAGCCTTATATTCAGTACTCATCTTATGTCTGAATGTAGGTTCTCTTCTGTCGAAAAGAACGCACATGTGATCAGGCTGATATTCCTTCATGACACCAAGAACAGAGTTAAAGAAACCGTTGACGGCACCTGTAGGAGTACCGTCAGGAGCAGTCATCGGAGCTCTGCCGATAACGGCATAATAAGCTCTGTTCATTATGGAATTGCCGTCAACAAGAAGGAGTCTGCTCATTTATTTACCTCTGTATTTCCGGCCGCATCCTCTATCTCTTTTTCGCGTACTGAATGCGCAGTACTGATCATGAGCTTGATACGGTTGAGCTGGTTTGCTTCTGATGCGCCCGGATCGTAGTCGATTGGAACGATATTCGAATTCGGATACTGTCTTCTTAATTCCTTGATCATTCCCTTACCGGTTACGTGGTTAGGAAGACAAGCAAAAGGTTGTGCGCAGATTATGTTCGGAACACCGTCCTGGATAAGCTCGATCATCTCAGCTGTAAGGAACCAGCCTTCACCGCAGGAGTTACCGCAGCTTAATACGGTTGAAGATTTCTCAGCAAGTTCCTGAATCCTCTCGGTGAGCATGAACTTGCCGTTAGTCTTCTTAAACTCTTTGTTGATAGGCTTTCTCAAAGACTCGAGGAAGTTGATCGCCATATTCATGATATGACCGGTCTTCTTGCTCTTTCCCAAGTTTTGAGCCTGCCAGACCGGGTTATATGCGCAGTACAGGAAGAAGTCCAGTACGCCGGGCAATACAGCTTCACAACCTTCTGCTTCGATAACGTCAATAGCGTTGTTATTCGCGTCAGGCTGGAACTTAACAAGGATCTCACCTACAAGACCTACACGTGGCTTTCTGGGGATATCCTTCAAAGGCAGCTGGTCAAACTTTGATACAGCGTACTTAACGAACTCCTTGTACTTGGTAATAACAGGAATGCTGTCAATGTCTACTCCGATCGAGAGAAGAACATCTCTGATCTCCTTCTTCTGCTCGATGTTCTTGGAGAAGTAGCTGTTAGGCATAACAACGTCATATCTCTCGTTAAGATCATCGTTAACAAGCTTAGGGTTGAAAAGTCTTCTTCCGATTCTGTTGAAGTAAGAATACAGGGCATTTGCAGAGCCTTCGACCTTCTCGTAAGGTCTTACCCTCAAGAGCAATGTCGAGAGCATATCACCTGCGCTCAAAGCCTTGATGGCATCGAGGATGAAAGACACTGTATATTCAAAGCCCTCATTCTTCTCGAACCTTTGGGCAGAGATCGTAATAACTGGTATCTGGGGATATCCGGCTTCCTTAAGAGCTTTACGCAAAAAAGCGACATAGTTCGTAGCACGGCATCCGCCGCCTGTCTGTGTGATGGCAAGCGTTGTATTATCGGGATCGATATCACCCTTGAGGATTGCATTGATCATCTGGCCGATAACGATGATCGTCGGGAAACAAGCATCGTTATTAACGTACTTAAGACCGCATTCGATATCCTCACGGGTAGCCTGTTTTAAGAGCTTTAACTTATAACCGTGCTTACGGAATACAGACTCCACGAGCTCGAACTGGATGGGAGCCATCTGAGGAGCTAGGATGGTGTGTTTCTTCTTGTGTTCCTTCGTAAACTCGACTCTGTGCAATGTATAAGGAGCATCATCAGAATCGGATACTTCAGGCATTTTGACTTCACCCTTCTCGAGGAGCTCCATTCTCTCGTTCATGGCTACGACCAAAGATCTCATTCTGATCCTTGCAGCACCGAGATTGCTTACCTCATCGATCTTGAGCAATGTATAGAGCTTACCGGAAGATTCAAGGATCTCCTGTACCTGGTCAGAAGTAACGGCATCAAGGCCGCAGCCAAAGCTTGTAAGCTGGACAAGCTCCAAGTCAGGTCTTGTGATTACAAAAGCAGCTGCCTCGTAAAGTCTTGTGTGATACATCCACTGGTCAATAACTCTGATAGGTCTCTTCAAAACACCCGGCTTAGCGACAGCGTCTTCAGTAAGGACTGCAAGACCCAATGAGTTGATCATCTGAGGGATACCGTGGTTGATCTCAGGGTCAACGTGATAAGGTCTTCCAGCAAGAACGATACCCTTAAGGCCCTGCTCTTCCATCTCTTTAAGGATCTCAACACCTTTTTGTCTGATCTCTTCCTTGTAATTGAAGTACTCTTCGGCACCTGCTTCTACAGCCTGTCTGGCTTCTTCGGCAGATACTCCGAGATATGAGAAGGTCTCAGATAAATGCAGAGCAACATTGTCGAGATTATCTAGAGGCATGAACGGATTCAGATATCTGATGTTCTTCTCCTGAAGATTCTCAACGTTATTGCGGATAACCTCCGGATACGAGCAAACGATCGGGCAGTTATAGTGGTTATTTGAATTCGAGTTCTCGATACTCTCATAAGGAACATCAGGATAGAAGATCGTTGTTATTCCTCTTGAGATGAGGTTTTCGATGTGACCGTGAGCGAGCTTGGCAGGATAACATACTGACTCCGAAGGGATCGTCTCCATACCGCCTTCATAGATCTTGTGAGAAGAACGCGCAGAAACTATGACTCTGAATCCGAGCTTTGTAAGCACAGTAAACCAGAAAGGATAATTCTCATACTGGTTAAGAACTCTCGGGATACCGATCTCGCCTCTCGGTGCTTCCTCTTTCTTCAAAGGAACATAGTACTTGAATGTTCTCGAATACTTGTATTCGAAAAGATTCGGCAGTTTCTTCTTATTGCTTACCGGAGCACGGTCAAGGGCAAGGTCTTCACCTCTCTCGCAGCGGTTACCCGATACGAACTTAGTGCCGTTCGAGAATGTTGCAATAGTAAGGCGGCAGTGGTTTGTGCATCCCTGACACTGCGTATTCTCAGTATCCATCTTGAATGAATCAAGCTCATCCTTACCGAGGACGTTAGATCTGGAGCCTTCTTTGGCTCTTCTCTGAGCTATGAGAGCAGCGCCGAAAGCGCCCATCAGACCTGCAACATTAGGTCTTATTACATCTCTGCCGGATACGAGCTCAAAGCATCTGAGGATCGCATCATTAAGGAATGTACCGCCCTGAACAACGATATTCTTACCGAGCTGCTCAGTATCGCGGATCTTGATAACTTTATAGAGTGCATTACGGACAACAGAATAAGAAAGACCTGCTGAGATATCACCAACAGAAGCACCTTCCTTCTGGGCCTGCTTAACCTTTGAGTTCATGAATACGGTGCAACGTGTACCGAGATCTACAGGCTTAGTAGAACTTAAAGCAGCTTCAGCAAATTCAGGGGTAGTAAGTCCCAATGTCTGGGCGAATGTCTGAATGAATGAGCCGCATCCCGAAGAGCAAGCCTCATTGAGCATGATGGAATCGATGACACCGTTCCTTATCTTCATGCACTTCATGTCCTGCCCGCCGATGTCGATAATGAAATCAACATTCGGGCAGAAGAACTTCGCTGACTGGAAGTGGGCCATCGTCTCGATCTCACCGATATCGACATTAAGAGCAGCCCTGATGATGTTCTCACCGTAACCTGTTACGCAGGAATGAGCGATATAGCAGTCTTCGGGCATCTTTGAATATATATCTTTCATGATGCCTACCGCGCTCATAACAGGATTGCCCTTATTGCTTGCGTAGTATGTGTAAACGAGTTCGCCCTTTGTATTGATGACTACAGCCTTTGTAGTGGTGGAACCTGCATCAATACCGAGATAAAGAGGTCCGTGCTGGTCACTAAAATCAAGTACGGGGATCTGATCTTTCTTGTGGCGCTCATCAAAAGCTTTCTTATCTTCAGCATTCTTGAAGATAGGATCGATCCTTATGATATCCGGCACAAAGCCTTCCCTGTTCTTAAGCTTTAACAGCAGATCTGATAAAACGATAGGATTCTGTCCGTCAGCGGAAAGCGCTGCACCCAAAGCAACGTAGATCTGGGCTTCTTCAGGCATCCAGAAAGAATCTACCTTACCTTCAAGAGTTCTCTCGAAAGCATTTCGAAGTTCTGAATTAAAGAACAACGGGCCGCCCAAGAATGTGACATTACCCTTGATAGGTCTTCCGCAGGCAAGTCCTGAGATCGTCTGGTTAACAACCGACTGATATATCGAAGCGGCAAGGTCTTCTTTCGCAGCGCCTTCATTGATAAGTGGCTGCAAATCAGACTTCGCGAAAACTCCGCATCGGCTGGCAATCGTATAAAGTGATCTGTAGTCTTTAGCGAAGTTATTAAGACCGTCTGCATCTGTCTGGAGGAGCGAAGCCATCTGATCGATAAATGAACCGGTACCGCCTGCGCATGTACCATTCATACGCTGTTCAAGCACAGGGTGCATATAAGTGATCTTGGCATCCTCACCGCCGAGCTCAATGATGACATCAGTCTCAGGGTGATATGTCTTTATGGCCTTAGTCTCAGCCATAACTTCCTGCGTGAACTTAAAGCCGAGCCAGTTAGCTACGGAAAGTCCGCCCGAACCTGTAATTACTACATCAACAGTAATTCCGGGGAATTTCTTGTTAAGATCTTCAAATAAGTCATCCAGAAGTCCCGAAACATCTGAATGGTGCCTCTGATAATCGCTATGAATAATCTTCTCGCCATCGAGAAGAACTACTTTAATCGTTGTAGATCCGATATCAAGACCGAGCTTAAATACCTTATCCATTCCTACCTCCAAAAAGTTACTTGCCCGGCTTGGGCGTGCCCTTAGGCTGCGCGCTATTCTTGGCCACAGGGTAAGCCGGATCCCTGTAGTTCTTAGGCTTAGAGCCGGTAGTACGGCTCTTAGTTGTTTTCTTTCTTTGCGGAATAGATCCGAAAAGCTTGAAGGACTTATCCTTAAGGTCCTTAAGCCAGTTCATCTGCTCCGATCTCAATGTTTCCTTGAAGTTCCTGGTATCAAGGCCAGCCTTAAATTCAGGGCTTAAAGCTACGCGCAAAAGCTCGTCAGGAATACCAAGAGACAGGTCAAAAGGCTTTCCGAACGCATCAGAAACGACAAGCTGAAGAGACTCACAAACCTTCTTGCAGTTCTCTTCATAAAGTTCAACACCGCACTTGATGCCGAGTTGTGTCATAAGTCCGGTAAAGTTCAGATTGATATAAGGCAGATTGCCCGAGAAGATAAGATGAAGACAGATAAGCTTCATGTATGATTCAAGGCAGATGCACTCCTGGTCGCAGATAAGCGAGAACTGGCCGTCTGCAGTCATCTTGGAGATATCAGCCTTCTCATTCTCGAAGCCGTTTGCCCACAAAAAATAAAGTTCTCTGTAAACTTCTCTCTTAAAGCTCTCAAAATCACGGGTCAAAGGCTCAGCAAGGACCTTATTACCGAGATTAAAGATATATTGCATATATGACACTTCAAGATAACTCGGAACCGAGAAATATTTGAAGTAAGCCGCTACATCACGGCTGTTGTATATATATTTACGCAAGAAGAAATCTCCTGTCCGCATAATAATTCATCATGAATTATAGCATATACAAGATAATATACTAATTATAAATAAAAGAATACTTGGGCAGATTTAGAACAAGATCACTGCAGCTGCAGTCTGAGCTATGGTCTCTGTCGTCTCAGCCGTATTGTTACCGGAAGCTGCACCGATAACACCGACAGCGCCAAGGATAAGTACTAAGATACCAAGCGCGATACGGTAATATCCGAAACAAGAGAAAGAATGTTTCTTAATGAATGCCATAAGCTTTCTTATTACCATCAAGCTGACGAAGAAAGCTGTTACCATTCCTACTAAAAGGCAAACGATCCAGCGGCCCTCGATCTCGCCGTCATACTTAACGATCTTAAGAAGGCTTGCTCCGAACATTACGGGAATAGCAAGGAAGAAAGTGAACTTGGCAGCCGCTTCCCTCTTAATTCCAATAGCAAGAGAACCTACGATAGTAGAACCTGATCTTGAAGCACCCGGGAAAATCGCAGCAAGGAGCTGGAAGAATCCGATGGCAAGCGCGTGTCCCCAGTTGAGCTGGTTAACCGTCTTAACTACAGGATTTCTGTTAGCAATAAGCTTCTCTACAACGATGAATGCTACACCGAATACGATAAGCGCAATGGCTACAACAACATAATTATATAAGTGTTCATCAAGCCAATCATCAAAAAGAACACCGACTATGGCTGCAGGAATGCATGCAAGAGCGATCTTAAGCCACATGATGATCTTATCCTTCATGACATAACGGCCGATTCCTTCTTTTGCGAAAGGATGGGTATTATTCTTAATTCCGAACGGCCAGATCTCTTTCCAGAAGATAACGATTACAGCCATGATCGCGCCAAGCTGGATGACGACAAGGTAGAGTTCTGTAAAAAACTCATCTGACATCGTACCCTTATGCAAAAGCTCTTCCAAAATGATCATGTGGCCCGTAGAACTGATCGGAAGCCACTCTGTAATACCTTCGATAATGCCGTAAATAACAGAAAGAATAATATCCCAAAGCATTTAAACTAATCTCCTTTATCAAACCCAAACATCATAACACACTTATCATTCTGTTATATGCGCAAACTACGGCACGAACAGAAGATTTTGTGACAGAGCTCGAGACACCGGCGCCGATATACGTCTGCTTATTGGATTTATTGGCAATCTCGATATACGTGATAGCCGCAGAGTCTGAACCTGACTTCATAGCGTGCTCTGAATAGTTAGAGATCGAGAAATCAACACCTGTATAGTCGCAGAAAGCTCTGACAAAGGCATCGAGAAGACCGTTACCTTTACCTTTAATGGTAACTTCCTTACCATGATCTGTGATCAATGCCTCAACAGTAGATACCTGGTCGCTGTCCTGCTGCTCTGAGAAGTTCTTTAATCCGTAAGGCTCAAGAACATTGATGTATTTATCATCGAACAGATCAAATATCTGCTGGGGTGTAAGTTCATTCTCAATGCCATTCTTTTCAGTTGCAGCCTTAACGACAGGCAGAAAATCACGCTGGAAGGCCTTCGGGAGCTGAACTCCGAAGTATGTCTCCATAACATAAGCGATTCCGCCTCTGCCGGACTGGGAGTTGATACGGATAATGGGCTCATATTCTCTTCCGACATCCTTAGGATCAATAGGAAGATACGGGACAGCCCATATGCTCTCTCCCCTTTCTTCCATCTTCTTTCTTCCCTTGTTGATTGCATCCTGATGAGAACCTGAGAAGGCCGTAAATACAAGCTTTCCTGCCCACGGATGTCTTGGCTCGACCTTCATACCGGTCAATTCCTCATAAATATCGATAGTCTTATTGATGTCTGAAAAATCAAGACCCGGATTAATGCCGAGCATCATCATATTAATTGCAAGCGTAATGATATCAACGTTTCCGGTCCTCTCGCCATTACCGAACAAAGTGCCTTCGACTCTGTCTGCGCCTGCCATGAGTCCGAATTCTGAAGTAGCAACGGCAGTTCCTCTGTCATTATGAGTATGCAGAGAAACTATAATCGAATCTCTCCATTTGGTCTTTGAGCAGAAATACTCGATCTGATCCGCGTAAACATTAGCTGTCTGATACTCTACGGTCTCAGGCAGGTTGATAATGACTTTATTCTCAGGCGTAGGCTTCCAGCATTCGAGGACGCTGTCACAGATCTTAACGGCAAAGTCGAGCTCCGTATCAGAGAAAGCCTCCGGTGAATACTCTAAGATAAACTTAGTTCCGCTAGTATCCACATTTATGCGGTCGATGATCATTTTCGCGCCTTCAACGGCAAGATTTATACAATCTTCGCATGAGAAATCGAAAACAACATCCCTGTGCAAAGTGCTTGTAGCATTATAGAGGTGAATGATGACATTGGGTGCGCCCTTTACGGCCTCCATCGTCTGATCAATGATGTGGGCTCTTGACTGCGTCAGGACCTGGATCGCGACATCATCAGGGATAAGATTGTTATCGATCAAATGTCTGCAGAAGTTAAAATCCGTTTCAGAAGCAGCAGGAAAACCGATCTCGATCTCTTTGAAACCGATGGAGCAGAGATACTCAAAGAATTCGACCTTTTCTTCAAGGGTCATGGGAACTTCCAGTGCCTGATTACCATCACGCAGATCAACAGAACACCAGATCGGTGCTTTGGTAATCTTGTTCGAAGGCCACTTACGGTCCGGCAGATCAACTGTCGGATGAGCCTTGTATCTCCGGTAATTCATGTCAGCCATAATCTTCCTCCACCCTAAAGATTATTCGAGTTCATTGACGAGATCCCTAAACATGTCTCCTCTGTGCTCAAAATGCCTGAAATGATCGTAGGACGTACCTATAGAAGACATAATAACAATCTCTCCGGGTTTTGCCCACTCCCTTGCCTTGTTGATGGCTTCTTTATAAGCATTAACAACGTTATCACGTGTCTTCGGGAACTCATAGACATCGCCTTCCTTGTCAGGGATGCGGTAAATCTCATACTTACGGCCGTGAGCTTCTTTGGCGATGATATCAGTTACCAGATCAGCATTCGATCCATAGATGATTATCCTGTCACAGACATTAAGGATCGCATCACCCAGTTTACTGTAAAGACACTTCTTATCTGCTCCGCCGCAAATAAGAACACCCTTCTCATTGCGGGCCGCAAGAGCATTCATAGTATTGAGAGAACGGTTAGGAGACGTATCGATAGATGAGTTATACCACCTGATGCCGTCAAGCTCTCTGATGAATTCGATCCTATGAGGAACACCCTTAAAATTCTTAGCTACATAAGCGATATCTTCAGGCTTTACATAATCAATGACAGCGCAGGTTGCAGCCAGGAAATTCTCAACATTATGAAGTCCCGGGATAAAGATCTCATCCATTCCGCAGATATCAACTATATTGCCGTTCTCCTGATAGATAAGCCTGCCGTCTTCGGTATAAGCTCTGGGATACAAGGGAGAATCAGATCTCATGACCTTGCCCTTATTAGCTGAGAAAAGCTTAACGCGGCCTCTTGCGATGTCCTTCATCTCATATGTAAGGTCACAGCCAGCATTAAGGACTACCTTTCCGGCAGGGCCCTGGTTCCTAAACGCGTTGACCTTTGCCTGGATGTACTCATCGTAATCCTTATGGAAATCCAAGTGGTTCGGAGTGATATTCGTAACTATCGCAACGTCAGCAGGAGTGCTCATTCCGAGGAGCTGGAACGATGAAAGCTCAAGAACGACCTTGTCATCAGCTTCAATATCAGCAATCCTGTCGAGGAGCGGAGTGCCGATATTCCCGCCTATCCATACCTTATAACCGGCCTGCTTTAATATCTCAGCCGTAAGCGTTGTCGTGGTGGTCTTGCCGTCTGAGCCTGTAATAGCGAAGATCTCCGCAGGACAAAGATTCATGAAAAGCTCCATCTCGGTAGTCAGGATCGAGCCCGATTCCTTCAGAGCCTGTAATTCAGGAAGCTCAAAGCGCATCTTCGGCGTCTTGAAAACGATATCATAATGCTCATCTCTCAGATGGGTTAAATAAGATTCACCTAAAGACCACTTGATATCAGTTGATATCTCCTTAAGCATAGCAATATTCTTGCTAAGCACAGGATCTTCTTCGGTCATCCTATCGCAAGCGGTAACATCAGCACCGAGCGATATGAGCCACTTAATGAGCGGCGTATTGGATATGCCGATACCGATTACGGCAGCCTTCCTGCCCTTAATGTATGTCTTAAACTCTTCAAACTTATAGTTGCCCATGGTTACTCCTTTATCCGGATATATACGAGGCATAGAGCCTGCTGTAAAATCCGCCGTTTGCGATAAGCTCATCGTGAGATCCGATTTCAGAGACCTTGCCGCCGTCTATTACAACGATTTTGTCGCAGCTCGTGATCTGCGAGAGCCTGTGCGCAATTATAATACTTGTTCGGCCGTTAAGAAGCTTTTTCACAGCTTTCTGGATACGGTCTTCCGTGACAACGTCAACAGATGATGTAGCTTCATCAAGTATCAGGATCGAAGGATCCGATGCCATTGCCCTCGCTATAGTCAGAAGCTGCTTCTGGCCTTCGGAGATATCATCTCTTTCGTTGTCTAACATCTCATTATAACGCTTTGGAAGCTTTCTTATAAAAGAATCACAGCCGGCTTTCCTGCTGGCTTCAATGACTTCTTCATCAGTAATATGAGGACCGGAGAATCTGATGTTCTCCATAACCGTATCATCTGAGAGCCAGGTATCCTGGGATACAAAGCCGATATAATGACGAAGCTCAGATCTCGGGATCTCCTTAATGGATCTTCCGTTGATGAAGATATCTCCCGAATCAGGCTCATAATAGCGCATAAGCAGATTGATCAGCGTTGTCTTACCGCATCCGGTAGGTCCTGCAATAGCAAAGGATTCCCCTTTTCCTACCTTAAACGAAATATCCTGAAGCACCGGTCTGTCCTCAACATATGAGAAGCTGACGTTCTTAAACTCAATATCGAGCTGTACATTCTTATCCGGGAGCTCTTTATCTGCCTCTTCTTCAGGGATCTCCGGGCTGTCCAGATACCCGAAAACCCGTGCCAGGCATGCAAAACTGTCAGAAAGCTCAGTGAAAACGGCCGACAAGTCGTTAAACGGCTTCATAAACTGGTTAGCATAAGCCAGGAGCGAAGTTAAGGCACCTACAGTGATCGCACTGCCAATACCTGAGAGACACCCAGTCAAAACAACGCCAGCATAGATCAAAGCATTGACGAATCTTGAAGACGGATTACTGATCGAAGACAGGAACGTAGCTTTTGTAGATGTCTTTCTGTATTCACCGTTGATCTCGTCAAAGCCATTGATCCTGTTATCAGTGACATCATAGATCTTGCATTCACGGAAATTATTAACCGATTCGGCTACAAAAGAAGTCTGCTTTGATCTGATCTCAGCCTGCTTTGCAAAGGACTTATAAGCGCCCTTGGCAATAGCTGTAGAGACTGCAATCGATACGGGTGTAAAGACTACGACGATCAATGATATCTTCCAGTTGATCAAGAACATTACAACAAGTGTTATAAGGATCGTTGATATACCTGATGCAAACTGGTTTAAGAACAACAGCATACCGTCAGATACGGTCTCAACATCACTTATTATGAGGCTCTGAAGCTTTCCGGCAGAAGTCTTATCGATGTAAGACATCTTTACTCTGTGCATCTTGGAATAAGTTGCGATCCTTAAGTTGTGACCGATATTAAATGCGATCCTGTTATTCATTTTGATAAGTGCGAACTGCAGCAAAGCAGCCGAAACTATCAGGCCGAGAATTATCACAAGATAAACGGTCAGCTTACCGATATCACCGAGATTATCTATGGCTCTTCCCGCAAAATAAGGGATAGCGACTGTAGAGCACCCGAAGAGCAGACCGATAATAACTGATAAGACAGCAAGGCCGGAAGATCCTTTCAGGTAGGAAAAAAGACGCTTTAATGATACCTTGTTCATGTCGCGCCTCCCTTCATCTGAAGAGAATTCATGTATCTGTAGTTCTCTGATATCTTTAAAAGCTCTTCGTGCGGAGCAATTGCTTCGATCCTGCCGTCATCCATAAGAATGATGCGGTCACAGTTCATGCAAGTTCTGACTTTTTGTGAAATAAGTATCGTCGTAGGCTTCACAGGAAGGCTCGAAAGATTGTTAAGAAGCCTTTTCTCGGTTCCCCAATCCAAGGCAGAAGTTGAATCGTCAAGAATAACTATACCGGGGTTACCCGCCAAAGCTCTGGCGATACCGATCCTCTGTCTCTGTCCGCCTGAAAGACCCGCTCCGCCGTCTGAAATAACAAAGTCCAGACCTTCCTTCTTGGTAGAGATGACATCATCACTGCAAGAAGCTTTGCATGCTGACTCAATACTATCGTCATTAATGTAAGCTCTGCCTAACGTAATGTTATCTTTAAGCGAACCTTTAAAAAGCCTGGTCTTCTGAAGGCTCATCCCGACAGCTGAAGCAAGACTCGATGACGAGATATTCCTGATATTCTTTCCGTCGATGTCGACTTCTCCTTCATCGGCATTATAGATACCAGCAATAAGAGCTGCAGCAGTAGATTTACCGCAACCGGTGCTTCCGATGATGCCAATCGTCTCGCCCGGCCTTATATCAACAGAAAAATCTTTGACTGATTCTTCTACATTGCCGGGATAAGTAAAAGAGACATTCTTCATTGATACAGACAACGGTGTGGCCGAAGGAAGCTCTTCGGTACCGGAAATTGCAGTACTGTTTATCTCCATGAGACTTTCGGCTCTTTTAACGCATGCATAAGCTCTAGAAACAGAAACGATGAGATTTGCGAGCTTAACCAGCTCGATCAAAATCTGCGACATGTAATTATAGAGCGCTACGACCTGACCATCGGTAAGTGATCCTGTATTAAAATGAATCGCTCCGCGGTAGATCAAGAGACATATGCCGAGATTTACCACAGCATAGGTCAAAGGATTGAGCCATGCCGCAAAATCAGCTGCTTTGATCTGCGATGTCTTAAGGCTCTTGCTCTTTGCTTCAAACTTACCGTAGTCTTCAGAAGTCTTGTTAAAGCCTCTGATCACCCTCTCGCCTGCTATTCCGTTCGAAGTTTTCTTAACAAGGCTGTCCAATCCTGATCTGGATTCTTTATGCCTTAAGATCGAGAACTTCATATTAAGTGCGATAACAACAGCAAGAATCAATGTGCAAGCGACTAGGATCAATGCCATGGAAGGCTTTACTACAGCAGCCATTATGCAAGCGCCGATTACAATAAACGGAGATCTTAAGAGAAGTCTCAGGAAAAGATTGATACCGGTCTGGATCTGATTAACGTCTGATGTAAGAAGCGTTACCATTCCGGATGAACCGATCTTCTCATAATCTGAAACAGACAAAGTCTGAAGCTTGTCATGAAGACTCTTACGTATTCCCGAAGATATTCCTGTCGCGGAATATGCAGCAAAATACTGTGCCGTAATCGCGCTGGCAAATCCGATAACAGCGAAAAGAACAAGGATAGGAACATGCGACCACACATAACCCGCATCACCTTTTTTGATACCGTTGTCGATCACTCCGGCAACAATAAGAGGAACAATTAATTCAAAGCATGCTTCAAGGAGCTTAAACACAGGGCTTAAGATCGAAGCTGCTTTGTATTTACCGATGTGGTCAAAGATTAACTTCATGACTCGGTCAGACAAGATCCTTCTTAAACTTGTTGCATTCGCGGATTATTTCACAGATATCGAGCGTTGTGTAGACTCCGTCTTCATAAAGGATCTTACCATCTATCATGGTCATCTTGACGCAGTCGTTATCCGCACTATAAACAATATTTCTGACGATATTATTCTCAGGCTGCATCGAAGGCTTATT
The DNA here is from genome assembly GCA_017427465.1 of Clostridiales bacterium. Lineage (GTDB taxonomy): Bacteria > Bacillota > Clostridia > Saccharofermentanales > Saccharofermentanaceae > Saccharofermentans. The sequence continues at coordinate 14,528 of JAFRST010000023.1, read as the reverse complement.
CATGTCGATCATGATAATATCAGCCTTCTTGCCCTCAGATAGAACATCACAATCATTAAGGCCCATGCAAAGAGCTCCGCCTGAAGTCCCTGCCTTAAGGATAGTGAAAGGATCAACAGCTGCGGTATTGTGCGTCTCAACGTTCGAAAGAACAGTATCAAGATACATCTCGCGGAACATCGAAAGCGCGTTATTTGAACCTGCTCCATCAGTACCGATGGCGATATTCATATTCTTTTCGATGAACTTGTATACAGGCGTTATACCGCTGGCAAGCTTCAAGTTAGAGCAAGCATTAAAAACAGACCAGAGGTCTCTATTCTTGAAGATATCCCTATCCTCATCAGTAAACCATACACAGTGGAATCCGCCGCCGCCGAAGTCAAAAATGCCGAGCTTATCAAAGAGTACTGCAGGTGTAACGCCATAGCGCTCCTTACATCCATCCACTTCTTCAGAAGTCTCTGAAATATGTGTATAAACTGGCGCGCTGTACTTGTGTGCCAGATCAGACATGACCTTAAGATTATCTTCGCAAGTCGTATACTCAGCATGGAATCCGAGCTTGAAGGATACCAGCGGATCGTAATCATTAAGATCGATGTAATTCTGCTCTAACATATCGAATCCGCCGTAATCGTTGGCAGCACCGCAGAAAACGTGTCTGAAGCCGGTCTCAACAGCCGCCTTCGCATTCTCATACTTATGGAAATACATGTCAAAGCAGGCAGTTATTCCGCCTGCAAGATAATCTGCGTAAGCAAGCTTGGCAAACCAGTAAACATGCTCAGGCGTAAGATTTGCTTCTCTGGGGAAAATAGCCTTGTGAAGCCAGTCATTAAGACAGTATTCATCAGCAAGTGATCTGGAGAACGTCATAGCAGAATGCGTATGTGCATTCTTTAATCCGGGCATAAGGAGATTGCCCTTGCAGTCGATCTCACGGTCAAATCTCTTATCTGATACTGATTTTGCAGGACCGATATAGCTGATGCGGTCGTTATCTGTCCACAGCTCACCTTCGATGATCGTGTCATCACTCATGGTAAGAATTCTGCAATTATAAAAACGAACAGACATATATATTCCTTTCTGTTTTTCTGTTATAGCAACGGTGCGATAAGTCTTAAGATGGACTTAAAGAACCTGACAAAGATATTAGGGTTCTTCCTGTATTTCTCAGTGACATCACGGCACTCAGCAAATGTCTCGATGAAGTCCATCTTGATATCCGGAATGCAGTCTGTCTTATACATGTAGACGGCATTCTCGAAATGATGATAAAGGCTTCTGAAATCAAGATTGATGGTTCCTACTACAGCGCAAGTATCATCACACAAAAATGTCTTCGAATGGTTAAAGCCCGGTGTGTATTCGAAGATCTTTACTCCGCCTTTTATAAGCATGTTGTAGTAAGATCTCGTAACATGATAAGTAAGCTTCTTATCAGGAATGCCAGGGGTCATGATCCTTACGTCAATGCCTCGCTTGGCAGCGATCCTCAAAGCTCTGGAGATCTCGTCCGAGAGCACAAGATAAGGCGACATGATCCAGCAATATTCCTGGGAATTGTTGATCATGTTAAGGTAAACATTCTCTCCGACAGGCTCGTTATCAAGCGGGCTGTCACAATAAGGAACGCAATAACCCTTTACACCGGGAATCGGCTTAACTCCTGCCGAATCAAAGGTCATCATATCGTCTTCTTTACGCTTAAGATCAGCAAAGTTCCACATCTCGATGAACATCGCCGTAAGGCTGTCGACGGCAGGACCTGCAAGTCTGATACCGTTGTCCTTCCATCTACCGTAAGGATTAACGAAATTAAAATACTCGTCCGCTATGTTGTATCCGCCCGTGTAACCTACCTTGCCGTCAACAACCGTGATCTTCCTATGATCACGGTTATTCATAAAAAGAGCAACGATAGGATATGCAGGGTTAAATGCATTACACTTGATGCCTTCGGATTCGAGCATCTTGATAAATGCAGGATTAATAAAAGTAAACGAACCTACATCATCATACAAAACTCTGCAGTCAACGCCTGCAGCCGCTCTCTCCTTCAACACTTCATGAAGCGGCTCGAATGCCTTTTTATTCTCGATGGCATGATATTCAAGATATACGAACTTCTCAGCCTTCTTGATGTCTTCAATCTGATCAAGATAACTGTCATAAGCTACAGAGTAATACTTGATCGCAGTACCATCATAGATAGGAAAGTCATAATTCCTAAGATATCTGGCATTTGAAGCTCTGGCGGGATCTTCCTGCTTAAACTCAACAAAAACATCGTCATTGAAATTCAGATGGCTGAAAACCATGACGTCAACCTTATCAAGGCGTCTCTTGATCTTGATCTTAGAGCTGCTGAAGTTGTTAAGCGCATAGAAAAGGAGTCCCGGGATAGGCAGCAAAAGAATGACTATTACCCAGATGAGCTTGAAAACACCGTTGTGATCTCTTGCGTTGATACCAAGAGCAACCATCAAAGCAATAACTCTGATACCAACATCCAAAGCCGGAAATATGCTTCCGAGATAATAAGCAAGAACGGCAAAACCGACTAACTGAGCAATGATAAAGAGACTGAAGACAATTATTCTTCCGACACTGTTCTTTATCGCAGTTTTACGTTCTACCGTTCTTTTCTTAGCCATTATCCGATATTCTCGATGAATGCCTTATATCCGAGATAGAGATAGTAAAGGTCGATCTTAGAGATCACTTCGACAGGAGCATGCATTGACCATACGGGAACGCCCATATCGACAACGTCCATGCCGAGCTCAGCCATGATGGCTGCGATCGTTCCGCCGCCGCCTGCATCGATACGTCCGAGCTCACCTGTCTGCCACGGGATTGAATTCTTCTCAAAGATATCCGTGATCTCAGCAATGAAATCACCTGTAGCTTCAGAGCATCCCGACTTGCCTCTTGCACCTGTGTACTTCTCGATCTTAAGACCGTGTGACATGAATGCAGTATTGTTCTTCTCAAATACTGAAGCGTACTTGGGATCGTAAGCGGTTGTTACGTCAGTAGAAAGCATCTTGGTAGCAGCAAGAGCCTTACGGAACTTCAAAGTATTGAACTTATCGATGCCGCCTTCAGCCTTAGCGAATACTTCCATCAGGAAGTTCTCATAAAGATTGGAAGTAGCACCTGAATTGGAATAAGAACCGATCTCTTCCTTATCCGTAAGCAGGCAGACACAGGTCTTCTTGGGCTTCTCCTGTGCGAGCAACGCTCTAAGTGCAGGATAAGCGCAGACCTTATCATCGTGACCGTAAGCTGCGATATATGCACGGTCAAAACCTACGTCTCTCGCATGTGTAGCAGGAACGATCTCGATCTCTGCAGAAACGAAATCCTTCTCCTTGATGCCGTACTGCTCGAAAAGGATCTTCAGGACTCCGGCTTTGAAGATATCCTTAGCCTTCTTTTCATCTGTGCAGGGAATACCGCCGATGATCACGTTAAGGTCTTCAGCAGGAATGAAATCCGATGCTTTCTTAGTCATCTGTTCATTTCCGAGATGCGGAAGAAGGTCAGTAATATAGAATACTGGATCCGTATCCTTCTCACCTACTACGATCTGATGAGCCTTGCCGTCATTAGTAAATACAACGCCATGAACAGCAAGAGGGATCGTGGTCCACTGGTACTTCTTGATACCGCCATAATAGTGGGTCTTGAAGTAAACAGTATCACTGTCCTCATAGATCGGATTGGGCTTCAAGTCCAGTCTGGGAGAATCGATATGGGCACCTAAGATATTAAAGCCTTCAGCAGGGCCCTTCTTACCGATAACGGCTGCTGCAAAGCCCTTTCCTTTAATGCTCTGGTAGACCTTGTCACCGGGCTTTAAGGTATCCTTGGTAGCGATATCAACATATCCGAGATCTTCTGCTGCCTGAATGGCATTTGCGGCAAATTCACGTTCTGTCTTGGAATTATCCAAAAATGCCTTATATTCCTCGGCGAAATTAAAAGTAGCTGTCATATCATCTTGTGAAGCTACCTCATAAAGGTTCGGGAATTCAGCGAAAAGCTCGCTTGTCTTGATCTTCTTGGTTTCTTTTTTCTTGGGCATAAGTATCACCTCTTTCTAATGAACTTATGATACCATAAAGTAAAATAAAATCTTTTAATTAAGAGGACAAAATGATAACTGACGGACATAACCATACAAAACACTTCTCTGCAGATGCAGGACAATCGATTGATGAACTCATAAACGAAGCAAGATCCAAAGGCTTTACAAGGATCGGCATTACCGAGCACTATGAGATCGACTACCCCGATTATGAGGGCTTGAACTGGATGTTCGATCTCAATGAATATAACCTCGCTTTTGAGCAATGGCGCGAAAAAGCAGGCGAATTAGAGCTTCTTAAGGGCATCGAATTCGGCTATCAGAAACATGTGGCAGGAGAAATAGATAAAGTTGCAGCCTCCATCCCGCTGGACGTCGTTCTTCTCAGCGCCCATCTTTTCCGAGGTGAGGATTTCTATATGGTCAGGGATTGCTATAAATTGCCTGCCAAAGAACTGCACAGCGAATATCTGGGCATCATGGCCGAGATGTGCGAGATGTGCAACAATTTCGACGTTGTAGCGCACTATGATTACATCAACAGATATACCGACAACAAGGATGATTTCGTTACTTACGAAGAATGCCCTAAAGAATTCGACAGGCTTTTCGAAGTTATGATCGCCAAGGAAAAAGCCCTTGAGATCAACACCAAATCGATCCAAAAGCACAGAGACGGAGGCTTTACGAGGTCACTTCCTGATGCTGCCGTTCTTAAAAGATATAAAGATATGGGCGGAAAGCTCATCACATTCGGATCTGACTCACACTTCCCCGGAACTTTTGCCGTATGCTTCAACGAAGCCGTTGAATACGTTAAATCCTTGGGATTTGCCGAATCTGTCTACTTCAAAAAACACAAGCCTTACTTTGAGCCGCTTTGACGCACAGATTGCAAGAAAATAAAAAAGCCCGGACAAACCGGGCTTGATAAATAAATTATTCAATAAGTTTACTTCTCGTTCTTCATACCGGACAGATAAGCATTGATGAATCCGTCTAAGTTGCCGTCCATAACGGAATCGACGTCAACTTCTTCATAGCCTGTTCTGTTGTCCTTAACGAGTGTATACGGACAGAATACATATGATCTGATCTGTGAGCCCCATGCGATCTCCATCTGGTTGCCCTTAAGGTCTTCGATCTTCTCCATCTCAGATGCCCTTGCGAGTGCGAAAAGCTTAGCCTTGAGCATTCTCAAGCACGTTTCCTTATTCTGGAGCTGTGATCTCTCTGCCTGGCAGGAAACAACGATTCCGGTAGGGTTATGAGTCATACGGACAGCCGTATCGGTCTTGTTGATATGCTGACCGCCCTTACCTGTAGCACGGTAAGTATCTACACGGACATCAGACATATCGATCTTAATGTCGTCTTCAGTCTTCTGGTCCAATTCAGGAATGACTTCGCATGAAGCAAATGAAGTGTGTCTTCTTCCCGCAGAATCAAAAGGAGAGATCCTTACGAGTCTGTGTACACCAAGCTCTGATCTTAAAAAGCCGTAAGCGTAATCGCCCTTGATCATAAAAGAAACTGACTGTATGCCTGCTGTATCGCCTTCAACGTAATCGAGTTCCTCTACGCCAAAGCCGTGGCTCTCAGCCCATCTGGTGTACATTCTGTAGAGCATGGAGCACCAGTCCATAGCCTCTGTGCCGCCGGCACCGGCATGAAGTGTAATAGTTGCGTTATTTGCATCGTAAGGACCTGTAAGAAGTGTCTCTAAGCGCATCTTCTCAAAGTCTTCCTTGAACTTGGCTGTAGAAGTCCTGAGTTCTTCAAGAGAATCCATGTCCTCTTCTTCATTAGCAAGCTCGCAGAGAGCCAGAAGGTCTTCACGCTCAGCTACAAGTGAGTTATAGCTCTCAACCTTTTTCTTAAGTCTGCCTAACGTCTGCTGGATCTCAGTAGCCTTCTCGACGTTATTCCAGAAATCGGGCTCCTGCATACGGTTCTCGTATTCGCTTATCTGGTCAGATACGCGGTCAATGTGAAGAGCATCCTTAAGCTCTGCTACAGGCACTTCGTAAGATTCAAGTTCGAGTCTTATGTTGTCAAATTCAAGCATTGATTACCTCTTATGTTCTTCAACAAATTCTTTAACAAGCTTCATAGCTTCCTTGATATCCTCCAAAGAAGCAGCATAACTGATACGGACAAAACCTTCGCCGCACTTGCCGAAAGCATTTCCGGGCACGATGGCGACATGCTTTTCGAGCAAAAGCTTCCCACAAAATTCCTCAGATGTCATTCCCGTAGACTTGATACAGGGGAACGCATAGAAAGCACCGTAAGGCGTGAAGCATTCAAGGCCTGCATCCCTTAATCCCTGAACGATGACCCTTCTTCTGTGATTGTATTCGTCACGCATCTTTTTGACCTCATCGTCAGAGTTCATAGCTGCTTCGATAACAGCTAACTGTGACGTCGAAGGTGCGCACATAATGCAGTACTGATGGATCTTTACCATGGGAGCAATAAGCTCATGCGGTCCTGCTAAGTATCCTACTCTGAAACCGGTCATGGCATAAGACTTCGAAAAGCCGTTAACCATAATCACTCTGTCTCTTAACTCAGCAAACTGCGTAAGCGATGCAGGCTTTCCGTCAAGATAATTAAGTTCGCAGTAAAGTTCATCGGAAAGAACGATGATCTCAGGATGTCTCATAAGAACGTCCTTGATCTTTGCCCAATCCTCAAGCGTCATGATAGCGCCGGTAGGATTATTGGGATATCCGACAATTACATACTTGGTCTTATCAGTAATAGCAGCTTCAAGCTCTTCAGGCATGAGCTTGTAGTTGTTCTCCGGCTTAGTCTCAACGATTACGGGAACACCGTGAGCAAACTCTACGGTTGCCTTATATGCAACGAAGCAGGGCTCTACGACGATGACCTCATCACCGGGATTGATAAGAGCTCTGGCTGCGAGGTCCAGACCTTCAGATCCGCCTACAGTGATAAAGATCTCGGATTTGGGATCGTAAGATACACCGTATCTTCTCTTAAGATAATCAGCAATAGCAACTCTGGAATCGATATATCCGGAATTGGGTGAATAATGGGTATATCCGTCGATAATTGAATTAATAGCAGCTTCTCTGATCGTCCAGGGAGTAACAAAGTCAGGCTCACCTATGGAAAGTGAGATTACATGACCCTTCATCTCATTGGCAAGATCAAAGAACTTCCTTATGGCAGACGGCGGTACCTGCTGTACTGCCTTGGAGATCTTGGATTCGTAATCAAAACTCATAAGATGATAGCCTGCCTGTCGTCAGTATTCGGATTATCGTAGATTATACCATTCGCCTTGTACTTCTTAAGGATGAAGTGTGTTGTCGTGGAAAGAACGCCTTCCATAGTAGCGATCTTCTCAGTAACGAATGTAGCGATATCTCTTAATGTGCGGTCCTCGTAGATGATCATAAGATCAAATCCGCCGCTCATGAGGTAGCATGCAGTTACCTTGTCATACTTGCTCAGGATCTGGGCAATATGGTCGTAACCCTTGTTCTTAACGGGGGTAATCCTTACTTCGATCATGCCGATGCAGTTGTCAGGTGCCTGCTTTTCCCAGTTGATGATAGTGTTATAGCCTAAGATGATGTTCTCATCCTTAAGGCGCTTGATCTCGGCTTCCACATCCGCGGCGGTTGTACCGAGCATAACGGCAATCTCCTCAGAAGAGAGTCTTGCGTTGTTTTCAATAAGTCTCAAAAGCTCTAAATCGTCTATCATGTGGAAACTCCTTTTCTATAAATTGCAAAATCTCCCGCAACAAAATTGCGGGAGATTGTTGCTTTAATTCAGTTTATTCAGATTCTTGCTACACCTGTATCACGGGCTGCCTGAGCAACAGCAGCTGCAACAGCCTTGCCTACTCTTGCATCGAATGCATCAGGAAGGATGTAATCAGGATTGAGCTCTTCGTCAGAAACGATGCCTGCGATAGCATTAGCTGCAGCGATCTTCATCTCATCATTGATGTCAGAAGCTCTTACATCGAGAGCGCCACGGAAGATACCGGGGAAAGCGAGAACGTTGTTGACCTGGTTCGGGAAGTCAGAACGGCCTGTAGCCATAACTGCAACGCCTGCCTTCTTTGCTTCGTCAGGAAGGATCTCTGGTACGGGGTTAGCGCAAGCGAAAACAACCGGATCTTTTGCCATTGTAGCAACCATATCGCTTGTCAGAACGCCGGGAGCGGAAACGCCGATGAATACGTCAGCACCAACGATAACATCAGCAAGAGAACCTGCCTTCTTCTCAGGATTTGTGATCTTAGCCATCTCTTCCTTAGCGGAGTTGAGGCCTTCTCTGCCCTCATAGATAGCGCCCTTACGGTCGCAGAGGATAACGTTCTTAAGTCCTCTGGAGATGAGGAGCTTTGTGATAGCTGTAGCAGCAGCGCCTGCGCCGTTAACTACAACATGGATATCTTCCATCTTCTTGCCAACGATCTTAAGAGCGTTTGTAAGACCGGCGAGTGTGATAACTGCTGTACCGTGCTGGTCATCGTGGAAGATCGGGATATCACATCTTTCCTTGAGCTTCTTCTCGATCTCAAAGCATCTGGGAGCTGAGATGTCCTCGAGGTTAACGCCGCCGAAAGAACCTGCGAGAAGAGCTACTGTATTTACGATCTCGTCTACATCCTTTGAACGGATGCAGAGAGGGAATGCGTCAACATCACCGAAAGCCTTGAAGAGAGCGCACTTACCCTCCATAACAGGCATACCTGCCTCAGGTCCGATGTCTCCGAGGCCGAGAACTGCTGTACCGTCTGTTACTACTGCTACGAGGTTGTGTCTTCTTGTATATTTGTATGAGAGATCAACGTCCTTCTGGATCTCAAGGCAGGGAGCTGCTACACCGGGTGTATATGCGATAGCGAGTTCTTCCTTGGAACCTACGGGAGCTTTAGCGATAACTTCGATCTTACCTGCCCACTCTTCATGCATCTTAATTGCTTTCTCATTAACGTCCATAATGTTGAAACCTCCATAATTTGACTTAACGCACTAATAATAAATATAAATAGGCGCAAAAACAATCACACGCGTATAAGTTTTTTTAATCAAAACGGGCTAAATATTGTTGCTTTGAACAGATATATAAAAAAAAGAGATCTGTCAGATTGCGTAAGGTCTTCTTCCGCCCTTTATAGGGAAATCCTTCATTGAGCAGTAGGACAACGCCGCCAGCCTTGCCGCAGCCAGGAAAACCCAGGTCGTAGCTGCCGCATCCACGATATAGTAAGCCGTCAAAGAGACATTTCCGAGCAAAGGAACCAGAAAATTCAATATGACAGAGACCAGCAGCACGAGCGCTATACTTCTCATATTGGCGAAATAATACTTCAGGGACAATTTCGCAGCATATGGGATTGAGCTGAAGATGCCTTTATCTCCGGACAGATATGCTACCGGAGCCGTAAATATGAACGGCAATCCGATTATCGTAAACAACATAAAATACAAAGCTATGGTCACAAGCGGCAAAAGAACTACGGAAGTAATCAACATTAAGAGCAAAAGTCTCAAAATGAGCTTGCCGGGCTTGATTATGTCATCCGGAAGATTAGTAACTGCATAATTCAAGGCGTCGGATTCGTTCTTTTTTGCCATGGCAGCCTTCTCTTTCCTGTAACTCCTGACATAAACAGCAGCATAGATATACGCACTGCAAATAAGAATCAGCTCACCGCCCAGAAGCGTCAGAAGATAGATGATATTACCTTTTGTTATCGGCAAAGCAGTAAAAATGCTGCTCTCATTCTGCTCGCTCATGTTATAAAGGTTCATAAGCCAGTTGGAAAGCGGAGTGAAGTCCTTATCTGCAAAAGGATTAAAGTGAATTGCGGCATTAAGGACGACCGTGACAAAATAAAGGATACGAACTCCCCACCTGTTGCCTACGTTATCGATATTGAAAATTGTTTTCGCCGCAGAAAAAAACACCTAATACTCCCCTAAACGTTTATACCGCTTATATTACGATAAAACTTAAGAATTGAAAATATCTGTAAAATCAAGCCAATATTACTCATAAAGTATTTCTTGTGATACAATCTCCCTATTATATTTGAAGAAGGTAGTTCAAATGATCGAATTCCATGTAATACCCGATCTGCTTTATGTTATACCTGCAGATAACCATTCAGCACAGGATCTTAGAAACATTCTGTCAGCTCATCCTGAGATCAAGTTCGTCTCTTTGGCAGCCGTTGACCTCATGGGCAACGATACTGATGAGAAGATCCCTATATCAGATTTTCTTGACAATATTGAGAATTATCTCAACGGAAAAGCAGTACAAACTGACGGTTCATCCGTTGTACTTCCCGGAATTGCTACATTAAACGACGGTAAAGTCGATCTGATTCCTGATGTAAACGTTATCTGGTACGTAGATTACAATTATGAGCACATAGATTTTGAGACAGGAAGACCGATTGGCACTCTGCGTATCCCCTCTTTCCTGACTCACAACGAAGATGAGGTCTGTTCCAGATCTATTCTCCGTAACAGCGCTGCATATTTCCAAAAGACTATCCTGGAAAGATTCAGGAACGATGCAGCTTTATGCACCGAGTACGGTTTTACACCTGATGATCTTGACCGCATCACTCTTATTACTGCTACAGAGCTCGAGTTCTGGGTTAACTCCCCTGATGAGATCATCAGTACAGAGCAGCTCTCGATCTCACAGGAACTTAAGGAATCCTACTGGAAGCGTACAAAGGGCGTAGTAAGAACTGCTTTAGAGCAGGTCATTATGATCCTTGAGAACTACGGATTCAATCCCGAGATGGGTCATAAGGAAGTCGGCGGTGTTAAGGCTTCGCTCAACTCTTCCGGTGAATTCCACTTCATCATGGAGCAGCTCGAAGTTGACTGGAAGTATTCAGATGCTCTCCAGGGCGCTGACTATGAGCTTATCGCAAGAATCATCATCAAGGAGATCTTCAGACTCCATGGTCTTGATGTCAGCTTTAACGCTAAGCCTCTTCCCGGTGTTGCAGGCTCAGGTGAGCATACTCACGTAAATGCTGTTGCTTACCTCAAGAACGGCAAGAAGATCAACCTCTTCGCACCCGAAGATACAAAGGCCGATTTCCTTTCAAGATTCGGCTGGGGCTCACTTATGGGCATCATGAAGCACTACAGCAAGGTAGTTAACCCCTTCGTATCCGCTACGACAGATGCTTTCGAGCGTCTCACACCCGGATTTGAAGCCCCTACGCACTGCGTAAGCTCAATCGGCATGGATGTTCTTACTCCCTCACGTAACAGATCCGTTCTTTTAGGTCTGGTAAGAAGCGAAGACAACAAGTATGCGACAAGATTCGAGCTCCGTGCACCGAACCCTCACACAAATACTTACCTTTGCCTCGCATCCGTATATCAGGCAATGCTCGACGGTATCGCTTATGCTCTTGATTCCGGCAAGGACTCAAAGACTCTTGAAGCCGAGTTCACAAAGCCTTTCGGTCAGGAAAGCGATTATCTCGAGGCAGATAAGCTTTACCGCTGCGAAGAGGACATTTTCGAGGACATGGACTCCAACGAGAGAGACAGACTTTTCGGCACGCCTGCTGCAACAGTCTATGAATCACTTCAGACATTAAAGGAATCTGATGTTGCCGAGATACTTTGCAGAGGCGGCGTATTCAATGAACAGCTCCTCGCTTCCTACTATCAGGCTATGCTCGTTCGCTGGGAGATGGAGCTCATGGAGAAGATCATCCCTGCAAACCTCTCGCTGATCAGAAGCATCACAAGGACTGACGATGGCGCTATAAGCTACGATAATAAGCTTTGGAATGACATCGAGTATCTCAAGCTCCAGCTGGCTAAAGACACAGATGACCAGGATTCCATCTTCACAAGAGTCAAGGCTGCCGTAAAGGCCGGTGATTGGGAAAAGACTTCCGTATATCAGCTCGCCATGAAGAATGCAATGAACGAACTCAAGGCTAAGTACAAGATCTACTGCGATAACCAGATCTGATCAAAATTCACATAATTTATTTGAGGCGGTATCAGTTTGATGCCGCCTTTTTTCTTGATATATTTCTAAAAGACTAGAGGCTGCCTCATAAATCAGAGACAGCCTCTTTACCCGGTCGGGTTAATAATGAATCAGTAAGGTTTAAAACCTTATACTCATCTAATTACTTTTCGTCCTTCTTAGCGATGAATCTGTAAACGAATGCTGCCATAGCTGCACCAAGGAAAGGTCCTACGATGAAGATCCATACATTGCTGAGTGCGTCAGCACCTGCAAGGATAGCAGGTCCGATGGAACGTGCAGGGTTAACGGATGTGCCTGTAAGGCCGATGCCGAGAATATGAACCATTACGAGTGAGAAACCGATAACAATTCCTGCAAATGAGCCGTGCTTGAACTTCTCATCTGTAACACCAAGAATAACAAGTACGAAAATGAATGTCAGGAAGACCTCTACGATGAGACCAGCTGCCCAAGCCCAGTCACCGCTGAATCCACCAAGGCCGTTGGAGCCAAGACCGCCTGTCTTATCTTCAACATCACCTAAGCTCCAGATGCATCTCAAGACAGCAGCGCCTGCGAGAGCACCGACAACCTGAGAAATACAATAGAAAAGGAAATCCTTGCCGCTCATTCTCTTGGAGAGCAAGCAAGCAAGTGAAACGGCAGGATTGATGTGGCAACCTGAAACATTGCCGATACAATAAGCCATTCCGACAATTACAAGACCAAAAGCAAACGCTGTGAGAATATAGCCGCAACCACTCTCAGCATCACAGCCGACAGTCATAGCGGTACCACAACCTACAAGAACAAGCGTAAAAGTGCCGAAAAACTCGGCTATATACTTCTTCAACGAGTCCATAACCAATACCTGCCTTTAATTTATTTGAGCAGGTACTGCCTGCCCATAATTAATTATAAACAAATTCCTGGCCGTGAGACAGTATAATTACTTCATTTCCGTTACTATTTGAAGACATTTCCACATGGCCGATCAATCTGGCTTCGATATTGAAACTATTAGCAATCTCGATGATCTTGGAAGCAACAGACTCGTCAACATAGAACTCGATCCTGTGACCGCAGTTAAATACCTGATAGAGTTCCTTCATCGGGATCTCTCCGGATTCATAGATTGCCTGGAAAAGCGGAGGAAGCTCAAACATGTTGTCCTTAACATATCTGACACCTGTACCGAAATCGCGGCACTTAGCCTGACCGCCGCCTGTGCAGTGGATTATTCCGTAAACATTCTCTCTATATGAAGCGAGAACCTTGGAAATAACGGGAAGGAATGTTCTTGTAGGAGCAAGGATAGCCTCACCTACCGTACAATCTGCACCGGGAAGCTTGTCATCAAGTCTGTACTTACCGCAGTAAGCCTTGTCTTCGCCCAGTGTATCTGAGAAAGACTCCTTGTAATTCTCAAAGTAATACTTGTTAAGGAGCATGTGACGGGCAGCTGTAAGGCCGTTTGAAGACATACCTGAGTTGTACTTGTCCTCATATGTAGCCTGTCCGAAAGAAGCAAGTCCTACGATAACGTTGCCGGGCTTGATATTAGCTGCATTGATAACTTCAGATCTCTTAGCTCTTGCAACAAGTGTGGAGTCAACGATAAGAGTTTTTACTAGGTCTCCTACATCAGCCGTTTCGCCGCCGCACATTGTGATGTTGATACCCTGGGAAGCGAGCTTTGAGATGATCTCGTCATAACCTTCGATAACCTTTGCGATTGCCTTGCCGTCAACTCTGTGAGCGTTACGGCCGATCGTATTTGACAACATGAGATTCTCTGTAACACCGCAGCAAGCGAGGTCATCCGTATTCATTACGAGTGAATCCTGGGCAAGGCCCTTGAACCAGTCGTAATTTCCTGTTTCCTTATACATGAGGTAAGCAACGGAGGATTTAGTTCCGGCACCGTCAGCATGAATTGCTGTGCAGTATTCGGGATCACCAGCCAAGTCTTCTATAAGCTTACAGAAAGCTCCCGGGAAAACTCCCTTGGACTGATTCTTAACTGCTGCCTTTACATCATCCTTTGTAGGTGAAACGCCTCTGGACAAATAAGATTCTGCTGACATTGCTTATATCCTCCATTTTATTAATTGCTTTGTTTACGTTTTCCGTGCAGACCGGTAAGCCGGGTTCTGTATGTGACGATCATCTATCTAGACGTAATATCTCTAAAACGTTCAAGCCGTCTCCTAAGGCTCGCGGACCACGATATGCCTTTCCACGACGTTGCTCCGGATGGGGTTTACAAGGCCGATATGTCTCCACATCGCCGGTGAGCTCTTACCTCGCCTTTTCATCCTTACCCTTTTGGGGCGGTTTTCTTTTCTGTTGCACTTTCCTTAAAGTTGCCTTCACCGGGAACTGCCCGGCACCCTGTCCTGTGGAG
>JAFRST010000022.1 GCA_017427465.1 Clostridiales bacterium | reverse complement strand
GGCCTACCGCTTAGGAGGCGGTCGCTCTATCCAGCTGAGCTACACAATCATTTTGTGACGACCGAGATTATATCACAATCCCGGAATACTATAAAGACAGGTCTCTGCGAGCATTACGACCAGTGAAATAAGTATAAGGTAAAACGGCAGCCCGTCAATATATTTGGATTTAGAGACAAAGATAAGTCTTCTTCTTATAACAGATAAAAGACCTGTCATTACTATATCCGTGCAGCAGGTAAACACGACTGCAACGATCAAATGTGAGATCTTGGGAAAATCCGCATTTAAAAGAAAGATCAGAGACATAAAGGCAGCCGCAAAAGATACTTCACTGATGAAGTATCTGAGACCGAATATCGATCTTCTGAAGTTGTGTCTTGCGGCATAGACCACAATGGAACCCAAGATCAGCGCCGTTAATTGACATGCAGGGATCGCTACAAGTCTGAACATGTCTTTATCGACAAGGATCTTTAGCACGTAGAGAACAGCTGCACTAACACTGCAG
This sequence comes from Clostridiales bacterium, assembly GCA_017427465.1. Classification (GTDB taxonomy): domain Bacteria; phylum Bacillota; class Clostridia; order Saccharofermentanales; family Saccharofermentanaceae; genus Saccharofermentans. Next base: position 18,925 of record JAFRST010000022.1, on the reverse strand, counting down.
ATAAAAGCAAAAGCACCTCTGGCGCATAAGAATCTTTTAAGCTCAGATATATTGGCTACAGGGATGTCCCAGAATTCCGTAAGCTGTTTGGAAGTCGCAATCCTTGGGACTCCGGTAAGTCTTGAGATAGCCCAGCTCATCATTATCAGGATCATTACCGATGCCATCAGTGATACGAACAGGTAACGCTTCTCAAAGACATAAGAGATAAGCACTCCGCTGACCGAGCATATCGCCGCGATAACGAAAGGAAGCAGTACTTCCCCGCCGAATCGGGGTCTCGTGTATTTATCATTTTCGTCGTCTTTAAATCTAGCAAGAGACATTATTCCTAAGGCCATCGGAATGAACCCTACAGCCGCATAAGGTGTGCAGAAGCCCAATCTGTACGAATATTCGCAAGCAGCAATGAAAAGCCCGAGGACAAATACAAAGGATACTACCGACAGATTGCGCGGCATGAAGAATCTTATCGTCAGCGACCACACAATAAGGCAAGCCAAAGCACAGGCAGCAGGCCACCATATCAGGGTTCCTGAAAGCATGTATTCAAGGCAAAGAGAAATCGTCGTATAGCCGAGGAACAAAGAGCTTCTTGTCGTAAGATACTTAGCCGGTCTTACGTGGATAGCCGTGATCTTCTCGTCTATCTTCCTTCTCGTCTGTTCGTTATCGAACGGTGAATTGTATTTCTCAGTAAACAGGCCCATCAATTTACCTTCCAGTTCAAATATTCCTTGAGGAATTTGTAACAGGTGTTGCAAGCCCTGATTACCGTTCTTGTCTCATCGTACGCTTCGGAAACAGGTTGAACGAATGATGCCATCTCAGACATCGGCAAGTCATCAATACTGTCCGTGATGATCTGATTCTCAGCATCTCCGCCCGGAGTAAGACCGTCTTCACTTGAATCGTAATCCGCAGGAGCGATGTTCTGATCATCTTCGTTCGTCTCGGCAGGTGTAATGACCGGATCCTGAATCAGCGTATCAGCAGTGCCGTTCAGCTCCGCTTCGATCAGCCTTACGCTCTTATAGCCGACAGCTACTTCATCATCGTTATATACCGTATAGATCTCAGGATTCTCCTCGAACGAGAATACAACGTGATCATCAGCATTGATGTATTCGAGTTCTGCAGCATCCTTCTCGTAAAGATATACCAGCATAGCATCCAGACCGCGCATGTAATCGTCCTTTGTGTAGCCGGCACGGGAATTCTCTATACATTCCTGCACCAATTCCACAAACGGCCTGATATCACATGTAACGCCGTCAACGATATCCGTAGTACCATCTGATTTCATGGCCAGACGGTCAGGATCCTGACATTCAAGAAGAGCATGACAGAGGTTATAAGACTGTGTAGCCCAGTCAAGTCCGGAAGTGATATAAGCACCTTTCAGGGAAGCTTCACTTCTGTCCTGGTTGGTCTTATCAGTACTGAAAGCATCCCATTTAACCTTGGCGATCTCTCCGCCAACGACTTCTATCTCCACGTAATCGATATATCTGTTTCTGTCATCGAAAAGGCGCTGCGCGTAGTAGACACCGTCTTTTAAGCCCTTGAGCGTAATTTTCTCCGTATTATCGTCAACAACAAATTCTTCTTCGGATACAAAGGCGATCGGGATCTGTTTGCCTATAAGCTTGTCTTTAATAAGCTCCATGTATTCATCGCTTATTGCAAACGCGTTCTCTCCTTCTGCGGGATTAAGAGCAAGACCTGATATTCTCGTACTCTCATAATCAAGAGCAACAAGCATACTGAGGTCCTGTCCGTTGGAAGATTCTACAACCAAGTCAACTACATAACCTTTAGGAATGTTATTCTCGTCATATCCAATATAGACACCGTCTATCTCAGGGAAATCATTTAAAGCTTTGCTCTTGACTTTCTCATAAACGGTTGCATCCAGTACCATGGAGAATCTCGACTGGTACTCGGTCTGGATACGGTTATACGCATTATCAGAAGAAATAAAATAACCTCCGATAACGATAGCGGCGCCAAGCACGAACAGCAGGATGGCTTCCGTAATAAACATCTTGAGCTGGGCATGAGTCATCATGAGACATCCACCTCCCTCGAACGGATCTTACGTCTGGACATGGTCTTTGAGAAGAAGTCCAGAACGAACGAGAGGAAGTTAACAGCCAGTACCGGTGATAACAGAGAAACCATCGGGCTTAAGAACGGCTTCGTGACAAGTGTCAGCACACCGCATACCACACCCGCGAATACGCCCGAAGCAAATCTGGACGGCATGGTGGTAAGGTCACCCAACAGGAATACTGCTACGAACAACACACCCGATGACAAGAGATATACCACAAGTTCGTCAAATGCGAACGTCCCCGTTGTAACGAATGTCATTACCGGATGCAAGACCAAAATGGTAAGGATATACGATAGCGGTGAATAAAGTCTCATACTTCCCTTCAGGGTAAGGAAAACACCGCCTGCGATTATGCAGATGAAGCATGCAGTACCAATAAGACCCGGGAAATTACCCGTAAGGAGCTCTGATATCGTTAACTGAGAGTAATCCGGCGTCGGAACAGGCTCACCCTGGAAGATGAGGCTCATCAGTGAAAACCTTGAATTAGTCTCACCATAAGAGAATCCCATAGCAGATGACGGCATAACCAGTTCTATGAACAAGCGTCCCGCACATGCAGGGTTGATGATGTTGCATCCTGCACCTCCGAACATCTGCTTCGTTATTACCGAAGCAAACAGCACAGCGATAAGCGCTGTAAGAAGCGTTGTATCAGGTGGGAGCATGAGCGAGAGCAATAATCCTTCAACAAGAGAACTAAAGTCAAAATAATCCCCTCTGGATCTTCTGTGGGTAACTCTTACGCAGAATCCGTCCGAGAGCACGAAAACGCCCATGCAGAACAGCATAAGGATAAGGGCTCTCAATCCGTAATAGAAAATACCGTAAACAAAGCATGGTACGAGAGATGCCAGGAACGTCATATAGATATAAGGCGCGTTCTTTTCCGTATGGATAAAAGGAGCAAGCTGTCTGTTATCAGTACTCATACTTTTTTATCCTTCTCGAAAGGCAGCGTGAGTGAGTCAGAAGAACTCTCACCCGTATCCTCATCGCTGTCAGCATAGTCTTCAAGGAGTGAGGCCTCTCCGACATAAGACATATCAACATCTTCAGCTGTCCTGATCTCAGCACCGCTGTTATCGAGGAGTGAATTGACCTCAATGATCCTTCCTTCTCCTGCAAAGCTTGCGATAGAGGTCGTAAGGTCAATGCCTGACGGACAAACATAAGAACAGCATCCGCATGCTATGCAGTCTCTTGCGCCCTCTTCTGCGGCTTTCTGGCCCAATCCCTGATTGAGCATCTCATATATCGTATTAGGCGACAGATTCATCGGGCAGCATTCTGAACACAGACCACAGTGGATGCACGGTGTTCTCGGCACATCCATCCGCCTTACGACAGAAATGACCGATGTCGTCTTTACAACCGGAGTATTCTCCGCGTCTTTAACTTCTATACCTGTAAGGCAGTTACCCCAGACTATCCTGTCACTGCCGTTCTTAATATCCTGGGCATTTGAGAGAAGCTCTGATACGGGCGTACCGATCGGGACAAGCATGTTGTGTCCGCCTGAAGCGTCACCTGTAACAGATACTATACGGCTCATCATGGGGATGTTGTCCGATAACGCTTCCCAGCACGCGAGCATTGTTGAACAGTTGAAGAGAACCGCTTTGCAGGACTTCTCGAGAGTCTCACCGAGCACAAGATTCTTGCCGTACAGAGCTCTGGCAACGAGTCTGTAGTAGCCCTGAGGGAAACGCTCCCTGAAAAGTTTTATATCAAACTGAAGGTCCTTAAAGTCGTCCTTGATCTTCTCTATGGAATTGGCAAGGGCCTGCCTCTGCTCTTTTCGATTCTCTGAGATAAGGAATACGCACTTCGATGCGCCTACGGCTCTCGCGCAGGCACAAGAACCCAATACGACATAATCAGGGTATTCAGTTATCGCTACGAGATCTGAAGTCGAATAAGGCTCACTCTGGAGACAATTGACCAGGAAGTCCTGAACGGCTTCGTTCTTTGCTCTTCTGAGCTTTGCCGCTGTGGGGATACCCTCACCGCCCATACCGCAAATTCCGGCATCTCTGATGATGCCCATCGCTTCTCTCGCGCTGAGCTTAAAGCCTGATCTGGGCTTAATGGATTCAAGCCTGGTACGCTTCATATCGTTTAGGATCGTAACTGCAGGTGTCTTGATACCGTTTGGAAGTACTATCTCTGAGATATCAGATACCCTTCCGGATATTCCGCTGTGAACAGGAACGGAGAAAGTACCCTTCTCAGGCACTCCGACACACTGGCCGATCCTGACATAATCACCGACACTGACTGTAGGTGTCGCGGGAACGCCGTAATGCATCTTCATCGGGAGGATTATCTTCGAAGGATAGATCCTCTCGAACATGATCTCCTTGACAAAAGGGGAACGCTTCGAAAAGTTCAAAACGTCCCCTGTAAATAGTCCTCTGTAAAATGAATATCGCCTGCGGTCTGCCACTTTATCTGATCCCGTATAGGTATGGTGCTAAAGCACCGGATATCAATCGGAATATCCTTCGAGCTTCTTTGACTTAGGTGATCTGTTGAGCTTTCTGATCGCTTTCGCTTCGATCTGTCTGATACGCTCACGAGTAACTCCGAGCTTCTTACCGACCTGCTCCAATGTCATCGGGACTCCGTCCTTAAGACCGAATCTCAATTCGATAACTCTTCTTTCTCTGTCTGTTAAGCCGTTAAGAGCCTGGATGAGGTCTTCCTTGAGAAGGATCCTTGCAACTTCCTCTTCAGGTGCTGCAAGCTCGTCGTTGGAGATAAAGTCAACCAGGTGGCTGTCTTCTTCTTCACCTACCGGCTTGTCAATTGAAATAGGATCCTGAGAAATCTTCTGGATCTCTCTGATCTTAGCAACATCCATGCTCATTGCTTCAGCAAGCTCCTCAGTAGTAGGCTCTCTTCCGAGGTCCTGTACGAGCTGACGCTGGACTCTTGTGAGCTTATTGATCGTCTCAACCATATGAACGGGGATTCTGATCGTTCTGGCCTGGTCTGCGATAGCTCTGGTTATAGCCTGACGAATCCACCATGTCGCATATGTGGAGAACTTAAATCCCTTTGTGTAATCGAATTTATCAACCGCCTTGATAAGACCGATATTACCTTCCTGAATGAGATCAAGGAGAGAAAGTCCGCGATTCATATACTTCTTTGCAATTGAAACAACGAGTCTTAAGTTGGAGTTTATGAGAAGCTCTTTTGCCTCCTCATCGCCCTTAGCCATTCTCTGGGCTATATCCTTTTCCTGCTCTGCATCGAGGAGTTCGATCTTACCGATCTCCTTGAGATACATCTTGACCGAGTCATCGACTACATTGGCATCTTCTCCATCGCTGTCGAGATCAGTATCGTCATTATCCAGATCGGGATCGTTGATCTTTACGCCGCTGTTCTCAAGCTCTGCTCTGAGATTGATGAGTTCATCAGGTTCGATCTTATATGAATCAGTAAGAGTCTCGAACTCTGTCTCAGTAATCTGATTCTCATTCTTCTCTGCAAATTTCTTTGCCTGCGCCAGCGCTTTCTCAAATTCTGTCATCTGATAGATCACCTCATAGATTATCAATAGTTGGTTGTCTGCTTGCCTGATGCCGCTATCACACGGCGAAAAAGATTACTTGCTGGTCTCTGTTGTCTCAATGATCTCAACAGGTTCCTGAACATCCTTGATCAAACCCTTCTCGCCGGAGATGAAGTAGATCGTGTCAGGTGTATAGATATACATCTCGACGTCACCGGAATCATTGCCGCGCTTCTGGGAACGGAGCTGCTTATAGTTCGCATAAAGCGCCTGAGCATCTCCTTCTTCAATGCCCTCGGAAAGAGCAATCTTCACATACTGGCAGGTAATGCCGTAAATGTTGATCTGCTTATAACCGAACGAGCTGTAATCAACATTGCTTGAAGTAGCATAGATCGTATCAACATCAGCTGAGATCTGCTCTTTCAAAGCCTTACGGTTAAAATAAAGCGGTAATGCGATACCGACAATGACCGCAACAGCTATGAGCGTACCGATCCCCCACTGGATCAGGAGCTTCTTAGGAGCCTTAACGTCATTAGGGGAAATCTCGAATTCATTGGGTTTAAGCTTTGCTGCATCTGCCTTAGCCTTGGAAACTTCATCCCTCTTGACTGCCTTTTCTATAAGGTCAGGCATAACGGGAGTGGAATAATAGTGCTTAGAGCCTTCCTGCTTCTCAAAAGTCTCGTTCTTAAACTCACGTCCTTCCGGATTTGCCAGGATCTCTGCAGCTTCTGCTGAAGGGAAAACGCAATTACAGAAAACGCACTCGCAGAGTTCATCTCTGTCATCGAACATGACCAAAGAACCGCAGTTCTTGCACATACCTTGTTTAGTTGCCATCAAATAATCGTCCTTTAACGTTGAAGTAAGCGTCTTAAGCAAACACTTGCCGGGCTACTTATCAGGGACACAATGGTGTAAACAGCCGTCAATACGGAATTCCCTCTGCGTAGGCATAGTTATACTTAATAGCAAAAAGAAATTATAATTAGCAAAAATAATATTGTCAAGTGTATTTAACAGAACTTTTATCCCCGCTGTCTCTTGACACCCTAAACCGCCCGTCTGTATCATCTTTCCTATCACACGTTAAATGAGGTCACGCCGTGCCGGGAACAAAATCCAAGTTATATCCGGACTTCAAGCCTTCATGCGAGAAAGAAAAGTTCATGCTTGAAGCCATAAAGGAAGCCGAGAAAGCCATTGTTCTCGGTGAATGTCCCATCGGCTGTGTTCTCGTAAAAGACGGCAAGATCTTTGTCAGAGCCCACAATCTGCGTCTGACCCGCGGGAACGCAATCGCTCATGCCGAAGTGATCGCCATTGATAAGGCCTGCAAAAAGCTTGGCGACTGGCGTCTTGAAGACTTCGATATGTATGTGACCTTAGAGCCCTGCACGATGTGCTCAGGCGCTATCATACAGTCCAGGATCCGCAAAGTGTACTTCGGAGCATACGAGCCCAAGAGTGGCGCCGTTGTCTCCTGCAACGATATTTTCGACGTCTCACACGGCCACAACCACAAGGTTGAATTCGAAGGCGGCATCCTTGAGAAAGAATGCTCACAGATGATGCTGGATTTCTTCCGCGCGATCAGGAAAAGAGACGCCGGCAAGAAGAATAAGCGCGAGTCCTGATCAAACCTCTACAAACTCTCCATAACGCACAAGATACAACAGCTTATGCGCTACTTTCAGCCCGTCCTCTTCGCATGCGGAAGCATAGCTGTTAAGCTGGAATTCATGTCTTTCCAGAGCTTCTTTCGCACGCTCTTCCGGTGTAACCCCGTCTAAACGGTCCGTCTTGTAGTCAAGGATCGTATAGCCTTCATCTGTTTTGTAAATGAGGTCGATCATACCCTGTACATGAGCCGAATCTCCTTCATCGCCGCTGAGATAGACAGAGAATACGATCGGTTTTTCCGAACGCGCACTGCCGTCCGCAAAGCTACTGATTATGTCTTTACACCTGTCGTTGTTACAGAAGGCGATTATTCCCTCTCTGAATTCCGCTGCCACTTCTCTGGCCTGATCAGCAGAGCAGATATTGAGATACCCTCCGTTGATCAACGACTCTGTCTCAAGCTCAAACGAGATCGAGCCATTGCGTATAGCTTCAAGATCAATAAATCTCATGATCCTGTGAAGGATCGTACCCTTGGCAGCTCCCGTCAGCATCGAGACATTTGCGCTCTCAAAATCATCAACACTTCTTATCTCCAGGTCGACGTGAGTAGTGTCAGAGGGTTTCTTGTCTCCTGATATGCCCGTAACCGATACCTTAAAGGGAATATCGACACTCTCCTGATATTTATAGGCAGGAAAGATCAGTTTGCCGTCAGAATCAAATTGCGGTTTATCCTTATCAGATTCGTCCTGCGCTTCTTCCTCAGCATCCCGGGCTGCCTGTGTCTTCCGGGCTTCATAGAGTTCGATTATCTTTTCAGCAGACAATTCACAGACCTCAAAGCCTTTCGCGATGTTGCCATCAAGGTCATAGAAAGGAATGATATTGCTTGGTTTTAAGTCTCCTGCTTCTGCTATGGTCCTCAGATCTTCGCCATCAGCACTCCTTGCCAAAGCGCTGAACAAACAGTAAGGGAGCTTCATATCGCCGGCAAGCCAGTGTCTCTCATCGAACTGTTTGCCTTTGTAGTCGATAGAACGGGCAAAAGCCTTCCGCATAGGACTTGAATTGCTTTTATCTTCGATATCGCAGCTTGTAATTATCGACAGATTCTCTTCAGCACGTGTCAGTGCTACATACAAGAGCCTGCAGGTCTCAGCATTAGTCTCAAGCTTCATCTTCATATTGTAGATGTACTGCTCAAACGAATGTCTTCTGGTAATCGCATCGGCATCATAATCTTCCGTGATAAAACCGTCATCACGGTCGAACATAATGCTGGTGAGATTGTCCTTCTGCTCATCCTGTCCGCCAGTTGCAACCAGAATAACAAATGGGAACTCGAGACCTTTACTCTTATGCAGAGTCATCGTAGTGATTTTGTTTTTGTTGCTGTCAGTCACCTCAATATTGGCTTTTTTAATCTGGATCTTCATCTGTTCAAGCTCATCAGCAATTCCTGAAAGATCAGAGCCCCTAAGCTTAAAACTCTCGGATAACCAGTCTTTGAAGACATCAAACTTGGTACTGTCCCCTTCCCTGGCTTCAAGCGTCGCCTTGATATCTGTCTCACGGTAAACAAGCTCGATAATATCATCGATATCGCTGACCATAGAACTCATTCTGATCTTGTCGAAGACATCAATAAAATGTCTTACCCGCAATGCCAGTTCATCATTGCATTTCTCTGCATATACCCTGAGTCTCAGCATCAAGGGTTCTTTCTCTATCGATGATCCTTCAAGTTCATGGATAAAAGCCTGTATACGTGCAAGTTCTTCGATCGTAAAATTGGAGAACTTATAATTCGAGAACATAACGCCTGCAAGATATTCATCCCTGTATTCATTGCCAAGACAAATCAGGAAATTGATCAGTCTGTGGATATCAAGGTCCTTGAACACATCTGTCGTAAATCTGCCTGATGCTTCAATCTTTGTCCCATCCTTCAGCGTGCATCCGTTAAGGTATCGAGCGATCCTTTCAGCCTGATTATTCGAAGCTGTGAGCACGCAGATATCTTTAAGCTCGGTTTTTGAACCGTCCACTCTGGTGCATTCTTCAAGATATCTTTTAACCTCGCTCTCGACTGCTGCAAAAACCGCTCTGACTTCAGGCTTAGTCTTGTCGCCGTCATCAGTCTTAGGAACTGCTTTATCTGTTACGATAATTCTGGGAACAGCGCCGTGCCGGGTCTCTCCCGCCTTAGAAAGCTTCTGGCTGTCATCATATTCGATCTCAGACGCATCCTTGCTCATTATCTGCCCGAAAACGTAATTGGCGAATGCGAGCACCTCACAAGTGCTTCTGTGATTCTCTTTAAGATAGTGTACGCTTCCCTTCTTCTTTCCCGAATTGTAATCATCAACTCTGCCACTGAATATCTTAGGATCGGCAAAACGGAATTTATAAATGCTCTGTTTAACATCGCCTACACGGAAAACATTTCCTTCCGGCTTCTCAAACAAAGCGATTATCGCATCCTGAAGTCTTGTATTGTCCTGATACTCATCAACAAAGATCTCTGTAAACTTCTCACGATAGAATTCGGCTGCTTCATCCTTTTTCAGTATTGCATGAGCCGTATGTTCAAGATCCGAATAATCCATGCCGTGCATGGTATTCTTGACTCTCGCATAATGCTCGTCGGTCTTCTTGAGAAGCTCAACAAAAGCTCTGCAGGCCTTAGTACCTTCCTTCTGGTTTTTAAGGATCTGCTCCTTCGTAAAGCCCATGAGACTGCTGTAATCTTTGGGGAGATCGTAAGGATTATCATAATTGATCCCATCCCAGCTTTTAGGCGAAATGAATCTTCTCAGGGATACAAATGCAAGGAAAGGTCTGTCATCTCCTCTGAAATCGGCATTCTTGAAAATGTTGTTGTATTCAAGGTCTCCGAGTTCTTTAAGAGATTCAAGACAGCTGAAAAAATCAGCACCTTTGTGCGCATCATGAAAACTGATTGCCTGATCGATCCTGTTGTTCAGCTCATTCAGGAACTCTTCATTTGTAAGAGTTTTGACAATCTGGTATGTATCGTGAGCAGCAAGAACAGAAGCGAATTCGCTGCCATTGATCATCACCTTTATGTTCTTCAGATAATCAACGATGATTCCCGGAATCTCATTGCCGTTCTCGAAATACATGACCAGGTTATTACGGTCACGCTCTTCACGTTTTCGGATCAGTTCTTCACACTTTTCGAGATATTCGGGCAAGCTTCTCAATGTCTCATAAGTATCAGTAACGATTCCGACAAGAGAACCGTCATCTCTCCCATCGCCGAATCTTCTCGTAAAACTGATGAAATCATCATCTTCGGAGCTGCAATTGGCGTACATATCCTGTATCGCATAATCCACCGCAGCATTAAGCAAAACGCTTTGCTCGCTCTCACTTAAGATCCTGCAGGACGGGTCTGTAAAATCAGCCATCGGGCCATCTTCCAACAGATAACCTTTTTCCTTTATGACACGGGAGCAAAAGCCGTGCATGGTCTGGATATACGCATTAGGCAAAAGATCTATCTGCGTTGATAACCTTGATGCCAAATCGCTATTGCCTGCCAGAACGGCTTCGGTCCTCAAACCTCTCAGTTTTTCTTCGATCTTGTCCCCCATATGCGCCGCTGCATCTTCTGTAAATGTTACAACGAGCATTTTATCCACAGACAATTTATCATTCTGAACTTCTTCACCGATCCTTGCGGTAAGCACGGTTGTTTTACCGGAACCGGCTGATGCGGAAACGAGGTTATTGTCCAGTCCTGCATGTATGATCTTTTCCTGTTCATCTGAGAACTTCATGACTTACTCCTCCTTTCCCTCTTCTTTACTGTCTTTGCCATTAAGGATTTCCTTCATCGCAAGGATCGCACGTCTGTCACTCTTATCCATGCTCAAGTCAGCACCTATCCTCTTGGTAACATCATCATATCCGGGATCCTTTCTTGCTCTTCCGGATGCTGTGGGCTCGGCAAATTTCTCACATTTAGTTACCATCGTCCCGTATTTACTCTTACTGCCGGTATCTAACTGAATCTTTGTCTTCGGATTATTAGGGTCATTTCCGCAATAACCTCTGTAATTGCAAAAATCGCAGGGCTTATGTCTGGAATTAACAACTATCGCATCAGCCTTGCCTTCTGCAATCTGATCAATGCTTTCCTTGATGATATGCTTTGAATAATCTGTGGCTATCTTCATAGCATCTTCGTTATAACAAGACATCTGGGGAACGCATGACAAAGGTTCCTCATCGAGCTTCGCAGTAAGTCCCACCAAAACATAACCGTAATTGTCTATTACGGCATTTTTGCCTTCAGAGGCATACTTATCGTAAATTGCTCCGGAATATGCTGGCAGCTGGATCTGGATACCGTTAAGAAGTTCACTCGAATCAACTTCTTTGTCTCCGCTCTTGTAATCAATCGTCCTAAGATGAATCTTTTCTGCTTCATCTCTTCTGACATCGTAACGATCAATAAAGCCGCTAAACCTCAGATCGATTCCTTCGTACGGGATATTGAGCTTAAGCTCTTCACTGCCGATCCTTTCTTCAATCCCTTCAGGAACAAAACCGGTCTCAACAGAATTGGTGAGCACGTCACGGAACATCTTAGTAAACATTCTTCTGAGCTTGGCATAAGTATCCATCTCAAACACTTTATCTGTTGGATTACCGTCATTATCCACGGAACCGTAAGCAGCCCTGGAAGCAACCGAATGCTTAAGGCAATTATCTGCAAATTCAGCATACTTCTCCTCATTCTCCAGAAGTTCCTTTGCCAATTCTATAAACTTTTCAGGTTCTTTATCACTCTTGTCTCTTAAGTCTCTGTAAGCAGCCTCAAACATGCCGTGTATCAGGCTTCCGAACGTATTTTTCTGAACCTTAGTGTTATCTTCTCTGGGCTCTATGCGCAGCTGCTTTTGCATCATAGACTGAAAAGCACATTTCCTGTAACTCTCGATCGAGGATACACTCGCATAAATAACCTTGCCCTTCGTACCGTCTTCCTTTTTGGTCGTAAGAAGCCTGGACATTATATCAACCGGTATCTTTGCATCTTCGAAGTTATGCCTGAACTTAACAGCCTCGCCTGCTATCGGATTTTTAAAAGAATTGACGTTGTGATATTCTTCTGAGGTATATCCTTCCAGGTATTCGAAAACCCTGCTTTTCGGTTTGCCATACTCATGGACCATGTAGAGCCTGTCTGAAGCAGATCCTAAAAGCAGACATGCTGTTACAAACTCTTCTCTCATCTTGCTTTGGGCTTTATCAGGCAGTTCTATGTTCTCAGAAGCTTTCGACAAAGACTTTAATTCGTTTCCGCTCAAAAGGCCTTCTCTCAGCCTCATATAAGGGAAATTATCTTTCTGCGCGCCTACAATAAAGAGTATCTTGCATGGCGTAACAAAAGCGTGTTCCGGCGTGGTTATCTCTATAGAATCGACCTTCAGAGGGATCGTTCCTTCGGTACGGTTGCGCATGTCAGTCCTGATCATTGAAAGAAAATCTTTCTGGCTGATCTCACAGTCATTCATCTCATGCGTTGAGCACATAAGAAGACTTATAAGTTCATCATAACCTCTTACCAATGCTACGGCAGCTGCCTCATCGCCTCTCGAAATGAACTCATCACGCAAGGGCTCGATAAAACCTCTCATACCATCGAAGAAAGCCAGGCTCTTTCTTGCTTTGCCGGATAATGTCTTCTCACTATAGATGGAATTGCACGATTCCTTAAGAGGTATCAGTGTTCGCTTGACGATGTATTCATAGAAAAACTTTCCGCTATCGACAAATCCTTCTTTGTAACCCGGTACAGTACCTTCAATGATCCATAATCTCGGACGCTTTTTTTGCTCATCGTCGATATCGGTATAAGCTTTCTCATCAAAAAGTCTCCCTGCATCCGTTATATTCTTCAGATAACAGTAATTCTCAAAACTGTCAGCAATATAAGGCGGGATCTTCAGCATTCCGGAGCGCATTGCCTTCATGATAAGTTCCAGTGTGTAACCGGCTCTAGGAAGCTCTAATACGATCTGCATCATATAAGGAACTACAGTGCCGCCCAGAGCAATCTTACGGTCGATAAAGACATCGAGGCCATAGAGCTCTGCCGTGCTTCTCATTCTGGTCATTATGTCTTCATTACAACAAACAATGCGGATATCACGGTATCTGTAACCCTGATGTCTTGTAAGGCCTATGATCTCGTTAAAAATGTACCCGACTCTGTCATCCAGACCGGCAAGTTCGGCAAGACGCACCGTGCCACCGGCATCGATTCCGTCCGGTCCGGAATCAGATGAAAACCCTTGAACTATAAGACTTAAAGCATCTGTTCCTGCAGTGGCACCGAGTGCAGATCCGGCAGCTCCCAAGCCCTCAAGCATCGCTTTGAAATCTTCGCCGGTCTTATACACTGAAGAATACTGTGAACTCCTATCGCCGGTAATCACGTTAAAACTGATCTCAGCCCCTAGTTCGGATAACAATGAAACAAGTTTGATCTCCTTGGGTGTGAGCATACGTGTCGCGCCAAACCCGATAAACACTATCTTAGACTTCAAAAGCAAAGTAAGACCGCTTGCTCTCCTGGAAGACATCTTCCCTTCCCTGACCGCAGACAACTTATCGCAGGCAAGAGCAATAGGCTCCTTCAAGAGATTAAGTCCGAATGTGATATTCATGTGTTCAAGCTCTCTCATAATCAGACACAGATCCTTAAGCTTGTTTATGAAGGCCACATGTGACGTGGTATCATCCATTGCAGTTATCGCATTCTCAATATCCCCGGCACCGACACCGTATCTGGAAAAATCGCCGAGAAGGGCGATCATAAGGTTAATGTAATCGATCCTTGAAGACAGTGTGCTAAAAGCCTTAAGTTCAGTTTTTTTGTTCGCAAGAATGTTGTAGATCGCGTTGCGGAGCATTATCTCTCCGCCTTCAGCAACATAATTGGTGCCGAGATCATCTAAGATATTGCCGGCAAGTCTCCGGAAACTTAATACGTCACCGGATACCAGAGATGCTGACAATGTGAGCACACCGTCAACGGTGTCGATAGTGCAATTGCTGCCTGCTCTGTCCTCTTTAAATGCGAGGACTTCACGCTCAACCTGTGCCTTTGCAAATTCCGGAGCAACAAAGATTATGTCCTTTCCCTGAGCATCCTTAAGGGCGTCTTCAATTACTTCCCTTGAAACGGGCCTTATTGCGCTGTATGTCTTAAAACTTATCATGCTGTTACCTCGATATCATTCTGTTTAGATTGTAAAGTTAAAGCTCTATTTTTCATAGGCAAATAATGGGACAGTTTCCTTATGGAGCACAAAAAAACGGAAATATAATATTCATACAAAATCCGTTGTTTTTGTTTATAATATTTGTACTTTATATCTCGGAGGTATCTATATGACTTTTGAAGACCTGATGGATTATGCTATTTCCCGCAATTGCTCTGATGTACATATTACTCAAGGCACAAACCTTGCAGTAAGAAGATACGGAGAACTCATTATCCTTGATGAGATCCCTACATTCGAAGAAGCTCGCGACATGATCTATACGATCCTTTCCACAGATGAGATCAAGCGTGTCGAGAACGGTGAAGACGTTGACGTTGGACGCATGATCGACAACAACATAAGGATCAGAGCTAATGTTTACCATCAGCGTAACAACCTCGCATGCAGCATCCGTCTTCTCATGGCCCAAATACCTGAATTTGAGGACTTAGGACTCCCTGAGATCATAAAGACTCTTGCTACCGCTAATAACGGTATCATCCTCGTTACAGGCCCTACGGGTTCAGGTAAGACGACCACTCTTTCCGCAATCGTTGATTACATCAACAATAATGTAGCCAAGCACGTTATCACAATCGAGGATCCTATCGAATATATCTATCCTCACTGCCGTGCCATGATCCATCAGCGCGAAGTCGGACGCGACGTTGACTCCTTTGCAAGCGCACTCCGTTCCGCTCTCCGTGAAGACCCTGATATCATCCTCGTCGGTGAAATGAGAGACTTTGAGACTATATCTGCAGCTATCACGGCAGCTGAGACAGGACACTTAGTTCTTTCCACACTCCATACACAGAGCGCTGCCCAGACTATCAACAGAATCATCGACGGTTCACCTCTCGAGATGAAGCAGACTATCAGATCGCAGTTCGCGGCAAGCATCAAGGGTGTTATCTCACAGCAGCTCCTGCCTACTGCTGACGGCAACGGCCGCGTGCTCACAACCGAAGTAATGGTAGGAACAAGCGCTGTTAAGAATCTCATCCTTGAGGATAAGATCCACATGATCCCCGGCGCTATCCAGTCAGCACGCCACGAAGGAATGCATACTCTCAACGACGACCTCGTAAGACTTAACACATTAGGCCTCATCACCAGAAAGACAGCATTGGATGCTTCTTACGATCCTCAGGATCTTGAGAAGGTATTGGGCGTCAACAGCTATAGTTTCTGATATATTTAATAACAGGTTCACTATTGAATAAGGGCTGCATTAATGCAGCCTTTATTTTTGTAACGCATTCTTATGAATTGATGCCGATTTGGAGACTCCAAGAGGTCAAAATAGTCTCCATTTAGTCTTTTTCGGGCGAAAATGACTTTTTGGAGAGTATTTGGGGCTCAAATAGTCTCCATTTCAGTTACTTAACTGAAATCGCGAAAACCAGGCGTGACAGTTAAAGACACATTACTTTCCTAATTCTCAATAAAGGAATACACAGCACCATCTTTACTTGGATCCCTTATATCCCACGCCGTACGTGTCAGTGTAGTAATCGATCCTCTTGGAATCATTAAAGACCGGTTCATAGATATTCATGTCAGGGTCAATACCGGCAAGGGTGCAAACGGCATTGTGTGCACGTATCGTGAGGTCCTTTTCGCGGTCTTTTAATTTAAGAGTCTTGTCAGGATACAAAGGCTCACCGATGCGGAGAGTAAACAAAGCCGTCTGATGAAAAACATTCTTGCGGATCCTGCCGGGCTCGCGGTAAGAAAATCCCATGGGCAATACCGGCTTGTCATTGCTTACGGCTACGAATGCCGCGCCGCGCTTGAACGGACGGATAGGAGCATAGTATTCCCACATACTTCCTTCCGCATATACATGTATCCAGCCGTGGCTATTTAGAAGTCCCTTAAGTGCTTTGAGATGAGCTTTTTGTGCGGCAACATCTTTCCCGGGGATCGGAATGCCTCCGACAAGCCTTACTATTGTTCCGTTCTCGCCGTTGATATTCGGTGCCCACACCAGAAGATTTGTCTTGTGAGGACGAAGTGCCTTCATCACCGAGATGTAATCCCACATGTGCACGTGGTTACTTACGGAGACTACTCCGTTATTCAGTACATCCTTATATTTCTTGAGGTTTTCTCGCCCCTCGACCTTAAGACCCAGACGGATCTTAGCCATGGGGAAAACTATCAGGTTAAGAAGAAATCGGACCACACTCTGACGGAATCTGAACCAACCGGATCTGTCAATATATGGGTATGAAGCATCAAACACCAGCCCCCGGTCCTTATGGATCTCAAGGTAATGTTGATCCGTCTGTTCGGGATACGGATAGCGGTTCGTCTTGGGATCGAACATATTAAAAGTTGATCTTCCTTTCAGTATTACACTTATCGAATCACAACTTTGTTATAACTGCAATAGCGCAGGGCATCCTTCCTTCTACAACGTGATATTCGGCATTAGCATAGCCTTTGTCTTCAAAGAACTTCCTGTAAGTATCGAGATCGAACTGGCGTTTAAAATCAGCTCCGAGAAGCTCAATGAATTTAACGGCAGCTCCGGAGGATCTCTTAGTCTTATTGATATATGTCGGGATAATGATCCTGCCGCCCGGTCTGACGACACGCTCGAGTTCGCGGAGCGCCTTCTCAGGTTCAGGCAGAAGATGGATGACATTGCCTGCCACCGCCTTGTCAAAGCTCTCGTTCTCATACTTAAGGTCTGTAATATCGGCTTTGCTGAAAGATACATTTGCGGACTTCCTGCATTTCTTAGCGGCACGCTTCAGCATCCCTTCGGCAAAATCCGTCGCAACCAGCTCTCTGCAGTTCTTAGCAATGATCACGGTAATCGCGCCGGTTCCGCAGGCACATTCAAGTACTCTGTCGGAGCCTGTTATAAACTCCGATACTTTAATGCCTGTACCTTTATATACTTTGCGGTTATAAACATTTTCGAACAGATCGTATACAGGCGATATCTTATTCCAAAACATCTTGTAACCTCACTTATGCTTTTAGCCTTCTCATGCATCTCATGGCATTGAGGATCGCGATTATGAGGACGCCTACGTCGCCGAATACAGCGAGCCACATGTTTGCGATACCGAGTGCGCCGAGCACGAGTATTACAGCCTTTACGCCGAGCGCGAAAATGATATTCTCCCAGACGATCCTCATCGTTTTTCTTGCGATCTTAACGGCGTCCGCGATCTTGGACGGCTTGTCATCCATCAGGACAATGTCAGCAGATTCGATAGCGGCATCAGAACCCATTGCACCCATTGCGATTCCGCAGTCAGCGCGCATGAGCACTGGCGCATCATTAATGCCGTCACCTACAAAAGCCAGCCTGCCCTTGCCGTCTTTGAGCAGTTCTTCAACTTTAGCAACCTTATCTGCAGGCAGAAGCTCGGCAAAGAAGCCCGTAAGTCCGAGCTTGCCGGCAACATTCTCAGCAACGCTCTTCTTGTCACCCGTAAGCATCACAAGGCGCTTAACACCGACGTTCTTAAGGCTATTGATCGCCTCTTCCGAATCTTCTTTTATCTGGTCGTTGATAACGATGTGGCCTAAATACTCACATGTTCCGTCATCTTCCCTTGCGATATGGATTATCGTTCCGGTCATATGGCAGTCGTGCCAGTCAGCCTTGCACATTTCCATGAGCTGGCCGTTGCCACAATAATATGTCTTGCCTTCTACAACTGCCTTTACGCCTTTTCCCGCGATCTCCGTGACTTCGCCTATCAGCGACTTATCGATATGACCCTCGTGTGCCCTTACGATCGACTGTGCCACCGGATGGCTCGAGAAGCTTTCGCAGCATGCAGCAATATCCAGGAGTTCAGCTTTGCTGACCAGGTTAGGATGTACGTCATCTACTGCAAATACGCCTTTTGTAAGCGTTCCCGTCTTATCGAAGACAACAGTATCGATCTTGGCCAGTACTTCCATATATCCGGCGCCCTTGATGAGGATACCGTCCTTCGAAGCACCGCCAATACCGCCGAAGAAAGACAGCGGAACCGATACGACAAGTGCACAGGGGCAGGATACTACAAGGAATACACAGGCTCTTATAAGCCATTCCTTCCAGATATCCCAGCTTCCGATACCAAGGAACAACGGAGGAACTACACCAAGCAGCAATGCCGCGATAACAACAGCAGGTGTATAGAATCTTGCGAATTTGGTAATGAAATTCTCAACCTTTGCCTTCTTATCCGATGCATTCTCAACGAGCTCCAATATCTTGGATACAGTGCTCTGCCCGAATGTCGATGTTGTCCTGATCTTGATAACACCTGTAAGGTTCAGCGTTCCGGAAATGACATTGTCGCTCAATGCCTTATCAACAGGTGC
>JAFRST010000021.1 GCA_017427465.1 Clostridiales bacterium | reverse complement strand
TATTGAGAATTTTATTTATTTGATCATTACGGCAGTGTGCGGTTTTGTTACTTACTCGGCAGTCGGTTGGCTGACAGAACTAATGGGAAATGATTATTCCGGAGCTATGGGCATACTTAAAAGTCTGGGATGTCTCATGATTTGCATCGTTTTGCCAAATGTCTTGTTTTTGATAGCATATAGCGTAAATAACACGACACGCGGTTACATACGTTACGGAAGCCGTTCGTTAACTAAATTCTTAGGTAAAAACAAATGAGTTCTATTAAAGACATTACCATGAACAATTTACCTTTGGTAAGTGTTATTATTCCCGTTTATAACGTGGAGTCCTATCTTAAAGAATGCATTGAGTCAGTCATTTGCCAAACATTCAGTAATCTTCAGATTGTATTAGTTGATGACGGTTCCACTGATAACAGCGGGGCCATATGTGATGAATATGCACTTAAAGACACGAGAATATCCGTAATTCATAAGGAAAACCAGGGTTTGGGAGCTGCACGCAATACCGGTATGCAAATAGCTACCGGAAAGTACATTATCTTCCTTGATAGTGATGATTATTGGGATGTAAATACCATAGAACAGCTGGTAAACGTGGCTGAAAAGGACAAGCTTGAAGTCGTTGTATTCTCAGCGGAACCTTTTTTAGACGGTATGACAGGCGATTATTCCGGAAGATCTTATACTCATTCGGTACAGAATAATGTGGTAAAAAACGGAAGAGACAGTTTGTCTGTGGCAATTAATAACAGTGAGTATTACGAACAAGCATGTCTTAGATTATATTTGCTTGATTATATACGTAATTACAAACTCAAATTCGAAGAAGGTGTTCTCCATGAGGATATCAGCTTCTCATTCTTAGCCTATTTTTATGCAGAGCGGCTAATGTGCCTTGGCGATCGTTTTTACCACCGACGTTACCGTCCGGGATCCATTATGACATCAGGTAAGCTTGTCCAGTCTTCTCACGGATATAAAATTGCTATAGAAGCACTTTTGGATCAGAGCGATGATAAGTCATTAAATAACAGAGATAAGGCTCTGTTATTCAGACATATCAGGAGCTGTATCTGTAGTATCTATAAGAATTTCAGAGCTACAAAGAAAAATGACATATCTCATGCAAAGTGCAACGAATCACGTATGATAATTAGGGAGACCAACAGCACGATACGCAAAGCTTGCCGTGTTAAGCATGGTTTGCCGTTTTTCTATCGCATTGTCTTTTATAATTTCCATATCGGCTATTTATTTTGGCTTACTCGAGAAGTTATCAATGAAACTAAGGCACGATTAACCCATAGGAATTCAGCCGAATGAAAAAGGTTATTGTACTATTGGCCGCTGTACTGGCCTCATTTTTACTATTGACTGCTTGTAAGATAAATACCGATAAGTCTGATAATAAGAGTTTTAAATACCAATATGGTGTTTTCCTGAGCGTTGAAGATGACCTTGATTCATTGAATTCATACAAAACCGTAGTAATTGATGCTCAGAATTTCAGGGCAGTGGAGATCAATAAATTCCGCGATGAAGGCCATAAAGTATTCAGTTATATCAATATCGGATCGCTTGAAAATTTTCGCGATTACTATGATGAATACGCGGATCTCGCGCTTGAAGCGTATGAACACTGGGAAGAAGAAGTATGGATTGATGTTTCAGATGTGAAATGGCAGCAATTCGTTGTCAATGAACTGATTCCATCCTTGATAGAGAAGGGAATAGACGGATTTTTCGTTGATAATTGTGACGTCTACTACAACTATACGACGCCTGAGATAATGAACGGCCTGACCGTGATGATGAATGCAATGGTAGACACAGGCCTGGAAGTCATCATTAACGGCGGAGATTGTTATCTGGACGCTTATTGTGCAGCAGGCGGTTCGTGGGATGATGTTATCACAGGGATTAATCAGGAGACTGTTTTCTCAAAGATAAATTGGGAAGATGATAGCTTTGGCAGGGCTGATGCTGAAGATCACTTATACTTTAAGGATTACATTGAACGTTATGATGCTTTGGGTGCTGACATTTATTTGCTGGAATATACGACAGATGAGAAGCTGATAAAAGAGATCAACAGATACTGCGTTCAGAAGGGTTTTTACTACTACATATCAGATTCTATTGAATTAGTTTGACAATCAAAGTATTTGGGATATAATAAGGTCGCAATTAAGTATTTTGGCACGATTGCGATCTTTTTTATGTAAAAATGTATTGGAGGCCTATATGGATTCAATGTGGCAAAACAGCATTGACCGTTTAAATTCCCGCAAGGAAGCAGTGGCTGCAGCCGGTGGTGCCGAGAGGATCGCTAAGCAGCATTCTTCGGGCAAATTGACCGCAAGGGAGCGTATGGAAGCGCTTTTTGACGACGGCACTTTCGTTGAACTTAACGATCAGATCTCTTCAAGATGTTCTGATTTCGGAATGGATAAGAAAAAGAAGCCCGGCGACGGTGTCGTAACCGGATATGGTTACATCCACGGCCGTGTTGCTTTCGCATCTTCACAGGATTTCACCGTTGGCGGCGGTTCTTTGGGAGAAGCACAGGCTAAGAAGATCTGTCAGGCTATGGATAAGGCCATGGTTATGAAGGCTCCTTTTATCTCCATTAACGATTCAGGCGGAGCAAGAATAGAAGAGGGTATCGATTCACTTACGGGTTATGCAGATATCTTCTATCGCAACACTATCGCTTCAGGCGTTATTCCTCAGATCTCAGTAATCATGGGACCTTGCGCAGGCGGTGCTTGCTATTCTCCGGCCATTACCGACTATATCTTCATGACTGACTATGCCCAGATGTACATCACGGGACCTGCAGTCGTTAAGTCTGTAACAGGTGAGGAGATCACATCTTCTGCATTGGGCGGAGCTGCTGTTCACAGCGCTACATCTGGTGTTGCACACTTTGTATATCCTGACGATCTCTCATGCCTTAACGGCGTACGTCAGCTCTTGGGATATCTTCCGCAGAGCAATGAAGATATCTCACTTGAGGTCCCGGGTACCGCAGTAGATAACAGTTCAGCTTTGGCTGACATCGTTCCTGCTGATTCAAAGAAGGCTTACGATGTACGAAACGTTATAAACTCTATCGTTGATGCGGGCAGCTTCTTCGAAGTACAGGAATCTTTTGCCCGTAATATCGTTGTCGGATTCGCAAGATTGGACGGTGAGACGATCGGAGTCATCGCTAACCAGGCACTTTATATGGCAGGTTCACTCGAGATCAATGCCTCCGATAAGGCTTCCAGATTTATTCGTTTCTGTGACTCCTTCAATATCCCGCTTCTGACATTGGTTGACGTTCCTGCATTCCTGCCCGGATCACAACAGGAGCACGGCGGCATCATCCGTCACGGCGCAAAGCTTCTCTATGCTTATTCAGAAGCTACAGTACCGAAGGTAAGTCTCATTATGCGCAAGGCTTACGGCGGAGCTTACATCGCAATGAACAGTAAAGGAACAGGCGCTGACATGGTATACGCTTGGCCTATCGCTGAGATCGCTGTTATGGGCGCTTCAGGTGCCGTAAGCATCATCGGCAAGAAGGCTATCGAATCAGCTGAGGATCCCAAAGCTAAGAGGGAAGAGCTCCTCAATGAGTACAATGAAAAGTTCATGAATCCTTATATTGCAGCTGAGCACGGCTATGTTGATGAAGTCATCCTGCCTGAAGAGACCAGATCTAAGATCGCAGGAGCCTTCAAGATGCTTAAGACTAAAGAACGCGAATTGCCTTACAAAAAGCACGGCAACATCCCGCTTTAAGAGGTGCTTTATGGATGAACAGTTAATCGTAGCAATGGCTGTAGCCTGCATCGCCGAAGAGAACGGCGTAGATACCAATCATGTAGTGGTTCGTTCTTTTCGAGAGGTCCGGAAAAGCCCTCTTGCGCAATATATAGCAGATAACAACATTTCTTATCACAAATATCAGTTGGGAGAATAATTATATGAGCAAGTATCGTATTACAGTAGACGGCAAGACATATGAGATGGACGTTGAGCTTATCGGAGCTAACGGCGCAGCTGTTCAGCCAGTTGCCAAAGCTGCTCCTGCACCCGTTGTAAACGCACCTGCAGCACCTGCTACGGCAGCATCAAAGCCTGCGGCAGCTTCCACAGGCGCAGTAACCGCACCGATGCCCGGAACTATCCTTAAGGTACTTAAGGCTTCAGGCGACGCTGTTAAGGCAGGCGATATAGTCCTTATCCTTGAAGCAATGAAGATGGAGAACGAGATCACGGCTCCTGTTGACGGTGTTATCGGCTCGCTCAGCCTTACAGAAGGCTCTACAGTAGCAGGCGGCGACTTGCTCTTCGAGGTTAAGTGAGGTCTATGATGTCTGAACTTTTTGCTACATCTAAGAAACTTCAAATAACGGATACTATCTTAAGAGACGCTCATCAGAGCCAGGCAGCTACACGTATGCGCCTCGAGGATATGCTTCCGGCTTGCGAAGTATTAGACAGCATCGGCTACTGGTCGATCGAATGCTGGGGAGGCGCTACATTTGATTCATGCATGCGTTTCCTTAATGAAGATCCTTGGGAGAGGCTCCGCACATTGCGAAAAGCCATGCCTAACACCAAGCTCCAAATGCTCTTGCGAGGTCAGAATCTCCTGGGATACCGTCACTATGCTGATGATATGGTAGAGGCATTCTGCGCCAAGTCTATAGAAAACGGTATTGATATAGTCCGTATCTTTGATGCCCTTAACGATATCCGTAATATGGAAGCTTCGATCAGGGCAGTGAAGAAGTACGGCGGCACTGTAGAAGCTGCTATGAGCTATACAACAAGCCCGGTTCATAACGAGGATTACTTCGTTGATAAGGCAGTTATCTTGGAGCAAATGGGCGTTGATACGATCTGCATCAAAGACATGGCAAACCTTTTGCTTCCTGCAGACGCTTACAGCCTCGTAAAGAAGCTTAAAGAGAAGGTATCAATCCCGATCCATCTCCATACACATAACACCACAGGAACAGGCTCTATGGTCTATCTCATGGCTGCTATGGCCGGAGTAGATATCGTTGACTGCGCTTTATCTCCGTTCGCCAACGGTACATCGCAGCCTGCTACTGAGTCATTAGTTGCTACTTTGCGCGGCACTGAGCGTGATACAGGTCTTGATCTTAATAAGCTCAATGAGGCTGCTATCCACTTTAAGGGAGTAGCTTCCAGGATGGAGGCTGCAGGTACTATCAGCTCTAAAGTTCTTCGCGTAGATCCTAATACATTGCTCTATCAGGTACCGGGCGGAATGCTCTCAAACCTTCTGTCACAGCTCAAGCAGGCAAATGCAGAAGACAGAATGGAGGAGGTCCTCCAGGAAGTTCCGAGGGTCCGTGAAGACTTCGGTTATCCGCCGCTTGTAACTCCTACCAGCCAGATAGTAGGTTCACAGGCCGTATTTAATGTTTTGATGGGCAGATATAAGACATTCACTAAAGAATCCAAGGGACTTTTAAGAGGCGAATACGGCCAGCTCCCGGGCGTTGTAAATGAAGAAATACGATCTCAGGCAATCGGGTCTGACGAGGTCATTACCTGCCGTCCTGCAGATCTTCTTAAACCTGAGCTTGAGTCTATCAAGGAACAGTATAAGGACATCGCCAAGAGTGAAGAGGATGTATTGTCCTGCGCAATGTTCCCCCAGGTAGCGCCTGAGTTTATCAGGAAGCGTGACGGCGTTGATGTAAAAGAGATTACTGTCGACTGGATAAGGTAAGCTGGAAGACACATAATATGACTATAAAACGGGGCTGGTAGTCAGTCTCGTTTTATTTTTTCAAGACAATTTCAGATTTCTGATACATCAGACTGAAATTTATTAAAAATTGGTCATAAAAAATATTTAATTTACGTTTTTGTTCTAATATGGACATAAATGACATTGAGAATATTTATATATATAAATAAAATAATTGAAGTGTTTCCTTGGAGGTAAATTATGAGACATCAAAAAGTGAAGATCCTATCCTTTTTCCTTGCAGTGTTCATAGCTGTCGCATCTTTCCCGGCACTTAAGACAAATGCTGCAACTATCGCCAGCGGAAGCTGCGGTACAGGCGTTACTTATACTCTTGATGACAGCGGTAAGCTGACCATTCAGGGTTCAGGCGCCATGACTGATTATGCCAGTTCAAGTGCTGTACCGTGGTATAGCAATCGTTCTAAGATCACTTCCGTTGAGATCAAGAGCGGCGTAACTAATATCGGAAGTTGTGCTTTCAAATCTCATTCTTATCTTACAAGTGTCTCGATCCCTTCTACGGTTACTACTATCGGAAAAGATGCTTTCAACTCTTGTTCCAGGCTTACTTCTGTTACAATTCCTAACAGCGTTACATCAATTGGAGGCAGTGCTTTCCTGTCATGTTCTAAGCTTGCAACATTAACACTCTCCAGCAATCTCACAACTATTCCTGATCATTGTTTTAAATCCTGCACGGCTTTAACTTCTGTTACTATCCCCAGTGGTGTAAAAACAATTGAATTACAAGCTTTCTACGGAGACAAGAATATAACTTCAGCTACTATCCCTAGCACTGTTACGGATATTGGAGAAGCTGCTTTCCAGGGCTGTGAGAAGCTCAGCAACGTCACTTTGCCCAGCGGACTTAATACATTAGGCATATCTGCTTTTAACGGCTGTAAAGCACTTACTAAAATAACCGTTCCCCAGTATATAACGACACTTAACGAATATGTTTTTGCTTCTTGTAGCAGCCTTAAGACTGTGTCACTTCCTGCTAATATACTTAAATTGGAAACAGGTGTTTTCCAGAATTGCTCAAGTCTTACTACAATAAACATTCCCAACGGTATTACATCTATCGGTGATGCTTTTACAAATTGCACCAGCCTTACAAGCTTCACGATTCCTTCCAGCGTCTTGGAATTCGGTCATCTTACTTTCTCAGGATGCTCTAATCTTCATGAAGTTACATACAATGGTACTCATGAACAGTTTAATAGTATTCATATCCTTGTTGAAGATGAAGAGCTATCAATGGATGATGTTTTCGCTAGTTTTAATATTACTGTTAACTTTGCAGGCGGCACATCGATGTCTATTACCTCCCAGCCTTCAGATTTCAACGGCAAAGTCGGCACATTGGCTACATTCAATGTCAGAGCCACAGGAGACGGCCTTATATATAAATGGTTTGAATATGATGGCACAAATTGGTCAGAATGTGATTATTCCGGCCATAATACATCAACATTAAGAGTATATATTTCTTGTAGTAAAGATGGACATAAGTACGGCTGTGAAGTTACTGATGCTTTTGGCCATTCTATGACTTCAAATAATGCTACTCTTACAATTGATCGAGTTCCTCTTAAGATCAATACTCAGCCTGTTAATTTTGAAGGATTAGCAGGTGAGACAGCTACTTTCAGTGTTAAAGCTCAAGGTGATGAACTGTATTATCAATGGAAGACATTCACTGATGGTAGATGGGTCAATTGTTCCAATAATGACGGCGCGAATACAGCATCATTATCTATTGATATAACTGATGCTTGTAATGGTTCTAAATATCACTGCGTCATCACCGATGGTTATGGTAATACAACAACAACAAGAGATGTTACTCTTACAGTAAAGCCGCCACTCTTTATTCTTTCTCAACCATTAGATTTTTCCGGAACAACAGGCAACACAGCAACATTCAGCATTGTTGCTGATGGAGATAATCTTACATACCAGTGGTATGAATATAATGGAGATGAATGGGCAGCTTTACAGACTTCCAGCTCAAACACATCTTCTTTAAATATGGATATATTATTTAGTAAGAATGGTTATAGATATTATTGTGAAATCCAAGACAGCTTTGGTAATAAATTGTCTTCTTTGCCTGCAACACTTACAGTTGAACCACGAGCGCTTGTTATTTTAAATCAACCAACTAACTATTCAGGTCGTTTAGGAGACATTGCTGTATTTAATATTGAGGCTGAAGGTAATGGCAATTTATACTATCAGTGGCAAGAATATAAAAATAATGAATGGGTAAATTCAACATCCACAGGAAACTCTACGAACACATTTAAGTATAGGATTACACAAGATAGTATTGGTACGAAGTTTAAGTGCATTATAACTGATGATGCTAATTATCTTGTTTCTTCCAGTATAGTTACTATTGTCAGAGAATACCTTTATGACGCTCCGACAATTAGTACTCAACCAACCGATTATTCCGGCTCAATTGGCGATATTGCTGTCTTTAGAATTAAAGCAGAAGGCGAAGGCACACTGAGTTATCAGTGGCAGGAATTCAAGAATAATGAATGGGTCAATTCAACTTCGACAGGCAATACCACAGCGACATTTAAGGTCAAAATCACTCAGAATCGTATCGGTCAGCAATTTAGATGTATTGTTTCAAACGAAGAAGACAATATCGTTGAATCTAATATTGTTACTATCTATGATCCCAATTATAACGGCGGTCCAATTATCAATACACAACCTTCAGATTATTTGGGTGCAATTGGCGAAGTCGCAGTATTCAGGATTAAAGCATCCGGAGAAGGAACTCTCACTTATCAGTGGCAAGAATTCAAGAACAATACATGGATCAATTCAACATCAACAGGTAATTCGACATCTACTTTTAAGGTTAAAATTTCTGTTGCTAAATTTGGCCAAAAATACAGATGTGTTGTTACTGATGGAGATGGAATTGCAGTTACTTCACGTGAAGTTATTATTGATAGAAGTTATTTTTATGCTGGACCTAACATCACTACTCAGCCTGCTGATTTTACAGGTTCAATTGGTGATATAGCTATTTTCAGAATAATTGCTGAAGGAGAAGGAACCTTAAAATACCAGTGGCAAGAGTGTATTGATAATGAATGGGTTAATTCTGTTTGGACAGGCAATACTACTTCTACTTTAAAAGTAAAGATAAACCAAGCTCGAATTGGACAGCAATTCAGATGTATTGTTACTGATGGTTCTGGATACAAAACAACTTCGAGGGAAGTAACAATTGAAAGCACTTATGTTTACGAGGGCCCGGCTATTAATACACAGCCAACTAATTTTACAGGTTATTTAGAAGAAACTGCTATATTCTCGATTAAAGCCGAGGGTGTTGGTACATTACATTATCAGTGGCAAGAACTGAAGAATGATGAATGGGTAGATTCATCTTGGACTGGTAATAAAACAGCAACTTTAAAAGTTAAGATTACTACCGCTAGATTTGGTCAGCAGTTTAGATGTTTAGTTTCAGACGGCGCGGGACTCTCAACTACTTCTAATACAGTTTCTATTCTAAGGCCGTATGTATATGAAGGCCCCACAATTAATACTCAGCCATCTAATTTTACAGGTTCTATTGATGAAATTGCCGTATTCAGTGTAAAGGCTGCAGGAGAAGGAACATTAAAATATCAGTGGCAGGAACTCAAAAATAATGAATGGGTTAATTCTTCTTGGACTGGTAATAAAACTGCTACTTTAAAGGTTAAAATTACTTCTGCTCGTTATGGACAACAGTTTAGATGTTTAGTTTCTGATGGCGCGGGACTCTCAACTACTTCTAATACAGTTATAATTGAACGTGCAAGTGTTTATGAAGGACCTACTATTAAAACTCAACCCGCCAACTACACAGGTGTAATTGATGAAATAGCTGTATACAGCGTAAAAGCTGAAGGCGAAGGCACTTTGCATTATCAATGGCAGGAATTCAAGAATAATGAATGGGTTGATTCATCATGGACAGGCAATAAAACTGCCACATTAAAAGTTAAGATTACACAAGCCCGCAATGGATCAAAATACCGTTGTGTTGTAACGGATGACTACGATCTTTCAGTAACATCCATTGAGGCCTACCTCAAGGTAGTAGCGGTGCCTGTTACTGAAGGCTTCAAGAACCAGATCGATCTGTCAGATCCTAACGTATTAGTCGAACCTGTTGTATCAGAGCCTGCAAACGAAGTTGTAATCGTGGAATCAGATAATGTTTCTGCAGAGGAGACAGCAGTTATCGAGGCTGAAGTTGTTGAAACAGAAGTCGTTGAGACAGTAGTTGAGGAGACAGCCTCCGAGACGGAAATTGTCGAGACAGTCGACGAACAGGTATCATAAAATCGGAATTTCAGTAAAATTCTTGATTTTAATATTATTATGATAAAATACTTCAATGAACAATCTCGAAAGGGATTGTTCATTGTTGTTGAAGAAACTTCGAGGATGTTATTTAGGAACCTATGATCATTGAAGGTGATAATCTCAAGCGGCTTCAGGGAAAGCTCCTTGAATTATTAAAAGAGGTAGACAGGATATGCCGCAAGAACGGTATAGAGTATACCTTGGAAGGCGGCACCTTATTAGGCTCCATCCGTCACGGCGGCTTTATTCCGTGGGACGATGATGCTGATGTCATCTTCATGCGTGATGAGTATAAGAAGTTCTACGAAGCATGCAAGACCGACCTTGATCCTAAGTACTTTTTACAGGAATTCCGCACAGATCCTGAATATCACTGGGGCTATTCCAAGCTCAGGATCAACGGCACCAAGTTCATCCAGGAAAGGCAGGAAGATCTCAAGTTCCATAAGGGCATCTTTATCGATGTCTTTATATATGACGGCGTTCCTGACCATTTTCCGATGAGACAGATACATTTCTTTGAGTGCTTCTTTATCCGCAAGTGCCAGTATTCGATAGTAGGGAGGAAGTATGCTCCTAATGCTTTCCTGCGCGGATGGTATTCTCTGATCAATCACATCCCCAAGAAGACCGTGTTTAATTGGATGAACAGGATCGCCGAGAGGAATAACAACAGCAAGAAGAAGCATTATCTGTCGCGTCACATGACATTCCCTTACCGCACCAAGCAATCCAAATACGGACTTCCGACTCATTGCTTTGATGAGTATATTGACGTAAAATTTGAGGACACTACACTTCGCATCCTGAAAGGCTATGATGAGTACATGACCTTGAAGTTCGGAGATTACATGACTCTGCCGCCGCCAGAGAAGCGCATCGGAGTCCTGCATGTAGTAGATATAGACTTTGGTGAGGACTGATATGAAGCGAATATCCGTTCTCGGCGCAGGAACCTGGGGCATAGCCTTAGCAAGGATGCTCTGCAATATAGGTCATTCCGTTACGGTATGGTCTGCATTGCCCGCCGAGATTGAAGAATTATCACGTACAAGGCAGCACAAGAATCTGCCTTATATGGATATTCCGGATGCTTTATTGTTTACGGATGATGTTGCTGCCGCTTGTGAAGGCACTGACATATTGTTATTCGCAGTACCTTCGGTATTCGTCCGCTCTACCGTTCGCTCCGCAGCTCCTTACATTACTGAATCACAGGTAATCGTAGACGTTGCCAAGGGTATCGAGTCTGATACTCTGATGACAATGTCTGAGATCATAGTCGATGAGCTTAATAAGGCAGGGAAGTGCAATTCTGTTGTCGCTTTATCAGGTCCTACGCACGCTGAAGAAGTCGCTAAGGACCTTCCTACGACTATTGTTGCAGCTCATGCTGATATTGAAACAGCTGAATATATTCAGAGTGTTTTCGCGAATCCCGTATTAAGGGTTTATACCAATACCGATGTTAAGGGTGTTGAGATCTGCGGCGCGCTCAAAAACATTATCGCATTGGCTTCCGGTATCTCAGCCGGCTTAGGATATGGCGATAACGCCCGTGCAGCTTTGATCACCCGCGGTCTTGCTGAGATCGAGCGTCTTGGCCTTAAGATGGGCTGTCTTTCTGATACTTTCAGCGGTCTTGCAGGTGTCGGTGACCTTATCGTAACAGCCATGAGTAAGCATTCACGCAACAACAAGTGCGGTTATCTTATCGGCCAGGGCTACAGTACCGACGATGCCGTTAAGCAGGTTGGAATGGTCGTTGAAGGCATCAACGCACTTCCTGCCGCCATCAAGTTAGCGGCTCAATACGAGGTCGAAATGCCTATCATTACGGCCGTTGACCAGATCATTAACCACAACGCATCAGCTGTTGAAATAGCTATGAATCTTATGGGCCGCGACGGCATAACAGAGCTGTCCAAGCCTATTCTTGATATAAATTATGAGACTGCAGTAATCAAAAACGCGGCTATGCGCGCGCAAGGAGATCAATCTATGAAAAGAGTCATCACTTACGGAACATTCGATCTGCTTCATTACGGACACATCAACCTGCTCAGACGAGCTAAGGCTCTTGGCGATTATCTTATCGTCGTTATCAGCTCTGATGAGTTCAACTGGACCGAGAAGCACAAGAAATGCTATTTCACATATGAGCAGCGCAAGGCTCTGGTCGAATCCATCCGTTATGTAGACCTCGTAATCCCTGAGAACAGCTGGACACAGAAGCGTTCAGACATGCACGAATATCACGTTGATACATTCGTAATGGGTGACGACTGGAAGGGCAAGTTCGACTTCCTTAAGGAAGAGGGAGTAGAAGTGGTTTATCTGCCCAGAACACCTGAGATCAGCAGCTCAAAGATGAAGAAGGACCTCTACGATGCTAACACAGTAGACGGTGAGAGCAAGACAAGCCACGATGACATCAATACTGATCCGGATGCTTAATTAAACAGATTATGATTTTGCATAATGGCGCTCGTGTAATGCGGGCGCTTTTTTATTGAGAAATTGGACTTTGACAACTATTATTATATGGAGTAATATGCAACTAAAGAATAGTTGCAAAGAGGTAAGTATGACTAAAGCGGATAAAGCAAAGGCCAGAATACAATCTGTTCCAAAAGATTATACTTACACGGAAGCAAGACAACTATTAAAGCAGTTAGGTTTTATTGAGTATCAAAAAGGGAAGACGTCTGGTTCTAGAGTATTGTTTTATCGAGAATCAGATAACATAAAGATCTTGTTGCACAAACCGCATCCTGGTGACGTTATGTCAGTTGCTACAACAAGAGATTTATACGAAAAGCTTGTTGAACTAGGAGAATTATAATGAATAAACCAAATGACATTCTTGAATATAAAGGTTACCACGCAAGAGTTGAATTCGATTCAGTTAGCTTGATCCTTCATGGTAAGATCGAAGGTATCAACGATCTTGTCACGTTCGAAAGTGATTCTGTATCTGAAATCGAGAATGAATTCCATAAAGCGGTTGATGACTACTTAGCATTCTGCGAAAACATTGGTCAAAGCCCCGATAAAGAATATCGTGGCAGCTTCAATATCCGGATTACTCCTGAACTTCATAAAAAGCTCGTAGAATTATCTTTCTTACAGAACGAATCTCTAAATAGCACAGTAGAAAAGGCGATAGATTTATACGTTCAGACTGAAGAGATGAAGATGACAATGATCAAAACAGAGATTCCATCAGTCGAAATGCAGTCATCTCAATAAAATGTATATTTCAATGAATATGAGCGCTCGCGTAATGCGGGCGCTTTTTATATGTTCGGGGAATGTTTGCATTAAAAAGAACATATATTCGGTCGAGAGGTGACTCGAAATAATAGTGCAGGAAAAGCCTAATTTAGTGTATGTAAATAGCGATGCTTTGTAGGATGATTGTCGGTTTATTTGTAGGCTTTTGTATGATCCATGTCGTGATTTGAAGGTTTTGTATTAATCCTTTTGTGAAATCTTGTATGAAGCTTGCCGGAAATCGTCGGCGCGAAAATGCTGCGAGTAATCGCACAAAAAACGAATCAGAAAATTATACGGATTAGAAAATCAAAAATCTGAATCACACAGGAGCCAATAGAAAAATATCAGACGACCAATTGATCGATCTGAATACGATAAAAAGATTTTGGAACGAATAATACACGTGCAAATGATTGAAAAAGAATCTAATGAGTAATTAATTGTAAAAACAGAATCAATTATATGATTAAGAACGAATTATAAAATGAGTACACGCAGATAATCACATAAAGAATATCAGATCACGAGAATCACGAATCTGGGCCAAAAAGCGCTCTGATAATAATCTTATAATCGATCATATTCCCATTATCCTTTTAAAAACCTCTTCTCAATTCGACAAAATAATAATTATACCGAATTAGATATAAAGAAAATTACTTCTATTTAGAGTTAATCAATTACAGATAAATCATTGGATCAGGTGTAGACGATCTCCGTCCTACCCTTCGTTCTCATGTAAATTGAAAAACTGACACGGATGATTACAAGTACAATTACGATTCCGATGAGATCGATCAGCACATCAATGATGGTACCGTCACGGCCGGTTACAAAAAGCTGATGATATTCGTCGAAGATGGCGTTGAGGATCGTGAACCACAACGTGAAGATAATGTTCATCTCGTTATCAGATCTTAAGAGCTTGACAGGACTCTCAGCATAGGATGTCTTGCTGGAGATCCTGTTGGTTGATGAAAGTGCAAGAAATGACAGAACGGTCAAAAGGGCAAACTCAGCTGAATGGGCGACCATTCTCAATATTGAGTCATCAGAGATATTCGTATTAAATAATTCGTTGATATAATCGAGGATCGTATGTGAGAATTTGGATGAATCTTCCGCTGTATCGGACGATAATCTGAAAATCACAACGATCCAGGAAATCGTCAAGATCCAAAAGAAAATGGCTAAAAAGACATATCTTGCCGATATCTCTTTCTCGCGCTTCTGTTCCCTGATCTTGTCTAACATCCTATTCCCTGCCGTTAAATAATTTTATTTATTATATAACAACTTTATCAATCTTGATATTTCTTGGCATTCTTCATGGCACGGTCAATATCTCTGTTGGCTTCTTTTTTCGCGAGGACATCGCGCTTATCGTAGTCTTTCTTACCTCTTGCGAGGCCAATCTCGAACTTGACCTTGCTGTCTTTGAAATAGCATTTTGTGGGCACGAGCGTAAGGCCGTCCTGTTTGACTGTTGAATACAGGCGGATTATCTCTCTTTTGTGCATCAGAAGCTTTCTATTCCTCTCAGGATCAAGGTTAAAGCGGTTACCCTGCTCATACGGGCTGATGTGAACGCCGATGAGCCACATCTCCCCGTCTTTTACCTGAACGTAAGAATCCTTAAGATTGATACGGCCGGCGCGGAGGCTCTTAACCTCGGTTCCGGATAAAGCCACGCCCGCTTCAAACCTCTCCTCGATAAAGTAATCGTGATAGGCTTTGCGGTTCTCAGCTATTATTTTTATACCTTTTTTGATTGCCATAATCGTATATTTTATATATTGATATCCATTTTGCAAATCTGATGTTCAATCAATCCTAAAATCGAACTACCGGTTCGATTTTAGGGACTTTACATCTGTAACGACGGATAAGCATTTAGATCCAAAGTATCTCTCTTGCCGTCTTTGAACTCATAATAACCGCAGGATGCGATCATCGCAGCATTATCGGTGCAATACTTGAGCTCCGGATAATAAAGCTTTATTCCCCTTTTCTTTGCAGCCTTATCAAAAGTATTTCTTAAGAAAGAGTTCGCGGAAACACCGCCTGCAAGGCACAATTTCTTTATGCCTGTCTGCTCTGCCGCTGTCATTGTATTCTTGAGCAAAGCATCAGCGATTGCCTGTTGGTAAGAAGCTGCAAAGTCTTTAAGCTCTATCTCTTCACCCTTTTGTCTTAAGCCGTTGATCAGATTCAGAGCTGATGTCTTGAGACCTGAGAACGAGAAGTCCAATGTGTCAGCCATGTGAGTTTTGGAGAAAACATACCTGGTGACATCGCCTCCCTGCCCTGCTTTGTCCATCTTTGGGCCGCCCGGATATCCCAAGCCGACAACACGTGCGATCTTATCGATTGCTTCTCCGGCTGCATCATCTCTGGTGCGGCCAAGAACTTTCATATCGGTATAATCGTCAACGCGTACTATCATTGAATTTCCGCCGCTAACACACAGGCAAAGGAACGGAGGCTCCAGTTCTTCAAAGCACAGATAGTTAGCTGCTATATGCCCTTTCAAATGATTAACGCCTACCAAAGGCTTGCCAGATACTTCGCAAAGGCCCTTGGCACAAGACAATCCGACCAGCAAGGCACCTACAAGGCCCGGGCCGTAAGTAACTGCGACAGCATCTATGTCATTAAGAGTAATGCCAGCGTCAGATAATGCTTTCGAGACTGTAGGATAAACAGCATCGATATGCATTCTTGAAGCAAGTTCAGGTACAACGCCTCCGTACTGCTCATGGAAATCAGCCTGGGAAGCAATGCAATTAGAAAGAATTACCCGCCCGTTCTTTACTACAGACGCAGCTGTCTCGTCGCAGGAACTCTCTATGCCAAGTATCAAAATGTCTTTTGCCGTACTCATATCAGTTGTCACGCAAATAGAATGAATTAAGGAAATCATTAATCGTATCGATATAAAGATTCTTATTGATGGTATATTCCTCAAGATAACCTGCACCTGAGACCATTACGCTCTTGGTGATACTTGAGTTAAGTCTGTTGCGCTCGGTGATTATCTGGTCGATCTTATCAGCTCCGATGAAGGTATCGTGACCGCCATATATGATGAGCACAGGGAAAGGCAGTCTTGCGATCTCAGCTGCAAGACTGATGTTATCGGCACCGGAAGATACTCTGATCGCATAAGGAACAGAATACTGTGTGATAAAGCCCAGCGGCTCGCTCTGCACTACTTCGGGCTTGATGTAGTCGTCAGATTCTTTTGCGGGAGAATCAAGTATCATGCCGATGACATAAGACTTATCAAATCCGAGATTGCGGATCTCGTTACTATATTGAGAGAGTGTGATCTCGCCCGCGCCTTCCTGCGGAAGATTGTTGTAGGCTAATAGACACGATGTACAGCCCGTGCCGATACCGTAAAGGATAACGTCAGTAGTAACAGAGATCTGCTTAACGATACCTATGGCTCCCAGTACGTCCTGCCATTCGAGATAACCGTAAGTACAGATATCACCGCCTGACGTACCGCAATTTCTCTGATCAAACATGAATACGTTGTAGCCGTTCTCGAGCCAGCCTTCAAGCATATCGATCATTTCGACGCCGAACGGAAGTCTGTTGGAACCGGCATCGTGGACAACGATTATAGTAGAGATAGGATTCTTTGTCTTAAAGAACCATCCCTGGAGCGAAGTCTGGCCGTCTGCTGACTGGAAGCTCGTCGTGCTATATGAAGGAAGGATATTCGAAGGAACATTAGATACTTCGTAACCCTTGATGTTCATCAGTCTGTTGGATGAGAAAACAGTTAAAGCGATAAAGGAGATAATGAGTACAGCGACGATACTCAAAATCAGCGCAAGCCTCATGATAAAAGGACTCTTGCGCTTGTTACCGCTGCCGCTGAAACTGACAAAACCGCTTCTCATTATCTACTTCCTGTCTCCCCAATTAAATAACCCGACAATTCTAACATCGAAGAGCGGGTTTTTCTATCTTAATTTACGCCGCTCGAGCCGAATCCGCCGCCTCTGTCTTCGCCGATAGCCTTTACATTATCGGTCTCTACGAACTTACAGTATTCTACTTTCGCGACAACCATCTGTGCGATACGGTCACCCTTACGGATCTTATATGTACCGTGGATACATCCCTTTTGATCAAGAGTCAGGATATCATTAACGCCTTCTTCTACCATAAACGAATCGTTGTAGATGATAACGTTTACTTCGTCTCTGTAACCGCAGTCGATGGTGCCGGGAGCATTCGGAATCCTTAACGGAGTCTTCAGAGAGACACCGCTCCTGGGTCTTATCTGAACTTCATAACCGTAAGGGATTGCAAGCTTGATCCCAACCGGAACGAGTGCTGACTTACCGGGCTCGATTATTACCTCTTCAGCAGCATAAAGATCCATGCCTGCATCACCGTCATGGGCATAAGCAGGCAACTTGGCGTCTTCCCTGCACTTCTCGATAAAGATCTCAGTCATTGTCTGATCCTCCCGGTAATATCGTATAGTTGCAAATAACATCGAATCCCAACTCAGCTATGGCATCAGCATAATCCTGATCCATTAGGTTCTTGGGCTTGCCATAGATAGCGCATGAACAGTCAACAGGATGAGGGATAACCTTAAGAGTAGTATCTTCCCTGTCCTTCTTAGGCTTCATGTCGAAAACAGCCTGCGAACTGCAGAAACCGCAAGGTCTCTGATTCCTACCCGCTGCACAAAAATCTGACTGCATCCAAGGTATAAGACCATCTGAATGAATGATCAGCTTAGGCTTTTTCTCAGCGATATTGAATGTCTCCGTAAGTGTTCTTAGATTATCGATGAAGCTGTCAGCAGATACCTCATAAGATGGCATGACAGCATCAGCATATGAGAATGCCTCAGCAAGAGCTTTGGCACTATAGATATTTGCACCTGCAGATACGTAATGTCCGACATCTCCCTTTAAGAATTTACGGTCAGTAAAAAGCCTTGAAGAAAGCACTGCCTTAAAGCCGGTTCCGAGGTCATTCTTAAGATCAGTGATGACATTTTCGATCATCTTATTAAGTTTATCGTGATGGAAATCAGGAAGCATCAGAACAAGCTCAGCGCCCTGGTCTTGTACGAACCCGGTTATGGCCTGATAGAGCTTGGGATCAGCAAGATCGTAGATGCTGAAAGCATAAAGATCTGCGCCTTCTTCGAGGAGGTCTTCGTTATGCCTTAAGACCGGATAAGTATACATATTCTTGATCTCACCGGTCATCTGGCCTTCTTCGCCGAAGAATTCAGAATCTTCAACAAAATCAGTGCCGTAACTTCTCTTAAAAGAATTAACTACATTGACCTCGAGATTAAGCAAGAGCTCACGTCTTAATGAATTAATAATGCTTACGGGACAATAGTAAGAATCAACGCCTTCATACTCAACAGATTCAACCTTAAAAGGTGTATCAAGAGTCTTACTGAGCTGCTCTGTGATCCTGTCCTTATCAAGTTCTCTTCCCTCGTAATCTGAAGGAATTGCAGCAATTGCTTCGGCAGTAATATCGATGGCAATGCCACTTAAGACAACCGCCTTAGCACTAAGCTCAGATCCGTCATTATGAAGCGTGATCTTAACCGGAGTTCTTCTTAAATCCTGCTTAGAGATAT
The DNA here is from genome assembly GCA_017427465.1 of Clostridiales bacterium. Lineage (GTDB taxonomy): Bacteria > Bacillota > Clostridia > Saccharofermentanales > Saccharofermentanaceae > Saccharofermentans. Next base: position 30,521 of record JAFRST010000021.1, on the reverse strand, counting down.
TCAGTTCATGATTCATCAGGAACACTTCAAAACCAGGCTTAAGCTTCTTGATCATGTCAGGATGAAGTCCCTTGATATCCATGCCAGTAAGACCCTGATTGGTCTTTCCAACAGGGAAAGAACAGATTTCTTTGGCATTATCCCTGATGGACAGGAAATCACCCTTATCAGGCTCCATAGAGCCTGCCTTGAGACCGACAGTAACCGAACCGGACTTAGCGTCCAAACGGCTTATACGGCCGATCCTGACGCCGTACTTACCGGGATATTCACCTGATAAGATGTGATCATCTTTACTTCCGCTAAGATACTGTGAAGTAAACGATCCGCCGCGGTTAAAGTTGACCAAAAGTTCAGCCTTGATCTCCTTGATAAGATCGTTATTGAGGTTGCCATCATAAAAGGCGTCGATCATGCGGCGGTAGCAATAAACAGCGGACCTTACATAGTTCGCGTCACGCATACGGCCTTCAATCTTAAGGCTCTTAACGCCGCTCTTAATGAGTCTTGCAAGGTAATCAGTAATATCTCTGTCCTTAGGTGAGATTAAATGGCCTTCTCTGAGTCTTAATCCGTTATTAAATAGACCGTACTCTTCCCTGCAGGGCTGTGCGCAGGTTCCTCTGTTGCCGGATCTTGTACCGCTTCTGTTCATGGCAGAGAAAAGGCAGAGTCCGGAAGCACAGATGCATACAGCACCGTGAGCAAAGACTTCAGTCTCAAGGCCGTATTTATCGGCAACTCTGGTACGGTTTGCTATCTCGTCACAGGATAATTCTCTCGGAAGGACCACGCGGTTAACGCCGAGCTCAGAGAGCTTTTTTAATTCGTCTGCCGAATAAACATTCATCTGCGTGCTGGCATTGATGATCACATCCGGGAAGTCCGATGCGAGCTTCGTCAGCACGGCAAGGTCCTGCACGATAAGGCCGTCAACACCGATGTTTACGGCTTCAGCTATGGTCGGATAGAATACTTCAAATTCGCTGTCGCTCATAAGAGTATTGACGGCAAGGAAAACCTTAGAAGATCTTGTGTGCGCATAGTTCACGCCCTCTTCCAACTCATCAAGCGTAAAATTGTCTGCTGATGCTCTTGCCGAGAACTCTTTAAGTCCTAAATAAACACTGTCTGCTCCGCTGTCTATGGCAGTCTTAAGTATGGAGAGATTGCCTGCAGGAGCTAAAAGTTCGATCTTATTTCTTATCATCTTTCTTCTTTAAATGGTCGAACAATCCTGAACTCACTTTATTGGCAAGCTCTTCCATAGGTGTAGGCGGGACATCTTCCTTATTTTTGTCGGCTTCCTTCTCTGCCTTCATCTTATAATAAGCGAGCTCTGTCTTAAGTGCATTGTTCTCAGTCCTTAATGTGATAAGTCTGTCGCAAGCCTCGAAAAGTGACATTATCGCAGTCTTGTTCGTTGCAATATAAGGGTTGTTCTTTTTAGTTTCTTTGTAGATCTCGTCTGCGAGAGATCCTACCTTCATGATGCGGTCATATCCGGCATCTCCGCTTCTTACGAGATACTGTACGCCGCCGATCGTTACCTGAGCGCTCTCTTCCTTGGAATCAGTCTCCTGGGAAGGCTTATTTCTGGCATTGATCTTATCTTCCAATGTGATTATCTTCTTCTCTGTTACGGTCTTAGCCTTGATCTCACCCTTGTAGAGCTGCTTATACTCAACAATAGCAGGAGCATCCTTCTTACCCTTACGCTTGTAAGAGCCGTCAGAATATTTGCCGAGCAAGCTGGAATTAGATTTTCTCATACTAAGACCTCCCCATATTAGAAGATATTAAATTATAACACTATTGTTTTGAATAACTGCGAAAACATTTCAGGCGCAAGTTCTTCAGCCCTTGTGTTTTCGCTGATTCCACAAGCTCTGAAAGCTTCATCTATTGCTTCTGCAGATGCAATAGATGACAGGTTCTTCTTGAGCATCTTCCTTCTCATCGCAAAGCATGTGTTAAGGAATTTAACAAACTCAGTGTTTAAAACTTCCGCAGAGTCCTTCCTGGTAAAGCTTATAACCGCAGACGTTGTATTGGGCTGCGGAACAAATGCAGTATGCGGCACTTTAAACTCATACTTATAATCACCGTAAAGCTTTCCGAGAATAGCCAAAGGACCGTATTGCTTAGTATTAGGTCCGCAGTCGATCCGGGCAACGGCATCGTCTTCGACCATGAACACCATTTTCCTGGCATCAGAATATTCACCATAGATCTTCTTCATGATGTCAGTCATTATGTAATACGGAATATTACTTACAACAACATCGATGTTTATATTCTCGGGACGTTCGAACTTAAGGAAATCCTTGTGGAATATAGTCGCATTGGTAATAGTCTCTTTCAGACGCTCCGAGAGACCTTTATCGATCTCAACACAGGCCAGATGATCAGTCATCAAAGACAGCGGATAAGACAGGCTCCCCAATCCGGGGCCAACCTCTATAACCATGTCTTCCCTTTTAAGTTCACACAGATCTACTATGCTCTGGATAATCTGATCATCACAAAGGAAATTCTGCCCGTATTTACTTAGGGGCAGAATTCCTTCTGAATGCAAAATCTCTTTTATGGTCTCTCTGTTCATTACAGGAAGTACGCTACACCTGATTCAAAGATCTTCTGGTACTTATTGCCCGGAATGTTCTTCGTAAGATCTGACTCATATCTTTCCGTATGGCCCATCTTACCTAAGACACGGCCATCGGGTGAAAGGATACCTTCGATGGCGCAGATGGAACCGTTAGCGTTGAACTCAGTATCAGCAGCATAATTGCCGTCGAGATCAACATAGCATGTTGCGATCTGGCCGTTAGCAGCAAGCTTCCTTACGAACTCTTCGGAAGCTACGAACTTACCTTCACCGTGTGAGAGCGGGATATCATAGATCTCACCGGGTTTTGTGAGTGAGAGCCAGGGGCTCTTGTTGGTCATGATCTTGGTTCTGGCGTACTTGTTCTGGTGTCTGCCGATATTGTTGAATGTCAGCGTAGGGCTGTCCGGTGTCATGTCGCAGATCTTACCGAAAGGTACGAGCCCCAGCTTGATCAAAGCCTGGAAGCCGTTGCAGATACCGAGTGCAAGACCGTCTCTGTTATCAAGGAGATCAGAGATAGCATCTGCAATGCCGCTGTTTCTCAAAGATGCGGTAATGAACTTACCCGAACCTTCAGGTTCGTCACCTGCAGAGAATCCGCCGGGGATCATGAGGATGTTGGCTTCACGGATCTTGGAAGCGAGCTCTGCGAATGATTCGTTGATATCGTTCTGGTTTCTGTTCCTGATGACAAATACTTCGGCATCAGCGCCTGCTCTCTCGAAAGCTCTTGCAGAGTCGATCTCACAGTTGTTGCCCGGGAATACGGGGATGATTACCTTCGGCTTAGCGCCCTTGAGGACTCCGGGAGCTGCCTTCTTCTGCTGTCCTGCTGTATATACTTCGATCTCGAAAGGCATATCAGCTGACTTTGCAACTGTAGGGAAAATCCTTTCGAGCTTTCCTTCAAATGCTTCTAATGCATCCTTACCGGAAAGCGTAGCACCCGCATAAGTGAAGTTGCCTGTGTCATTTGTAGTACCGAGGAACTTGCCGCCTGCCATCTCTACCTTATCAACGGCATTTCCGTCAGAAGGAATAGCTACGATGATTGAAGCCATTGTCTTAGAGAAGAGATCAGCCTCAGTAAGCTTATCGGAGAAATCGAATCCGAGCTTATTACCGAAGCACATCTGTGCAACTCTTGCTGCAACACCAGCACTCTTTACTACTGCGGCATTCTTTATCTCACCTCTGTCGAGGAGCTCTTTTACAGCCTTGAATACACGGAGGACATGATCCTTCTTATAAGAACCCTTGCCATCTCTTGCGCACTTAATGAGGTAGAGCTTCTGGCCCTTGCCTGTAAGTGTAGCAGTAATGATCTTGTCTGAAGTAGACATGCCTACAGCAAAGCTTACGAGCGTCGGAGGTACGTGGATATCGTTAAATGTTCCGGACATCGAGTCCTTACCGCCGATAGCTGCTGTACCGTAATCGAGCTGTGCCTTGTAAGCACCGAGAAGTGCTGAAAGAGGCTTGCCCCATGATTCATTGCTGCCCATTCTCTCGAAATATTCCTGGAATGTGAGTCTTGCCTTTGAAGGATCAACACCCATTGCAAGGAGCTTCAAGAGTGATTCAACAACTGAATGGTAAGCTCCTGCATAAGGATTCCATTCCATATAATAAGGATCGAATCCGTAAGTCATTACAGAACAGTCATGTGTAGTGCCGTGATCGAGAGGGATCTTAGCTGCCATACCTTCCTCAGGTGAATTCTGCATCTTGCCGCCGTAAGGCCATACGACAGTTGCAGCGCCGATGGAAGAGTCAAATCTCTGGATAAGACCTTTGCGGGATGCGCCTTCAAGAGAATTGAGAACACCCTTAAGGCTTTCAGCGAAGTTACCTTCAACATAGCCGTTTGCAGGCGTATCAAGGAAATCACCTGTTCCCTGAGGTACGACATCTGCTTCAGCATACTGTGTAGCACCGTTGGTATCGATGAAGCTTCTGGGAAGGTCAACGATCGTGTTGCCGTTCCATACCATCTTCATAACAGGTTCTTCGGTTACTTCAGCAACAACTGTAGCTTCGAGGTTTTCCTTAGCTGCAGCAGCCATGAACTTATCAAGGTCAGCGGGATGAACAACAACAGCCATTCTCTCCTGTGACTCGGAGATAGCGATCTCAGTACCGTCAAGACCATCATACTTCTTCGGGACAGCATCGAGGTTGATCTTAAGGCCGGCTGCGAGCTCACCGATAGCAACGGAAACTCCGCCTGCACCGAAGTCATTACATCTGATGATGAGTCTTGTAACTTCAGGATCCCTGAAAAGTCTCTGAAGCTTTCTCTCCGTCGGAGGATTACCCTTCTGGACTTCTGATCCGCAGGTAACGACAGACTGTGTATCGTGTGCCTTGGATGAACCTGTAGCGCCGCCGATACCGTCACGTCCTGTTCTGCCGCCAAGGAGAACAACGATGTCACCTGCCTGAGGTCTTTCTCTTACGATATTTGAAGCGGGAGCTGCACCGACGACGGCACCGATCTCCATTCTCTTTGCGATATAACCGGGATGGTAAATTTCATCAACGAGGCCTGTTGCAAGACCGATCTGGTTACCATATGAAGAATAACCGGCTGCAGCAGTGCGGCAAAGCTTCTTCTGTGAGAGCTTACCCTTGAGTGTGAGTTCGACAGGAACCGTAGGATCGCCTGCGCCTGTAACTCTCATTGCCTGATATACATAAGATCTTCCTGAGAGAGGGTCTCTTATAGCGCCGCCCAGGCATGTTGCAGCACCGCCGAAAGGTTCGATCTCTGTGGGATGGTTATGAGTCTCGTTCTTAAACATGAAGATATAATCTTCGGGCTTGCCGTCTACTTCAATCCTTACCTTGATGGAGCATGCGTTGATCTCTTCAGACTCATCGAGGTCTGCGAGCTTTCCGTCCTTCTTGAGCTTCTTGCCTGCGATGGTACCGATGTCCATGAGGCAGATGGGCTTCTGGCTGATCCTCTCACCGTAAACGTCTTCTCTTGTTGCGAGGTAATCTTTGTATGTTTCCTTGATCTCAGCCGTGAGCTCGTCATCACCTTCGAACTTGATATCAGTGAGGTTTGTAAGGAATGTTGTATGACGGCAGTGATCAGACCAGTATGTATCAAGAACACGGATCTCAGTAACTGTAGGTACTCTTCCCTGCTCTTTAAAGAAATCCTGTACGAACTTGATGTCAGCAAAACTCATAGCAAGTCCCATGGACTTTCTAAGATTCTCGAGGTCTTCATCAGACATTTCGAGGAATCCGTCAACGTCAGCAACGGTTGTAGGAATATCATATTTATCGACCAGTGTCTCGGGCTTAGCAGCGGAAGCTTCCCTTGCTTCGACGGGGTTGATGAGATAAGACTTGATCTTTTCCTTCTCATCATCAGAAACGCTGCCATAGAAAGCAACGATCTTAGCGCACTTTACGATAGGTCTCTCCTTGGCAGTCATAAACTGGATACACTGGGCAGCTGAATCGGCTCTCTGATCGTACTGGCCGGGGAGCGACTCGATGATGAGCACATAAGCAGCATCACTTAAGTCGACATTCTCATCGTAGAGAATATCTACAGGCGGTTCGCTGAAGACTACAGTCTTGGCTTTCTCGTACTCCTCATCAGTAACGCCTGATACATCGTAACGGTTGATAACGCGGACCTTGGTGATATCAGCGACATTCAAGTCGTATTTGACATCATGAAGGATCCCGCCTGCTTCAACGTTAAAGCCTTCCTTCTTCTCTGACAGTACTCGTCTTACATCATTCTCGTTCATAAGGTGTCTCCTTGTGAAATTTTATTACAGATTATCAGCGCTCTTGGAGAGCAATTCGGTGTTGTACTTTAAGAATCTCTCAAGGCCTGCGCTGTCAAGAGATCCGTGTGCAAGCTTAGCCTGATCGTAGATGTGCTGCGCCAGGCGGTCAGCTTCTTCTTTCTTGGTGCCCATTGATTCAAGAGCCTCAAGCTTTGTGATGAGCGGGCTGTCGGTATTAACAACGAGCTCTTCGGTCTCAGGGAACATGTCGGCGAGTTGTTCTTCAGACATATTGCCCATCGATGACATCATTCTCTCATACTGTGCGCGCATTTCCTTCATTCTTCTGTTATGTTCAGCTTCACGGATCAATGCAGGGAGATTGTCTTTTCCCATTTCCTGCGCGAAAACGATCAGCTTCTCATCACCGACTGCGCTTCTAAAGAAGTCCTTTAGCTTATTCTTGGTCTCCTCATCAGATTCCTTACCGGAAAGCTCAGAGTCAACACGCTTAAACTTGCAGTCAGGCTTCTTCATTTCGAGATATGACATGAAGTTATTATCGATCTCTTCATTCATGACAACTACTTCGTAGCCGTCGTTCTTGCTCATCTCAACATAAGCTGCCTGGGCCTTGGGATCAGTTGTATATCTGATAGTCTTCTTATCTCCGGAAGTAAGCTCTTCTACGGTCTTGAAAGTATCATCCACAGTCTTAAACAGGCAGATGCCTTCTACCTTCTCGTAGAACTTCTCTTCCTTCATCATGCCGTACTTAACGAATACGGAGATGTCAGACCAATACTTCTCATAATCTTCCCTCTGCTTCTTGAAGAGGTCATTAAGCTTATCGGATACCTTCTTAATTATGTGGCCCGAGAGCTTCTTTACGTACTCATCCTGCTGCAGAGCTGAACGCGAAACGTTAAGCGGGAGATCAGAGCAGTCTAAGCATCCCTGCAGTAGGAACAAGAAATCAGGAATTATCTCCTCAATGTTATCTGCTACGAAGATCTGGTGATTATAGATCTTGATGCGTCCCTCAAGTGACTGATAGATGTTATCCGTCTTAGGGAAATAGAGAATGCCCTGAAGTGTGAACGGATAGTCCATATTAAGGTGGATCCAGAACAAAGGATCCCTTCCGTCATTAAATACACTGTGATAAAACTGCTTATATTCTGACTCAGTGCACTCGGAAGGCTTCTTGGTCCAGAGAGGCGACTTGTTGTTGACCGGTACATAAGATACAGGCGAAGGTGTATAGGTCTCGCCCTTCTCCTCTGCTTCCTTCTTGCGCTTCTCTTCAGCTTCTTCCTGAAGTCTTTCAGACTTGGTATCAACGAAATATATATCTGCAGGAGCGAAGTAGCAATACTTGCGGATCGTCATCCTGATCGTTGCAGAATCAAAGATCTTAATCGCATCTTCAGAGAGCTTTAATGTGATAACCGTACCTCTTGAAGCCTTATCGGAAGGCAGGATCTCATAATCCATACCGTCAGAAGACTTCCAGATGACAGGCTCGGAATCATCCATAAAACTCTTGGTATTGATAGTAACTTCATCAGCTACCATGAATGCAGAATAGAATCCCAGTCCGAAGTGGCCGATAATGCCGGTTTTGTCTGTTGATTCCTGCTGATACTTGGTTACAAAATCAAGAGCGCCGGAGAACGCGATCTGGTTGATATACTTCTCAACCTCATTCTCGGTCATACCGATACCGTTATCTTCGAATGAGATAGTCTTGTTATCGTCATCATAAGTAACCGTGATCTTGTAATCTGCTTTGTCCGGCTCTTTCTCAGCCTTGCCCAATTCAACTAGTCTTCTGTGCTTTGCAATAGCGTCAGCACAATTTGAGATAAGCTCTCTTATAAAGATATCCTTATCCTCATAAAGCCATTGTCTGATAACCGGAAAAATATTTTCTGTCGTAACCGATATCTTTCCTGATTTAGCCTCCATTTATACCACCTCCAAATAATTATCCGTTCAATGCGCGCTTGGCTGCGTCTATATATTCAGATGTATATTCCTGATACATCTTAGAGATCATTTGCAAGACTTCATTCCCGCTTGACTTGAATTCGTATCCGTCAATGAACCTGACAGGCAGGATATCAAAAGGCGTGCTGCTTACGAATACAGCATCTGTCTTGGGATCAAGCTCATCAGGCGCGAAAGTACCGGTCTGAAGCTCAAGACCGGAACGCTTAAGAGCTTCCATGACTCTCTTCCTTGTTATACCTATAAGGATCTTATTGTCAGGTGCCGAAAATACCTTGCCGTCCCTTATAACAAACAGATTGGACATAGATCCTTCGTAAAGCTTTCCTTCGTTATCCGTGAGGACAAGCTCGAAAGGAAGTCCGTGAGAATTCTCTTCTTTAAACTTCTCGTTTACACGTGTCTTATAATCGCCTCTGAATATCTTCAGATTAGGTGTCTTTCTCTCCCAGTTAAGAATGCTGGTATTGATCCCGCTCTCAAACTGCTCTTTGGAAGGGAACGTGATATCAGCCTGATGTATAAGCAATATTTCATTAGTAAGTACAATTCTTACAGAACCATCCTTAACACCGTCAAGATCAACGAAGCTGTAAGCTTCAGATAGTATTTTCGAAGTATTAACGGGAAAATTCTCTAATCCTTTTACTGAATTAACGAGTCTTTGCAGATGGTCTTCAACGAATAAAAGAACACCGTCCTTAACTCTGACGGTCTCGTAATAGATTCTTGCTTCAACAGGTTTCTGGAGAGATTCAGTCAGCTCCGAGCTGACCCTGTAATACTTGCCGCAGTAAAGATAGCCCTTACCGGTAAGATGTTCCATCAACGGATAAGCCATTAGTGTTACAGATCCCCTTGAGATTTAATCAATGCATATTATGCCACATATGATTTTATACATAACCACATGTTTTTACAAAACAATCGTTGTGAAAACATGCACAAAAAAACATTCTTTTTTCTTATTTGCTTTTATAAAGCGCCGTGTTTAAAATCTTCTTGTTGACTTGTGCATTAAGCAAGTGTATGATATGCGAAGTTTATACAAAAGCTTGCATAAATATTCATAAATCGGAGGTGCCTTATGGCAAAAGAAAAATTCTTACTGGCTTATTCAGGCGGACTTGATACATCTATCATCATCCCGTGGCTTCTTGAGCACTATGACTGCGAAGTAGTTGCATACTGCGGTGAGGTCGGCGTTGGTGTTGATCACGATTATCTCGAGAAGAAGGCTCTTAAGTGCGGAGCTATCAAGTGCATTATCGAGGACATTTCAGAGGAATTCGTTTCTGACTTCGTCTTCCCTACACTTAAGGCTAATGCAGTTTACGAAGGAAAGTATCTGCTTGGCACATCCATGGCACGTCCTGTTATCGCTAAGCACTTCGTTGAGGCAGCTCACGCTAACGGATGCACAACGATCGTTCACGGCTGCACAGGTAAGGGCAACGACCAGGTAAGATTCGAGCTTTCCATCAAGGCTCTCGATCCTGACATGAAGATCTTGGCTCCCTGGAGAATCTGGGATATCAAGTCCCGTGACGAGGAGATCGACTACGCTCAGGCCCGTGGAATCGATGTTCCCGTTACAAAGGAAAACAACTATTCCAAGGACGAGAACCTCTGGCACCTCTCTCACGAAGGTATGGATCTTGAAGATCCTGCTAATGAGCCTAACCTCGATAAGATCCTGGAGCTCATGGTAAGCCCCGAGAAGGCACCCGATACTCCTACATATGTTACTATCAAATTCGAGAAGGGTATCCCGGTTGAAGTTGACGGACAGAAGCTCTCTCCTGCTGATCTCTTGAGATACTGCAACAAGGTTGCTGCAGCTAACGGCGTAGGTATCGCAGACATCGTTGAGAACCGTCTTGTCGGCATGAAGAGCCGCGGCGTTTATGAGACTCCCGGCGGAACACTTCTTTTCGCTGCTCACAGAGAGCTCGAGCTCCTCACAGTTGAGCGTGACACCATCCACTACAAGGATCTCGTAGCACAGAAGTTCTCTGAACTCGTTTACTATGGTCAGTGGTTCCACCCTTTGAGAGAAGCTCTCTCTGCTTTCGTAGACAAGACACAGGAAGTTGTTACAGGTGAAGTTAAGATGAAGCTCTACAAGGGTAATTGCACTCCTGCAGGCACAACATCACCCTTCTCCCTCTACGATCCCGAGATCGCTACTTTCGAGGCTGACGACGTTTACAACCAGGCTGACGCAGGCGGATTCATCAACTGCTTTGGTCTCCCGATGAAAGTTAACGCTAAGATGAAGCAGAAGAACGGTTTACTCTGATTTATTAACTGATATTACAGAGGGCTGTCTCTTATGTGGAGACAGCCCTTTTTGTTTACTTAAGCTATTACCACAAATCGGGTCTTTTTCGAGATGATTTTGTGGTAAAAACATGAAAATTACCACATAACAGACCATTTTCGAGTAGCTTTTGTGGTAAAAAACAGGAAAACCACCACATAACAGAGCATTTTCAAGCTGTTTTTGTGGTGACGCATATGGCGGAACGTCCCAGTGGATATTTTCTGAGGTCAAAGAAAGCGAGGCATGCTGAAGATGAATATCACTTACAGATTAATTACTATCGAAGATTACAGCCAGGCATATGACCTCTGGCTGCTTTGCGGAAACGGCCTTAATGACAAAGACGATTCAAAAGAAGGTATCGATAAGTACTTAAAGCGTAATCCCTACACTTCTTTTGTTGCGGTAAGCGATGAAAAGGTCATCGGTGTGATATTATGTGGTCATGACGGCAGGCGCGGAATAATTCAGCACGCATGCGTATCACCGGATTACAGACGCGAAGGCATCGGCGGCAAGCTGGTAGAGCTTGCACTCGGCGCTCTGAAAGATGAAGGCATCACCAAAGTCCTTCTAGTAGCTTTCAAGAAAAACGAAGGCGGCAATGCTTTCTGGGAATCGCAGGGATTTACGCTTCGTGAAGATCTGAATTACAGAAATAAAGCGCTTACCGAATTGGTCAGGATCGATCCTGATTATGTTAAGGAGTAATTATATGGCTAAGAAAATGTGGGCAGGACGCTTCGAAAAGGCAACCGATAAAGAAGTTAACGATTATAACTCTTCCCTTTCATTCGACTGCAGGATGTACAGTCAGGACATTGAGGGTTCCATCGCTCATTCACAGATGCTCGCCAAGCAGGGAGTCATCTCTGAAAAGGATGCTGAAGATATTAAGAGCGGCCTTCTTTCAATCAAGGAAGATATCGAATCCGGCAAGCTGACATTTGATTCAGATGCCGAAGACATCCACATGTTTATTGAAGAAGAGCTCACTAACCGCATCGGCGATGCAGGAAAGCGCCTTCATACAGGACGTTCCAGAAATGACCAGGTGGCTTTGGACCAGAGGCTTTATATGGTCGATGAGGCAACTGAGATAATCGAACTTCTTGATAAGCTCATCGTAGTTCTCGTTGACATCGCAAAAGAGAACCTTACAACTTACATGCCCGGCTACACCCACCTTCAAAGAGCACAGCCTATAACTTACGCTCATTATCTTTCCGCTTATATCGAAATGTTTGAGCGTGACATCGAGCGTATACTGGATGCCAAGGACCGCGCTAACATATCTCCTTTGGGATCCGGAGCCCTTGCAGGAACTACATATCCTCTTGACCGTGAATTCGTTGCCGAGCAGCTCGGTATGAACGGCGTAACACTCTGCTCGCTTGACGGAGTTGCAGACAGAGACTTCGCTATCGAGTTCGCTTCAGCTTGCGCTATTCTCATGATGCATCTTTCCAGAATGAGTGAAGAAATCATCCTCTATGCTTCCCAGGAATTTAAATTCTATGAGCTTGATGATGCTTATTCCACAGGCTCTTCCATGATGCCGCAGAAAAAGAATCCTGATGTAGCTGAGCTTACCCGCGGTAAGACCGGACGCGTTTACGGCGACCTCATCTCATTACTCGTCATTATGAAGGGGCTTCCGCTTACATATAACAAGGATATGCAGGAAGTACAGGAAGCAATGTTCGACTGCATCGATACAATCAAAGCTGTCCTCCCTCCTTTCACCGGCATGATCAAGACAATGACTATCCGCAAGGACAATATGGAGGCTGCAGCTCTCGGCGGATTTACTAACGCTACTGACTTAGCTGATTATCTCGTTAAGAAGGGACTTCCCTTCCGTGAGACTCACGCAATCTCCGGCAAGCTCGTTCATTACTGCATCGAGAACAACATCTCGCTTCTTGACGTTCCGCTTGATAAGCTCAAGGAATTCTCTCCCGCATTCGAAGAAGATGTCTACGACGCCATCTCTTTGAAGACTTGTGTTGAGGGAAGGAGTCTGATCGGAGGTCCTGCACCTGATACCGTAAAGAAGTATCTGGATAACAATTGATTTAAACCGCAAAATGACCATAACGCCCAAACAGAGTTATACGATACAGATAATACGTGGAATATGTATTATTGCTGTCGTTATGACTCACAGCGGGCCGTTAGGTCTTCCTTTGGTCTTCTATAGGCCCATCATTAACTTCGCTGTAGGAGTTTTCCTTTTCTTAAGCGGTCTTCTGTCAAGCGCTGAACGCTGGTATCCTCTTAAAAGAATATCCAAAGTCATCATACCGTACGTCATCTGGACATTGATCTATGTGATCATCAAGTTCTATGATGAGCCTGCCAAGATCATTCCTGATTTCTTATATAAGCTGGTTACCGGCAATGCAAACACAGCTACATACTATGTTCTGGTTTACTGCCAGTTTGCTTTGCTGATCCCTGTTATCGACAAGCTCGCACGGTCTAAGTTTAAGCTTTTGGGATTTCTTATCTCACCTCTCGAAATGATAATCATGAGATATCTTCCAATGCTTTTCGGTTATGAGAACAACAAAGTGATTAGCATAATCATGGGGATCTCATGTCTGGTATGGTTCACATATTTCTATATCGGTTACTTACTCGGTAACGGACTTATGGAACTTAAGTTATCAACAGCTTTTCTTGTGATCGCTCTCATTGCATCTGTTGCTTTGGAATGCTTTGAGACCTACTGGCGGCTCGGCACAGGAGATACTGATTCGGGCACACAGAAGAAGCTCACTTCTCTTTTGACCGGCATTATCATAACGCTTTTATTCTATAAGCTCATCAAGAGCGAGAAATGTCCAAAGATCAGCTTCCTGCATTTACTCGGAGATTATTCCTTCGGAATATATCTTTGCCACATTGCATTCATCTACTTTTTGAAGTTCATCCCCGGATATAAGGAAATAGTACTGTTCCCGCTTAATTCGATCATTGCTCTGCTCGCAAGTCTGCTTTTCGTTGTCTTGATAAAAAAGCTTCTGGGAAAACACAGCAAATACCTGATATAAAAAGACTCAGCCGGAATGAAGCTGAGTCTTTCTTATTAATCTGTTAAAGATGAAAGGTTTATGTCATTCGTCTTTCGACTTCAGCCTGTGCTTCTGCAAGGAAATCCTGCGGATAGACCGATTCATAAGTTTCCATATAGTAGCCCCAGACAGCTTCAAAATCATTACCAATAACGACCTCGGGAAGATACTTGTGCTTTACTTCCTGCATAGATTGCCAGGCTTTTCCTCCCGGAGTATCAGTACTGAGATTGTTTGACCATGACCACATAGGATACCAGGGACCCGGGTCATCTTCTGCAGAACCCAGGAATTCTACATAATTTGATGCGCCATATGCCTCAAAACATTTGCGAACGGATTCCGGAAGTGTCACTAAATACTCACTTGGCTGCTCAGCAGGCATCATGCGGTTAATTCCGTCTCTGCTCATACCACTCCACTGAGGCATGTATGAATATTCACAAGTATGCTGTGCTAAATAAGCGGGATCAGACCAATTCGCTCTCATAGACTCAGTTCTGTAGAAAAGTCCTGAGTTGTCAACAAGATAATCAACGCCTTCGATCCCCCAGAATCTCAGATCATGGATCTCCTGACTTAGAATATCGTTAAGGAAAGAAAATGCAAGATCAGGATAAGCGCAGCTTGTGGTTATGGCAATACCTGAAGCTGTGTTGATTGTATCGCCATATGTATGATAATGCTGATCCATACCCTTACGGATAGTAAGACCAAGGGGCACGTAGTCGCATCCGATCTCGGAAAGAGTATACGTTTTACCGTTTTTATCTACCATCGGCTGATTAAATGGTCCCATCAGGTTATAAGCAAAATCCCAGTACTCATCGCAAAAACCTAATACACGGCCTGTTATGAGCTTGGAGATGTACTCATCGTATGTTTGTATAGCAAAATCGGGATCGATTGCGCCCTTTTTGTATTCCTCATTCAATTTCCTGAAATATTCTTTGGCTGTAGCCGTCGTATTATAGTCAACAACAACCGGATGATCCATACCTTGATCGACATTTACGATCACGCAGTTGTTTCCCGGATATCCGTCAAGATACATGGGAGCATTCTCTATGCAGTAATACTTCCAGTCTTCACAAAGAACTGTATAAGGAATAACCGGCATTCCGTCAGGCATTACAGGATTAGAAACAGCATATCTTTCAAGCAGATCAAAGTATTCATCCAAAGTCTCGATCTTCGGATATCCGTCCCATTCAAGAACACGTGTCTGGATCCAGAAAGCCTGACCGTTATGAAGAGTTGTAGTGTCTTTCTGATAGTGGTTTCCAAAAACATTAGCCCAATAAATATGGCCGTCACTTTGGCGGAACTGATCCCATTCTTCATCAGTATACATATCCTTAAGATTAGGATACTTCTCAAGATAATCGTCCCATGCAACGAGCTGCCCGTTATGATAAAGCTCGATATTGCCATCACCGCCATCAATAAAGTCAGGAAGCTTTCCTGAAGCGATGATGGATGCAACTGCTTCGTCAGGTGACTGACCGGTAAGCCATGTCTCATTAACTCTGACACCTGTCTTCTCAGCGATCAGCTCCTTGATGTCATTATAATCATTCTTCTCCCTACCAGACATTGTGATAAACATCGTCATATCGACAATGCCTTCAGGCGTACCGGGTGTGGTAACAGGTGTAGCAGCCGGATCGGTAGGAACCGGTGTAGGCTCATAGCCATATGGATTTTCCTGCTTCTCGTAATTGCGCTCCTCTTCAGCTTTAATTTCAGGATTTGCAACTCTTGCACAGGAACAGACTGACAATATCATTGAAGATACCATCACGAAAGCCAGCAGTTTACGCATTCTATTCATACCATAACCCCCATTAGTAAGAAATGATTGAAATACCCTTTTATTATATACAACAAAAGGGCGTCATAAACAGGAAAAAATCAATCATTTTTAACGAGTAATTACATATTACGGAATAGAATCAACGCTCCATAAGCCAAATCTCTGATGATTTAGGCTGCAAAACAGAACCTCCGCCGAAGTCATGGATAGTCCCTGAGATCAGTTCTTTTGCCTGACCGCAACCTGCATCGAAATGCGCCGTATACGGATTTGAATCCATATTGATCGCGACCATTACCCTCTCGTAACCGCAGTTGCGCTCAAAGATACATTGCTTATTCGTAAGCACTACTATACGAAGGCCACCGTAATTAAGTGCACGGCTGTTCTTCTTGATCTCAGCAAGCTTAGCTATATGATCTGTAAGCTGATTCCATACAGGCTTATCAAAAGATACGCGAAGCGCAGGATCTCCTTCTTCTTTACGTGCCTTAGTGCCCCACTCGGAACCGTAATAAACGCAGGGGATTCCGGGCATGCAGAACACCAAAGTATATACCAGCGGCAACAAGCTCTCATCGTTCAAAATGGAAGCGATACGGGATACATCATGGTTATCAGCAAATGAGAGAAGATGCGCTCCCCTGCACACAGTCCAGTCCTCAGGTCCGAACAGCCTCATAAGCGAATGCATTATCTCGAACATGTTAGCGGAATTAAACGATGAATATATACCCTTGTAGCACTGATAGTTCGTAAGAGAATGAAGATGCATGTCGTTAAGCATTCTTCCGTATTCACCATGAAGGACTTCGCCAAGAAGGAAGAATTCATTCTTCTTGCCGTCAGTAAACTCACGGAGCCTTCTTAAGAACTCGTGATCTAAGCAATAAGCAACATCCAGTCTTAATCCGTCGATGTCAAAGAAGTCTATCCAGTAATTGACCTTATCAAGGATGTGATCGATGACGGCAGGGTTTCTTAAGTTGAGCTTAACAAGATCGTAATTGCCTTCCCAGCCTTCATACCAGAAGCCGTCGTTATAGTTTGAATTACCGTCAAAAGAAATATGGAACCAGTCTTTATAAGGTGAATCCCAACGCTTCTCCTGAACATCCTTAAATGCCCAGAAGCCTCTTCCGACATGGTTAAAGACACCATCTAAGACGACCTTTATCCCCTCTTTATGAAGTTCATCAACAACTTTCTTAAAGTCATCGTTAGTACCTAATCTCGTATCGATAAGGCCGTAATCTCTTGTGTTATATCCGTGTGTGTCAGACTCGAAAACCGGTGAGAAATAAATTGCGTTAATGCCGAGTTTCTTCATATGAGGGATCCAGTCCAGGACTTTTAAGATCCTTTTCTCAGGTTTTCCGTCATTCTCAAAAGGTGCTCCACAGAACCCCAGGGGATATATCTGATAGAACACTGCTTCTTCGTACCACATAAGATGACCTTCTTTGTATCAGTTTCTCATTGAATGGATCGGTGCCGGGATCCTTCCGCCTCTGTGGATGAAGTCTGCACAGGAAGCGCGGTTGACATTCATGATAGGAGCCGTGCCCAAAAGCCCGCCGAATTCAACGCTGTCGCCGACTGTCTTGCCGGGAACAGGGATAAGCCTTACGGCCGTAGTTTTGTTATTGAAAGTACCTACTGCCATCTCATCGGCAATGATACCTGAGATAGTCTCAGCTGTAGTATCACCCGGGATAGCAATCATATCGAGACCAACGGAGCAAACACAGGTCATTGCCTCTAACTTTTCGAGCTTGAGAGATCCGGATCTTGCAGCAGCAATCATGCCCTCATCCTCAGACACGGGAATAAATGCACCTGACAAGCCGCCGACATAAGAAGATGCCATGATACCGCCCTTCTTAACTGCATCATTGAGCATCGCAAGACAAGCTGTCGTACCCCATGTACCGCATGTCTCAAGACCGAATTCTTCGAGAAGTCTTGCTACGGAGTCACCGACTGCAGGTGTAGGAGCAAGTGAGAGGTCAATGATTCCGAAAGGAACCTTAAGACGCTCAGATGCCTCTCTTGCAACGAGCTCACCTACTCTCGTGATCTTAAATGCAGCCTTCTTGATGGTCTCAGCGACAACGCCCAAGTCCTTACCTTTAACGCCTTCTAATGCATGCTTAACAACACCAGGACCGGAGATACCGACATTGATAACGCACTCAGGTTCGCCGGGGCCTAAGAAAGCACCGGCCATGAACGGATTATCTTCAGGTGCATTCGCGAAAACAACGAGCTTAGCGCAGCCGATGGCTCCCTGGTTCTTGGTAGCTTCCGCTGCCTTCTTGATGATAACGCCCATGTCTCTTACGGCATCCATGTTGATACCGGTTCTCGTGGAAGCCACATTAACACTCGAGCATACAAATTCAGTGGATGCGAGAGCATCAGGAATGGAGTTGATCAGGACCTTATCAGAATTGGTGTAACCCTTCTGAACAAGAGCTGAGAAACCGCCGATAAAGTTAACACCGCACGTCCTTGCAGCCTTATCAAGCGCTTGAGCAAAAGGGGTGTAATCTTTAGCTCCGCAGGCAGCTGCTACGATAGATATAGGTGTAACCGATATTCTCTTATGAATGATCGGGATACCGTATTTCTTGCTGATAAGCTCCCCTGTCTCAACAAGCTTTCCTGCATATCTGCAGATCTTGTCATAGATCCTGTTGCAGGATTCTTCGATCGTAGGAGCAGCGCAATCCATAAGAGAGATACCCATGGTGATAGTACGGATATCCAGATGCTGACTGTTGAACATCTGCATCGTCTCAATAATCTCATGTTCGTTGATCATAATAACCTCTTTATCAATAGATCAGATAGTGTGCATTGCATTGAAAAGGCCTGTGTGCTGGATAGTAATCTGCACACCGAGCTTTTTGCCGAGTTCTGATAACTTATCTGAGATGTCAGACTCCTCGATAACGAGATCCTTAAGATCCACCATCATTACCATCGTGAAGATGTCATCGAGGATAGTCTGCGAAATATCTTTAATATTGATACCGTAATCTGCAAGAAGTCGTGAGACGTCAGCGATAATACCTACGCGGTCTCTTCCCAAAACTGTAACGACAGCTGTGTTCTTTTCCTGATTCATAAATAGATACCTCCTGCAATTATGCCTCTGATTGTAACGCTAATAACGCTAAAACTACATTGATATTCAAGTTTTCGAACATTCAAGCAAAGAAACGGCAAGTTTATTGGCACATTTTATACCGTCGATGGCAGATGACATGATCCCGCCGGCATATCCTGCGCCTTCTCCGCACGGATAAATACCTTTGACACTAGTGCTCTGTAACGTTTCAGGCTCTCTTACTATCCTTACAGGTGACGAACTCCTGGCTTCAACAGCTGTCAGCACGGCATCCGGATCGTCAAAGCCCTTTATCTTCCTGCCCATAAGGCTTACTCCGTCCTTGATAGTATCCAGGATCACTTCGGGGAAAATACTATTAAAATCAGCACAAGCAACTCCGGGCATATAAGAAGGTTTTACCTTACCGAATTCGGCAGTCGGTTTATTCTCAATGAGATCGCCGTATCTTACTGCAGGAGCCTTTCCTGTCTTTCCGCCTGCAATGAATGCGCGGTGCTCTAAGTCTTCCTGGAACCTGATGCCATCCAGAACACCTTCGCCATAGTCTTTACTGTCAACCGGAACAAGAATTGCACTGTTTGAGTTCCTGTTATCTCGAGCTCTAAGGCTCATACCATTGGTACATACACTTTGGTCATCAGACTGCGCGGCAACTACTTCACCGCCCGGACACATGCAGAAAGTATAGAGTTTACGGCCTGTCTTGGTATCAGCGGAAAGCTTATATATAGATGCAGTCACATCGGTGGAATAATCAGAATCAAAGCCGAACTGGGAAGTATCGATATCAGATCTTAAGTGCTCGATCCTGACACCGACAGCGAAAGGCTTTGACTGCATATCTATTCCGAGCCTGTTAAGAGCCCTGAAAGTATCCCTGCTGGAGTGACCGATGGCAATGATGAGATTATCACAGGGAATCTCATAAGTTCCTTCTTCACTTTCAGCAGTAATGCTCTTAAGACGACCTCCTTCAGCCTTATATCCCATAAAAGTGGTGTTGAATCTTACTTCACCGCCAAAAGCAATTATGTCTTCCCTGATACCTGTAACGACTTTCCTGAGTCTGTCGGTGCCAATATGGGGATGCGCATCATAAATAATGTCAGAGGGAGCTCCGTGGGCGATCATGGAGTTTAAAACATATTCTTTAAGTCCTGAACTGATCCCTGAATAGAGCTTACCGTCCGAGAACGTACCGGCTCCGCCCTCACCGAATTGGATATTCGAATTTGGCTTGATCCTTCCCTTACCGTTTTTAAAAGAATCAGTATCCTTTACCCTATCATTCATCTCAGGCCCACGCTCGAGAACTATCGGACGAAGCCCGTATTTAGCAAGGATCAGGCCGGCATAAAGACCTGCAGGACCAGTACCGACGACAACAGGCCGTTTATAAATGCCGGCGTTTTCGAATCTGTCGGCATAAGGCAATGCTCTCGAATTTATCTCATCTTCACGGGCTGTTTTAGCTTCGGGAGAAATGAAATCAAACCTGTAATTTAAAGTGACCCTGCCATGTCTTGCATCAATGAACTTCTTATTGATATCAAGGATAAGAGAACCTTCTTCAAGCTTCTTCAGGCCTTGTCTCATGGCCTTATTGCCTGACTTCCTGATCTCTCTTACGATTATTACGGAATCAGGAAGTTTGGGTTGAGCTTTTTCATCATAAACAACAGGTTTTACAGAGATCTCAAACATCCTGTGAAATGCTTTCTGCCGCGAGGGCTGCTGATGTCCAGGCCCACTGGAGATTATATCCGCCGCAAATACCGTTAACGTTGACAGATTCTCCGATAATATAGAGGCCGTGACAGCCTTTTACCTGCATGTTATCGTCAAGCTTGGAGAGCTTAAAACCGCCGGAGGACACCTGGGCCTTATCCTCAGCTCCGTAGCCTTTTACAGGGATCGGGAAAGCGCATAAGAGATTGGTCAACTCGCAAAGCCTGCGGTCATCAAGCTCTCTTAAAGTCATCTTGTCGCTCTTTAATCCCATGTGCTTCATAACAAAATCAGTAATGTTCCTTAAGAGCATTCCTGACAAAGCATCAGAACAAGTCCTGTGAGCGTACATCTGTCTTCTGATATAGATCATCTGAAGTATCTCACCTGCTGACTTACCTGTAAGATTAAGGACAGCTTTAACATCTTCTTCGCCGTCATCAATAAGCCTTACGACAGCGTCAGAGACGTCCATGACACAGATTCCTGATATGCCGCCTTCCTTTGTAAAAAGGATCTCACCTTCAGACTGCGCTTTGATGGTGCCTTGTGAATCTACGATCTTAACATCGCCTCTGCAGCGTATTCCTGCAAGGCCCTTAATTCCGGATATGTCAGATGACAAAGATGTAAGCGCAGGCCTAAACGGAACGAAGAATGATTCATCTGTGATGCTCTTAAGTATCTTCACTACATCACCTGTAGAACCGGTAACAGGATATGTAATGCCGCCAGTTGCGATTACTACGTTCTTAGCCATGTAAGACTTGTCAGAGTCAGTCTTGATCTCATATACAGAACTTGTTCTCTCAACGGATTCGACATGTACGCCTGACTCAGTCTCAATGTTGTTGTCGGCTAAGTAAAATCTCAAAGCATCGACGACAGTGGAACTCTTCAGCGTTGAAGGATAAAGCAATGTACCCTTCTGCTCAAGAACTACACCCAGCATATTCTCAAAGTAATAAGACGTCTCTGTGCAGCCGTATCTTGCAAGACAAGATTCGAGCTTAACCTGGTCATCGGTATTGTATTTTGAAGGATCGATCTCTGTATTGGAAAGATTACATCTTCCGCTTCCGGTCAGAGCGAGCTTGCGGCCTACTCTGTTTCCGCCTTCAAGCACGAGAATCTTCTTACCGTTAAATTCAAGTCTTGAAAGATTGGCTGCACAGTAAAGTCCTGCAGCTCCGCCCCCAACAATTACGCAATCGTAGACATTACTCTTCATTCAGTTCACCTTTTCCTATCACCCAAAGCCATATTTAAAGTTCTCATGTATTTAGTTTTATCGAGAGGTGCGCAATCTGCGCCTTCTGTAAGGATCGCTGTTACTTCATTAAGATCTTCTATGTCACCCTTTATCATTTCAAGCTCAAGCTCACATATCTCATCAGTCTTGGAAGCATCTGAATTCGTAATGAGTCCGCTGTCAAAGCATGCTTCAATAGTACTGTTTTTATTATTGAGTTCATAAACGGTTCTGTTAAAAGAATTAAAGCAGACAACCTTGAGATCTTCATCGGTTATTCCCTTGAAGACTTCATTTAAGAGATCATAGGGATCGTTACCGTTAGTGGCTGCACTCCTGAAAGAATCAATAGTAAACTTACCGTTAAGGCTCTTTACGTTCCACTCAAAACGTCTGTGAAGGCCCTTGGAAGTGCCTCCTCCATACTTTACGGTAAATTCATAAGAGTCTTTTGAAGCGCCTTTGTAATGCCTTATCCTGATGGCGCCGCCGCGCTTTGTTATAGACAGCTCTTCAGTATCAAGATATGTGTTCTCGAGAAGCAACGGCTCACTAATACCGGTATTGTCAGGACAGAGTTTGCGGAACGCAGCTGACAAAGCAACTTTATAAAGACTATCTTTATCTTTAAAACCCAGCTTGACTTCGGTTTCCATAAGTTACCCTTAATTTATCGTATGAACTCCGCCAGTTGAAACGACGCAGAGCTTATCACCTGAAATAAAGTTCATTCTGATAATATCTTCATCGACAGAGTAATCAGCAGTTATAGTACCCGACGTGTTAAAGATAAATACCCTTCGGTCGACGCTGATCGCATAGAGCTTCTCAGTCTGCGCAACGCAAACGATGTTAGAACCGATACTATGGTTATAAATTACGCTGTCATTCTGATTTATTATGGCAAGCTTATTAAGCTGGCTGATACCGTCAGCGTAAGTAACGAACAGATTGTTGCCAACCTTCTTAACATATCCGATGGCCGAGAAATCAAAATTCATCTGTGTAAGCGTGTTATCGCGCACTTCATAGAGCGCATTGGACGTGAAGCAGCAAAGCTTGTCGCCCACATAGCAGACCGAAGCAAAGATGACATTATCGTCAGTCGTATAAACAGCATGATCGGTTACTTCATATCCCTTGTCTGACTTGTTGATCGCGAAAACACGTACATAAGGCACGATTACGGCGCCGCTCGTGTTGATGGTAGATACGGCAAGAAGCGAGGAATTGGCATTAAATGCGCAGCAGATAGGAAAACCCGAGTTGTAAGAAGTCCAGACTGCAAGTTCATTACCGTCCTTATCATATAATCCGACTTCACCAAATGACTCGCTGCTTCCGCAGATTACTGCGATGAATCCGTCTGATGACATCTGAACCGACTTAACCGGATTTGCCGTAGGCTTGCTGTACCATATGCCGTACTGGTCAAGAACCGTAAAGTTATATCCGTCGCGGTCAAAAACGGCTACATATTCACCGAATGTGACGCACTGGGGATTCTGATAGGAAACAGTCTGTGAGAATACTTCAGTACCTGAAAGAGTAAGGTAAGCGATTCTGTCAGACGTGACTTTTACGACGCCGTCACCAAAAGGATAGAGCTTCTGAGCTTCAGAATATTCGCAAGTAAAACCGCCCTGCGCAGAGAGCTTGATCTGGGCATCAGCACCCGACATCGAATCGATCTTCTTGGATACCACAAATATCATAACGATGCTGACAATTAGGAGCGCACCAAAAATGGTAACGGCTATCGTTAACCCTTTTCGTATAGCATCCTGAGAGATAGCTCTCTCCTTTAACTGTTCCGGCGAATTCTTGACCGGTTGTTTTTCTTTTTGGTTACCTTTGTTTTCCATATTCATCATCTTCAATCAGGCAAATCGTAAATGCCGTTAATGTTTTTAGTTATTGCATCATTCAAAAGCTCATATGCACTCCAGCAGCCGTAGCTGTAAGTGTCACTGCCGCCATTGTTGAAAAACTCTCTGGAATATACATAGAAACCGGTATATTCGCCGTTCATAAAGACATAATAGGAGTCATCGTCTCTTTCATAGAAATCATATGTGGTTATGTTGTAATTGTTATCGATAAATTCTATCCTGACCGCGGGATCACCCGAATTATCAACATTGGCATCGAGTTCTACTCCGCCGATATTGATGCAGGCAATGCTCTCATAAAGTATGGAACAATATGATCTGCCGTTAGAATCAGAGATCTTGGCATTGCGTCCGTCCACAGTAACAGTGGACTTATCAGAAACAAGACTCTCACCTAGCGGAACTTCAAGATCGAACTTAAATGATTTCTCACCATTATAGAAAGTAATCGAAGACAGGTCTGTAGCATAGTAATAACATACGTAAGGCTCGATAAGCACAAGTTCCTGAAGCTCAAGGCCTGATAACTGATACTCGGAAAGCATGAAATATTCATTCATTCCGGACAGGTAACCGTAATAGAAGCCGCTGATCTTTTGGCTTAAGAACAACTCTGTCTTCTGACCGTCCTTCATATTAAGGACAAAATGGAAAGCAGGATCATCAAGTCCGTACTTTGAGAGATCATTATTCTCGATAACAAGGTATTCACTTATCTCAAGCCTTGTGATCCTATCGATCATGGTTGCGAAATATCCGCTTGCAGTATGCTTATAAGGCTTATAGAACTCAAACGCAGGAAGACCCGAAGATGTCAGAGTAACTTTGGCATCAAGAGAAACACCATCAGTTTTTCTGTCAAAATGGACTGTATCAAGCATGGTATAGTCAATATTCAGAGCCTTTGTCTCAAGGAAATTGACAGCAGTCTTCTCCGCCTGAGCATACTTAAATGATGAGACAGTATAAATGTCAGATGAACCTGCAACACAAACATAGCAATACTGTCCATCCGGTGACTTGTTGCCCATATAAACAGTTGTAACATTTCCGTTCAAAGAATTGATAGTGACTGTAAACCTGGGATTATCAAGGCCATACTCAGCATAATTACCGCTCGAAGAGACCTTTGCGTAGCAGGAAAAAACTGTAAGCGAATCCACATAACTTGAAAGTCCGGCCTGTGAATAAGCATCTCCGGCTACTGCGTCATCACCCTGGTACTCATAATTGATACTACCATTGATCATCGAGCACTTTATAACTGCTGTATGCCGGTTAACACTGTCATATACAGACAGAGATGAGAGCTCAGAAGGATTAACATAAACAATGGTAGTAACTCCTGAAGATGACTCATCAGGCTGCTTCTTCCCCGCATTCGTTACAACAAAATATACGATTACGCCGATAATCAGCGCAATCAGTATTATAAACGGAGCAAGGAGATTCTTAACTGACTTCATATCAGAGATTCTTCCTCTTTGTATAAACAAATACAGCTACGGCGATCAAAAGGATCGGAATAACCATCATGAAGATGATGAGAACAAGCGTTGATGACGTTGTTGTTGCCTTCGCCGTATCGATCGAGAAATTATCAACCGTCTTGGTAGCTATGCCCAGTGACGGATTACCTGAAGAATTAAGCAGATCCCTTACGCAAGATCTGGTGAATTCCACGTTAGGGTCATTTGTGCCATAAGCGGAGATATAAGCATCAGATGTGAAATTAAGCGTTCCGAAAACGAATATTTCAGCACCGTTATTCTCATTGCCGGAATACATGGCCACGTAGTGCTGGCCTGAATCTGCAACTCCGTCATCAGCAGGATTGCCATACTGGTCAAGAGCCATTGCATATGCTGTCTCACTGGTCAAAAGGACCGGCAAAACAGTAAGTCCGGAATTTACAGAATCGAATTGTCTTACCGATCTTGCATTTGTGCAATGCAAAGCATAATTAGCTGAATAGCTGGAAAAAGCACCGGCAACAGTTACATTGGAATCGCTCGGATATCCGTTGCGCTGATAACCCGGATCAGACTCATAGATGAAAAGATTATCAACATTGATGCTCATCTGATTAAGCAGCATATTAAGCCTGTCATATTTTTCGGTGACATTGGAAGAACTGTAATCAACAGCCACAAGCATCTTGCCGCCCCTGTTGATGTAATCAGTCATGGCAACATACATCTTCTCGGTAATATCAGTATTAGGACCGTTAAGGATAAGAATGTCACAATCATCAGGGATAGCAAAACTGTCAGAAGACTGGAGTTCTGCAACTTCAACAGACATACCGTCAAGAACTGTCTTAAGATACGTATTGCCTTCTTCTCTTAAGCCGGTAACAATGTATGCCTTGCCGGTAAAGCCCTGTGTAAGTGAATACATCGTATTGGTAAATGTGTACTCTGTATTATTGCCAGTAATCAAATAAGAACCGTACTGATACAAATAGCCCTCATCATATGAATAGCAGTCAATAGGTGTAATTATCCTGATCTTACCATTATATGAGACAACAAAGTTCTCTGTGTTTGAAGCAAGGTCAAAAGAATTGGTAGGATCAAGCTCCTGAATAATGGAAGGATGCTCGGTAGGATCGATATATTCGACGGTTACCTTACCGTCAGATTCCTTAACATAGTCGTCCAAAAGAGGAATTATGTACTGATATTTAGTATCAGAAACATTATCCGGGCGGTTAAACAGACCTACTACCCTGATCCTCGTATCAGCAGGAAGAGTGTTAAGGTAATCTATGGACTCCTGAGAGATCGAATTCTGCGAATAATCTGAGAAGTCAAATGTAAGGGCCTTTCCGAAGATCTTATCGAAAAGGAAATTTACAAGGAGAATGATGAGCGCCAATAAGACAACAGAGCCAATGGAATAAAGCTTAAGCTTTTCCGCTCTGTTATCATTCTGTGAGTTTTCTTTAATGATTTCTTTACTCATATGTCCTCTAACCTCCGTCAAGCCTGGCTCCAACGTTTCTTATCAAGAACTCTGTAAGTCATATAGAGGAACAGGATTCCGACAGAAAGAAGGAAGAATAATGCCGACACGGAGAAAACACCGAGACGGAAATCTTGTGTCTTTGCAAAAGGATCAAGCCAAGAAATAAAGCTCCTTACACCTTCTCCGAAGGAAGAAGCTGCTTCAGAACCCGGATTGATCATACCAACAAGTGAAGTGGCAGCCTTGCCAAGATAGTCACCGATAATTGAAATGATCTGTGTAATGAGGATGAGAATGAAAGCTACGATCGCTGAAACGATCTGGCTGTCAGTGATAGCCGAAGCGAACTGTCCCATAGCAATGAACATAAATGCCATGAAGAAGAATACGATGATCGTTCCGAAAGCACCTACACCGAAAACACCGCCTGAAGCGAGTGTAACTATGATGTGGATGATAACGTTGATGAACATTACAAAATAAAGCGCAACGGATGCCAGTACCTTTCCGACAACTACGGAGAAAAGACTTACCGGAGTTGTGTAATAAAGGATATCCGTTCCCCTCTTCTTATCCTCGGCAAAAAGTCCCATCGTGATAATAGGAACGATAATGACAAAGAAAGATCTCAAAGAGATAACTTCGCTGCCGATGTTAACAGAGCCTGCGCTATACTGCGAATAAAAGATAAAGCCTGAAAGGAATGAGAAAATGGCAATAGCCACATAACCTACGGGAGATCTGAAGTATGATAAAAACTCCCTCTTAAAAATCGCTAACATTATTTCTTTCCTCCATGCTTACCTGCAGTAATATTGAGGAAGACTTCCTCGAGAGAAGGATCAAGTGAACGCAGCTCAAGAACAGGCCATCCCTTCTGAGCCATCATGAAGAACAACGCGGTCCTTACCTTATATGAATCATCAGTAACAATGCCGATCTCAAGTTCTCCGACTCTGTTATCGGAGAGTCTCGGAACAGCAGATGAGACACCCGGGATCTGGCGGACGGCATTTGCGACATCCTTAACAGGTCCATTAAAAGCCATAAGTAATTTTGTCTGTCCTGAAAGTCTCTTGGAAAGGTCATTGATCGTATCGATAGCAGCAACCTTACCCTTATTGATGATAACGACCCTGTCAGCTATCTCCTGGATCTCAGAGAGAATGTGAGAACTGATAATGATCGAATGCGACTTGGAAAGTGACTTAATGAGTTTTCTGATCTCAATGATCTGATTAGGATCGAGACCGACAGTAGGCTCATCGAGAATAAGAATTGATGGATTGCCAACCAGAGCCTGCGCAATACCTACACGCTGCTTGTAACCTTTGGAGAGATTACCGATCAATCTGTTATAGACATCATTGATCTTGACCATCGAAACGATCCTGTCGAGCTGGTTCTTGCGTCTTTCTTTAGCAACGCCCTTAAGATCGCAGATATAATTCAGGTACTCGCGCACCGTCATGTCATAATAAAGAGGCGGATTTTCCGGAAGATAACCAATCTCCTTCTTGGCAAGCTCAGGCTCTTCAAGAATATCGTGACCGTTTACCTTAACGGTACCCGAAGTTGAAGAGATGTATCCTGTGATGATATTCATCGTGGTGGTCTTGCCGGCGCCGTTGGGACCCAGGAAGCCGAGGATCTCATCGTCATTTACAGTGAATGAGATACCGTTGACGGCTCTTTTGTCGCCATATCTCTTCACCAGATTGCTAATCTCAATCATTGTTACCTCCAAGCATGTAGATACATCTTTTATTATAACAAAGTAAGAAAAACAAAAAAATATGAATTGTTCAAAAAGACTGGTGCAATCAGGCCTGTTTTAAGGCAAATTCTACGGCAAAAACCTTGGTATCTACGTTCTTGTACCCGAAAACCGTGACTTTGCCTTCATTATTGCAGATAAAGAGTTCGACCTTCTCCCCTGCCTTGACCTCGCTGTTGTAGTTGATAACCAGGTCTTCGATCAGGGAAACATCATAACCGTTCTTATAGAGAGCGTCATAAGCCCATGCGGTATATCTAGAGTTATTGACGTGCCGGTTGCGGTCAAGCTCAGTATAATCAGCATATTTGATGATAACCGGCTTGTCAGTATCACCTGCAATATCATTCCTGTCAGGGAATCTTACCCTCGGACAGTTCTCTCCGAAAACATGCCTCGGATCCTGAATGACCGGAGGCGGAAGCTCAGGCCGCTTAGAAGCTATAACGGGTCTGTGGGTGTTCCAGTCAGCAAGTATCCAGGTGGACGTAGCTTGGCCGATCTGCCTGTTATCGCTGCTAAAGATCTCAAAATCACGGCCATAGTAAAACTTATCAAGCTCTGTAGACCACGTTCTGATCTTGAAAGAGTCATGCCAGGAAGGAAGCTCCGTAAAATGAAGCCTCATCTTCAGAATGATCCAGCAAATTTCATTATCCTTAAGGAAATCCGTGCCGTATCCGACAGAATTCGAACTTCTCTCAGCTGCTTCCTGAAGATCTCCGATCAAAGTGGAACAATAAAGCTTATCACCAATGCCGCACTCTGTTGCTTTGCAATAGAATTCCACATCAGTATATTTACTGACATCACTCATCGCCCTTAGCTCCGTCCTTATCTGACTTCTCTTCCTTGATAATAGGCATAGCCATAGGCTTCGTAGCTCTTGGATTATATCTTCTGAAGACCTTATACATCTCAGGCTTAAACACAAAAACAACAACGAACTTATATCCGTCCTGAGTCAAGCAGCAATACCAGTGATCGTCATCGATCGGGAAATCGGTTCGTTCAGTAAGCCTTACAAGGAAATTAGCATTTTTTCTGTCAGAATTGAATCTGTCAGATGTAACAGGACCTATATATTCACACTCTTTAAGCGAGAAGCTTACGAGTTCGTCTCTCTTCTCTTTGCCGGATATTACAGCGCACTCGAAAATGTCATTCGAGATCTCAAGCTCATATTCCTTATGCTGGCGCTTTAAGATCCTGTAAAGTCCGAAGACCAAAGCAACACAGACAAAAGCTGTAATCGGCCATACTTCAGGTCCCCAGAAAAGGAATGGAATAAACGTGATGAGGACAATAAGAATCAGACATAAAAGGGTCGATGAGATAATAAAAACAGCTCCTTTTGCGCCGTTTTTACGTTCTGTTAAAGATTCAATAAAACTGTCTTGTAGCATGATTCACCTCGAACAGAGAATATTCTATCATAAAGACCTGAAAATATCGCGGTATGAGTTAAGGTTCTGACACCTAATTTGGCAGGGGTGTTTTTGTCGTAATTCAGATACGTTTGCAAGTTTTCTTCAAGGGGTTTGTTATAACCTTGTCTTGTATTGTCGTTTTTTTAAGGAACCTTGTATGAAATCCTGTATGTTTTATTCAGGATTTTGTCGCGGCAGAATCGGGTTCGAAGGATTAAAAGACGCTTAAGACGCACAAAAAAGAACCGCTCCAAACGAAGCGGTTCTTTAAATTTAGTCTTCTGTAAGTGAGCAATTAGATTTTACGCGATTTCTAAAATGAAGATGTTTGTAATCTCTATGCTCCAGTAAGTGAGCAAATTGATTACTTCGCAACTTCCGCACAAGCAAACGAAGTGAGCGCGGAGGACCCGTTGCGAAGAATCAATTTGCGAACGTTTTTAATACATAGGCTGCTGAGGCATAGCGGGAGCTTCCTTCTCAGGAATATCCGCAACTACCGCTTCAGTCGTGAGGAGTGTTGACGATACGGAAGCAGCATTCTGGAGAGCAGAACGTGTAACCTTTGCAGGGTCAACGATTCCGGCCTCGAACATGTCAACATACTTATCGTTAAGAGCATCATAACCTGTTCCTGCTGTAGAATTCTTGATCTTCTCGCAGATAACACTTCCGTCAAGACCGGCATTAGCAGCGATCTGACGAACAGGTTCCTCAAGGGCTCTA
>JAFRST010000020.1 GCA_017427465.1 Clostridiales bacterium | reverse complement strand
GTGCTCTGGCCAACTGAGCTAAAGAGGCTTTTCTAAGCAGCCGTTCTCTGTTTCAGATTTACGACCTGTCGGAAAACGGCTGCAAAGTTACGACTTATTTTTGAATTACCAAAACTTTTCTTGTTTTTTTTTATCTATTTCTCAATTTTTCCTTGAATTTCTGCAATTGTGACCGCATAGAATCAACACAAAGGTCGATACTTTCCTCAAAAGTGTCACTCGTCTTCTCAACGAACAGAGTGCTACCAGGGACTGCTACAGACAGACTTGCCTCCTTGTTCTGAGCAGTAGCAGGCTTCACAACTTTCAGCTGCACCTCTACTTTCTGTATATCCTCAAAAGATTTTTCCAACTTGGCGACCTTCTTTTCGATGAACGCCTCTAGCTTCTCGGTAGCGTCGAAATGAATCGACTGAATCTTAATCTCCATATTTACCTCCTATTTTTAAATAGTTATTAAAAAGGTTTAAGCTCTAGGATGAGCTTCTTTATAAATCCGTTTCAACTGCTCGAACGTGGTGTGGGCATAGATCTCTGTCGTATCGACGCTCTCATGACCCAGCAACTTCTTGATGCTCTCAAGTCCTGCACCATTGTTCAGCATCGCCGTAGCGAAAGTGTGCCTAAGCACGTGGGGCGAGCATTTCTTCAGGGAAGTCACCAGCGGCAGATACCTATGCACGATGGCATAAACCTGATCACCTGTCATCCTTTTCCCCTTATCACTCAGGAACAGAGCACCGTCCTCACGAGTCCCGAACTGTTCCTGTCGAGCTGCAAGATACTGGCCTATTGCATCTGCCAGTTCCTGCCCAAAGGGAACGATACGCTGCTTATTCCTCTTTCCCGTCACTTTCAACTGTCTGGAGCCGAAATCTATATCGGCATCATTCAGTCCCGTCAGTTCCGATCGCCGGAGTCCTGCTTCATAGAATAATATTATAATGGTACGCGCACGTACATCTTTAAAATTATTACTCCATTCCAACCCATCCAGCAACATATCCATCTCGCTTTCGCGAAGGAACTGCGGCAATGGCTTTGACTTCTTCGGACCTACAATTCCGTATGCAGGATCCTTCTCAACCAGCTTCCGTTTGAGGGAAAAGCGATAAAAGGAACGCAATGCGCTCAACTTCTTATTGATGGTTGAGGCAGTGTTTCCTTTATCCATCAGACTTTCCATCCAGTCACGGATCAGGTCGGCATCTACCGCCTGTAGAGAAAGTCCGCTATCCCTTAAACTTATATACGACTCAAATTCCCGAAGGCTTTCATCGTATGTCTGCACCGTCTGCGGAGATGAATTCCGCTCGTAGCGCAGGTAGTTAAGAAACTGGTCAATCATCATAAAATCGTCACCATTGGTATTCGGCTACGAATTTACGGAAAATTTTCGAAACTACCAAATTTTCGGGAATATTTTTTTATTCCTCGTTAGTACGAAGCTGCTGTACGTAAATGGCGTGCTCCATCTTAAGGCGCTTCAGTACAGAGGGTTTGTCGAACTGCTGACGACGGCGCAACTCCTTAACAACACCTGTCTTCTCGAACTTTCTCTTGAACTTTTTGAGGGCCTTCTCGATGTTCTCGCCTTCTTTTACTGGTACAATAATCATTTGTCTTTGCTTTTAAAAATTTACGTTAAACTTAATGCCTCGGGCATAGGTGCCACGAAAAGCGGGTGCAAAGTTACAACATTTTCACGAATCCAACAAGTTTTTAGCCTATTTTTATTAAATAATAGATAAAAATCCTTCAGTTTTAACTGAAAAGAATCCCCTAAAGGGGTGCGCAGGCATCACTTAGCCACTTTTTCTCATCTTCTGAGAGGTGCGGCGAGAGCACGTCGAACACGCGTTGATGGTAGGCGTCAAGCCAGTCGATTTCTTCTTTCAGAAGCATGTCCTTCATGATGGGCGCCTTGTCGATGGGACAGAGGGTCAGCGACTCGAACTGAAGGAACTTGCCAAACTCCGTTTCCTTATATGGCGTAATCAGAAGCGTGTTTTCAATCCGTACACCAAATTTATCTGCCAGATAGATGCCAGGCTCGTCCGTAATCGTCATTCCTGCCACCAACGGAGCAGGTTTCCATTCCATACGGAACTGATGAGGTCCCTCGTGCACATTCAGATAGGTGCCCACACCATGACCAGTACCATGCAGATAGTTCAGTCCCTCGCGCCACATGTCCTTACGGGCAAGGATGTCAATCTGAGTGCCACTCGAACCACTGGGGAACTTACAGAGTTCTATCTGGATATGCCCCTTCAGAACCAAAGTGTATACTCGTTTCTGCTCTTCCGTCAGAGGACCGAGAGCAATAGTACGTGTGATATCCGTCGTACCGTCAAGATACTGACCTCCACTGTCGAGCAACAGCAGACCTTCAGGCTTCAGCGGCATATCAGTCTCTGGCGTCGCCTCGTAATGGACTATGGCCCCATGAGCCTGATAACCAGCAATGGTATCAAAGGAGATTCCCCTGAAAAGCGGTTGCTCAGCACGGAAGGCTGTCAGCATCTCATCAACGCCGATTTCTGTCAACGGCTCCTTCTCTAAATACCCAATTCTTAGCTCTAAATTCTTCAGAAACTTGACCATTGCGATGCCATCTTTCAGCATCGCCGACCTAAAACCCGCTATTTCCGTTTCATTCTTAACGGTCTTCATGCGCTTCACGGGCGATTCTTCCTCTACAATCTCACGAGTAACAGACTTGTAGAGCGTATAGTTCACCTCGTCAGGATCAAGCAGGATATTATATTCAAAGTAATCCTTCAGTCCCTTCTTCACATCCTCGTAAGGTGCCACTCCTACCCCTTCGTTTTTGAGATAGGCCAGAACCTCCGACTGGAGTTTCACCTTATTAATATATAGGGTAACATCTTTCGTCGAAATCAGCAGATAGCTTACGAACACAGGATTGCAATGCACGTCAGAACCCCTGAGATTCAGTGTCCAGGCAATATCGTCGAGCGCAGACATCAGCATACCGTCAGCATGTTTCTCACGAAGGCCTTGACGGATGCGTGCAATTTTATCATGAGCTGCTTCGCCAGCATACTGCAAAGGATAGATCTCAACCTGATTCTTAGGAATAGCTGGACGATCCTGCCAGATAAGCTTCAGAGGGTCGAGATTCGTTCGAACCGTGATCCCACCCTGTTTGCGCAGGTCGCCTATCAACTCCTTGACGGAATTGGCAGAATTCACCATACCATCGACACCAATCTCAGCACCTGGTCCACACTCACGCCCAATCCACTCAGCGATCGTTGGCGTACCCTCAATCTTCAGTTTCATCAACTGAAACTCCGTACCCCTCAGCTGTTCTTCAGCTGCGATGAAGTAGCGCGAGTCAGTCCAAAGGGCAGCAGAGGTCAGCGTCACCACAGCCGTTCCTGCCGAACCGTTGAAACCACTGATCCACTCACGCCCCTTCCAGTGATCGGCTACATATTCACTCTGATGGGGATCGGTGCTGGGAAAGATGAATGCCGAGAGATGCTCACGCCTCATCACCTCCCTCAAGTCCTCAAGTCGCTGATTAATATTCATGATTTATTCATTTTTGTAATTTCGACTTTACAAAGGTACGAAGATTTTGATAGAGTTTTATCAGATTAACGAAGATTAATAGTAAAAATAGATAAAATATGCGACTTTTTTCTTATCTTTGCAGCACTTTTGATTACTCAATAATATTAATAATACAATTATGGCATTAACAAACGAGAAGTTGACCATCGTCGGCGCCGCCGGTATGATTGGTTCAAACATGGCTCAGACCGCTTTGATGATGGGTCTGACAACTGAGATTTGTCTTTACGACGTGTTCTCTCCCGAAGGTGTAGCTGAGGAGATGCGCCAGAGTGGTTTCGACGATGTAAACATCGTTGCTACAACGGATGCCGAGGAGGCTTTCAAGAAT
>JAFRST010000019.1 GCA_017427465.1 Clostridiales bacterium | reverse complement strand
TCAGGTGTCTCATTCTCTTAGTAGGTCTCTTGCTCAGAATGTGGCTTCTGAATGCCTGCTTATGGAGAACCTTACCGGTACCTGTAACCTTGAATCTCTTCTTTGAAGAAGTGTGTGTTTTCTGCTTGGGCATATTTCTATCCTCCTAAATTATTTTTTCTTTGCCGGTGACAGGTACATTACCATATTCCTGCCCTCAATCTTCGGCGGTCTGTCAACTGATCCGTATTCGGTTACGCTGTCAGCGAAATTATTCATGACCTCGAAACCTTTATTCTGGAAAGCCATCTCGCGGCCTCTGAATCTGATGTTAACCTTTACTCTGTCTCCTGCTGAAAGGAACTTTACGACCATCTTGCGCTTTACTTCGACATCGTGAACGTCTGTTGTAAGCTTTAAGCCGACTTCCTTGAGTTCTGTCTCTTTCTGCTTCTTCTTTGCTTCCTTCTCTCTCTTGCTCTTCTCGAAAAGGAACTTGTTGTAATCCATGACTCTGCAAACCGGGTTGTCAGGATTAGGTGATATGCAGACGAGATCTAATTCAGCATCTTCAGCGCTCTTGAGGGCTTCTTCGATCGGTACTACTCCGATCATCTGTCCTTCTGCGTCAATAAGACGAACCTGAGGGAATTTGATTGCCCCGTTAATCATCTGAGTATCATTGGTCTTTGCGATGGTGGCCACCTCCTTGTTTAAAAGCTATATTACCTGCATAAAAAAAGAACGGATAAAATCCGTTCTCTCATAACAACCCTGCCCTAAAACGAGCAACCCCTCTATATAAAGGTTAATTATCTATGTTATGACCTCTTCACAAGCACTTGGCCGCTTAAGGTGAGAAACGGACGTTCTTCTTTCACGAGCGATATAATAATTGAGTTTTGCCACAAAGTCAAGTAGTTGAGAAATAAAGTTTTGCCAGTGCGAGTCCTCCGCGCTCTCCGAGCTTGTGCGGAAGCACTTGCAAAACTTCATTTCTCAACGTCTAATGTATAACTTTGAGGAATGAACGGCGGTGTATCGGAGTCATTCCTTTTTCGCGAATAGCAGCGTAGTGATCCTTGGTGCCGTAGCCCTTATGCTTGGCGAATCCGTAGCCCGGATATTCCTCATCGTATTCCATCATGATGTGGTCACGCGTTACTTTCGCAAGGATAGATGCGGCAGCGATCGAATCGGATTTTGCATCACCTTTTATGATCGGGATCACGTCTAAGCCTGTGCCTGAAAGATTGACCGCATCGATGAGGAGAATATCAGGAGAAATGCCTTTTGAAGCAAGTTCTTTTACGCAGTTTCTCATCGCTTTTTTCGTTGCTTCTAAAATATTGATCTCATCGATCTCTTCAGGACTCGAAGAGCAGATCGCATATGCTTTTGCCTTCTCTTTTATCTCTACGAAAAGCTCTTCCCTCTTCTTCTCGGAAAGCTTTTTTGAGTCGTCCAGGCCAAGGATCTTTACGTCAGGATCGAGTATGCAGCAAGCTGCGACTACAGGGCCTGCGAGAGGGCCTCTTCCTGCCTCATCGATACCGCCCGGAAGCTTGTAGCCTTTGGCGAAACAGTCCTTCTCATATTCATACATCGCTTCGTATTTTGCGATAAGCTGTTCGGTCGTAAGCTTAGGCATCAGTCATCCCTCCCGTGCTTAAAATCTTCGGGAACTTCAAGCGTGATCCTTCCCGTTCTGCCTTCCCTCAAATCGTTTAAGAAAAGCCTTGCAAAGCGCTCCTCATCAATCCTTCCTCCGCTCATGATGCAGCCTCTCTTTTTCGCCATTGCGAGGAAAATATCATAGAACGGATCCTGGAAGCTTCCGTCATCTTCGCCTGTCTCAACGTTGATATCGACGCTGTAACGCTCCTTCAGAAGATCAGGATATATGTCAGTCATTATCTTCAGCGTCTCGTATGCGACCTTAACGATGTCGGTGATCTCCTCCTTTACAGAACCAAGCGCCGTGAGGCAGATGCCGCTCTTCGCATTCGCGATCCTCGGCCACAAAACACCGGCCATATCCATGAGTTCGAGCCTTCCGCCCGTCATGATCCACTTGAAGTCTTTTGTAACGCCCGGCTTATCGCCTGTAACGGCAGCCTTTCTGCCCGCAAGAGCGTTGATAAGAGTGGACTTGCCGGTATTCGGCGCGCCTACGACCATGACTCTGACGGGACGCCCGATCCTGCCCTTCTCGGCAGCCTTCTCGAGCTTGTCCTTCATGAGTTCCATCGTGATCTTGTTAAGCCTGTCAAAGCCCTTTTTGTGCGTGCTCTCGAGCGCGCAGGCACGGATGTTGTGCGCTTCAAGACAGTCGATCCACTTAGTTGTTTTCGCAGGGTCGGCAAGATCAGCCTTGTTAAGGATTACGATCCTCGGCTTGTCGCCGATGATCCTGTCGAGCTCCGGATTGCGGCTCGAGAAAGGTATCCTCGCATCAGCCGTCTCATAAACAAGATCAACGAGCTTTAATCTCTCGCCGGTCTCGTTTAAGGCTTTTCTCATATGCCCCGGAAACCAATTGATGTCGTTCTTTCTCTCTTCCATAAGGACTCCTCGAAAACATTTCCTCACAGATTTTAACACATCAACCGGATTTAGGCAGAAGGCATCGGTATGATGTTATCAGCCACCAAGGAATGCTACGAAATCATCGTACAGGTAATAGTGGCCCTGAGCATATACAGAATCAAACGCGCTGAAGGTATCCATAGCCTTATATGTGCCATAACGTCCGAATACAGAATCCATATCGAAAGAGAAATCTCTGCTCAGTAATCTGGCTTCACCCGGATAAACAGGAGCTACAACATGTGCTGTATAGTAGTTGATCGCATCATAGTAAGCACCTTCAGTCCGTGAAGCATAATCAGGAGTATTATTATCCCAGTACACTACATCATCAAAAGCCGTGCCATTCCATTCAGCTTTCCAATAACTGTCATAATTCTCCGAAGTATCAACATAATAAAAGTTATCCATTTGCTCATAATATGTTGAAGTATAGCCGGAATAACAATGCGTTAACATTAATATGTGATCATTATCGAGGTATACCATCTCATTCCAGACATCAGGGCCGTCAGTATTACCAACATTAGTGAAATATTCGTAATACCCTATCTTTTTTGCTTCATCACTGGCTTCATCATAAGTGTATATTTCTATCTCGCTTCTATTCAAAGAAGTGTTATAAGTAACGAGAACCAGTTCACTTATTCCGTCTCTATTGAGATCACAATAATTTATCGAAGGAATCGGATTTTGATGAGGGATCTCATCCTGCGGATAATTCTCATGCTCCTTTATCTCGTACTCATTCTTAACAACAACTTTAAGATAAGCGCTCTTTACCTTGGATTCCAAAGGACTTTCGGTTGTTGCCGTTGTTTCAACAGGGATAGTTCTTTCTGTTAAACCTGACAGCTTACTGAGATCGACCCACATAAGCGGACGTACTCCTAAAACTTCATCCGGTCTTCTTCCGGCAGAACTTGCGATCAGATTATCAGAATCATTGCAGTAAACGACGTCTGTAAAATTCGATACTTTCTCACCTTGGTAATAACTATAACCAGGTGTTCTCAGCCAATAATCGACTGTGCCGTAATAATCTTTTCTAGCACCTTGGCTCTCGGCATATGCAGTAGGAGTTGCATTTTCTCTAGGCCAGCATTCCTGAATATCACTGATACTCGGGATGTAAATGTAATCCTCTGTATCGTTGCCATAATCGATTTCTTCAGGATTATCCTTATTAACAACAAGCGTTCTGACGATTGCATCTCTTTCTTCTGCAGTAAAGGCAGCTTCATAGAAATCATTGTTAAGCCATGCTCTGAGAGAACACTCTTCCCAGGTTATCGCACAGTTCTCATTGTGATACGGTTTTCCGTCAATTGCGTTTTTGCATAAGAGAAGTGCCTTGCCCTCTTCAATCTTCATGATCTCCCAGTTGATCGGTTCATTACCGTAGTAACCTAATGTGACACTGTCATAGACTTCATAGTCGGTAACAACCGGATCTGGTGTGCTGTTATCCGGTTCAGTTTCCGCGGTGCTTTCCGTGGTATTTCCTATCTCCGGCTCATATCCGTCAATATCATCAAACTCATAGAACTTATACTTGTCGTCTTTTCCGAGGACGATGTCGTTCTTGTTGATCTCACCCTTGTAGGTCTTGTCCTTTGAGCCATGCTCGATCGTGATCTCGATCTTGCCTTCATCGACTTCGTATGTGCCGTTTTCGACGCGGTCATCATCAGAATCAAGGTTGAACCAAGAGCCTGTCGGGAAGCACTCGTCCTCATCATCAAAATCATAGGATGTATAGATGAGGTCGCCGTCAGGATAGAACCTGATGATGTCGTTGGTTCCCTCATCCTTATCGATGTTGCAGTAAAGTCCGTCGTACTGGATCTCGTAGACCTTGTCGTCATCCTTCTTATCCTTATTCATGTTGGTGACGATTATCACTGTAGGAACGGCAACAACAGCAACTGCTGCGACTGCGATGCCGATCTTTGCCAGAGGTGATGCAAAAAGACCACCTTTGCTGCCCAT
Organism: Clostridiales bacterium; assembly: GCA_017427465.1. Lineage (GTDB taxonomy): Bacteria > Bacillota > Clostridia > Saccharofermentanales > Saccharofermentanaceae > Saccharofermentans. The sequence continues at coordinate 9,624 of JAFRST010000019.1, read as the reverse complement.
GTTGGCAGTCGATCCGGAATTCTTTGCGAATTTACCTGCCTTTGCGGATTCCTGGCCGAGCCTGCCTGTTTTCGCTGCATTGGAAGCGGCCTCGGCAGTCTCTGTGCCGTTCTGCGCGAGCTGTCCGGCCTTTGCGCCGGTCTCAGCAGCAGAAGATACCGAACCGGTCGATGTAACGGGTGCCGGGAACATATTGATGACAGGAAGCGTGAGCTCCTTGGAGCACTCGACGAAGAACCTTGTAAGGAACGGAACGCCTGCTGCGCCGACGAGCTTTTCGCCGCCGTGGAGCTTCTCATATGATTCGATGCCTGACTTGAGCTTAGCGCGGCATGCCTTTAGCCTTGTCTTGATCGTGCCTTCAGGGCAGTCCATGATCTCTGCGATCTTGGCTACGGGCATCTCGTTGTAATAGTGCAAAAGGACCGTGTCATACTGAACAGCCGATAGTTTGTCGTGCATGATCTTCTTGATAATGTCCCTGTTGGTCTTATCGGTGATCAGGGATTCGGGAAGCGACTCAAGGTCATCGTCAGCCATCTCGGAGATCTCTTCGTTAGCAAGTGCATCCTCATAAGCGAGATCCGGCCTCTTCCTGCTCCTGATATTTGTAGCTTTGAAATATGCCGTCGTGTGGATCCAGTCGATAAAAGCCTTGCCTTCATTGATGCCCTCGATGCCCTTATAGAGCGCCATGTAAGTCTCCTGCATAGCGTCTTCGGCATCTTCCTTGTTCCCGAGGATCTCGAAGCATGTCGTATAGACAAATCTCTCCGACTTCTCGTAGATCTCAGAGAAAGCGGATTCGTCGCCGCTCTTAACTCTCTTGATGAGCTCTGAATACTCCTCGTGGATGTTCGCAGTAAACACGTAATTACCCATTTTGTTGCCCTCCTCAACTTCTCGATTATAGCATTTGTAAAGGATTCTTTATTTGCTCCTTTACCTAATAAGTCATGGGTATTGAACGGCAGGTTCATTTTTTGTTTGAAAACTTGGATAAAATTTTCGCACGCTATCAAAAACTATCCGGAGACAAACAAAAAAGAGGTTGCCACAACTGTGACAACCTCTTGGTTAACGAATCTAAGCTTGCTATCAGATCTTCTGTGTGATCTTTGCAGCCTTGCCCTGACGATCGCGGAGATAATAAAGCTTTGCTCTTCTGATCTTACCCTTACGAAGAACGTCGATGTGATCGATCTTGGGTGAGTTAACAGGGAGAATTCTCTCTACGCCGATACCATAAGATACACGGCGAATTGTTATTGTCTCTGAAAGGCCCTGGCCTTTTCTTGCGATGACATAGCCTTCGAATACCTGAATACGCTCCTTAGCGCCTTCCTTGATAAGAAGGTGAGCCTTTACGAAGTCTCCGACTTCAACTTCAGGATACTGGTTGCGAATATTCTCGCTCTCGATGACTTTTACTAAATCCATATTGTTCGTTTCCTCTCTTTCCTGCAGATGTTCTTGCCTGGATAATGGCAGAGGACCACCCTGATAACTGGAGAATTTTAGCACATGCCTCTTTCAAAGGCAAGCATTTTAGCCCAATCACTCTCGGAAATGTCCAATTTGTCCAGCATATCGGGCCTGTTGTGCCATGTATCGACCAATGCGGCAATGCGGTTATAGTCCGCAATCGCTGCGTCATTGCCGTTTTTAAGGACTTCAGGGACCTCGTGTCCGTGCCATACCGGAGGCTTCGTATACTGGGGTGCTTCGAGAATTCCGTCAGTATGAGACTCATTCGTATAGGCCTCTTCGTTCGGAAGAACGCCCGGGACAAGTCTTGCGACAGCATCTATGACTACGATCGCCGCAGTCTCTCCGCCTGTTAAGACATAGTCACCGATAGATATCTCTTCGTCGCATATCTCATTGATCACACGCGCATCTATTCCCTCGTAATGGCCGCAGATGATAAGGAGATTCTCCTTCTTAGCGAGATCATGAGCCTTTGCCTGGTTGAAGACCTTACCCTTCGGAGACATATAAACCGTATATGGCTTCTTCCCTCCGCAGAGTTCCACAGCTTTTTCGTACGCTCCGAAAACAGGTTCCGGACGGATCATCATGCCGGTACCGCCGCCATAGATGGTGTCATCAACACGGCCATACGTGTTAGGCGCATAATCCCTCATCTGGATGCAGTCCAAAGCGATCGCGCCTTTCGCGATCCCGCGTCCGGTAATGCTGGTATTCAGATACGAAGTGACCTGCTCCGGAAATAATGTCGCTACATAAAAGTTCATCATTGCTGTGGCTGCTGATAATTCTGAGGCGGTTGCTGATATGTCGGCTGAGCCTGAGGTTGCTGGTAAGAAGGAGCCTGAGGATACGCCTGAGGGGCCTGATAACCCTGCGGTACCTGATACTGCTGAGGTGCCTGAGGATATGTCTGAACAGGCTGGTACTGAGGCTGCTGATAAGCAGGAGCTTGCTGGTAAGCGGGTGCCTGCTGGTAAGTCTGCTGCTGAGTCTGTGCCTGCTGCTGCGAGAAGATATCACCGATAAAGGCCTGACCGATCATGTCAACGCTGATGGCGGTTCCGCAGAACTGGCAGTAAGCTACCGTGCCCTTACGGATCTTGTTGCCTGAAGCGCCGCAGTTAGGGCATTCTACTGATACGTATTCTTTCTCAATAGCATCCTGGTACTTCTGCTGGTTGAATTCGATCTGCTTCTTATCTTTCTCGGCCTGAGCCTGCTTAGCCTTCTGCTGCGCAACGGCTACCTTACGCTTCTTGATAATGGAGAACGTAATGATAAGGCCTACGACCAGGATGATCGCGACGGCAATGATAACGCCGATCTGCTTCCATGAGAGCTGCTTGACCATGATCTTGTCAGCAGATTTAGTAAAAGCTTTTGCGAAGAATTCACCTTCGTTAAGATCCGTTGATGTGTAGTAATAATCAATATGGTCGAGCAGGATCTCTCTTGCCTCTTCGTCCATTACGACAGTCTCGGCGTCGTAACCGGGTGTTACGGTACAGATATAGTTGCTAGATTCATTAGGATACTCGCGGAAGATAATGATCACGTGGCCTTCATCTTCGCCGAACAACTCCTTGTACTTTGATTCCGACAGTTCTTCAAGGCTGCCTTCAGACTTGTAATCACCGCCCTCTTCGCCGGTGATCCAGAGATAAGGCTGGACGCCTGTCTTATTGTAGAAATACTGAAGGCCGGCGATCAGTTCTCCCTCTTCGCCGGGCTCGTCGATCCAGTCACCCCAGTCGTCCTGATACCATTCGTCGATAGGATCACACTTGGATTCGTCGAGCATTTCTCTCTGGACGGATGAACGCGTCATTTTGAAATAATCGAAAATGTTCTGGCCCTTCATCGATGCAAACATGACAAGGAACATGAAGCCGAAGAACAAGATAAAGAATACCGATCCTACAGCGCTGCATCCGGAGCCGCCCGAACCGCCGCCATAATAATGCGATCCGCCGGAATGATGCGATGAGGACCTGTAAGACGAAGATCTTGAGCTCGAATAAGAGCGTGATCCGCCTGAGTGTGAATGACTGCTTGAATGATGTGAGCTGTGGTGAGAACCACCGCCTCCGCCGCCTCTTCCCATAATCTTTCACTCCTTAAATGCCCTGTATCCACAGGCTTATTCCAAGGAAAATATTATCATAAAATGGCTGTGTTTTCGAACACTTAAGGAAGAGTTATGTCCATTGATATCAATACTTAAACAGCAAAGCGTTTGCAGTAAGTCCTGCGGCGGTTCCGATCAAAAGAACGGTATCGCCTTTCTTTATCTTTCCGTTCTCGATCGCCCAGATCAACGCGTGGGGTATCGCAACAGATACCATGTTGCCGTATTGGGGCACGATGTCGATATACTTGTCCTTGGGAACACCTATAAGCGGCATGATCATGCCAAGAGCCTTGCTCGCCTGATGAGGAACCACCATGTCGATATCATCCATGGTATATCCGCTCTCTTCCAGGAAAGCATCAAAGAACTTAGGAAGCTTTCTTCCTGCAAGCTTTAAGACCTTAAGACCGTTCATGTCAAAACAGTACTCAGCAGGATCTTCTGCATACTTGTCAGGATAAAGTCCCGTAAGGCCGCCCCTGATCTCTGTGTCATGCGCGCCTTCAGACCATGTGGCCTGCTTGCCGAAGATAACGCCCGATGTGCCGCTCTCACATTTGCTCAATACCACGGCAGCCGCGCCGTCTCCGAACAGTTCATAGCTCTCCTTCTGCTTGGGATTAAGACCTACCGAAGCGAGCTCGCTTGCCACCAGAAGCACTTTGTTGTAGCGTCCTGCATCTATCAGATAGCTCACATAATCGAACGAAGACACAAAACTGGTGCATGTCGTATTGATATCCATTGCGGGAATATCCGTTCCTTTGGCTATCTGTTCATGAATAAGAGCGGCCGTGCAAGGGATCGGCTGGACGCCGACCGCGGAAGCTGACACAATGCAGTCGATATCGGTAATCTCAAGACCTGAATTAGCAAGTGCGGCCTTTGCTGCTGCTACTGCCATTGAAAGCTGTGTGTCACTTCCTCCCTTGGGTACTCTGTGCCTTATCTGTCCTCCAAATTCCACTGTCTCTGCCGGAACATAATATCCGTAACCTGTGATCTCTACTTTTCTCATTTTCTCTTTCTCCTTGATTCCACACGTTTTAGCTTTTTACTGCGGTCAAACGAATACGTGTAAAACTTGACCTCAGGTAAATCAAATCCCCTGTCTGTAGCCATTTTCGTAAGTTCTGTAATGAACTTATCATTCATGGCATCATCCTCATTCCAATAAACTTCCATGACCCCTTCTTCAGTCTGGACTATCCTGTAATCGCTGACATCGCCTGCGAACAGGACAAGCCTTCTTATGAAGTCAGGGAATACTTCCACTTTCTTATCGCCTTCCCCGTCAAAGATAAATACATCATCTTCTCTTCCCTCGATCCTCTCTAATGCCGTAAAACAGCTCCCGCAGGGGCAGGGTGTCTCACGCTCGACAAGGATATCATTAAGACGGTAACGGATGATGGGCTGAGAGGTCCTCGTGAAATCCGTGATCACCGGAATGAACCTTCTGTCATCAAGATACTCCTTCTCGAAATGCACTATATCCTCATTAAGATGGATCGTACCGTATTCACAGGTCGTTGCAAGGCATCCTTCGGTACACTGGTAGACCTGATGTATCACATCAACGTTAAAAGCCTTCTTGATCTCCTCTCTGTCGCGGTCTTCAAGAACTTCCGCTATGGATATAACCTTTTTAGGATGAAGATCTTTTGCGACACGGCAAAGATCCAGCAAGATCGACGGCTGGCCCACGATTATATCCGGCTTCTGCTCCAGAAGTTTCCTGATATTATCATCAACATCCTTGTATATGTCATAGAAAACAAAGTGAATATTGGATGAACTTACGGATTCATAAAGATTGGAATTCGCTCTCATGAAGAATGCTACTTCGTATTTGCCCAATATCGAACCGTATAAGACCTTCGACAGGATATATCCGGCCCAGGTGTCCTTCTCTTTATCTGATACCAGGAATATTCCTCTCGTATCACTCGTGCCTGAGCTAAGGCCTACAGTTATGTGATTGAGTTTCTCGGAAAAATCCCTGCTTCTTTCTGAATCTATGGCAAGCTTCATCGCTTCATCGCGGTTCGTGCCTACGGTATTGAGCTCGTCAAAATGTTCCATCATCTGCTTTTTATCCATGAGAGGATAATCAGACAGCATCTTGCCTTTATATTTCTCATAGAACCCGGAATGCGAAGTGACGAATGCAAGCTGCTTATCTATCTTGCGTAGCTGATATTTCTCAAGAGCAGCACGGTCTTTGAAGTGCATATTCTTATACTTAAGATATGTTCTTAAGATATCTATCTTATTGCTCATACGGGCCCTCCGCAAATTCTTCGTGCGAATATATGACCTTGATGTCAGGGTGTTCCTTCTCAAAAGCCCTGATCCGGGTAATAGAATCCCTGTAGGAATCAAAATCATTCTGGAGTTTTCTTGGAAGGAACCTCATCTTATCTGCGCGTTCAGCAAAAAAATGTCCCCATGAAGCGTCAGCTGCAAGCATCAAACGGTAATCGGGGATATATATTCCCATCTGCCCCTTTGTATGTCCGTCAAGCCTTATACCATAGACGCTTCCGTCCCCGAAAATATCATATACTTCCGTAAAATGCTTTAAGAGCATAGATGGCAATGTTTCTTCGCCTCCGGCCGCAAATGATAAAGGTTCAAGCACTTTTATCTTTACGCCGCCTGTAAGTTCCGGGACTTGGTTAGAGAATACGAGTTCTGTGTTCTTAGATCTCTTAAGGCCGCTAATACAGTCGTCTGTGGCAAGAAGAGTGTAATCTTCAAAATCCTTCAGGCATCCGATATGGTCAGGATGCGGATGGCTCAGGATAATTGAGTTTACCTTGCAGCCTTCTGATTTCATTTTATAGCTGATAGTATCTTCATCCTTGACCTGAGTCGGATTAACCAGGTTATATATCCGTGATACGATGCCGTGATTGTAGATCCTTGTCGAATATCCGGTATCGAAAAGAACAGTCCCTAAGGTCTCGTGTTCCAGCCTTGCGACAAGCGCCGGAAAAAACACTTTCCTTCTCTTCTCGCCTTTGAGCACGGTCGCAACATTGTTCCTGCAGGTTCCGCAGGCATAGAGCGTGACACTATTTATTTGCCTGCCACCATTTACCATACTCACGGATTCCTTCCTTCAAGGCGATCTTGGGACTGTAACCCATTATCTCTTTTGCTTTGCTGATATCCAAAGACTGCGAGAAAGACAGTGTGCAAACGGTATAACGCGTGAGGAGCGGCTCCTTCTTCGTAGGCAGGATCTTATAGATGCCCTCCATGATCGAAGCCATCACATACATCAAACCGAACGGGAGATTTAAGAACTTGGCAGTCTCTCCTGCCTCCGTGCAGAACAATTCCAGAAGCTTTGCGAACTCTGACGGCTCACCGTTGGTGATATTGAACGTTCCGCCCTTTGCTTTTGCAGTTGTCATGGCCAGATAACAAGCGTAAGCAACATTCTGAACGCATGTAATATCTACGATGATCTTGCCCTTGCGGATAAGCGGAATGCCGATCTTGTCGTTGGCTCTCATAAGGCGCGGCATGAGGCTCGGATCGCCGGGTCCGATAAGTCCTCTTGGTCTTAAGATCGTAAGATCAAGGCCTTTGCCTTCCAATGCATGAAGCTCTTTTTCAGAGAGTATCTTTGTCTTGATGTAGTAATTCAGTTTGTTCTTAGGATCGAAGTCGTCTTCTTTAATATTCAGACGGTCTCTCTTAGCAGTATAGACACTGGGCGAAGATATGTAGACCATGCGCCTGATACCGTACTTAATGCAGAGCTCAGCGATGATTACTGTCGCTTTTACATTGGCCTGATAGAAGTCGTCGTACTTGCCCCAGGCTGAGCTCAAAGCACCGGTATGAATGACATAATCCGGCTTTTCTTTTTGGAATAATGCTTCTATTTGACCGGCATCGGTTAAATCGGCCTTCGCGAATCTGACACCGGCAAAGCCATCTTCAAGCTCCTTGCCGCGCTTCTCGTTTCTGCCGACAGCAACGACCTCATAGCTGTCATGCTCCGACAGTTCTTTTATGACATAGCCTCCGAGAAATCCTGTGGCTCCCGTAAGCAAGACTTTCTCACTCATTAGTATTATCTCCGCTCATTCCTTCTATCAGCGATACAGCGGTCTTGGTACCGTCTGCTTCGCGGATTATCTTCCGGCACAGATCAGGCTTCAGCTTATCTACCGACATAACTGCCTTTAACAGTTTATCCCTATCATATCTTTTAAGATAGATACCGGCTTTGTGCCGCTTCATTATAATTGCATTGTAACGCTCTTCTTCCTGCGCAGGAATCGATATCTGTCTTACGCCGTAATACATTGCGCTATAGACCGAGCTGACGCCGCCCACATTTATGAATAGCTTGCATTTAGGGATAAGGTCAACATTATAGACCCATTTCTCAGCCCGGACATTGGGCAGCGCCTTCATCCATTCAGGAGTCTCGGGCGTTGATATGATTATCTTCTTTTCGCGCATTTCAGAGGACTCTAAGAACTCTTTCATCTTATTTACGTTCTTTCCGAAAACCGATCCCATGGAGATATAACAATCGTAATCACCGTATTCACCGCCATGAAGGATCTCTATCTGCTCTTTTATGGTCGTCCCGGCAAAATGCACTGTCTTGGGGAATGTCCAAGCCATCGGCTGGAGCTTATACGGTGTCATGACAATAGTACGATCAGCGGTGTTCATATAAAGATCGATGAGCTTGAACTTCGCAAGACCCCTGTCTTTTCTGAACTTCTTATCCAGCCTGATGAGCCTTCTCATACCTGCGCCGTTTTTAAGCACGAGCGGAACACTTGATGTAGCTATATTCGAGAACATGCACACTGGCAGATTAAATCCTATTGTCGCCGCAGTGCACACACTCTTTATATTCAGTTTATAAGCGATATTCTTGGCAAATGAGAGCATCGAATCGTACATCAGAAGATCAGGCGATTCACCCCTGATCAAATCCACATAGTTATCGTACTGCTGCTCATTAAGCGAAATGAGCGTCTCCATAAGTTTATAAAGATCGCTCGTAATCTCATCTATTTTCAGTCTGTGGAATTCTTCGTCGTACTCACGGTACAGGCAGCCGCAGGATCCGATGTAATCTTTAAACTGCGGAGTGGCATAACAGATGACTTCATGTCCTCTAGCCGTGAGCTCTCTTATGATCGGCAGGACAGGCAGAACATGGCCGTATGCAGGAGTCATAAAGTAGACTATCTTCATAAAGCTTGCCGTCCCATATCAGATGTTTAAAGGATTCAGTCGTATAATTCGTAGAGGCCTTCAGGCAAGCGGCACTTGATAAAACCGCCCTCGATATCGACTTCGTAACAGTATACTTTAACGAACGGGACCATGAGATTTTTCCTCTTGTCACGCTTTATCTCGAGCGTATACTGGGACCCCGTCTCAAAACAATCAACGACAGTTCCCAAGTCTCCTCTGTCGTCATCAATTACCGTAAGCCCTTTAAGATCGGCAATAAAATAACTGCCCTGCTTGAGCTTGACGGCATTCTCTCTGGATACGGCAATAAATCTGCCGCGCAAAAGTTCTGCCTTGTCGCGGTCTTCAACATTCTCAAATTTTACGAGAACATTGCCTCTGTCGAGTCTGGCAGAATGGCATGTGATATCTTCGGGCTTCTCGAAATTCTGCCCGCAGATAAAACAATCCTTAAGTTTAAGGAAACGGCGCGGGTCGTCCGTAAGGGGGAATACTTTAACTTCCCCGCGGACGCCGTGCGCGCCGGTAATCTTTCCTATAATGATGAGTTTATCCAAAAGAATCAGCCTACTATATCGACTATAACGCGCTTACCTTCCTTGAGGTACTTAGCCTTCATTATAGAACGGATAGCCTGAGCTCTCTTACCGTTCTTGCCGATAATCTTTCCTGTATCTTCGGGAGCAACGGACAGCTCGAATACAACAGTGTTTCCACGCTCTGTCTTCTTTACGTTTACCTCATCGGGATTACTT
>JAFRST010000002.1 GCA_017427465.1 Clostridiales bacterium | reverse complement strand
GACTCTCAACCATTCCGGTGGTTATTGCGGTGAGGCCACACCTGTTCCCATTCCGAACACAGAAGTTAAGCTCACTGGCGTCGACAATACTCGGCTGGCAACGGCCCGGGAAGATAGATTGCTGCCGGATTATATAAGTCCCTTAGCGCTAAACGCTGAGGGACTTTTCTTTTGCTTTTTTTCTAGTTTTTCGCTCTGTAATATTTTGAAAAAAAAGACCAATAAAAATGTAATATTACAATTTACATAAAATCGATTATTGGTAAAATAAAAAAAGTAAATGGAATATTATTCGAATTTTTGTGAGGTGTTATATGGCGAAGATCCTGATAATCGATGACGATAAGGCTGTTGTTGATTCAACCGCGGATATGCTTAAATCATTTGATTTCAACGTTATTACCGCTACCGATGGTAAGAAGGGATTTGAGCTTGCTGATCTCGAGAGGCCGGACGTTATCATCCTCGACTGGATGATGCCCGGATACAGCGGAATGCAGTTCATCAAGGACTATAGAGATCAGGGTTATAAGACACCTGTATTGTTCCTTACCGGTAAGGGCGATCTTTCTCAGTATCAGGTAGAGGCGTTGAGAGCCGGTGCTGACGATTATGTCTCCAAGCCCTATGAGCCAATGATCCTCGTTGAGAAGATCAGAGCCATGATCAGACGTATCGAGTACAGCAATAAGTCCCGTGGAGCAGACGGCAACAGACATGAGTACTGCGGCGGCGAGCTCATCATCGACGGCGATGTTATGCAGGCATTTAAGCACGAGGAGTCTTGCGATCTTACCAACAGAGAGTTCCAGCTTCTCCAGTACCTTGAGCAGAATATGGGCAGAGTTTGCTCCAGATCAGAGCTTTTAAAGCAGGTCTGGAAGTTCGATTTCTTAGGTGACGAGAGAACAGTCGACGTTACCATCAAGCGTACAAGACAGAAGATCGAACCTGACCAGAAGAATTTCAAGTATATCCTTACGAGAAGAGGCTTCGGCTATTTCTTCCCTAACGATTTGGAATAATCTTGGACATTTACTCATTAACGTTATTAGACCAAGTTATGCAGAACCCGGTCATTATCCTGGTTCTCGCTTTGATATTGCTGCTTTTGGGTATCATGGCAGGATACCTAATCGGCAACACGACTTTGAGAAAGTCGGTCACCGGAAGCATTAACAGCTTAGAAAGAGACAAGCTTATCCAGAAGGCGGTGCTTGATACCGTCGGCTTAGGCATTGCAGTCTACGACTCACAGGGAGCTTTATTCTGCAACGAGACCATCTTCAGACTTCCGGACTTTTTAAAAGGCGGCCTCCCCAAAGACCTTAACGGGTTTTTAGAGACATTTGATAACGGCAACCAGCTCAAATCAAACTACATCTTAAGCCTTGAGAACGGCGTTAACCTGATAAGAGTTAACTACATCAATAACAGAAGGATCTACGAGATCAAGATCATCAGAAGGCCTGCGCAGCCTGACTCCAAGTTCTTCGGCAACGAAGAGCTTAATATCGTTATCGTCGATGACATCACACAGATCAAAGATGACGAGAGACGTCAGAAGGACCTCGCTGCAAATGTTTCCCACGAGCTTAAGACTCCGCTTACATCGATCAGGAGTTCTGTTTTCTCCATAAGAAAATCCTGCCAGACAGGTGCCGGTCCTACATTGGACGAGCTCATTACATGGAGCGGAAGGATCGAGGAGAATACTGTAAGAATGCAGGACATCGTAAACGACTTCCTCGTTTTGTCCCAGTGCTCACATACGAGCCGCATGGAGATCTTCGACATCAGGGATGCCGTTGCCCAGGCATATAACAATATTCAGGATTATCCTGGCGCTTCCAACGTCAGGTTCACTTTGCCGGATGACACGCCGTATCCGCCTATTTACGGTAATTCCAAGCTGATCGTAAGGACCGTGGTAAACCTTCTTACGAACGCGATCAAGTATATAAGTTTTGAAGGCAAGACAGCACCCGACCAGGTCCTTATCAGTATCTCCGTAATCGACGACAGAGTTGCCGTCCAGGTAGATGATAACGGCAGGGGAATCCCGGCAAAGGACATCGAACATCTTTTCGAGAGATTCTACAGAGTCGATAATTCCGGCAACAGGGAAGTCGGCGGATCCGGCATCGGTCTTGCGATAGCAAAAGAAATCGCAGACATGCACGACGGCGTAATCAGCGTCACTTCCACATTTGGCCAGGGCGCTACATTTATCTTGAGCCTGCCCACCGCGAAAACTGTTTTCGACGGCGTATATAATGACGCAAAAGCAGGAATAATAAGCGACAAGCCTTTGCACAGGGCGGCTGCATATTTCCTGGGACTTCAGGAGTGCGAGGCCGTAAGATCCTTGGGATATAAGGATCTCGAGGGACTTGTTGATGAGTATGAGATAATCCCCGAGCCTGAAGTCGCCGCAAGGGACAAGGCTCTTGCAAAGCTCCTTTCGTCCTTTGGCAACGAGAGATATGAAGAGCTCAAGGAAGAGCTCCTCTATGTTGAGGATGAGGAAGGCTTTGATGACGGCCCGGTAACCGGGTTAGAGCAGGAGAGCGCGATGGAGACCATGATCGAAGAAGTCCCCTTAAGCGTAGTCCAGCAGATGACGCCGATGGCAGAGCAGATCTCGGTACCGATTGAGATGCTGATGCCTTCAGAGCCTGTTCAGCCCGTGGAAACAATGGCTCCGGAAGCAGTAGAGCCAGTCCCGGTACAGCAGGTTATCCCGCAGATACATTCCCAGGCTGTCCCGCTCCAGCCCCAGCCCGCAGCTCAGCCTGTTCCGCAGTTTGTTCCACAGCAGGCACCTCAGCAGTATGTTTCAGACGAAGCTGAGGCATTAGCAAGGGAAGAAGAGGCCAGATTGCAGGCAAAAGAAGAGGCAAGAAAGCTCTTGACACAGCCGGTTGTTCAGATAAGTGCTGAACAAAGGAAGACTGTTTCGCAATTAAATCGTGAATCAAGAGAAAAACACGTAATTCACCCAATTGACGCCGGGAAAAGGTATAATAATAAGAGTGCTAATTCAAATGACAAGGCAGAAGCTGCTGAAACTGCCCGTCAGGATAAGAGTGAGGTTGCGGTCAAGTCATCTCTTAAGAAGATTCTTGATGACTCGAACCCGCATAAATGATTGTTGGAGTATAGATGGATCAACCTGAAACTGGCGTAGGCAAGTCCTATGCTTATGAGATAAAGGGCGGAGTGCCGCTCAAAGGCGATATCGATATAAGCGGCAGTAAGAATGCCGCTCTTGGCGTTATTGCCGCTTCCATCATGGTAGATGGCGTATGCACATTGGAGAACGTCCCTGACATTCTGGACGTTCACGTTATGTTTGACCTTTTGAGATCCCTCGGTGCCACGGTTGACGCCATCGACAGTCATACATATAAGATCAACCCTACAACAATTAATACATATAAGGCTTCCGGTCCGCTCGTATCCAGGATCCGCGCTTCCTACTATCTCATGGGAGCCCTCCTCGGCAAGTGCGGCAAGGCTTCTATAAGACTTCCGGGCGGATGTAACTTCGGCCAGCGTCCTATCGACCTTCACCTCAAAGCTTTCCAGCTTATGGGTGCGAAAGGTGCCAGACCTTCAGATATCAACAGCGGTATCGTCAATCTCGAAGCCGATCCCTTACACGGTGCGAGGATCTATCTTGATATAGTCAGCGTTGGCGCCACGATCAACGCGATGCTCGCAGCATGCAAGGCCCAGGGCCAGACCGAGATCATCAATGCGGCCAAAGAGCCCCACATCGTTGACGTTGCGAACTTCCTCAACTCGATGGGTGCGAGGATCAAGGGCGCAGGTACCGATGTTATCAAGATCACAGGCGTTCCCGTACTTCCGGGTAACTTCACATATTCGATAATCCCTGACCAGATCGAGGCAGGCACATACATGATCGCGGCAGCTGTTACCAACGGCGACGTTACGATCCACAACCTGATCCCTACGCACATGGAGCCGTTGTCTGCAAAGATGCGCGAGATGGGATATCAGATCGAGGAAGGCGACGAATCGATCAGAGTCTTTAGATATAACTATGACGAAGAGGTCTATCCTACAAGCGTCAAGACATCCCCCTATCCGGGATTCCCTACAGACTTGCAGCCACAGACCGTGGTCCTTCTTTGTTCGGCTGACGGACAGAGCCGTATGCACGAGAACGTATGGCAGAACAGATTCCAGTATGTTCCCGAGCTTGCCAAGATGGGTGCGAACATCAATGTCTATGAGCGTATCGCATGGGTCAACGGCAAGACGGTCTTCAGAGGCGCAACGGTGGAAGCAACAGACTTAAGAGCCGGCGCGGCACTCGTTTGTGCGGCACTTGAGGCTTCCGGCACGACATATATCATGAACGCCCAGAGAATCGACAGAGGTTACGAGCACATCGTCAAGAAGCTCACCGACCTGGGTGCAACCATTAAAAGAGTCAACCACACTCCCGAATACGGCGAAGAGGACACTGAAGCATGACGGGACCCGACAGGATAGTCCCGCTTTTTTCCTCATCATCCGGCAACTCGACACTTATCAAGTGCCGTGGTACTTATATTCTCATCGACTGCGGAATGTCATGCAAAATGATGACCAAAGCTCTGGTCGACAGCGGCGTTTATCCCGATGACGTAAGTGCCATCTTCCTTACTCACAGACATACTGACCACATCGGCGGAGTACCTGTGTTTTCGCGAAAATACCACACCCCGGTCTACGGTACAAAGGCTACACTGGCAGTCTTGGATGATCTTGCGTCACCCGTTACCGAGATCGAGGAGAATGATATTATCCAGATCGAGAACGGCCCCGAAGTAAGGGCTTTCCCGACCCCCCACGATGTTAACGGCTCAGTCTGCTACAGGATATATAACCATGAGAACGGCACTTCGATGGCTGTAATGACTGACCTCGGCAGGGTCAACGACAGCATGAAGGGCTTCGCTAAAGCATGCGATGTCATTCTTCTCGAATCAAATTATGATCCTTATATGCTCGAGCACGGCCCCTATCCCTGGCCTCTCAAGAAGAGAATCTCCGGCGGTCACGGCCACATCAGCAATCCCGAATCGGCTCAAGCCGCCGAATTTTTCATAAATAACGGAACACGAAAGTTCATCTTGGGACACCTGTCTCCACATAACAACACGCCTGATCTGGCAAGGGAGACTTTCACGAATTCTCTTAGCGACAGGGGCTTTGTCGAAGGCATCGATTATGAAGTCAGGATCGCCAAGAAGGAAGGTCCGACCGAGGGCTACGTCCTATGAAGATAACTGTAGTCTGCCCCGGCAAGCTTAAGGACAAGTGGCTCAAAGACGGCATCGACGAATATAAGAAGAGGCTGTCACGCTTTGCCACCCTGGAGTTCATCGAAGTCGCCGACTGCCCTGATTCTGTCCCCGTGAATGAAGCCTTGAAGCGCGAAGGCGAGCTGATCATGTCACACATCAAGCCCGGCGAGATCGTCTGGGCAATGGATCTCGGAGGCGAGAACGTAACATCCGAGAAGCTCTCCGAGTACCTTGTCTCAGACATCGAGAAGGGCGGAGGCTCATTAAAGATCGTTATCGGCGGCAGCAACGGCATATCCCCCGAAGTCCGCGCCCGCGCCGGCCGCAGAATGTGCTTCGGCAATGTCACTCTGACCCATCTGATGACCAGACTCGTACTGTCCGAGCAGCTTTACCGCGGATTCAAAATCGCCAAGGGCGAGAAGTATCATAAGTAATCACTTAAAGGACCTGCCTGGATTTAACGGAAGTTCTTTTCGATAAAATCGTCGAGCCAGCTGATATCAAGAGGCTGTTTTGAGGATTCAAAGGAGAAGGAAAGCCCGCAGCCCGGATAAATGCCTGCACGTCCGTATTTCCTGACTCTGGAGACCAGGTCTTCTGTATAGTCCTGATCGTCCATCATGCCGCAGTGCTCGTGGTATACGGTCTTCCTGTTGCTCAACTTCAGGATCGTGAAGTCGGGATGTATTATCTCTTCGCCCACATTAAGCGGACACTCGTATTTATAGGGAATGCCTTTTGCATACAGCCTGTCTGCTATGATCACCTCTGACTTTGACCTGACCCGTTCGCCTTTCAAAGTGTAAAATACCGGGGCATCCTTCTTAAAACTCTTTGGCGTATATGGGATGGAAAGCCATTGCTGAGCGTATTGCTCAGTGTCGAGAAAAAGCGGTGTCGCGTATTTTTTCCTGCTTTCAGGAAGATTGTCATAGAGGTCTTCAATTACCTCATCAGGGTATTCATGCAAAACCTTCAGTATTATAGATGATTCCTTCTTAGATACTTTTATGGCTTTGGTGATGAGCTCTTTCTGAACCAGATGCCTTATAAGATCCTCGTCCTTCCTGCCCAGGTATTTCTTGTTATCTCCGATGTGGCAATAATAATATGTGCCGTTTTTAGTGGATTTTATGTTGAGCACCCCGTCAGGAAATGAGCTCTTTCTGTTCTCCAAAGAATTAGCAGTTTTTTCCAGGAAAGCGCAGCGGGCAGTCATTATTTCTATAAATGTTTTAGTCATAATGAATGCCTCCTTGAAGAATAGATTAGATTATAGAGGGCTGATCTTAAGATAACAGGGTTTTAGCGCAGATTGAGACTTTTAGGGTCAATTGAGACTGGTATTGAAATTCTTTTTATCACGTACCTTGCCAATGACTTGATCTCAGGGTTGCCCCGCCAGGAGGCTTTGCCCCTGAAAACCAAAAAATCATCTCTCAGGGGCAAATTTTCGAGAATTTTGCCCCTGGAAGTCAAAAAACGTCTCTCAAGGGGCAAAAAGCGTTCATTGGACTGCACGAAAAATACTTTATTCAACTAAAGAAAATGCTTGACATATGTAAGATGTCCAATTATAATCCTTTAGTCGACTAAAGAGTCAGTGAAAATGACACCGTAAAGACATTTGTTTTGTCCATACAGTGAAAGTACAATATGTACGAAAAGAAAAAATGGAGAGTTTATATGGGAAATAAGTTTTACACACCGGACGGATTCAACGATCAGTTTCCGGGTTTATGCGGATTTAAGCGCGAGCTCGAGTCAAAGCTCCGCAATCTGTTTATGCTTAACGGCTACGAGGAGATCGAGACGCCCGGAGTAGAGTATTTTGATGTTTATAAAGAGTTCGTAAAGGAAGAAGAACTCTATAAGTTCACAGACAGCACCGGAAGACTTCTTTGCAACCGCTATGACGGCACTATCCCCGCGGTAAGATTCTGCGCGGGAAGGAATGACCAGCTTCCGGTCCGCATTTCTTATATCGAGAACATGTACCGTTCAGGCAAGTCAGGCGGCGGAAAGCTGTCGGGCTTTACGCAGGGCGGCATTGAGCTTTTGGGCGCGAGCGGCGCTAAGTCTGATGCTGAGGTCCTTGCCATTGCGATCAAGTCAGCTCTTGAGATCGGCATTACAGATCTTCAGGTATCGATCGGCCAGGTCAAGTTCTTTAAGGGCCTGATGAAGCAGCTCGGCATCGATGAGGACGGACAGGCAAAGATCAAGAACGCTATCGCGAACAGGGATTCCGTAACTATCGAAAAGCTTGATATCAGCAAGGAAGACAAAGAGACTCTCCTGATGCTCACAGAGTCCGGCGGAACGTACGACACGATCGACCAGATCCTGCCGAGGATCACGGATGCAGGCGCGAAAGAAGCCTTGGGCAATCTAAAAGAGATACTGGACATCATGGAAAGATACGGTTTCCTCAAGTATGTTTCAGTAGACTTAAGCCTCATCGAGAGCATCGACTATTACACGGGCATGGTCTTCAAGGGCTATACATACGAGGTAGGTTTCCCCATCATCTCTGGCGGAAGATATGACGATGTCGCAAAGTCTTTCGGCAAGGAGATCCAGGCGGTAGGCTTCTCCATCTCTCTGACGCTTGCCATCACGGCGCTTATGAGACAGGACAAGTACGCTCCTGCAACAGGCGCAAAAGTCATCGTCGGAGGTGACTTCGAGACGGCGACTGCGACGGCTGAAGCTCTCAGGGCAGAAGGCACGCCGGCAATCCTTGATACGACGGGAATGACTGAGGAAGAGCTCGAAAACTACGCGAAGGAAAAGGGAATAGAGACAGTTATGTTTATGAACGGAGGTGAAGCCTGATGCTTACTATTGCTTTACCTAAGGGAAGACTCGCAGACCAGACTTTGGACATCATGGAAAAGGCAGGATACGATGTATCCGCAGCAAGAGACAAATCCAGAAAGCTGATACTTGAAGATAAGGACGCAGGCTTGAGATTCATTCTGTCAAAGCCTTCAGATGTTCCTACTTATGTTGAGTACGGCGCTGCAGATATCGGTGTTGTAGGCAAGGATACTCTTCTCGAAGAGGGAAGACAGCTCTATGAGGTTTTGGATCTGGGCTTAGGCAAGTGCAGAATGTGCGTTGCAGGTCCTGCAGAGCTTAAGGATAAGCTCGATGAGATCCCTAATAAGAGAGTAGGAACCAAGTATCCGAATATCACAAGAAAGTATTTTGAAGGCGTAAGGGGAGAGAGTGTTGAGATCATTAAGCTCAATGGTTCGGTAGAACTTGCGCCGCTTACGGGACTTGCAGAAGTCATCGTAGATATCGTAGAGTCCGGAAGAACTCTTTATGAGAACGGGCTTGATGTTCTTGAGACAGTTGCAGACATCTCCGCAAGACTTGTCGTTAACCGTGTCTCAATGAAGATGAAGGAAGAAGAGATCAAGCCGATGATCGCCAGACTTAAGGAAGCATTGGCTGAAGAGTAAAGTGCAAAGGGGGATAAAGTTATGCGTTGCAAGTTAGTTGAAGGCACAAAAGAGAACCTCAAGGCAACGGTTGCAAGCCTCGGTGTAAGAGGCAAGATGGACTTAAAGCCTGTCATCGAGACAGTCCAAAATGTCATCGATGATATCAGGGAAAACGGTGACGCTGCGCTTCTCAAGTATACTGAGAAGTTCGATGGCGTTAAGCTCACACCTGATCAGTTGAGAGTCTCTGAAGAGGAGATCGAGGCTGCCATCAAGTCCATCGATCCCGAGCTTCTTACTATCATGAAGGAAGCTGCTTCCAATATCAGAAGATTCCACGAGGAGCAGAAGGAACACGGCTTCATGATGGATGTCGGCAACGGCGCGAAGATCGGCGTGCGCGTAAGACCTATCTCCATTGCGGGCGTATATGTTCCGGGCGGTACGGCACCTCTGCCGTCGACGGTTCTGATGGACGTTATCCCTGCATCTGTTGCAGGAGTTGAGAGAATTGTTTTCGCTACACCTCCGAGAAAAGACGGAACCATCGCACCTGTCATCCTTGCTGCAGCTTCTATCGCAGGCGCTACGGAGATATACAGGATGGGCGGCTCGCAGGCAATCGCGGCAATGGCTTATGGCACAGAGACCGTACCGAGAGTAGACAAGGTATGCGGCCCGGGCAACATCTACGTTAATACCGCTAAGCGTCTGGTTTACGGACAGGTGGATATCGATATGTTCGCAGGTCCTTCAGAGATACTGATCATCGCTGACAAGACGGCAAATCCGGATTTCGTTGCTGCTGACATGCTCTCACAGGCAGAACACGACAAGATGGCTTCTGCGATCGTTCTTACGGATTCGAGGGAACTTGCCGAGAAGGTCCTGGAGTTAGCAGACAAGAGGTCGGAGCAGGCAGCGAGAAAGGATATCCTTGCGAAGTCCATGGAAGACTATTGCGCGATCATCGTTTGCGACAGCCTTGATACAGCGGTCAACTTCTCAGAAGAGATCGCGCCCGAACACTTGGAGATCTGTGTTGAGAATCCGGAAGTCCTCGCTGCGAAGATCAAGAACTGCGGCGCAATGTTCCTTGGTAATTATTCACCCGAGCCTTTGGGAGATTATTTCGCAGGACCTAACCACACTCTTCCGACATCCGGAACGGCAAGGTTCTTCTCACCGCTCAACACCGGTGATTTCTACAAGAAGATGAGCGTCATCAACTACAATGAGGAATCGCTCAGAGACGTATATAAAGATGTTGCTGCTTTTGCAGACAGCGAAGGCCTGGGTTGCCACGCTGCTGCAGTAAGGGCCAGATTCGAGGACTGATCACATTGAGTAAATATTGGAACAAAATGATAAATGACATTGAGCCTTATGTGGCAGGCGAACAGCCGAAGCAGGGGCAGAAGGTGATAAAGCTCAACACCAACGAGAATCCTTATCCGCCCACACCGAAGGTGAAGGAAGCTTTGGAGCAGTTCGACCTTTCCACATTAAGACTCTATCCTGATACAAATTCGACAGATGTTATCAAGGCGGCAGCCGCATTCGACGGTGTATCTGAAGAGAATATTTTCTGTGGCAACGGTTCGGATGAAGTGCTTGCTATCGCTTTCCAGACATTCTTTGAGAAGAAGGCTCTCACGGGACTTCCCGTGCTGATGCCGGATTACAGCTACAGCTTCTATCCTGTTTTCTCTGAGTTCTATGACATCAGAAGACAGACGATAGCTTTGAAGGAAGACTTCAGGCTTGATCCTGATGATTATATCGGAGTGCCTAACTGCGGAATCGTTTTCGCGAACCCGAACGCACCGACTTCAAGAGCCATCGCGGTAGCAGACTGTGCCAGGATCGCTGCTGCGAATCCCGATTCGGTCGTTATCGTGGATGAAGCTTATGTCGCTTTCGAAGAGAATTATGAGTCAGCTGTAACGCTTATCAATGAGTATAAGAATGTTTGCGTTATCAGGACTTTATCGAAGGCTTTCTCGCTCGCGGGAATCAGATTAGGATATGCTGTCGGCTCCCCCGAACTTATCGAGGGACTTAAGAGGGCAAGAGATTCATTTAACTCATATCCTGTTGACCGTCTGGCGCAGAAGGTTGCGGAGGCAGCGCTTCTCGATAAGGCTTACTACGATGAGACGCGCTCGAAAATAATCGCAACGCGCGCGGCGTTTGCAAAAGAGCTTGAAGAACTCGGCTTTACCATGCCGCCTTCATCAGCTAACTTCGTATTCGCAAAACCTCCGGTGGACTGCGGCACACTGTACCAAAATCTCCGCAATAAAGGTATACTTGTAAGATATTTCAATAAACCCGTGCTTAAGGATTATCTGAGGATAACGATAGGAACGGATGAAGAGATGGCACAATTGCTTGACGCTATCAAAGAGGAGGTCAAAAATGCCGAGAACAGCGCAGATTGCAAGACAGACAAAAGAGACTGACATCAAGGTCGCAATTAACCTCGACGGCAAGGGCGAGAACAAGATCGATACAGGCATCGGTTTCTTCGACCACATGCTCACGGCTCTTAGCAAGCACTCCGGTATCGACATGGATATCGTCTGCAAGGGTGACCTTCAGGTAGATGCTCATCACTCTGTAGAGGACGTCGGCATCGTTCTTGGCCAGGCTTTCAGCAAAGCCATCGGCGACAAAACCGGCATCAGACGTTACGGTTCTGCTTCCATCCCCATGGACGAGGCATTGGGAACGGCAACACTTGATATCTCAGGCAGAGCATATCTTGTATATAATTGCGAGTTCGCAGACGAGTTCTGCGGAACAATGGACACCCAGCTTTTCGAAGAGTTCTTCAGAAGCTTCGCATTCAATGCGGGAATCACACTGCACATTGCCTGCCCTTACGGTGCTAACGACCACCACAAGGCAGAGGCAATGTTCAAGGCTTTGGCAAGAGCATTGAGAGAAGCAACGGAGATCGACCCGAGATTCGAAGGCCAGATCGTGTCAACAAAAGGCTGCTTATAATTTTTTTGGAGGATACATAAATGCTTATTAAGGATACTGATTTTATCGACCAGCCGGTGCTCGCTAAGGGCAAGGTCAGAAACATCTACGATCTCGGCGATTCTCTGCTTCTCGTTGTTACAGACAGGATCTCCGCTTTCGATGTTATTTTCGATGAGCTGATCCCTGACAAGGGCAGAGTGCTTTCTTCTATCTCTGCTTTCTGGTTTGATTTCACAAAGGACATCATCCCGAATCACGTGATCACAACGGATGTTTCCAAGTATCCCATGGGATTCGATAAGTATAAGGAAGAGCTCGAGGGAAGATCCATGCTCGTTAAGAAGGCAAAGATGCTTCCTGCTGAGTGCATCGTTAGAGGCTATCTCGAGGGCTCCGCTCTTAAGGAATACAAGAAGTCCGGCACAGTCGGCGGAATCAAGATGCCTGAGGGCATGCTCCAGGGCGATAAGCTCCCTGAGCCTTTATTCACACCTTCCACCAAGGCTGACGAAGGACACGACATCAACATCACATACGAGCAGCTCGTAGACCTTATCGGTGAAGAGGATGCTTCGGCTTTAAGAGATGCATCTCTTGCTCTTTATAAGAAGGTATCCGAGTTCGCACTCACAAAGGGCCTGATCCTTGCTGATACAAAGTTCGAGTTCGGTAAGATCGACGGCGTCCTCACGGTCTGCGACGAGATGTTCACACCTGACTCTTCAAGATTCTGGGATGCTTCCGAGTATGAGCCCGGCCACGCACAGAAGAGCTTTGATAAGCAGTTCTTGAGAGAGTGGCTCGAGACTTTAGACTGGGATAAGACATATCCCGCTCCGCATCTTCCTGAGGAGATCATCAGCAAGACAGCAGAAAAGTATCGTGAATGCTATACACGTCTGACGGGAAAGGAAATTTGATTCCTTGATAGCAATAGTTGATTACGGAATGGGCAATTTAGGTTCTGTCGAGAAGGCTTTAAAGCATATCGGCAGCGATTGCATCATCACTTCCGATGCCAATGATCTTTATAACGCTTCGGGAGTTATCCTTCCGGGTGTAGGCAGCTTCGCTCCGGCGATGGACGAGCTCCAGGCAAGAGACCTTGTTATGCCTCTCATCGACTGCGCCAATTCAGGCAAGCCTTTCTTAGGCATCTGCCTCGGCATGCAGCTCATGCTCGAGGGCTCTGAAGAGAACAGCCTCGAGAGAAGAGAGACCAAGGGTGTCGTATCAGGTCTGGGCATCATTCCCGGATTCGTAAGACGTTTCCCCGACAACGGGCTCAAGGTCCCCCAGATGGGCTGGAACAAGCTGGTCGATGTCACGGGAAGACTTCTTACCGAAGGCGACTATGTTTACTTCGTCCATTCCTATTTCTGCCAGCCCGGAGATTCATCTGATATCGCGGCAATGACAGATTACGGCATCAAGTACTGCTCATCGTTTGAACACGGCAACATCTTCGGAATGCAGTTCCACCCCGAGAAGAGCGGCGAAGCAGGCCTTAACATCCTTAAGAAATTTGTAGCGGAGACAACGAAATGATCATATTACCCGCAATCGACCTTATCGGCGGCAAGTGTGTCAGGTTAAGACAGGGCAAGTACGATGACGTTACAGTCTACAATGATTCACCCCTGGACCAGGCATTCATGTTCAAGGAGGCAGGAGCCACATGGATCCATGTGGTTGACCTGGATGCAGCGAAAAGCGGCACTCCCGAGAACCATGAGATCATTAAACAGATCGCGGTAAAGACAGGCCTTAAGGTCGACACGGGCGGTGGGATCCGCAATATGGATACGCTTGCGAAGTGGATCGAAGAATACGGCGTATCAAGGGCGGTCCTCGGTACTGCTGCAGTTAAGGATCCCGAGTTCACGAGACGTGCTCTCGAGAGATTCGGCGACAAGGTAGCTATCGGCATCGATGCCCACGACGGTTATGTATCAGTCGACGGCTGGACATCAGACTCCGAGCTCAAGGCTGTAGACTTCGCTTTAAAGTGTAAAGAAGCAGGTGCAACGACTGTAGTATTCACGGACATCGCAAGAGACGGAATGCTCACGGGCCCTGCCGTAGAACAGACAAAAGAAATGGTATTGGCAACAGGCCTTAACGTTATCGCTTCCGGCGGAATCGGTTCTGATGAGGACGTTGAACTCATCAAGACATCGGGTTGCGCGGGCGTTATCATCGGAAAGGCGATTTACGAAGGAAAGGTAGATCTGGCAAAATGCTTACAAAACGTATAATTCCCTGCCTGGACGTCAAAGACGGAAGAGTCGTCAAGGGCGTTAACTTCGTATCTTTGAGAGATGCGGGTGATCCCGTTGAGTGCGCCAAGACATATAACGCTTCAGGTGCCGATGAGCTCGTTTTCCTCGATATCACGGCTACGATCGAATCCAGAGGCACCACTGTAGAGATGGCCAGAAGAGTTGCCAATGAGGTATTCATTCCGTTTACCATCGGAGGCGGCATCAGGACCGTTGAAGATATAAGGGCTCTTCTTAACGCAGGAGCTGACAAGGTTTCCCTTAACTCCGCTGCAGTAAAGAATCCTGACTTCATAAAGGAAGCATCCGATATGTTCGGATCACAGTGCATCGTCTGCGCCATCGATGTTAAGGCCAGGGAAAAGGGATTCCCTTCAGGTTATGAAGTGGTTATCGCAGGCGGCACAAAGCCTACAGGCATCGATGCTCTCGAGTGGGCAAAGAAGGCCGTATCCCTGGGTGCAGGCGAGATCCTTCTTACGTCCATGGACAAGGACGGCACCAAGTCAGGCTACGATAACAAGATCACCGCGATGATCTCCGAGAGTGTCGGAGTCCCGGTTATCGCTTCAGGCGGAGCCGGCACCATGAAGGACTTTGCGGATGCAGTCAATATCGGTAAGGCGGACGCCGTGCTCGCGGCAAGCCTTTTCCACTTCGGTGAGATACAGATCTCTGATCTCAAGGATTATCTTGAGAAAGAGGGTATTCCGGTAAGGAGAGTAAAATGAGCGGCATGAAATACACGCCCGGTGAATTGTGGGCTAAGATGAAGAAGAATACCGACGGACTGGTCCCTGCCATCACGCAGGATTATGAGACCGGCGATGTCCTCATGATGGCCTACATGAATGAGGAGGCTTTCCGCCTCACATGCGAGACGGGTTACATGCACTATTATTCGAGGTCCAGGGACACCCTTTGGAAGAAGGGCGAGACTTCGGGCCACGTCCAGAAGGTTATGACCGCAAGCATCGATTGCGATAAAGACACGTTATTGTATAAGATCGACCAGACCGGAGCCGCATGCCACACAGGCAACAGGACATGTTTTTATACAGATCTTGAAGATTGGGACCCGGAAAGCGACAAGGAGGAATAAAGAATGGATATTTTAAGAGAGCTTTACAGCGTAATTATTGACCGTAAGGAACACCCCGTTGAGGGTTCTTACACAAATTACCTTTTCGATAAGGGCACAGATAAGATCTCAAAGAAGCTCGGTGAGGAGGCCGTAGAGGTCGTTATCGCAGCTTCCCAGAGAGACAGAAAAGAGATCATCCAGGAGATTGCGGATCTGGAATATCACCTCCTCGTTCTCATGGCTGACCGCGGCATTACTCTGGATGATGTCGAGACAGAATTGAGGTCTCGCAGAAGCTGAGGAATAATGCCCTCACTTCTTAATATTTTCGTTGACTTTATCCCCCGGTCTGTGATACAATCTTCGCGCTAGACCGTTCAGGTCTTGTTTTTAGTTGCGCGGAAATTGGCGCGAGGGGCGCAAAATGTCCCTGCAACACAACGTTTTGGAGGTATTTGTACCATGGCAAAGGCCGGAGCTCGCGATAAGCTGACTCTCGCATGCACAGAGTGCAAGCAGAGGAACTATCAGACATACAAGAACAAGAAGAACAATACCGAGAGATTAGAGCTCAAGAAGTATTGCCCCTTCTGCCGTAAGCACACAATTCACAGAGAATCCAAGTAATTCTTAAAGGGACGTTAAAATGGCTGATAAAAAAGGTAACATTTTCAAGCGCTTCGGCAAGAAGGTCTCTGACATCATTGCTGAACTTAAGCGTGTAACATGGCCTACGGGTGAGAAGCTCGCAAAGACTTCTGCTGTAGTTCTCCTCGTAATCGTATTTTTCGCTGTTTACCTTACATTGATCAGTGATGGCGGACGTTGGATCTTAGACAAGATCGGTTTCTACGATATCGTTGAGACAACAGCAACAGAGGCCAGCACGGAAGCTACTACGGAAGCTGCAACAGAGGCTGCTACAGAAGCTTCTGAGGAGACAGAATCCTCAGCTGAAGGTTAAGCTTGAATTAGGAGTAAATAAATGCCGGATAATAATGAAGCCAAGTGGTATATAATTCATACCTTCGGCGGATATGAGAAGAAAGTTAAGACTTCCATAGAGAATTATGCCAAGGCCCAGGATATGGAGAACAACATCCAGGAGGTCTATCTGCCGACAGATATCGTTGTTGAGACGAAGAACGGCAAGCGTAAGGAAGTTGAGAAGCTGAGATTCCCCAACTATATCTTCTTGAAGCTCGTTTACGGCAACAACGATAAGGTTGATAAGGATCT
>JAFRST010000018.1 GCA_017427465.1 Clostridiales bacterium | reverse complement strand
GGGGGACTCGAACCTCCGGCCCACAGCTTAGAAGGCTGTTGCTCTATCCAGCTGAGCTAATGACCCTGGAGCGAGTGATGGGAATCGAACCCACGTGGTCAGCTTGGAAGGCTGAAGTTCTACCATTGAACTACACTCGCATAACGGCACTCTAACTAAGTGCCTATGTATATTACACTAAGGTCTGAAAATAATCAACTGATAATTTACGGGTCGGGCATTGTCCCTGAAAGATATGTCTCTGAGATGTAGAAACCGTCATTCGTCTTGTACCAGATGCCTGACTTTGCAACAACTACAACAGCCTGTCCTCTTGTAAGAGAAGCGACCTTCTCATAATTCGTACCGGGTCCCTTTCTGACATTGAGGAACTCACCCCTGGAAACCTTTACATAATATGTCTTAGGAGATTCAAGCGGAGTCTCAGTCCATGTTATCTCCTGGCTGTTCTCAAGCGGTCCGGAATATATGGGAAGTGATGTAGTCGGAACTGTAGTGGTGGTAGTTGTCGTCTGTTCAGTGGTCTCACTAGTATCGGTGGCTGAAGGATCGGGCTTCTTCTTGCAAGCTGTTGCTCCAAGGCAGAGTACACCAACCATCATTGCAGCTATCAGTGCAGTTGTAAATCTCTTTCTGTTCACAAATATCACCTCCGAATAGACGTTACTATTATTATTACACACTTTCCAAGTAAAAATATTGATTTTTTGTTACAAGTTAAGGCAATTTTTCGGTTTTGCCTCAAGGCTCATCTTCACGGCATGACCTTTATATCGTCTTCAAGCAGATAGAATGCATCGTGATCCCTGTATCTGCCGTTGATATGCATGTAAGAGATCCTCTGCCCTTCATAATGGAATCCGAGTCTTTTTACCAGATTCTTGGACCTCTCATTCTCAGGCAGTATAAAGACCTCAACACGGTGTATCTTGTACTCGTCGAAAACAAAAGCCAAAGCTCCTCTCAAAGCCTCAGTCATATAACCTTTGCCCGTGTGGTCCTTATCCAGGTGATAACCAACGCTGCAGCACATCATGCCTCCATAGGCAAAATTGAAAAACGACACTCTTCCGATCAGCCTGTCGCTGCCCTTAAGCGTTATCCACAGCGGAATCAGGCTCCCTTCAAGGAAAGAATCGCAGTCAAAGGCGAGATATTTCTTCTGCATTGACACTGTGAAGTAGTCATCAGTGTGGGTCTGTGCAAAAGCCTTATGAAAATCCCTGTTGTTGATAAAATACTCACAAGCTCTGGCAGCTTCGCTTTTGCGAAGTACGGAAAGCCTTAAGTTATCGGTCTCAAGCGCAAGCATCTCACTTCTGCTTCTGCCTGATGCCACTTCATATCCGGGTCTGGGCATCTTATGCTGCTACTCCCTACTCCTCGGTAGATTCTGTCTCATCGGCAGTATCTTCGGTCTCCACAAGGAGCATCTGTTCTCTTACGAAAAGACCGCTTCCCGAGATCAGGCCGTTAGGCCAGTGACCTGAATACTTCTGCTCAAACGTATAATTTTCCGATGAGAACATAAGCGCATTTGCATCGTCATACGTATCATTGCCGATTGCATAGTTGCACCAGGATATCTGGTTCTCACTTAAGAACTCCATCCACTCCTGGCTCTCAACATATAATATGCCGCCTGTAAAGCTGTCCGAACACATAGACCACTCATTGATAAAAACGCATATATCATCTTCGATTACCGATTCGATGATCTCTCTGTATTCCTCGCCGTGAGTTCCTGCAAAGAAGCGGCAGGCATACGCAATATTATCGTAATCCAGCTCGGAATCGGCTGCCGTATCAAGACTCGTGCACGCCTTGGGAGTACCGACAACAATGATCGTATCCTCATCATTTTCTCTTATAGCACCGATGACAGCCTTAGCGAAAGGCTTAATGTCATCACTCCACTCGGCACTAGCGCTCTCATCTTCATCTAGCATAAACGCATTATTGTCAACCTCATAAAGAACGTTCGGAGAATCAGAATAGATAGCGGATAATCTGGAGAAGAAATCGACTGCAACTTCTTCGTTCTCATCTGAATCTTCCATATAAGCAACATTCCAGTCAATGAGAACATAGATACCCTGATCGATGCACATATTGCAGATCTCACAGACCATATCAAAATACTTCTCAGGATCTTTGAGATAGCCTTCACTCTCCTTATCGCCTGTAAGTGAGATGCGAAGGATATCACATCCCCAGTCCTGGGCAAGTGTCTTAATGATCTCAGGTGTAAAGAAACCCTCACACTTCTCGATTCCGTAAGAACTCATTCCCTTAAGAATGACGGGCTCATCTTCACTGTTCAGGATCTTGGCTCCGTCTATCTTAAGCTGACCGTACTTATCAACTATACGCTCTGTAATGACTGCCTCACTCGAAGGATCTGTCATCTCGGGAGTTATGAGTTCAGTTGTCTCTATAGTCGTCTCTTCCGTCTCTGTAGCAGGTGTGGTCGAAGGCAAAGTCTCGGGACCGAGATTCGCCGAACAAGAACTTAATAAGACTGCTCCGGATACGGCTGCTATCAACAGGCAGTTAGTAAATCTATTCATTTTGCATTATCCTCACATTTATTCAAAAATCTCAAAATCGGTTTCAATTTTCAGAAATTTGATTGTATAATCAAAGGTATTATAGAGCTAAGTATACCAAAAACTAATAATTTCAAATAATTTTGTAGTTCGGTGGTGTTTTTTCTAGAATTTTACTCTATAATATTGTTGAGCATTAACGAGATCAGGAGTCTAACGATATGGGACGTACGGACGCTTTGAAAGATAAAATCCAGAAACTCGGTTCAAAGGGTAAACTCAGTGCCCTGCTCAAATATGCTGATGATCCCGAGGACGATATCCGTATGTCAGTAGCTATGGCTATGGGACTCATCCCCTCTTACGAGACCGGCATGGCACTTATTCCTCTTCTGCGTGATTCTTCTCCTATGGTAAGAGCAGCTGCTGCCACTTCAGCTGCTGATATCCACGCTAAGCATTGCGAAGAGTATGTAAAAAAGCTCGCTTTCGCTGATTCCGATCCCAACGTAAGACAGGTCGCAAAGGCTGCTTTCGATAAGCTCAAGGATTCCGTAGTCTGATAATTAACGAATTACATTATTAAGGGCGCTCCAAAGCGGGCGCCCTTTTTATTTGTCCGTTTTATATTTTTGCAAGAAAAATAATGCTGTTGCGAGTTGCTTCCGCACAAGCAAAGCGCGGAGGACCCGCAACGAAAAACAGTATTATTCTTCGATTGGTACTATCTCGTCCTTATCCTTGAAGATGTGCTTCTCGGGGATAACGCCTCTGACTCTTGAGAGCGGGTACACGCGGCATCCTCTGCCTATAACGGTACCGGGATTCAGAACGCTCTGGCAGCCTACTTCAACGTTGTCTCCGACGATAGCAGCGAACTTCTTAAGACCTGTCTCGATGATCTCATCACCATTCTTAACGCAAACGAGAGTCTTGTCAGACTTGACGTTGGATGTGATAGCGCCTGCGCCGAGGTGTGACTTGTAACCGAGAATAGAATCGCCTACATAGTTATAGTGAGGAACCTGGACGTTGTCGCTGATGATTACGTTCTTAAGCTCGGTGGAATTACCGATAACGCACTTGGAGCCGATAAGGGCGCTTCCTCTGATGAATGCGCTCTGACGTACCTCAGTCTCAGGTCCGATGATGCAAGGTCCTGCAATGTAAGCTGAATCAAAGACCTTTG
This sequence comes from Clostridiales bacterium, assembly GCA_017427465.1. Lineage (GTDB taxonomy): Bacteria > Bacillota > Clostridia > Saccharofermentanales > Saccharofermentanaceae > Saccharofermentans. The sequence goes on along the minus strand of JAFRST010000018.1, from coordinate 14,296 downwards.
CGCTCTTTGCGATCCAGATACCCTCGCCCTTGTTCTCATAAACTTCCGGATCAAGAGTAGGTCCCAGCTTCAAGATGAATTCCTTGATGAGGGGCAATGCTTCCCAAGGATATTTGGTGTTTTCAAGAATAGGCGCAGCAAGCGTATGCGTTAAATCGATAAGGTCTTTTGTTTCAATCATAATATTTCCTTTCCGGCCTGAAATACAGGCTATAGAATACTTATCAGTCGATCGAATAGACTATAACGTCAACTTTATCAGGGAGCTGACGTTCAACACGGAAATACGTATTGCCATCTGCACCTGAAACATTAACCGGAAGCTGGATAACTCCCGTAGCGCCTTCTTCGATCTTAGAATAATCAATCGTAGCAACGATGTCGTCAGCAGTCATGGAATTAAGTGTTCCCGCGCGTCCTACGATCTCAAGCTCAACACTCTTAACCGGGAACGATACCTCGTAGTTCTCCGGCTTGTTCTCGTCATCATACTGGATCGGAACAGTGATAGTCTTGGAAACTACAGGGTTCGTATTGATCTGGATGTAGATCCAAAGCAGAAGCGACAGGAAGATGGATACTACAAGGAAAAGTATCCTGGTAGCAGTACCGACTCTCTTGGAATTGGATGTCTGATCAGCAACACGAGTACGTATAGCGATCGGAACAGCGGTCTCGCCTGCAGACTCGACCTGAGTCGTTGCAGATACAGGAGCAGCAGCTGTTGCAGGCTTATTCTTAACTGCGTTCTCAACTTCCTCCTGGCTCAAGACATTCCGGCTGTCATCCTTATTGCGGCGGAACTTATCAAGGAACTTGCCAACGAATGTCTTCTGCTCGCCGCCGTATTCCTTAAGGCCCAAAAGATAAGAGAGATTTGCTTCCAGTTCTTTTGCGGATTTCATCTCGAAGAGCCTGCCGTTGACCGCTACAGATGTCTTGCCTCTCTCCTCGGATACTACGACCGCTACGGTATCACCCATCTCACTAGCTCCGACTGCAGCTCTGTGACGTGTACCGGCACGCTCAAGAGAATGCATCGTAACAGAAAGCGGAACGTGACATCTTGCAGCAATGATCCTTCCGTCCCTAATGAGGAGTCCGCCGTCATGCATGGGCGAACCCTTATAGAAAATACTCTGAAGCACGGAGCTGGTAACTTCAGAATCGAATGAAACTGCGTTTTCCTGGGATAAGAGCTCGTCTAATCTCGTATGTCTCTCGATAAGGATCAAGGCTCCTGTATATGTTCTGGACATCTCTTTGCAGGCAGAGCTGATCTCTTTAATAAATCGTGTAAGCTCTTCCTTTGTCATTACGGACTCGCTGTGTCTGAAGGGATTTGCCGCATTGGAAGTCCTGAGACCCACAGTCTCAAGAGCTCTTCTTAACTCAGGCTGGAACAAAACAACGAACAGGATCGCAATAATGTAAAGAAGCCTGTTAAACAGGAACCCTACCATGTCGAGACCTATCAATCCGCAGAAAGCAACGAAAATAAGGATAAGAACGATACCCTTGATAAGCTGCCAAGCTCTCGTCTGTCTGATGAACATGAGCACAGTATAAAAAAGGAAAGTTACGAGAATTATATCAAGTGCATATCTGATGAAGTCCCATACACTGCCAAAGAAGAGCGTGCCCTTATCAAGGCTGTTAAAGAGCTCGCCTATAAATTCAAATATCTGGCTGATGAAAGATGTGTTGGAAGACATCTACAAGTCCTTCTTCCTTATGCTTATCTTGAATATTATAACATAAGTAAGAAGAATCAAATCGGCAAATGTAAGGTTTATTTAACCCTTGGTAGTCTCAGAGGAAACCTCGGAATTGAAAGCCTGCTTTGCGAGTTCAGCCTTATAAGCTTCATACTGGGCAGGTGTCATACCCTTGTCAGAACCCTTGAGGAGCGATTCAACGATGATAAACGCAACACAGTTGATCCTTATCTGGAGTCTGTCTCCGGTACAGTCTATCTCACCGTCGCCATCGCGGTCATAATCTTCTTCTAAAAGCACCGAATCCAACAGTTTAGTCGAATCGGCAGGCGTTCTTCTGATCTTTCCGCCGTAATCCTGAAGGCTCAGGTTCTTGGTCTCCTTCATCTGATCCAGAGACGTAAAGTTATAATCGCAGCTCTCGAAATATACGATCGGGATCATTCTGTCATCGAAGACCTTGTAATCGGATATAGTCAGAGGCAACTCGTTGAATATATCTCTTATACCGTCATCATTTACATCGGTTCTGATACCTGACTCGTTATAAAGGAGGTCAAAACCGTAATTTGTGTAAAGAGTGTTAGAGAAGCAGACATCATAAGACTGATAGAGCTTTCTTCTCATCTCGTACTTACGGCTGGAGATCAAAGACTTAAAACCTGCAGAAGCATAAACCTTATCTCCCGCATAAAGGCTGTCGACATCATACATAACATCGATCATATTCTTCTCTTCATAAGAAAGTGACTGGTAGAATGCTTCAGCGCCTGCGGCATTATCCGTACCTGCTCCGAAGAAAACGAACCAGACATCAAAAGAGATATCTGTATATTCCCTGAAAGCCATGAGAGCCGTTAGGATGCAGGCCGTTCCGGATGCGTTATCCGAGATGCCGTCATAGATGTATTCGGGTTCGGACTCTTCTTCGGATTCGTCCTCGTCCTCTTCATCTTCTTCGCTCTCTTCTTCAACATATTCCGGAAGGAGTGCAGCATCATAGTGAGTGCCAATGATGGCTACTCTGTGTTCGATCTCGAAAGTACCGTCAGTTTGTTCTACATAAAAACCGTTGCCCTGGAATTTCACGATGTAATTAGTGGATTTGCCGCCCTCAGGTCCTTCAAAAGGCTGAACTTCGGCTTCAAAACCCAATTCCTTTATCTTGCCCTTGATATACTCGCCTGTAGCGGCTTCTCCGGCAGAATATGCAGCTCTGTTCGGGAATTTCGATGCTATCTCACGGGCGATATCTGATCCGTAAGAGCCGTAATCTGCAGGCTTTACGGGAGCATTATCCTTTTTCTTACAAGATGCCAAAAGAAGCGGCTGTGCAAATACCGCCATACAGGTAATAACCGAAATTATCTTTTTGACAACAACGTTTTTCATAACCAAATAATTATAACCTAAGCTTCCTCATCATTTGAGGCAATAGTTGAAGAGCCTGCGGTGATAATCTTAAGCCTGTCCTCCAGAATTGCAAGAGCCTCGTCTTTAGGAAGCTGCTTTATGGCCCAGCTCCCCTTGCCGTCTTTCTCCTCATAACAGACCAGAGGCTTGTTGGCTGAGGCACCGTTATTATAAGGCTCCTTAAGGGAATTCATAATGGCGTTAAAGCTCACTCCCTTAAGCGTTATCGGGAGATCCAGCTTGGAATAAACAGCAGTAAGAGGTTTTCTGGCCTTCTCGGGCACCGTCGCGAAAAGGCTGAGCGCCAATGCCTCACCCTCCGAATAATTCATAAACCTGAAATATCCTTCGATCGCATGCGACAGTTCATTTCCGAGAGTCAGAAGGACAGGATTCTTCTTATCAATGGCTGCTCTTGCAGCATAAACCCTGTTAAGGAAGACTCTTATATCAGAAAGGCTCGATCCTGACATATCGATAAGTTCTGTCAAAAGCCCGAAATCAGCCAGCAGAGCGTATCTTATGATCTGCGCATAACCGTTGGGAATGAATTTCTTAGGTACTGTCGACAGAAAAACAGGGTCAATAAATACAGCGGTCTGCGACAGAGGTATCGAAGATGTATTCTTTCTGCTGCCGGAATTAAGGAATGCCTTATCTGCGACTGCCGTCTCTGCCATTGCAGAAAGAGTCGTAGGGACAGCCACATAGCGGGAGCCTGCCGTATAAAGCGATGCGGCAAATCCGGCAACATCATGGACCATGCCGCCGCCGAAAGCGATTATCCAGTCATTACCGTTAAGACCGAACTCAGTAAGCTCCTTGATAACGTTGTTGACCTGGTTAAGATTCTTATTCTGCTCGCCTTCTTCAATGGTAATGAGGCAGGTCTTGATATTCCTTATGATGAATTGCTGCTCGAAGGAATTGAAATAATATCCGCTGACCTGTCTGTCAGAGATAATGGCGACCTTAACGCCCTGTTTGCTTACGTCTTTGTTGTCATATTGCTCCAGGATATAACCCGCAACAAATTCGTCAGCGATTCCGCTGCCGGTAAAGCAATCACAGCTTCGGTTACATTCTAGTCTGTCCAAAGGTCATTCGGCTCCTTTCTGCAAAAAACTCAATTTGTATATTAACACAAAAGTGTTAAAATAAACGCTCAGGTAATTTATTTAATAGAGGTTATGTATGAAAATACGCACGAGATTCGCACCCAGCCCCACGGGCTTTATGCATGTAGGCAATCTTCGCACCGCGCTTTATGAGTATCTCACGGCAAGGCACGAAGACGGTACTTTTGTCCTCAGAATCGAGGATACTGACCGTGAGCGTTATGTTGAAGGTGCTACTCAGGTTATTTATGACACGATGAAGCTTGCAGGCCTTGATCACGATGAAGGTCCTGATATCGGCGGCGAATATGGCCCTTATGTTCAAAGTGAGAGGCTTTCCATGTATAAGCCCTATGCCGAGAAGCTCGTTGCAGAAGGCAAAGCTTACAGATGCTTCTGCTCCAAGGAGCGCCTCGAGGCTCTTAAGGAGAATGCTCCCGAGGGCACAGGCTACGACCGCCACTGCAGAGACTTATCTCCTGAAGAGATCCAAAAGAACCTGGATGCGGGAATGCCCTACGTCATCCGTCAGAAGATGCCCCTTACAGGCTCTACTTCCTATCACGATCTGGTTTACGGCGATATCACGTTCCCCAACGAGGATCTTGATGACCAGGTACTGATCAAGACTGACGGCTTCCCTACATATAATTTCGCTAATGTCATCGATGACCATACAATGGGCATTACACACGTTGTAAGAGGATCCGAGTATCTTTCATCAACACCTAAGTACAACCTCCTTTACGAGGCATTCGGCTGGGAGATCCCCACATACATCCACCTGCCTCTCATCATGGGCAAGTCGGTTGACGAGGAAGGCAATGAGGTTATCTCCAAGCTCTCCAAGCGTCACGGCTCCACGGGCTTTATGGATCTCGTTAATGAAGGATACCTCCCTGAAGCCATCATCAACTACATTGCCCTTTTAGGCTGGGCACCTAAGGATACACAGGAGATCTTCTCTCTTGATGAGCTCATCAAGGCATTCGACATCAACGGCATCTCCAAGTCACCTGCCGTCTTCGATTACGATAAACTCTCCTGGGTCAACCAGGAGCACATCAAGGCAATGTCTGACGAAGAGTTCTTAGAACACGCCAAGCCCTTCTACGATGAGGCCGGCGTTGATCCTTCCTGCTATGCACTCCTCGCTGAGCTCTTGAAGCCCAGGATCGCTAAATTCACGGAGATCGTTGAGAAACTTTCATTCATCAAGAACTACGGCGACTTTGAGCTGGAGCTTTTCGAGCACAAGAAGAGCAAGTCCACATTGGAGTCATCTAAGGAAATGCTCGAAAAGGCTATCCCCGTCTTGGAGAACCTCGACTGGGACAGAGATGCCATCACAGAAGCCATGAAGACTTTGGCAGAGAGCCTTGAAGTCAAGAACTCTGTAGTTATGTGGCCGGTAAGGATCGCAGCTGCAGGCGTCGCCGTTACCCCCGGCGGATGCGCTGAGGTTATGCTCCTTTTGGGCAAGGAAGAATCTCTTAAGAGAATTAAATACGCTTATTCAAGACTTTGATCGGGAGAATATGAGACATGGCTGAAAGCAAAAATTTTATTGAGCAGATCATTGACGAAGAGCTCAAAGAAGGCGGAAGAGTTTATGGTAAGAAGATCCATACAAGATTCCCGCCCGAACCGAACGGTTACCTTCACATCGGTCACGCAAAGGCGTTAGAGATCGACTTCGGCACCGCTGAAGCTTATAACGGACTTTGCAACCTCAGAATGGACGATACGAACCCCACCAAAGAGGATGAGGAATACGTTGAGGCCATCAAGGAGGATATCCATTGGTTAGGCCACGACTGGGGCGACAGATTCTTCTATGCTTCCGAGTATTTCGAGCAGATGTACGGATTTGCGATCGAGCTTATCGAGAAAGGCCTCGCTTATGTATGCGAGCTCACACCCGACCAGATGAGAGACATGAGGGGCGACACGAAGACTCCTGCTGTCTCCCCTTACCGCGACAGACCTATCGAAGAGAGTTTGGATCTTTTTAAGAGAATGAGAGCCGGCGAATTCGAAGACGGCAAGATGACTCTCCGTGCAAAGATCGACCTCGCATCAGGCAACTTCAACATGAGAGATCCCGTTATCTACAGGATCAATCACCTGCCTCACCACAGAACAGGCACAGAGTGGTGCATTTATCCTATGTATGACTTCGCTCATCCGATCGAAGACGCATTGGAAGGCATCACACACTCCCTCTGCTCTCTTGAGTTTGAGGCACACAGACCTTTGTATGACTGGGTCGTAAACAACATTTCCGCCCCCTGCAAGCCCCGTCAGATCGAGTTCGCAAGACTCGGCATCACACATACTGTCCTTTCCAAGAGAAAGCTCCGTGCCATGATCGAGGCAGGCATCGTTGACGGATGGGATGACCCCAGAATGCCTACACTCTGCGGTCTCAGAAGACGCGGCTATACACCTGCATCCATCCATAACTTCAGCGCAAGGAACGGCGTGGCAAAGGTCAACTCCGTAGTCGACTTCGCATTCCTCGAATACTGCTTAAGAGAAGATCTTAACGATCACGCTCAGAGAGCAATGGCTGTTTTAAAGCCTATCAAACTCATCATCGACAACTATCCTGAGGGCGCAACCGAAGAATTTGACGTAGAGAATAATCCCAAGGACGAGAACGCAGGCACACGTAAGGTATCCTTCTCGAGAGAGCTCTGGATCGAAGAAGAGGACTTCATGGAAGTTCCTGCTCTCAAGTATTTCAGACTCTTCCCCGGCAACGAGGTGCGTCTCAAGTCCGCTTATGTTGTTAAGTGCGTATCCTGCGATCACGACAGCGAAGGCAATGTAACTGCTGTTCACTGCACATACGATCCTGATTCCAGAGGCGGAAATACTTTGGATGGAAGAAAGATCAAGTCCACCATTCACTGGGTAGATGCAAACAACTGCGTTGACGGCGAGATCAGACTCTACGACAGGCTCTTTACAACAGAGCAGCCTGACCTTGCAGACTGCAACTATCTGGACTTCATCAACCCCAATTCATTGGAGATCATCAAGGGGGCTAAATTAGAAGCATTCCTTGCAGATACAAAGCCTGCTGACAGATTCCAGTTCTTAAGAACAGGTTACTTCTGTGCAGACTCCAAGGATTCAACCCCTGACCACCTGGTATTCAACAGAGCAGTATCCTTGAAGGACAGCTACAAACCGGAGTGATTCTCTTACAATAATGCAGATTAAAAAGCCCCTGTCATCTGACAGGGGTTAATTATTTCTTGGAGTTCTTATCATAAGTCGGCTGCTCGTACAATGTCTTGCCCAGAAGCGTCATAGCCTGCTTCGGGCAATGATCTATACATCTGTAACACATCGTGCATTGTCCGGATGCAACGGCCTTCCCGTCTACGATCTTTATATTCCCAGTCGGACAATTTCCGGCACAAAGTCCGCATCCGATGCATTTTGCTGAGTCGATCTTAAGCTTATCCGAATATCCCGTTGTTTTGTTATAAAACCACAGTCTCTGACCGAATAATCCGGCGAGGTGCGCTGCAAACGACAGACCCTCTTTAGGATAGTTGCCTGCCCTCATCTGTTTTGCAGCTTCAACAATGCGTTTGTCGGCCGTCTCTATAATCGCCTTATTCTGTTCTTTAGACTTCTTTAGCGCCTTGCAGTCACCAATTGAATCAGGCATTACGATCTGAAGCCCGCCTGTTATCACTGCTCCATACTTCTTAAGAAGCCTTGCAGCACATCCTGTACCGTCGCCTGCAAACAGCCCCATGGTCGTTATGAGAAAGATCTTCTTACCCTTCCATTCATTTTGATGCTTGTTAATGAAGTCTCTTACAAGATACGGAATATTCGAAAACTGTGTCGGGTACGCAATTAAAAGTTCTTCTGCTTTTAACGCTTCGTTGACTTCCGGTGACTCTATCGGTACGATCTTTCCGTTTTCTCCGAGTTCATTAAAAAGCAGTGTTACGATATGTTTTGTGTTGCCTGAACCGCTTAAGAAAATCGCATTCATAAAGCGCCCTCCAAAAGCATCTTGAATGCTTTCTTCAGATAGTCTTTTTTGGTCATGTTGAATCTTAACTTCAGGTATTCTTCTTTATCAATTGCCATTGAGATAATCCCTGATATAGATGACCACATCATTATGACCGCCGGATAAACGTCTATGTCTTTTCTGACAACGCCTTCCTTAATGCCGCTTCTGATAAATTCAGCAATTGCTTCGTTTGTCTGTTCGCCTACTTCGTAGATCTTCTTATAGATCTCCTGCTCCATATCCATCGGGATCGAGCCGAGCGTTGCCCTGTAAAACATAGGGTGAGCTTCGAATTTGTCAGCAATATCAAAACAGAGCTTATAGTATCTCTTCTCAAAGCTCCCCTTGCCTTCAGCGGCCTTCTTCGCATCCTCCAAAAGCTGTTCCATATACTTGCAGACAATGTGATCCCAGATAAGCTTTTTGCTCTTGAAATAAACATAGAGTGTGGACTTGCTGATCCCTGTATAAAATGCAATGTCGTCGATTGATGCAGCCTCGTAACCTTTTTCTTCAAAAAGCTTTTCTGCCGACATCATAACTGAAGCCGTATGGATATCTCTTAATCTGTCTTTACGCTTTTTGATCTCCAAATTTTGTTCCCCCATTCTATAAAATCGAACTGGCAGTACGATTATCGTACTATCAGTTCGATTATATGTCAACAGAGAACCTAAACCCGGATCTGCAGAATTTGAATAACAGAGGTTCTATTTCCGGATTTGCAGTTTTTTATCTTTTCTGACTTCAGGGAGCTCCTGCATTCGGTCTTATGCTTCGTTTAGTACCCGGCGAGGAACGTCTTCGTTCTCTCCTGCTTCGGATTGGTAACAAGCTCGTATGCGGGGCCTTCTTCAACGATGACGCCGCCGTCCATGAACACGATGCGGTCTGCCACGTCGCGAGCGAAGCTCATCTCGTGCGTAACGATAACCATAGTCATCTTCTCTTTAGCGAGTTCCTTGATAACGGTTAAGACACCCTTAGTAAGCTCGGGATCCAAAGCCGATGTAGGCTCATCAAAGAATATGATCTCAGGATTGGTAGCCAGTGCTCTTGCGATCGATACTCTCTGCTGCTGGCCGCCTGAGAGATTGCACGGATATTCATTGGCTTTAGCCTCAAGATCCATCTTCGCTAAGAGCCCGTCGCAGATCTTATCTGCTTCTTCCTTGCTCTTCTTGTGAACGTGGATCAAAGCTTCAGTAATGTTCCTTCTTACTGAAAAATGAGGGAAAAGATTGAAGTTCTGGAAGACAAGGCCGAACTTGGATCTGATCTCTTTTTCGAGCTGCTTGTTGCAGTATGATAAGCGGCCGGATTCGTCTGTGTCACAGAGAACGTCTCCGCCGATAACGATCTTGCCGCTGTCGACCTTTTCGAGTGTAGTGGCACATCGAAGGAGCGTGGATTTGCCGCCGCCCGAAGGTCCGATGACGGCTACTACTTCGCCTCTGGTAACCTTAAGGTCAATGCCCTTAAGCACCTCCAGTTTTCCGAAGGACTTATGAATATTGGTCATTTCCAAAACGATGTCGTTATTGTTCTCTGACATTAAAGCACCTCTTTACGAATAGTAAGACATGGATTTCTCGATGCGGTTCATGATTACTTCGACAAGGAGATTCGTGAAGTAATAGAAAGCTCCCGCGACAATGAAAGGCACGACTGATACCTGTGAAGAAGCCGCAGCGGAAGCTTTGGTAAACATCTCGGCAACTGAGAGCACCTTGGCAAGTGATGTGTCCTTAACGAGTGTGATGACCTCATTGGAAACAGAAGGCAGAACCCTCTTGGTAACCTGAGGAAGAATGATCTTAAAGTAAGTCTGCGTTCTCGAGAAGCCCAAAACAGTAGCCGCTTCATACTGGCCCTGTGACATCGACTGGATTCCGCCTCTGAATATCTCTGCAAAATAAGCCGCGTAATTCAGGGAGAATGCGATGATCGTAGCAATAAATCTGTAGTCAAACGGACCGATCTTAACATTAGCCGTGTTGGCCTTGAATAGATAGTAAGGTCCGAAATATACCAGGAACAGCTGGAGCATCAGAGGCGTGCCTCTCAGGATCGAGATGTAAAGTCTGCACAGCAGAGATACTATCTTGATCTTGGACATTCTACCCTTGCATACCAGAAGTCCCAACGGTATAGAGAACAGAAGTGTGAAAGCAAAAATGCCCAGAGTAAATCTGAATCCGTCGCCTAACTGAAGAAGTGTCGTTCGCAATAATTCCATATCAATACCCCGGCATTGGCCATAATGTATCGTACTGCGCGCCCACACAATGCCACGTTACCTCGTGAGCTTTAGTGTCGACATCAAAGGATTCTATAAATCCGTTATTAACGCCGCCGTAACTGTATGTCTTCAAAACAGCGCCAAGTTCTTTGATCGCAGCGATCCTCTCAGCATCAGACATTTCAGAATAATAATCGCTGTTTGCGAATTCGTCGAAAACAGTTTTCGTAAAATCCAAAGTAAACTCATCCACCGTAACAGTCTGGAACTGCGCAGCGGGAACAAGCACTTTGCATTCATCGATAAATCTTTCAGCTTCAAAAGGTTCAGTTTCTTTAGGCTTGGAAGAACAACCGGCCAGGAAAGCCAGTGAAAGAAAACACATTAGGATGAATGTAATAACTCGCTTCGACATAGGAATAATTGTATCACAAACAAGTCAACTGAATGCTCAGATATTACTCATCCTGATGAGAATGATCTTCTGCTTCCTTATCAAGTCTCTTATGGATATTGTCTATGTCTTCGGTAGAGCCGCCGCCCTTATCGTTCTTGGCACGGAAACCGCCTCTTTCAACGATCCTGAGGAATGCCTCAACAACTTCTTCTGACAACTGGGTTCCTGCAACGTCTTTGATGATACTTACGACCTTGTCGAAGTTCATTCTCTTTCTGTATGGACGGTCTGAATACATGGCGTCGAAAGTATCAGCCACTGCAATGATCTGTGCAACCATAGGTATCTCTTCGCCCTTAAGGCCGTTAGGATAGCCCTTACCGTCAGGTCTCTCATGGTGAGCTTTGGCGCCAATGGAAAGCTCAGGCATGATGCTGATGTCTTTCAAAACGTTGTAGCCTTTGGTAGTGTGAGACTTGATCTCAGCGAACTCATCATCTTCAAGTCTGCCCTTCTTATTCAGGACCTCTCCCCTTACACCTATCTTGCCGATATCATGGAGCAGAGCGATGTTACGGAATTTCTCAACAGTCTCTTCGTTATAGCCTAACTCCTTGGCGAGCATTACCGTATAGATGGCTACTCTCGTAGAATGACCCTTTGTATATCTGTCCTTCATATCGATCGTTTTCGCGAAGGCCTCGACGATCTCTCTGATGAGCAACTTATCCTCTTCCTGTTTCTTTAAGAGCGCCATGGTCTTCTTGTTTGTATATGCATAAACGATTACCGCTGTTCCGCAAACGATAAGGATCAACAGGAGGACATGGAACCACAACATCTCAAGGACAGTTCTCTGCTTAACGATCGAGATGGAATATTCATTGCTTCCGTTACCCAAGGTATCCGTTAAGCTCATCCTGAACTTATACTTACCGCCTTTAAGGTTCGTATAGTCGATCGTCGACAGATCACTTCTTCTGGCTGTGTTCTTCTCTCTGTCAAAGCCTTCAAGATAATATGTGACTGTAGGATTAAGGAGCGTATAGTTGCATACATAAGGATAGATAGTGACCTTCTTGACATCATACGGTACCCTTATAACGCCGTCGTCATCCGGATATATCTTGACGCCGTCAGCATCGACATACGGAACTGTCATCTTTATGCGGTCAACGTTCTCAAAGGATTTCTCGATGTTTACCTTGATAACTCCGGTCGTACCGGCAAGATAGAGATTACCCTGCCTGTCTATGCTGCTGTAAGAGTTTGCTGTCGAGATAACAGACAATCCGTTATCTATTCCATAGAAAACCGGATTGATCTCTTCATTGGCGATCATCTCATCTGCCTTTACGACATAGATACCGCTGCTGCTCAACACCCATATATCACCCTGAGAATTCTCATAGAGATCAAAGTTATTGGAATACGGGAAATTACTGATCGTATGGATCTCATAATCGGATGTCATGTAAGCTAAAGAATTACTGGTTACGATCCAGTAGACATCATTTTTAACGTCATTTTTGATCCTCATAACAACATCAGAACGAAGACCGTTATCAGTACTGAGATTTACCGCGCCGGACTTATTAATTACATAGATTCCGCCGCCGTCAGTACCGGCCAGGATATCACCGTTCCTTCCTTCACATACGGTAAGGATTTCAGTATTGGCCATTCCCAAGTTGGAACCGTAAACAGCGTCTATCTTATCGTCTTTTATGACAGCAACACCACCCGTGCATGCAACAAGATATGTACCGTTACTGCATTCATATACAACACGTGTTCTTTCATCTTCAGGCATTCCTTCCGCAACACCGAAAGATACTATCTTGCCGTCATGATATCTGACCACGCCGAGTTCGCCGTAAGTGGAGAACCACAAAGCATCACTGCTGTCTTTTACTATTGAACGTATCCTGACACCTTTGAACATGCTTATAAGCTCAAGATATCCGAGGTTCTTACCGGATGCGGTTACACTGCTGTCCAGGTTGATCCTGTCGATCTCGCCTGATCTGTCAATTACCATAAGACCTGAATCCATGCCGATAAACAGCTTGTCATCACAGAAGCATGTGGTATTAACGACACCTCTCTTAAGATCATAACGGTCAAATAGATCCGTAAACTGATCGGGAACCACCTTCATGACACCCTGTCTGGAAGATACGAACCAGAGATTGCCCTGGAAATCGCACATACAGTTTTCAATATTGGATGTCATCGGTACATCTTCAAGGAACTCGACATTGTTGTTCCTGTAAACACACACGCCGTTATTCGCACAGATCCACAACTCGTCTCCGACTGTTACGATCGAATTAATGTATTCGAGAGGTGCAATATAGATGAACTTCTCTTTAATCGAACCTGTACTGAGATTACCGTAAAAGATCTGGGAACCTTCTGTTCCGAGATAAACATAACCCGGATTATCAGGATCTGCATGGAGCGCATGCACTTTGTCTATTCCGAGACTTTTCGAAGTATAAAAACTGCTGACAGTTCCGTCTATCAACGAGAAAACATCACCATTGAGCGTAAGTCCGTATACTTTGCCGTCTGCACCGTTCTCGAGACGTCTTACATAAACACTCAGGCGGGAATCTTCAATAACACTGATATTGGAATCTTTATCTACTACAGCGACACCGTCAGTAGTGGCGATGTAAATATTCCCGTTTGTATCTTCAGCGAAAGACTTAACAACGGCAGACGGAAGTCCGTCAGACTTGCCGATCATACGGACATGGCCGTATCTGTCCATTACGGCCGCGCCGCTGTCATTTGTGCCGATCCAGAGCATGTTTTGGCTGTCTACAAACAGGCTTACAACGCTGGCGATACCGGTCGTGGAATTGAATCTCTCAAACGTATTGCCGTCATATCTGATCAGTCCGCCGTAGCTTCCGATCCAGATGAATCCGTCAGAAGTCTCAGCTATTGCATTAGCTTCTGAAGTCGGAAGTCCGTTGGTATTGTTATAAAGGAATGATGCTGTCTCTTCTTTATTACCGATAGGATCAACGACTGTAACCGTATCATCCGAACCAGCGAAAAGAGGAACCTGTAAAGAAAAAAGAACACAAAAAACCAGGACCGCTGCGAGAACGCTCCTGATAGTTTTTTTGCAATTCAGCCTTCTGCTAATCATAAAATAATTTTAACACTGTTTTATGAATTTTCTATTTTGAGAAAACTAACAAACAATCAGCACCACCCGTCAAACGGGTGGTTTGCTCTGAGGCTATAAGCCTCTGTTACCGGCCAGCGCCTCAAGGCGCTGGCTTTCACATACGTTCAAGCCTTATTGCCTTTGACCCGTAGCAGCCCATAAATGGGCTTTCG
>JAFRST010000017.1 GCA_017427465.1 Clostridiales bacterium | reverse complement strand
TAACCGTAAGCAGAAGTGTAAGAGAGGATTCAAGACCAAGAGACAGGCGCTGGACTGGGAGAGCGAATTCCTGAAGACTGACAGCGGTGAATCGGATATGCTCTACGGATCCTTTGTAGAGCAGTATATGAATGCCATCGGTCCGCACCTGAAGGAAGACACCCTCGTAACGAAGAACAACATCTTCAAGCATCACATTCTCCCGTACTTCGGTAAGCGCAAACTTAATGAGATCGAGCCGATCGATGTAGCCAATTGGCAGAAGGAGATCATGAAGAAGAGCAGCGCGAACGGGAAACCATTATCTTCCGTATACCTTAAAACGATCCACAATCAGCTCTCAGCGTCGTTTAACTTCGCCGTAAGGTTCTATCACCTTCCCAAGAACCCAGCTGCCATAGCAGGGAATATGGGGAAGGAAGGCGGCAAAGAGATGCTGTTCTGGACGAAGGATGAGTATACAAGGTTCTCCCATGCGATCATGGATAAACCAATGTCCTACTACGCTTTTGAGATGCTTTACTGGACGGGTATAAGAGAAGGCGAGCTTCTTGCACTGACACCGGATGATCTCAACTTTGAAGCAAAGACGGTGAAGATCTCAAAGACCTATCAGAAGCTCAACGGAAAGGATCTGATCACACCCCCGAAAACGGCTAACAGCAACCGCACGGTCACGATGCCGGATTTCCTTTGTGAAGAAATGAAGGAGTATCTGCAGTTCCTGAACGGCATTAAGGCTGATGAGAGGATCTTCCCGGTATCCAAGCATTTTCTTCTCCACGAGATGAAGAGGGGAAGTGCACTTGCAGGCGTAAAGAGGATCCGAATACACGATATACGCCACAGTCATGTAAGCCTTCTTATCAATATGGGATTCACGCCGGTAGCGATTGCTTCAAGGGTAGGGCACAAGAGCATCGATATAACATTCCGTTATGCACACCTCTTCCCCTCAGTCCAGGGAGAACTTGCCAGCAAACTTAATAGTGTAAAGGAGTACTGATCATGGCGAAGAAAGAAAACTATAACAGGTACAGAAGTGTAAATGTAGGATTCAGGGTAACACCGGAGGAAGCTGAAGAGATTCAGAGAGCAGCACTGCTGTCAGGGATGAAGAAGCAGGACTATATCCTGAAGCGCTTGAGGAACCAGGAGATCGTAGTCGTTCCCAATTCAAGGCTGTATAAGATTGTGGTCGAACAGACGGAATACCTTGCGACGGAGCTTAAGAAACTCGTGAAGTCGGGCAAGACGATCGATCCGGAGCTTAAGAGGTCGATAGAACTCCTTACCGCCACACTGAACGGTCTGAAAGGAAATGACAGCGATGACAGGTGAGCAAAATAAAACTGCCCCATGTGCTGCTGCAACAGCTCAAGGACAGTCATTATTTACCAACACCGTAATTATAGCCGTTAGATCCGTCATGCGCAACAAACAAGTCCTTATTTATTATTTAAACTAGCTATATAGCTATCTAGCAAGCCAGCAAAAAAGAAGGAGAGTGTAGTTTCTACTTTAAGTAGGAACGTAACTCTCCTTTATTATTTCCAAACAAACCAGGAGGAAAAAATCAATGGAAGACACAAAAGTTTATACACAGCAGGAACTTTATGATAAGAACATCAACACCGATGACTATAAGGTCAATAGAGAGAGCGGAGCGTTTCTCGGAACACTCACGCTTAAGGCATGGGCAACCAGATCGAAAGTGAGTGGAAACAGCAGACCGATGAGAGCGTTCTTTGATCTTGAAGACGGAAGGAAGATCATTGCTTTAGTCCAGCCTTTTAGAAAAGATCAGCTCATGGATATGGAGAAGGTATCAATCGGATCCACCTTGCAGCTGTACTTTGAGCCAAGTACAAGCGGGTATGTTTTCTTGTCAAAGTTCGAAGTTGTTTCAAGTCAGGAAGGTGACTGATGATTCAGCCTGAAGGATAACGGCATCAGAATGAGAAACGTCTGGTGTCCGTTTCCTCTTTTTAGGCAGCTCCTAACTAATGAGAATGTAGGAGATCTTACGTATCTCCCGGGTGCTCGCCATACTCCTGAAAACGTTCTCATATAATTGTCCTAATTAGTAGCAGGCTACGCTTTTTGATATCAAAAAGCACATTTCAGGGAGATCCCTGAGACCCCTAATGCGCCCTGGCCGGGCGCTATTTTTATGAAAACACGAGGTAAATAAATCTATGAGCAGAAGAAACAAAGCCGTCGTCATCCGCTTCACCGAAGATGAATGGCGGTCACTAAATGACAAGGTGAAGAAAGCAAAAATGCCAAGAGAGAAGTTCTGCAGAGCGGTACTTCTCGGAGCCAAGATCAATGCTCCCCCGGATGCGGATTATGTGTCACTGATCTTCGAGGTCAGACGTGTCGGCAGCAATCTCAATCAAATGGTCAAGAAGCTCAATGTACTGGGAATCGTTCACGCACCTGAACTTGAAAGAAACCAGAACGAGATCCATGAGGTTTGTGACATGCTGTGCGACACCTTCAGAAGGGTGGTGAAGTGATATGGCAGTAACGAATATGTGGGCAGTAAAAGGCAGTGTATCTTCCGTTGTTGATTATATCGAGAACCCGGAGAAGACAACCCCGAGAGATATGCAGCAGGTAATGTCATATATCACGGATGCTGACAAGACTGAGCAGATGATGTATGTGACAGGGATTAACTGTGAGCCTGAGATCGCTGCAAAGCAGTTCATGCAGACCAAGCAGCTCTGGGGAAAGGAAGGCGGCAGGGTAGCATATCACGG
>JAFRST010000016.1 GCA_017427465.1 Clostridiales bacterium | reverse complement strand
GCCGGTGAGCTCTTACCTCGCCTTTTCATCCTTACCCTTTTGGGGCGGTTTTCTTTTCTGTTGCACTTTCCTTAAAGTTGCCTTCACCGGGAACTGCCCGGCACCCTGTCCTGTGGAGCCCGGACTTTCCTCATGCGCCGTACTTTCGTACCCTGGCGCCCGCGATCGTCTCGGCCTGCCCGAAAAACATAATTATTCTATAAATAAACCGTGTCAAAGTATAGATGATACTTCGTTGTTATAATTCACAGTAATATCAATACCCTGATACTTATCCGAAAGCACTTTTGCTATCTTGGGCAGATATGCCTGTTCTGTTGCGGAATGACCTGCAATGACAGTATTGATTCCCATCTCATCGAGGGCTACGCATATGTGATGCTTGATCTCACCCGAGATAACCGTATCGACTCCGGCCTTAACAACAGCATCAATGGAATCCTCGTCAAAAGCTCCGCCCTGAACAAAAACCTTGCTGACATAATTATCCGGATTATTGATTGTGATTATGCCGCTGGTTTCGAGACGCTTTGAGACTTCTTTGCAATATTCTTTAAGTGTGATGCAGTCATTGTAATTGAGATCAAAAACGACTCCGCAAACCGCACCTTCTAACGGCTTAGCGTAATTAATGCCAAGCTTCTCGGCTATAGCAAGATCTCCGAATTCGTCAGTAAGATCTAGATTTGTATGGCAGCTTATAACAGACATGCCGGACTGAATAAGTCTGATAAGTGTCTTACCGACATAATCATCAGCCGTAAGGTTACTGATACCGCCGAAAATAATCGGATGATGAGTAACGATAAGATTAGCGCCGGAGCTTTTCGCAGATTCTATAGCCTTGCTCGTAAGATCCAGTGATACAACGATACCTGTTACCTCTTGATTCCTGTCGCCTGCAATAAGTCCGACATTATCGTAGTCGAGTGCGTTTTCCGGCGGAAATATGCCGTTTAAGAAAGATACAACATCACTTACTTTCATTAGCTTTCCTCTCTTCTAATGCCGCTTTAACGACAGGATTGCTTCTCTGCCTGACCTCAAACAAGCTGTTCAAGTGATCAAAGTAAGCTTTAACATCTTCATCACCATTAGCATACTTCTTGAGAAGCACATGGCCATAGCAGGCTTCTTCATCAGTCAGAGTAGTACTTATACCCTTAAAAACGACCCTCATACAATTATAGAATATATCCCTGTCGTAACAAACCGCTTCATCCTCAAAGACAAAACCCGTCCTGGCAAGATAATTTCTTACTATCTCATTTGATTTTTGAGGCTGAAGCACGAATGTGACGTTCTCGATCGTGTGAAAGCCGTTATCCTTAAGCGCGCGGTCAATAATGTCAATTATGTTGAGACCGCCCATACCTGCCATAACTATAATGTCACCTGACTGCAGCTGAACGCCTTTAAGCCCGTCAGTAATATAAACAATGGAACAGTCACCAAAGCCAGCTTCCGTAAGCGCATCATGAGACCTTTGTGCTGGTGCTTTGTGTATCTCGGTACAGATGGCAAAATCAGCCAGGTCTTCTTCAAGACATCTGACAGCCAGATAACCGTGATCTGATCCGACATCGATAAATCTGCCGCGCAGGTCATCCCTGCAGGCTTTCTTAACCTGTTCGAAAACCATCTCGAGTCTAATAGGCAGATCCTGCATCAGAGCTCTCCAATCTTATTCCTTAACGTCAGCTTATACTCTGACAAACGTCTTAGCATCTCGTCGATCTTAGCCTTTTCTTCAGGAGAAGCAGATGCTCTGTGGCTTATGAGCTTTTCTTCCTCACGGTCAATAATCGAAGTCCTGACCTTAAATAAAAGCGCCAGATACATATCTCTCTTGATGTCGACATTAGAACTCTTATCGGCATTCTCAACTGCCCTGAGCATAACATCTTCGGCAGGCATACCGTTGATCGTAAGTTTGGAGAAGTAATCACTCATCCTCGCGTACAATGTCTCATTCCTGCCGTCAAAGATATTGAGGAAGATCCTAACAAGTTCCCTGACAGTATCGCCTGAGAAATCATTAGGTCTTATTATGTCAGTCTTATCTATCTTTTTACTGTCAGCCAATGCGTTTCCAAGCGAAAGCGCATAAGCAAACAGATCTATCTCATCCTTTGTAGCCGTGTCTACGACTTTCTTAAATACGGGCTTAGCAGGTGCTACCTCAACAGGTTCTTCAGGCGTGCCGTCATCGATTTCTTCAGCCTTGTTGCGGCCGGCAATATCCTGGATCCTCTGTCGCTCCAATGCTCTGGAATCCTGCTGTTCATGCTTCTTTTCTTCAGCCTGCCGGAACTTTATCATCTGGTTCATAACAGCCTGCGCTGTCGCACCGAGAAGCGGAGCAGCCACGTTAGCCATTCTGCTCATCTTGATCTCATCATTCAACCAGGAACCGTAAGTTAAGATATCTTTCTGGTATCTGCCCCTGTCGAGTTCTCCCGTCTCAGGATCGGTATTATCATTCTTGGCTCTGTCAAGAAGATAGTCTTCAACATAAAGCGCATTCTTAACAACATCTTTGAACTTTTCTGCGCCATTAGTTTTGATGTACTCGTCAGGATCCTTGCCGTCAGGAACTTTAGCGATCCTTATACGGATATTGATGCCGGTAAGTCTCTTTAAGTAGTCCATCATCATCTGAATGGCTCTTAAAGCGGCCTTCTGGCCTGCAGCGTCAGCATCGAAAAAGAAGACGACCTCCTCAGCATATCTGGAACAGAGCTTAAGCTGGCTGTCAGTAAATGATGTGCCCAAAGCTGCTACGGTGTTCTTAAAGCCTGCAGAATGCATTGCGATGGCATCCATATAACCTTCAACAACGATAAGCTGTTTTGCCTGCTCTTTCCTGGCAAAGTTCATCGCATAGAGATGATTCTGTTTGTTATAAACGAGCGAATCAGGAGAATTGATATACTTGGGCTTTTCATCACCCAAAGCTCTGCCGCCGAATGCGATTATCGTTCCGAACGAATCAAATATCGGGAACATCAGCCTTCCTCTGAAAAGATCATAAGGCTTACCTGTCTTCTCAGATTTAGCGAAAATACCTGAATTTAAGAGTTCTGTATCCTTATAGCCTTTATGTTTAAGGTGATCGTACAAAGCTGTCCAATTGATCGGAGAATAGCCGATACCAAAATTATCAAGCGTCTGCTTTGTAAGACCTCTTTTTGCAGCATAATCCCTGGCAGGTTTTCCGACACTCTCATCGTTAAATGACTTGTAGTAAAATTTGGCAGCCTCTTTAAGGATATCCTTAACTCGCTCCCGCTCTTCCTTCTGAACGTTGTCTCCGGAATAACCGGTCTCAGGAATCTCCACACCATAAAGCCCGGCAAGATGCCTTATCGCTTCCGGATAAGACATGTGCTCGATCTCCATTATGAAATTTATGGCATTGCCGCCCTTGCCGCATCCGAAGCATTTAAAAATGTTTTTCGAAGGGTTTACAGAGAACGATGCTGTCTTCTCAGAATGAAAAGGACAGAGGCCCCACATATTGCCGCCCTGACGCTTCAGAAGAACATAACGGCTTACTACGGATTCGATATCCGCTCTTGTGAGCACTTCTTCAATGACGCTTTCAGGTATAAGTCCCATGGTTACCCCTGTCTTTAATTAAAAGGCCCGGCAAAGATCCGGGCCCGTATCAATAGCCAAAAACTAAAGGATTACTCTTCGTCTTCCTTCTTTTTCTTCTTGCCGAAGAAACCTGTCTTCTCAGGAGCTTCAACCTTCTTGACAGATCCGTCAGGATTGAGCTGGTCACGCTTGATAACTGTCTGGATAGCACTCTTTGTAAAAGTAACGAGTGTGTTTGCTGCAGATGTAGAGATCGTAACCTGATCGTCCTTGATATTAGCAACAAAACCTACGAGGCCGCCTATGGTGATTACCTTATCACCGACAGCGAGTTTGCTCATCTGCTCCTTAAGTTCCTTGTCCTTCTTCTTCTGAGGTCTGATAAGAATGAAGTAGAAGACTACGAACATCAGGATAAGAAGTCCCAATGAGGCAACTGAGCCCATCATCTCTCCGCCTGAACCTGTAGCGCCTGTTGTTGCATCCAAAATTAACATTTATGTTTCCTCCAAATAATTATTCGCCTGTATACTCAGCAATTATATCAGACATATTGTAATATCCGTTTGTTTTTGCGGACATAAATTTTGCGGCTCTGAGAGCGCCCTTAGCAAAAACATCTCTCGTCTGAGCGCTGTGGCTGATAGAAACGATCTCTTCATCGCTTATGAACATAGCCTCATGCTCACCGACAATGTTACCGCCTCTGATCGAAGAGATACCGATCTCGTTCTTGGATCTGGCCTTATTTACGCTATGTCTGTCATAAACATATTCAGCCTCATCAGGCATCTCCTGCTTGATCGCATCAGCGATCATCATGGCCGTACCTGAAGGAGCATCAAGCTTTCTGTTGTGATGAGCCTCAACGATCTCAATATCAAACTCAGGATAAAGGATCTTTGTAGCCTTCTTAGCAAGCTCAATCATAAGATTTATGCCGATGCTCATATTTGCAGATCTGAATACTGCGATCTCAGATGAAGCCTTATCAAGGTTAGCCAGAGTCTCTTCAGAAAGAGCTGTTGTGCAGCAGATAAAAGGCTTCTTGCGGGCTAAAGCAAAATCAAGGACAGCAGGAACTGCCTTTGCATTCGAAAAATCGATGATAACATCGAAGTCTTCCTTACACTCGCTGAGATCGGAATATACAGGGAACTTGTAATCCGGATTAGATACAATGTCACCGCCTGCAACTATCTCATAGTCATCGCTCTGAAGGCAGAGGTTTACGATAACCTTGCCCATTCTTCCGCAACAACCGTTTAAAAATACCTTAACCATCGATAACTCCTAACTTACTTTGCAAGGAACTCAGCTACAGCCGAAGTATCATACTTAGCGAGAACATCAACGACCTTATCATGGTTAGCCCTGCTCATCTCACAGAGAGGAAGTCTGCAAGGACCTGCATTCCAGCCTAAGATATTCATAGCTTCCTTAACAGGAATAGGGTTAACTTCGCAGAACATTGCCTTAACAAGAGGAATGAAAGCGATCTGCTCGTCTCTGGCCTTCTCGACATTACCATTGATGTAATCATGGATCATCTGGGAAGTCTCTTTAGGCATAATGTTTGCAATAACAGAGATAACACCCTTAGCTCCGAGTGAGATCATCGGAACAGCAAGTCCGTCTTCACCGGAATACAGAGCATATCTGTCACCGCAAAGGCTGTAGATCTCAGGCACCTGACCGAAGTTACACTCCTTAACACCTACGATATTCTCACAGTCAGATAGTCTCAAAAGAAGCTCAGGGCTGATATTGACGTTAGTTCTTGAAGGAACGTTGTAAAGGATTAACGGAAGATCCGGTACTGCATCAGCAATAGCCTTATAGTGGCGGTAAAGTCCTTCCTGTGTGCACTTGTTGTAGTAAGGTGTAACGAGAAGTGCAGCATCAGCTCCCAGCTCCTTGGCAGCCTTTGTAAGGCTGATACCGTAAGCTGTGTCGTTAGAACCTGTTCCTGCAATAACCGGAACGCGTCCTGCAACAGTATCTACAGCGCACTTGATAGCCGCGATATGCTCTTCGTGATCCATAGTGGCAGCTTCGCCGGTCGATCCGCAAATGATAATGGAATCGATACCCTGTGCAATCTGGAACTCGATCATGCGCTTGAGCTCATCGAAATTGATTCCGCCGTTCTCAAAAAACGGAGTAACGATAGCAACACCGGCACCAACAAATACAGGCTTGGACATATGTATGCCTCCTACTGAAAAAACTTGAAAAAGATAGGGTTTTAAAGCCTAAATCCTCATTCTGATAATGGATTTTATCACCTTATATTATTAATAGTCAATTTATATTTGTAGGGTGCACATATGTACTTCCACAGCGTACAATCAGGGCTTTTAGCCCTCCTGAGGGTCGTTATCAAACGATAACGGGAACTTGGTATGATCGAAGTCTTCGATGAGTCTTTTGAACACACTGTTGATAGCAGATTTATTGACCGCCTTTATGACAAAAGACATTCTGTAACGGCCCCGGAGCTCGTAAATGACGCACGGTATAGGTCCGTAGACTTCGAACTGATACTTCTTATCCTGATACGAGATGAATTCATTGAGATACTTAGCAAGTATATTAGCTCTCTGAACGAGCAGATCCTCTTCAGGCAAAGAAAGCACAATCTCACCTACTGCCTTAAAAGGCGGCAGCTTAAGCTTTTGTCTGTACTCGATCTCCTGGTTGTAGAAAGCTCTGTAGTTCTGGGTGCAGGCAAACTTAAACAAGGGCTGCTCCGGTCTGTAGCTCTGTATGAACACCGTCCCGGGATGATCTCCTCTGCCAGCTCTTCCGGCAGCCTGGGTAATGAGCTGGAAAGCTCTCTCGGAAGCCTTAAACGAAGATGAAGCAAGCATAAGATCTGAACTCAAGACACCAACGACAGTACAATCCGGGAAATCCAGGCCTTTAGCTATCATCTGGGTTCCTATTAGTATTGAAGCTTCTTTATTCGCAAACTTCTCGATAATCTCCTTATGCGCGCCGGGAGTCATTGTGGAATCCTGATCCATCCTCAATACTTTCTCATGCGGGAAAACCTTATGGAGAAGTTCTTCCAGCTGCTGTGTACCAAAGCCTGCTTTAGTAAAGCGGTTTCCGCCACAGACGTTACATTTGGCTTCATATGAAGGAACCGTATAGCCGCAGTAGTGGCATATAAGGCTCTGTGTACCGTTGCGTCTGTTGTTATGAAGAGTCATGGCAACAGAGCAATTCTTACAAGTAACAGGCTCGCCGCATCCTTCACAGACCAATGTTCTTGAAAAGCCTCTTCTGTTAAGAAGCAGTATTACCTGCTTATTCTCGGAAAAAGCTACTGACATAGCCTGTCTTAACGGCAAAGAAAGCATATCTCCGCTGCCGAGTTTGATCTGCTCCTTCATATCCACAGGTACTATCTCAGGAAGTTTAGCCTCCTGCCTCGCCCTGTTCTTAAGCTCAAGCAATTTATACGCGCCTGCATTAGCCGCATAAAAGCTCTCGACAGAAGGCGTTGCCGAACCTAAAACCACGCTGCAGCCGGTGATCTGTGATCTCATCCTTGCGATATCCTTAGCTGAATATCTAGGATGAGACTCAGATTTGTAAGAACTGTCATGTTCCTCATCCAAGATTATCAATCTCAGATCAACTGCAGGAGCAAAAACTCCGCTTCTAGGTCCGACTATAACCTTAGCCTTACCGGTCCTGATATTGTTCCACTGTTCGTATCTCTGCTTATCTGTAAGCCTGCTGTGAAGTACTGCAACACTGTCTCCGAGTCTTCCCTTTATCCAGTTGATAGTCTGAGGCGTAAGAGAGATCTCCGGAACCATGTATATGACGCTTCCGCCTTCTGCAATGACCTTTTTTGCACAATTCAGATAAACTTCGGTCTTGCCGCTTCCGGTAATACCAAACAGCAGATATGTAGCAGGATTCTTCTTATCAATGCCGTTAAGGATCTCTTTTACTGCCGCTTTTTGTTCATCGCTAAGATCATATTCTTCTGTAAACTTGCCTTGAGGCACATCCTGATCAGCTATTATCGGAACCTCGTTATCTGAAAGTTCTTTAACAAGGCGGACCAGGCCCTTATCTTCAAGAGCCTTTACCTGGGCTGCTGAGCACGACAGTGATGACATCAGTTCTTTACGGGTGCACTTACCACGGTCTAAAAGATACTCAAGGATATTGATATGAGCTGCAGAACGCAACGTTTCACTGGTCAAGACATCTTCAGCTGTTTCTCTCGAAATAAGTTCAACAAAGACTTCGGCAGGATTCTTATGATTGACTACACATGAAGGCACCATAAGCTCAACCACATCGCCTTTGGTGCAGTTGAACCTGTCACTGATCTTATCTATCAGAGCAAGCTGGTCAGGTTTAAGAACAGGCTGTCCCGAGATAACAGAAGCAATATCTTTTATTACGCTTTCGTCACCTTCGAACGAATCCTTCAGCTCAACTACAACAGCGCATCTTTGAGAGTCACCCTTACCAAAAGGGATCGATACAAGAGAGCCTGCTGATACCGTGTCCGATAATTCATCAGGAACACGGTAAGTAAACAGTCTGTCGATCTGCTTGGTAGCTCCTCTTAAGATAACACTGCAGAACATCTCTGTCTCCTTTACGGATAGATCAGCCCAGGAAGTCGAACAGATTCATCTGTGCGCTCTCGGGAAGGTCATCAAGTATACCGCCGTAATCCAAAAGCTTCTGTGTAACAGACTGTCCGACACCGGTCCTCTTCATGAAATCATCGCGGTTCTTGAATTCACCGTCTTTTCTGGCATTCTCGATATCCATGCCGTTAGCTTCAGATACACCCGCAATAGCGCAGAACGGCGGTCTGATAAGCTTGTCACCTGCTTTGGCAAACTTCTTGCCGAGAGAATCGTTAAGTGTAATGGGAGCAAAGGTAATTCCCCTTGCATACATCTCCTCAACGAGCTCATAGAAATAGTACTTGAGCTTTGTATTCGGATCACCCTTGGCATGCATCTCATCAGCAAGTTCGATCCTTCTCTTCTTTACCTTTTCGGGTCCGTTGCACATCTGTTCGGCATCGAATAATCCTTCTCCTCTGTGAGTAAAGAAAGAACAATAATATTCTTCAGGATAGTAGACCTTAAACCATGCGACTCTAAGTGTAGAGATAGCGTAAGCTGCAGCATGCGCCTTAGGGAACATGTACTTGATCTTCTGGCAGGATTCGATATACCAGTCAGGAACGCCGCACTTCTTCATCTCTTCTACGTATTCAGGCCATTTCTTTACTTTGCCTGCAGCAACCTTACCCTTACGGACACCTTCCATAATATCGAAAGCATCCTTATTGGGCAGACCCCAGTAGATAAGGCTTGTCATAATGGAGTCACGGCATCCTATTACGGAATTAAGGTCGCAGGTTCCGCTCCTGATAAGATCCTGGGCATTTCCGGTCCATACGTCTGTACCGTGTGAAAGGCCCATAAGCTGTACAAGATCGTAGAATCTTGTCGGTTTTGTCTCCTTGATCATGCCGCGTGCCATGTTGGTGCCAAGCTCGGAAAGTCCGAGTGTAGCCGAACCGGCATCGGTAGCTTCGATCGGGAAGCCCAAAGCCTCAGTTCCGACAAGAAGGCTCATGACCTTCTCATCAGGAATCGGAATATCCGTAATCGTTACTCCGGTAATATCACTGAGCATTCTTAATACGGTAGGATCAGCATGGCCCAGGATATCGAGCTTTAAGATCGTATCGTGCATCGCACGGAAGTCGAAGTGAGTAGTGATAATACCGCAGTCAGTCTTATTAGCCGGGAACTGGATCGGTGTAAACTCATAGATATCCATTTCCTTAGCAATAACCACGATTCCGCCCGGGTGCTGGGAAGTGGTTCTCTTAACCCCGATGATATCTCTTGCCATGAATGCCAGATGTGCCTGCGTAAAAGGTTCACCCTTTTCCTCGCAGATCTTACGGCAAACACCATATGCGTTCTTGTCCTGGTAAGCACCAATCGTACCTGCCTTGAAAGTGTGGGTGCCTCCGAACAGCACACCGACATATGCATGAGCTCTCGGCTGGTATTCACCCGAGAAGTTAAGGTCGATATCAGGCTGCTTATCGCCGTGAAATCCAAGGAACGTCTCGAACGGAATATCCTGACCGTCAGGAATCAGCTTCTCGCCGCATTCGGGACAAACCTTGGATGGAAGATCATATCCTGAACCATAAACACCTGTATTATCAAATTCCGCATAATTGCACTTGGGACATCTGTAATGAGGAGGCAGCGGGTTAACCTCTGAAATACCGCACATAGTAGCGGCAAAAGAAGAACCTACAGAACCTCTGGAACCTACAACGTATCCGTCGTTATTCGACTTTTTAACAAGCCTGTAAGCGATATAGTACATGATCGCATAACCATTACCGATAATGGATTTGAGTTCTCTGTCGAGTCTCTCCTTAACGACTTCATTAAGGACGCCGTTATGACGGTACATACGGTTGGCTTTTGTATATGCGATATCTCTAACATCGGCAGCAGCTCTTGCGATCTGCGGAGGATAAGATCCGTCAGGGAAAGGCTTAATACCGTATTCGATCATATCGGCTATCTTGTTGGTATTGTCGACAACAACCTCCATAGCCTTTTCTTCGCCAAGATACTTGAATTCATCGAGCATCTCGTCTGTTGTTCTGAAATACAGATCACTCTGAAGCTCTGCATCCTTAAAGCCCATACTCATGAGCAGGTACTTTCTGTAGATACCGTCTTCTTTATTAAGATAATGTGAGTCAGTCGTTGCGCAGCACATCATGCCATGATCGTCAGCAGTCTCAACAAGCAGCTCGTTAACTGTCTGAACATCATTCTCATCTATAGCAACAGGACCGGTATCAGATTTAGATAATTCCTGTCTGGTGAGGAATATATTGTTGCACAGAGGCTGGATCTCAACATAATCATAAAGACTTAAGATATCTGCAAATACCTTATCGTTCTTTAAGAACTCTCTGGTTGCAGTTCTGTCTTTATTAAGCTTCTTATATGCCGAGATGACATATCTGTATATCTCACCTCTCTCGCAAGCGCCGCCGACGATAATACCGGACTTGAAATACTTCAACAGGCTCTTGGGAGTTCTGGGTCTTCTGGAGTAATAATGGATATGCGATTCTGATACGAGATGGTAAAGGTTATAAAGTCCCATATTTGAACGGGCAAGATAGATTATGTGATACATAGGCGATTCGGGGAATTCGCCGATCTTCTTAGTAGACTTGATCCTTTCAGGCGTATAGTGACCGACTTTGTAGTTGATACTTAACGGATCAACACTGCCCGCATCCTTAAGGCAAGCGATCAGACAGGAAGCTGACTTATAGCAGGAAGACAGCAAATCGTCGTAAGCTTCACCTTTAGCAGAATACAAGAACTCGGCGCCTTTAGCGGACAAGAGATCATCAACATCCTTATATTCGCCTTTGAAATAAGTTTCCAAGATATCTTCATCACATGTAGCAGGCATAAGGAACTTATGTCTGTAGTATATGTGATCTTCGATATTGATCCCGTATCCGGCACGGCGAAGGAATGACAGAGTCGTAAAGATATCCGGACCGGTGACATAAGAATCCCCGATGAATTCCAAAAGCTCGCCCATCGCAAAATATGATTCGCAAGGCTCACCCGTACCGGGATAGATCTGATCTCCGAACTTGGCATAGAAATCAGCAACGTGCTCGAAAACTATCTCTACTGGGACTTCCTCATTCTCGCCTTCGGTATAGCTGCCCTTGATATCAAGATCAACATTCATATTCTTTCCTAACGGCTCATGAGGATCCAATGCCTTGACCGAGATATTCTCATCTTTAAGTTCTTCCGGGATCTCATCTTCATTCCACAAAGACTTATCGATATCGTGAGACGCAAACTCCATCGCATCCTGATCGGACTCGCCTTCTTCTACAGGCTTAACAGGCTTATAGCCCTTAAGTCTGAACTTAGAAGCACAGACAGATGTAAACGTATCCTTCAGAGCATCATCACCGTTACGTTCGATAACAATGGAAACAAATGAACCAACCGCTTTGGTCTTGGTAATAAAGTTCAAAGAAGCATCGTCGTCTTCTTCAGATGCTTTTATCTTGTCGTTATCGACATCATAAGGAAGGTTATAAAAAACGGTAGGACCGTCATCTGCCAAATATCCTTCGCAGCCAAGTATGCATTTAAAAGGCGCTTCACCTTCTTCTCTCTTAACTTCCTTAGCCTGTTCAAAGACATGCGGGAAAGCCTGTACAACGCCATGATCCGTAACGGCACATGCGCTGTGTCCGAAAGAAGCCGCAAGCTTAATGAGATCTTTCGGATCACTCGTAGCGTCACTCTCACTCATCTTGGTGTGGACGTGCAGCTCGACCCTCTTACGCTCAGCTTTGTCTTTTCTCTTAGGCGGACGCTCAGCCTTGTAAAAACCGGATACCTTAAGCATCTTATCGCCTGTAAAGGAATCATTCTCGACATTACCCTGGATACCGATAAATCCGCCTTTACCGTATTCTTTCTGGAAACTGTCAGCTTCTTCAGGCTTAAGGAATGCAATGCAGCTGATACCGTCTGTATCATCTAAGCATATGAACTTAACCACGACGCTCCTGCCTGTCTTGGCAAGCTTAAAACTGTCGTCATTAAATGAAATATCACCTGCTACATTTACATCAAAACAGCCGACCGTAAGGTTTGCGATCTTCATGAAAGTAGCCTGCTTCTTTACACGCCCATAGAGCTGATTATCGGCATTTTCCTTGGCTTTATAAAAAGACTGTTTATCTTCCTGCTTAGCCTCTTTCCTTACCTGCTCAGCCTTTGCCGTCCAGGAATCTTTTCCAACGGGCTTGGCATCAGGATCCTTTTCCTTGTCAGCTTTCTTTTTGCCTCTGCCCTTCCTGCCCTGTTCTTCAACAGGCTCTTCTTCAGGGAACTCGAGCCTGCCTTCCTCTATGGCACGGAGGATATCATCATCTGATGACATATCGCTTCCGGCTATGTCGGGATCAACAATCTCGATCTCATATCTGCCGTTTGTCTCATTACCTAGACAGATGTTCTCAGCCTCACTTACTGCATTGATAATGTCTTTCTTATCATTATCACTGAGCATCATTGCCCATCCCGAAGGAATATCGATCAATGTAAGGCTGTTCAGGCCTGCCCTTGGTTCATCATAATCGATATCGGCTTTGAGGCTGATAAAATCAGCAACATCTCTGACGCCGCCTTCGCTGTCTCTTGTGACATAGTATTTGATAAGACTGCCAAGCGATTCATATGCCGTACCGAAATTCACATCAGTAATACCGGAAAACAGGAAATTAACTCTCGTTCCGAAATCACGCTCTAATTCAATAACAAAAGAAACAAGGCTGTTAACGCCCTTCAAAGACTCAACACCGTCAAGAACGATATTGATCGAAGCCTTAGCCTTATATATGTCTACTTTAAGAACATAAAGTTCACTTAAATCGTTATACTTGTCACTGTCGACATTAAACAGTTCAAGTAGCTTTACACTTTTCTTCTCCAACTCTGATCACTTCCCTTACAAACTCATCAACCGCACCGGATGCCGGGATCTTCCTGACCGGCTCACCCTTCTCGAAAAGAACGAACTCATTCTTACCGCCGGCTATTCCGATATCACATTCTCTAGCTTCTCCGGGTCCGTTAACGACACAGCCCATTACCGCAACCTTAAGGTTATAGGGAAGATTAATAAGTCTTTGTTCTATCTGTCCTGCAAGTTCGATGAGCGGCACCTGGGTCCTGCCGCAAGTAGGACAAGATATAAAAGTGATTCCTCCGTCTCTTAAGTCCAACGCTTTAAGTATCTGTTTAGCTGTTATAACTTCTTCTACAGGATTGCCGGTAAGGGATACTCTTATCGTATCTCCGATACCTTCGGCAAGAAGAGCGCCGATACCTACTGCAGATTTGATCGCGCCTTCCCTGACTGTTCCTGCCTCGGTGACTCCGACATGAAGCGGATAATCACACGATTTGGAAAGTATCCTGTAAGTATCAATAGTCAGCTTCGGAGATGAGGACTTGATAGAGATAACGATATTGTCAAAATCCTGGTCTTCCAGGAGTTTTACGGCACCAAGCGCGCTCTCGGTCATAGCATCGGCATTGACCTCGCCGTATTTTGCAAGGATATCTCTTGAAATAGATCCTGAATTGACTCCTACTCTGATCGGAATGTTGCGCTCTTTGCATTTATCAGCGACAAGCTTAACATTCTCAGGTCCTCCGATATTTCCGGGATTGATCCTGATCTTGGCTGCACCGTTATCGGCTGCAGCAAGAGCAAGTCTGTAATCAAAGTGGATATCGGCTACGACCGGAATGGGAGAATAAGTCGTGATTTCTTTAAGAGCCTCAGCAGCTTCCATATCGGGAATGGCGACTCTTGTGATATCACACCCACAGTCAGCCAGTTCCTTTATCTGGGCAAGAGTAGCCTTGGCATCTCTCGTATCAGTATTATTCATCGACTGGATCTTAACGGAAGATCCACCGCCGACTTCGACATTACCGATCAAGACTTTCTTCGTCATAATAACGCTCCTTACAAAGGTCAGTAACCGAAAATGATCCTAAGCACATCAGATACAAGTGCAAAGACGACTAACAGGATTATCAGAACAAATCCGATAACAGTCAGCTTCTTCTCTGCCTTGTCAGACAGCTTGCGTCCAATAACCATCTCAACGGCAATAAGCAGTATCTGTACGCCGTCGAGACCCGGGATCGGAAGAAGATTGGAGAATGCCAGAGCGATGGAGATTATACCGCTCAGCATAATAAGCAGATAGATCTTATCACTGGTAGAATCTTCCTCATCCGTAACGACATCATTGACCATAGTCGTGATTCCTATGGGACCCGATACCAAATTATAAGCTTTTACTTTTCCTGCGATAGCATCTCTGATGCCTCTGACGGTCAAATTTCCCATTGTGGCCGGCATTTTGGCCGCATAACCGAGGGCAGTACCGAAATGTGACACTGAATCGACCTTGTAGGGGATTACGGCCAAGCCTCTCGAAGTAACATATTCGGCATACTCAGGTATAAGTTCTGTCTCATATGTAACCCCTTCTCTAATATAAGTAACAGTAATTACTTCATCAGTAATGCTGTAAAGATAGTCTTCGAATCCTTCATCAGCCACGGAAACACCGTTTATGTGAGTTACATAATCACCGGGCTTAAGGATCGGATTGCCTTTATTCTGTTCATCTTCAACTGAATGTACTTTCCAGCCGTGATAATCATTCTCGGTATCCATTGATTCAACTGTAATTAGAAGCATCGGCCTGATCTTTATTACGGGAGTAAGAGTAATATCGTAAGTATCGCCTGTCTCCTTAGACTTAAGCGTTACTGTCATTTCAGCCGTCGGATCAGCAGAATCGACCTCATAGTAAAGATCATAAACTGTGTAAACGCTGTTGCCGTTGATCTTCTTGATCGTATCACCTGCCGTGTAGTTGTCAGCAACAGCATATGTCTGCGTGCCGGGAGCAGCTTGAGCTATCTGTGTGCTGACATAACCTGTTACCCAGAACATTCCGAAAAAGATCAAGATACCGAGTAACAGGTTCATAAAAGGACCTGCAAGAGCAACAGCAAGTCTCTTTATTCTGGGCTGGTTTACGAGAAGGTCAGGATCTTTGCTCTCTACGACATAACCGTCCTGATCGATCTCGCTGAATCTTACATAAGCACCTATAGGAATAAGTCTTACAGAGAAATCAACTCCTTTGCGCTTCCAGCGCAAGAGCTTCGGGCCGACAAAGAGCGATACTTCAAAAACTTTTATCTTAAGTAGTCTTGCTACCCAGTAATGACCCAGTTCGTGCAGCGAAGCGAGCACGCCGAGCATTATGAGTACAAAGATGATGCTTGTTACTATATTCATTCGTTGATCTTTCTGTTAATAATCTCACCGGCATAGACTCTGGCATCTCTGTCAGTCTGCTCGATGGTTTCAATAGTAAGAGAAGCGTTCCTGATAATTGGATCCATCTTCTCTACTGTCTCAAAGACAGTTCTCTCAATATCGAGGAATCTTATCTTTCCTGCAAGATAGCTCATAACAGCTGATTCATTTGCAGCATTCATGACAGCAGGATAAAGTCCGCCCTTATCACCTGTCTCATAAGCAAGCTTAACAAGTCTGAAGACTTCGGTATCGCAGGGCTCAAAAGTCAGATTGGACATGCCTTCTGCGAACGGATCAAACTCAGTTACGATTGAAGGGCCCCTGTCAGGATAGTAGAGCGCAACTTCTATAGGTAAAACCATTGAAGGTCTGCCCATCTGCGCAAGAACCGAACCGTCTTTAAGCCTGATCATTGAATGGATTATGCTCTGCGGATGAACTACCACATCGATCTTAGAGCAAGCGATGCCGTAAAGGTGATGAGCCTCGATGATCTCAAGTCCCTTATTCATCATGGTGGCAGAATCGATCGTGATCTTGCCGCCCATGTTCCATGTCGGATGATGAAGAGCATCTTCAACGGTAACATTTTCGAGCTGCTCTCTGGACATTCCTCTGAAAGGGCCGCCCGAAGCAGTAATAAGGATCCTGTCGAGGTCTTCTCTTTTCTCGCCTTTGAGGCACTGCCAGATAGCAGAATGCTCGCTGTCGATCGGGAGCATATTTACGCCCTTTTCCCTTATCAGAGGCATGATGATGTCGCCGCCTGCGACAAGAGTCTCTTTATTGGCAAGGGCAATATCTTTACCACCCAGGATTCCGTGATATACGGGTTCAAGTCCTGCAAAGCCTACGATAGCACCAACGACAGTATCAATACAGTCAAGGGTAGCAACTGTTATATTGCCCTCGTTGCCCTTAAGGACTTCGGTAGCGATTCCGGCTGATTTAAGCTTAGCCTCAAGCTCAACGGCTTTTTCTTCATTAACAACGGAACAGACCTTGGGCCTGAATTCCTTTATCTGGTCAAATAAAGTGTCAATATCGCTGCCGCATGTGAGCGCTTCAACAGTAAAATCGGAAGGCGCCTTCCTTGCTACTTCAAGGGTTTGCTTTCCGATAGAACCTGTAGAACCTAATATGGATAATTTACGCATTTCTAACACTCCTACTTGGCAACAGTCATCAGAACAGGTTATAGGCGATTATCGCAAGGAGCATTGCTGTAGGAAGCGTAAAGAATGCGCTGTCGAATCTGTCGAGCATTCCGCCGTGTCCGGGGAACAGATTGCTGAAGTCCTTAATGCCCGTTCTTCTCTTAATAACTGAACAGAACCAGTCACCAAGCTGCGACATGATCGCGATCAGGATACCAAGGAAGAACGTGATGATGCCGTAAGGCACTAAGCCCATCTCGATCTGATCAACTCTGTAAGTAACCAAGCAGCAATAAACCGTAACTGATATTGCGCAGAAGACAGTACCTCCGATACACCCTTCCCATGTCTTCTTAGGCGAGATGTGAGGTACGATCTTGTGCTTACCGAATGCAACGCCCGTAAAATATGCGAACGTATCTGTACCCCAAGGCGCGAAAAGGCCTATAACCATATAGAACCAACCGTTAGGGATAAAGAGGATCGAACTGATAAAGCAAAACAACGGGAATGATATATAAAAAATCATTCCTCCGGTGAATATGCCGTTTAGCAAAGCCTTCTCATCTTTAGGCCTTACCAATGGCAGACATATGCCGCACGACACGGCATACATGCACACTATTATCAGGTAGATCGCCATAGTATTCTCAACCATCAGGTTGAAATAAAGCCCGCAACAGATTACGAGAGTTGCAAGAGCCATGCCGATACCAAGGAGCAATCTCGAAGGATTGTATCCGCCCTTTTTAAGAGCCTTGTAAAGTTCGATAGTTGCAACAGTACCGATGATATACGCCATTACTACAGCCGTATACGGGAAGAAAAGCGCAGGCACGAAGAGTGCCAGTACGATCACCAGAAATATAAGTCCTGTAATTACTCTCTGTTTCAACTTATGACTTAGCTTCTTTCTTCGACAAGCCGCCAAAGCGTCTGTCTCTTAATGCATAATCCCTGAATGCCTGCGTGAGTTCTTCGTAGCCGAAATCAGGCCAGAGAACATCTGATACCCAGAACTCTGAATATGCGCACTCCCACAAAAGGAAATTCGATATCCGAAGTTCTCCGCTGGGTCTTATTATAAGCTCCGGATCGGGTACATCAGGCAGATAAAGATTATCGGAGATCATCTGTTCAGTAATGTCTGAAGGTTCTAATGTGCCTGCCTTGATCTGTTCGGCTATCTTCTGGCAGCTGTTAACGATCTCTCTTCTGCCGCCGTAATTAAATGCAATGATAAGCTGCATCTTCTGACGGTCTTTGGATCTCTCTTCTTCAATCTTAATTACTTCTTTGACTTTCTCGGGAAGCGCGGCGATATCACCTGTGAATCGCATCCTGACGCCTTCGTCCTTGAGCTCGGGATCATAGCGGTCAACGAACTCGACAAAGAGCTTCATGAGCTTTTCAACTTCATCTTTAGGTCTTGCCCAGTTCTCAGTCGAGAAAGCATAAACAGTCAGATATTTGACTCCGTATCTTCCGCAGTTACGGCAGAGTTCTTTAAGATTCTCAGCACCGGCTCGGTGTCCTGCACTCCTCGGAAGATGTCTTTTGGTAGCCCACCTTCCGTTGCCGTCCATTATCACACCCAAAGATACGGG
Organism: Clostridiales bacterium; assembly: GCA_017427465.1. Taxonomy (GTDB): domain Bacteria; phylum Bacillota; class Clostridia; order Saccharofermentanales; family Saccharofermentanaceae; genus Saccharofermentans. The sequence continues at coordinate 2,976 of JAFRST010000016.1, read as the reverse complement.
GACCTTAAGGTCACCCGTATCGTAGGTAAATTCCTGTTTTTTTCCGAGCAAAGCCATCAGATATCAGATTTCCATCAATTCCTTATTCTTTGTCTCGCAGACCTTGTCGACTTCTGCTGTGAACTTATCAGTGATCTTCTGGACCTTCTCTTCGAATTCCTTAAGGAGGTCATCTGTGAGTTCTTTCTTCTTGTTTGCAGCACGCATCTTATCGATAGCGTCACGGCGGTTGTTACGGATAACTACCTTTGTCTCATCACCGTAAACCTTAACCTGCTTAACAAGATCCTTACGTCTTTCCTCTGTAAGCATAGGGAAAACAAGTCTGATCATCTTACCGTCGTTGGTAGGGTTAATACCAAGATCGGAAGCCTGGATAGCATGCTCGATCTCCTTGAGCATCTTCGGATCCCAAGGTGACAAAGTGATCATTCTGGCCTCAGGAACCTGAATATTGGCTACGGCATTAAGCGGAGACATTGCTCCGTAATACTCAACCTGGATCTTGTCCAAAACGTGCGGATTAGCACGTCCGGCACGAATCGTGTTGAGGTTCTCCTGAAGGTTATCGATGCACTTTTGCATTTTTGCTTCGATATCATCGTAATCTTTCTTTGTGATCTCGATCATAGCCATAATTCTGCCTCCTGTATGTGTATTTTATTATTCAACGATTGTTCCGAGCTCTTCGCCCTTGGCGATCCTTACGATGTTCTCCGGATCCTTCATGGAGAATACCAGGATCTTGGTATGGTTATCACGGCAAAGAGCAGCCGCTGTAGCATCCATTACCTTGAGGTTAAGTCTCAATACCTCATCGTGAGATACCGTGTCATACTTCTTGGCATCAGGATATACGTTAGGATCCTTGTCATAAACGCCATCTACCATAGTAGCCTTAAGGAATATGTCAGCACCGATCTCAGTAGCTCTGAGTGCGGCGCCCGTATCTGTTGAGAAGTAAGGATTGCCTGTACCGCAGGCGAAAATAACGATCCGGCCCTTCTCAAGGTGTCTTACGGCTCTCTTTCTGATATAAGGCTCAGCCATCTGTCTTACTTCAACAGCTGATAAAACTCTTGTAACTGCTCCCTGCTGCTCCAAAGCATCGGAAAGAGCCAGGGAATTCATGAGAGTAGCGAGCATGCCCATGTGGTCTGCCGTAACTCTGTCCATCTTCTCAGATGATCTTCCGCGCCAGAAGTTACCGCCGCCTACAACGATAGCGACCTGTACGCCAAGATCTGCAACTGCTTTGATGTTAGCGGAGATCTCCTTAAGGACCTCATCATTGATGCCTACCTTGGCATCACCTGCCAGTGCCTCACCTGAAATCTTCAAGAGAATGCGCTTATACTTATTCTCACTCATTAAATGTTCCTCCGCTCAAAAAATCTTTCTATAGATTTTATCAATAATTTGTCCTGAGGTGAACCTATATATTAATAAATATAGGGAAGAAAAATCGCATAAGAAAACCCCGCACTGTTCGTGCGGGGCTGTTAACTGATCCAAAATCAGGCTGTCTATTAAAGTCCTGCCTGCTTTCTTACTTCCTCAGCGAAATCGTCAACCTTCTTCTCGATACCTTCGCCAAGACCGAAACGTGTGAAACGTACAACGGAAACGTTAGCGCCGATAGCTTTGATGGACTGGTCGATGTACTGAGCGATTGTGAGGTCATCATCTCTGAAGAACTCCTGGTCAACGAGGCAGTTGAGCTTGTAGAAGTTCTTGATCTGGCCGGGAACGATTCTCTCCATAACGATCTTCTCAGGCTTACCCTCTTCGAGAGCCTTATTCTTGATGATCTCTGTTTCCTTATCGAGCTCTGCCTGGGGTACTTCATCCTCTGTAACCCAGTTAGGTCTCATGGAAGCAACCTGCATGCCGATGTTCTTAGCGAAATCAGCGAACTCAGGCTTATTGATAACGGAATCGTCGTCTGTTGTAACCTCAACGAAAACGCCTACCTTACCACCCATGTGGATGTAAGAAGCAACAGCACCGTTGCCCTCTACCTCATAGATAACGAATCTTCTGATGGATGTGTTCTCACCGATATCAGCGATAGCTTCCTTCTGGAAAATCTCAACAGTCTTGGACTCGTCATTGTAGAGAGGCTGAGCCATGAGCTCTTCGATGTTTGCAGGCTTCTTTGTAAGGATGTGTGTAGCAACAGCGTCAGTGAAAGCCTTGAACTTATCTGTGTTAGCAGCGAAGTCTGTCTCGATGTTGATCTCTACGAGAACGCCGGACTTCTTGTCTTCAGCGATCTTGGAAACTACTGCACCCTCTGCAGCGATCCTTGCGGACTTCTTCTCAGCCTTAGCCATACCCTTCTCACGAAGCCAAGCCTTAGCCTTCTCGATATCACCGTCGCACTCGATAAGTGCCTTCTTGCAGTCCATGATGCCGCAATCTGTGAGCTCACGGAGTTCTTTAACCTGTTGTGCTGTAACTGCCATATATAATCTCCTTTGCGATTTTAGTTAAGATTTGAATTAAGACTCGGAAGCGATCTCTTCGATGGACTTCTCGCCTTCTTCTTCAACAGCCTGCTCCTCAGCAACTTCTGCTGTAGCAGCCTTAGCGTCAGCGGAATCAAGGTCCATACCCTCTGATGTAGCATCCTCACCCTGGTGAGCTTCAATAACAGCGTCAGCCATCTTAGCTGTGATGAGCTTAACTGCACGGATAGCGTCATCGTTACCGGGGATTACATAGTCAACTTCATCAGGATCGCAGTTTGTATCTACGATAGCAACGATCGGGATACCAAGTCTCTTAGCTTCTGCTACTGCGTTGTGCTCCTTCTTTGTGTCAACGATGAAAAGAGCTGCAGGGAGCTTAACCATACCAACGATACCGCCGAGGTTCTGATCGAGCTTTGTCATCTCGAGCTTAAGCTTAGCAACTTCCTTCTTTGTTCTGAGTTCGAAAGAACCGTCAGCTTCCATTCTGCGGAGCTCTTCG
>JAFRST010000015.1 GCA_017427465.1 Clostridiales bacterium | reverse complement strand
TATATCCGTAAGTACGGCATCTGCCGTCTCTGCTTCCGCGATATGGCATACAAGGGAGAGATTCCGGGCGTAAGAAAGGCAAGCTGGTAACAGTTTTCTTTCTTAAGAATTAGAACTGTCCATAACAAAACAGGAGGAAGAATTATGCAGATTACAGATGCAATCGCAGATATGCTTACAAGAATCCGCAATGCCGGTACTGCAGGACACGCCACAGTTGACGTTCCCCAGTCCAACATGAAGAAGGCTATTGCTCAGATTCTCCTTGACGAAGGATATATTGAGAAGTTCGAGACACTCGAGGGAAATACTCAGGGCGTTATCAGAATCACACTCAAGTATTCCGGCAGAAAGCCTGTTATCACAGGTATCAAGAGAATCTCCAAGCCCGGTCTTCGTACTTATGCGGACAAGGAGAATCTGCCTCGCGTACTCAACGGCTTAGGCGTTGCTATCATCTCTACATCCAAGGGTGTCATGACTGATAAGCAGGCTAGAAAGCTTGGTGTCGGCGGCGAAGTTCTCGCTTATATTTGGTAATATTTAGAGATCTTATAATATCCTAAAATATACATCTCTGAAAAGCCCCGGTTTGGGCGACATACCATCCGGAGGTTAAATCTTAAGAGCAGGAGGAAAAATTTATGTCAAGAATCGGCAGAATGCCTATAGTCGTTCCTGCAGGCGTCGATGTAAAGATCGATGGCCAGCACGTAACGGTTAAGGGCGGCAAGGCAGAGCTCTCACTTGATGTACATCCGGACATCACAGTAAAGCTTGAGGATGGACAGATCACAGTTACCCGTCCTTCCGATGATAAGAATCATCGTTCTCTTCACGGCCTTACAAGAGCACTCATCCAGAATATGGTAACCGGCGTACACGAGGGTTTCACAAAGACACTCGAAATCAACGGTGTAGGTTACAGAGCTTCTAAGGCTGGTAATAAGGTTACATTCAACCTTGGTTATTCACATCCTATCGAGATGGTTGAACCCGAGGGCATCACAATCGATGTCAAAGATAATCAGGTCATCGTTCAGGGCGCTGACAAGCAGCTCGTAGGCGAGACCGCAGCAAAGATCCGTTCTCTAAGAGTTCCTGATGTTTATAAGGGCAAGGGTATCAAGTATGCCGGCGAGCACCTTATCATCAAGGAAGGTAAGACCGGTGCTAAGAAGTAAGGCGCAAAGGGGGTAAATTCAACATGATTGGTAGAATTGATAAAAACAAGATTCGTAAGAGAAAGCATGTTCGTGTAAGGAAGAAGATTTCCGGAACGACAGAGTGCCCTCGTCTTTGCGTATATAGAAGCAACAGCCACATTTACGCTCAGATCATCGATGATACAAATGGAACAACACTTGTAAGCGCATCTACGCTCGACAAGGAGATCAAGGGTTCCGTATCCGTAGGCAGCAACGTCGAGGCAGCTAAAGCAGTTGGTAAGCTTATCGGCGAGCGCGCTATTGCCAAGGATATCAAGGACGTAGTATTCGACCGTGGCGGATATCTCTATCACGGAAGAGTACAGGCTTTGGCAGAGGCGGCAAGAGAAGCCGGTCTCTCATTCTAATCGGGAGGAGCAAATTAGATGGCTTTAGAGTCTAAGAACAATTCAAGAGAAGAAAAGAAAGAGTTCGAAGAGCGCGTAATCCACATCAGCCGTGTTTCCAAGACTGTTAAGGGCGGTAAGAACATGAGATTTGCTGCTCTCGTAGTTATCGGAGACAGAAAGGGCCGTGTAGGTAAGGGCATCGGTAAGTCTACCGAGGTTCCGGACGCTATCAGAAAGGGTATCGAAGAGGCTAAGAAGAATATCGTTGAGGTTTCTATCGTTAACGGTACTATCCCTCACGAGACACTTGGTGAATTCGCTGCAGCTCAGATCGTTATGAAGCCTGCTGCAAACGGTACCGGTGTTATCGCAGGCGGTCCTGTACGTTCAGTATGCGAACTCGCAGGAATCACGGATATCCGTACAAAGTCTATCGGATCCAACAATCCCAACAACATGGTCAACGCTACGATCGAGGGTCTCAAGACCTTGAAGTCTGTAGAAGAGGTCGCTAGACTTCGCGGCAAGTCTGTTGACGAGATTAAGTAAGGAGGCCGGAACTGAATTATGGCTAACATCAAGATTAAGCTTGTCAAAAGCACAAACAAGGCAAGAGAGTCCGAGAAGGCTACAATCAGAGCTCTGGGCTTGAAGAAGATCGGTCAGACTGTTGAGAAGGCTGACAATGAGGCTACACGCGGCATGATCAAGAAGGCTGTTAACTACGTAGCCGTAGAAGAGAATTAATGGAGGTGCCACATGAAGCTCAATGAAATGACTTCCGCAGGCAACGCAAAAGCATATCGTAAGGGCAGAGGTCCCGGATCCGGTAACGGCAAGACTGCCGGCCGTGGTCACAAGGGTCAGAATGCCCGTTCAGGCGGCGGCGTAAGACCCGGATTTGAAGGAGGCCAGATGCCTCTTTACAGACGTCTCCCTAAGAGAGGCTTCAACAACAAGAGATTCGCTCCTGCTTACATCGAAGTAAATGTCGGAGATCTTGAAGTTTTCGATAACGGAGCAGCAGTTGATGCTAAGGCTCTTGCTGAGAAGGGCGTCATCACTCTTCCTAAGAACAATGACGGCGTTAAGATCCTCGGCAATGGCGAGCTTACAAAGAAGCTTGACGTAACAGCTGCTAAGTTCACAGCTGGCGCTAAGGAAGCAATCGAAAAGGCCGGAGGCACGGCTACGGAGGGTTAATAGGCATGAATGGTATTTTTGATACTGCAGTAAATGCTTTTCGTGTAGAGTCTATACGTAAAAGACTGCTCTATACCTTCATGATCTTGGGGATCTTCATGCTTGGCGGCCTCATCCCTGTTCCGGGTATGGACGGTGAGAAATTCACCCAACTTATCCAGCAGTGGGGCCAGCTCGGCAGCATCATGGACATCATCTCGGGCGGCGGTCTTGCCCACGCTTCGATCCTGTCCATGGGTGTATCTCCTTACATCAACGCATCGATCATCCTTCAGCTCTTAACTGTCGTTATCCCCAGGTTGGAAGAAATGTCCAAAGAGGGTGAGTCCGGCAGAAAGAAGATGGACAAGATCACGCGTTATTCGGCAATCGGTCTGGCTTTAGTCCAGTCCAGCCTGTTCTGCTACTCAACTCGTTCGGCACTTAATTCGAGCCTTCCTACATGGCTCAATGCCGGAGTTGTAATTGTCTCCTTTACGGCTGGTGCCGCTATCGTCGTCTTCTTAGGTGAGAAGATCAACGATAAGGGTATCGGTAACGGCGTATCTTTGATAATCTTCGCAGGTATCGCTACTCGTCTTCCCGCAATGGTCAAGACGCTTTATGCGAAGTGCGTTGACTTAAGCACAAAGATCGACAGTGCAGTATGGGGAGCTATAGTCGGAATTCTTGTATTCATCCTGGTTGCTGCAATTTCTGTTGCGATCATCGTCTTCGTTCTCTACATTCAGAACGCAGAGAGAAGAATTCCCGTGCAGTACTCTAAGAAGGTTATCGGCAGACAGCAGCGCGGCGGAAACAGGGACTATATACCGCTCAAGGTTAACATGTCCGGTGTTATGCCTGTTATCTTCGCAATGTCGCTTCTCGCGATCCCGAACATCATCGTTACGTTGTTTATGAGCAACAGCACCAACAAGGTTGCTCTCTGGCTCAAGAACGACTTCACAGGCAGCGCCTGGTACTATGTTGTTTACTTCCTGTTTATCATCGCGTTCACATTCTTCTATACGGCGATCAATTTCCATCCCGTTGAGATTGCGAACAACATCACTAAGAACGGCGGTATGATCAACGGTATCAGATCCGGTAAGCCTACAACAGACTTCATTAAGATGACAGCACACAGACTCAATTGGGTAGAGGCGTTCTTCCTCGTTCTCGTCTGCATCGTGCCGACTATCATCGGCGTAGTTACAGGCTTCGAGAACGTTTGGTTCGCAGGTACATCCGTATTGATCCTTACAGGTGTTGCTAACGATCTCATAGTTCAGGTTGAAGGTGAACTTGAGATCAGAAGTCCTAAGGGATTCCTGGAAGATCTTACGATCAAGTCCGGCAGAAGGTAAGTTATTACTGCTTAAAAGTAACTTAAAGAGGTTGTCTCATATGAGGCAGCCTCTTTCTTTTTGTTTTGCATATCGAAAATGTGGATTATAATATTCCCATGAGCAACTTACTTGATTATCTGATATGGCGCGGAGACATATTGCTCTCGCAGGATCCTTTCAACAGTATCGACGGAATGATACTGTCCTGTTTGTCATACGTCAGATTCGAGAAAGTCCTTCCCAAGAAAGGCAAGATGACGATAGCCCAGGCATCCGAGAAATTCTTCAAGCTTCACTCCGCAGAAGAGCTTGCCCAGGATAAGTCTTTTATCAATTTTGCCCCTTCTATGCTCAAAGCTCTTGCTGAAGCTGACAGATTTAAAGACGCTTACCTTTCAAACTATGTAAACGAGATCGATATATCCAGACAGATCCAGTTCTCTGCTCTCACGATAGATACATCTGACGGAATGACTTTTATCTCATACAGAGGAACGGATGACTCGATAATCGGATGGAAGGAAGACTTCAATCTGAGCTTTGAGACAGTTCCTGCTGAGACGGAAGCCGCCAAATATCTTCAGAATGTAATGACAGGACGTCTTAACAGGGTGCGCTTAGGCGGTCATTCCAAGGGCGGGCATCTTGCCATATATGCTGCAGCAGCCACGTCTGTGGAATTCGCCATGAAGATCGAGAAGATATATAACTTTGACGGCCCGGGATTCAACACCGAAGCCATGAAGTCCAACAAATTTAAGAAGATCCAGCCGAAGATCGAGAAATACATCCCTGAGACTTCGATAATCGGAAGACTTCTTGAGAATTCGACCAGGCCCGTGGTCGTTAAGAGCAGCGAAGCAGGTATAATGCAGCACGATCCGCTTACCTGGCAGCTCGAAGGCAAGAACTTCGTTACCTGCGCTTCAACGGATAAGATAAGCAACCTTTTCGATGATACTATGACAGACTGGCTCAACAACATGAGCTTTGAGGAAAGAAAAGTATTTGTCGATGAGCTGTTCTCTGTTTTCGAAGCTTCCGGATGCATTTATCTGAGCCAGCTGACCAGGGTCGGCATAAAGGGAATACGTGCCATGATAGTAAGGCTTGGTCAGATAAAGAATGACACAGGAGCCAAGGTCAAAGCGCTCGTAAAGATGTTCTTTATAAATCTCAATGTCCTTAAAGGAGGCGACGGAAGTGACCGGCTGATCAGCGGTCTACCGGAGATCGAGGCCGTTTCTAAAAAGTAAAGTTAAGAGGCTGCTACTTATGTGGCAGCCTCTTTGATGTGGTGTATATGTTAAAGGGTCATTCGATAACGGGGAAAGACAGTATGACCTTAAAAAGATCTCCGTCGATCGCGATATCGAACGTGCCGCCCTGCAGCTCGGTCATGCTCTTGGCGATGGAAAGGCCAAGCCCGTTGCCTTCGGTGTTACGTGACTGGTCACCTCTGACAAAACGCTCCACGAGTTCATCGGGACTTATGTTGAGCTCGGCGCTCGAAGTGTTCTTAAACGTGGTAACGGCCTTGCCGTCTTTTTTCTCAAGAGTAAGGTAGACTCTGGTGCCCGGCTGTGAATACTTGCAAATATTGTTCATGAGGTTATCGTAGATCCTCATCATGCGCCTGCCGTCAGCGTTTATCATGATGCTCTCTTCAGGCGTTGAGGTAACCAGAGTAAGGTTTAAGCTGTCTAAACGCTCTTTGTATTCGCCTGCCGTCTGCGAGATAAAGGTGCAGCAGTCTAAGGGAGCAGGGACGATCTCGAGATTACCTGATGAAGCCTTGGATGCTTCTACAAGGTCCTCGATAAGTCGCTTGAGCTTCTCTGACTGTCTTACGATTACCTCAGAGTACTCGTTGAGCTTCGGATCATCAGGCTCTGCATTTCCGATCAGGGAAGCGTAGTTAATGATGGAAGTAAGAGGTGTCTTGATGTCGTGAGAGACATTTGTAATGAGCTCAGTCTTCATTCGCTCGGACTTGAGTCTGTCTTCCACTGCAATCGTGACTGAATCAGCAACGGAATTGAGGTTAACGGCATGCTTTTTGAAGTCACCGAAAAATCCCTTGGTGCTTGTGCGGTAGGTGATATCGCCCTGCGCCAGCTTCTCGCCCGATATCTTAAGCTTTCTCATCATAAAGACTACAAAGAGGATGAAAGGATATAAGATGAGCTTTTCCAGGATCCATAAGATCGCAAGGTTATCGTATTCGCCATTGGAGGCGGCAAAACCGATAAGTTCGATAAAAGCGATTCCCGCAAGGGCAAGTGCGGCCTGCCATACGAGAGGGATCGCGAGGAGTCCCCTGAAAATGAGCTTGAACAGCTTGCCGATCAGGCTTATGACCTTGTAGATTATGGTGCCTTTAATCAGCAGACGGAGCTTTACTCTGGCCGCAAAGCTTACGCACAGACCGAGGAAGACATTAAATGCTATAAGCACTGTCAATATGGCAAGTATTGCTTCAGCAAGTCCGTTTGCGCCATCGACTATTAAAATTGCGAAAATTCCCAGGAGAAAAGATACCAGCATCAGTATGTCAAACGGGAATCTGCCCAAAGGACCGAGAATTACTTCTTCTGAGCCGGGCTGCTTTCCGGCAACGCACATAAGAGCTATGAAAGCGGCGATAAGGATCAGAAGGCAGATGAATCCGACAGGGTAGACCAGGAAACGGACGTTGAATAAAAGATGGACGACGGTGGTCTCAAAATAATTCAGGCTTAAGTTCATGGCCGGATCGGTATAAGCTCTGACAGTACCGTCTGCAATCTTGTCCTCACCGGAATCATATGAGCCATAGCCTCCGTATATGCCCTTTAAGTCCCCGGCAGATGAATAGATGAGACGGACGTTGTATGTATACAGGGTATAGTTCTGATATTTGCCCGGTTTCCCGGCAGACTGTTCCGCCAGGTCAAAATCCGGGGTGGCAGCTATTATCTGATCCGAACTGTCAGTTACCTTAATGGGCATCAGTTCGCCCCCGTTGAACTGGGAGGTCAGCAGGCGGTAGGTGTCGAACATTACAAGCTGTTCGGTGTACTGTTCATTGCGCTGTGAATAATATTCGGCTTCGGTCTTGCCGTAAATATCAGCGTAGATCGCTGCTACGGCACCTGCCGCGCACAGGAATCCGAGTATCGCGGCAAGGTTTATGGCTGCGAACAGAAGCGTCTTGCCGGCTACTGTCCTCAGAAAGTGATTTTTTTTCTTATCCATCAATTTCTCCCCATTTCGATCTTATAGCCCTGGCCGAAGATCACCTTGATGTATCTCGGGTCATTGGGCGTGATCTCGATCTTCTCTCTTATATGTCTTATGTGCACTGCCACGGTGTTATCGCCGGCAGTAAGCGCGTCCTCGCCCCAGATCTTGCGGTAGATCTCCTTGGGCGCGAAAACTTTTCCCGGCTCTTTCATAAGGAGCTTTAAGATCTCAAACTCCTTGGGCGTCAGGCTTACTTCGTTGCCGTCTACGGTGACGATTCTGGTGTCGCTGTTAAGCTCGATGGAACCGACTGTAAGGATCCCGCTTGCGACAGCGCCTGAGCCGAGCCTTGTGTAGCGTCTTAATTGGGAACCCACCCTGGCAGCGACCTCCAGGGGGTTAAAGGGCTTGGTGATATAATCATCAGCCCCTATGTTAAGTCCCAATATCTTGTCCTGGTCCTCTGACTTGGCCGTCAGGAGAATTATCGGCATGTTGTAATTCTCCCTGATCTTAGCCATTGCTGTTATCCCGTCCATTTGCGGCATCATGATATCAAGTAAAATGAGGTGGAATTCCTCTTGCTGGGTCATTTCCACAGCTTCGGCACCGTTATGTGCTTCAAATAATCTGTAATCCGGATTCTGCAGATAGATCTTGAGCGCATTAACTATGTCTTTGTCATCGTCACAAATCAGAATGTTATACATTTTCCCCACCTCATATGTCTGACATAAAGACATTGTAAGGGTAAAGTCATTAATATCCAATAACAGACAGCCTTAAGATTTGATTAAGAATGGCTTTTTGTGGCAAAATAGCCCGTGGAAACAAAGAACACGGGTAAACTATCAATATGCTTTACATAATCAGACACGGAAAGACCGACTGGAATCTCATGCATAAGCTCCAGGGAAAAACTGACATACCCCTTAACGAAGCGGGCAGACAGATGGCAGCAGAGGCAGGTGAGCGCTACAAAGATACGCACTTTGACGTCTGCTACTGCTCACCTCTTGTAAGAGCCAGACAGACCGCTGAACTCCTTCTTAAGGGCAGGGATGTTCCGGTAATCATAGATGACAGGCTCTCGGAGATGGGCTTTGGCATTTACGAAGGAGAAGAGGAAGTCTTCGGCAAGCCCGAGTGCCCGGTCAGGGAACTGTTCTTTAATCCCGGCGGCTATGTGGCGCAGGGCGGGGCCGAGAGCATTGAGGAAGTATATGCCAGGACAGGCAGTTTCCTGGAAGAGATCGCATATCCTCAGGTAAAGGAAGGCAAGGACGTTCTTATAGTGGGACACGGCGCCATGAATTCATGCATCATATGCCAGGTTATGGGCAAACCCGTCGATAAGCTCTGGGAAGTCGGCATCGAGAACTGCAAGCTTATTAAGCTCCATATAAAAGAGAGCAACCACCCGGTAAAGGGTGGCCGCAAATATGGGGATAATAGGAATAGAAAAATGTCTTAGTTGATACTTGAAGTATAAGTCATTCAAATTCAGATTTCAACGACATATATTTAATGTTGTTTAAACGTAATTTGAAAAGAGTGTAAATGGTTTATTGCGCTTTTGAACAGTCAACTAACTAATTGTTCGCTTTCTGTACGTTTATATGTTAAACCGATGAAATTCTCCTTTCTTTACGATTGGTTGCAATTATTTATTATGCTTTTGCCTATATAAAAAACTTTCTTAATTCGTCGGCCTGGTCCGGTCTCCTCCCGGGCCCCCGGCACCGGGATCACCGAAGCCGCCTCCGGGACCTCCAGCTCCGGGATCACCGAAGCCGCCCCCGAAGCCTCCTACGGAGCCGTAGAGGTTACCGGTAAGAGTGATTGTCTCCGAATAGTTGCCTGCAGTGATTGTATAGCTGTTGCCCTGTACCAGATCTGGAGAACTTACGAGGACAGACTGATAAGAAGAATCCGCTGTAGTCTGTAAGATAACTTTTCCGGAAGAATCGGTTACCTTGATCTCGGATCCTGATGACTGGCTGCCTGTGCTTAAGAGGATTGTTCCCTGGGAAGCACTCGTGAAGTTGGTTGCCATGCCTGACGCGCCTGCCATTATTACGGTACCGCCCGTAATTACCGCGCTGCCGTTGACGTCAAGCGAACCGTTGGCTCCTGAGGTGGGTCCCATGACCGTAAGATTGCCGCCCGACATTTCAAAAGTTCCGTTGGAATCTACACCGTCGCCCTGGGTCTTCAGATAGATATTACCTCCCGTGATCTTAAGAGTGCTTACGCCGTCTGCCTGCATCGCTCCGCCTGAAGAGGAAGCTGATACCGCATTTATACTGTCATCTGAAGAGCTGATTGATATATCACCGCCGTTGATCGTGATATCCTGACCCTCTAATCCTTCGTAGGACTTCGTGATGTCTATGGTGCCGCCGTCTATCTGAATTGATGAGGATGCTGTTATTCCGTCATCTCCTGCAGAGATATTGATCGTGCCTGAAGAGATATAGATATATCCTTTGGACAGATCGTCATCGTTGTCGGCCTGGATACCGTCCTTGCCGCAAGTGATATCTATGACTGCATCCTTAATTACGACCGAGTCATTTGCCTGAATGCCGTCACTAGTGCTGTCGATCACGATATTACCGCCGGTGATCGTTACGTCATCCTTACCCACGATGCCGTGATCTGAGGAGATGACTTCAAGCGAGCCTGATCCGTTGATCGTGATATCTGTTTTCGCGAAGATTGCTCCGTCGACATTGTTGTTATCCTTGGAGTCGAAAGAACCGCCGTTCTTCAGGATATTCTGAGTATCGCTGTCCAGTGTGATGTATACGTTGTCTGCATTTAGGCAGTAGAGGGCGGCATAATCCGAAGAAGTTATCTCAGCGCCTTTAAGGATGATCCTGACGTCGTCCGAAGCGCTGGCGTCGACTATTATATAACCGTCATCGAGTTTTCCCGTGATGACATAAGTGCCTTTGCCTTTTATGGTTACGACCGTGCCTTCGATCTTGACTGAAGATGAATCAGACGATGCTGTAGTGCCGTTAAGCGTAATTGTCTCAGCTTCGCTATCGTCATAGCCGGCTTCTACGTCTTTATCGGAGAAAGCTTCAGACAGTTCTGATGATATAGTGACCGTATCGGGCGATGCCGTTTCCTGAACTTCTGATTCCGGTGTGACCGTCGTACAGGCCGCGAGCGCAAAGACTGTGAGCGCGCATGCCATTATTGCTGCTGTAAGTTTATGTTCTGTTCTGATCGGTTTCATTTTATGTTTCCTCCCTTGGAGACTGATATCAGAGCTGGTCCGCGCTCTGTGTCTGGTGTTCTGAGACGGATATCTCGAGATTGCCGTTTCTTGTGCGGAGATTGTCTATGAATTCTTTTTCCGTGGATGAGTCCTTTAAGACGATCTCGTAGCTGAGCTTAAAGAGCGACCCCATGTTGCTGGTCTTGACCTGCTTTAATCTGTAAGACTTGGTGTACTTTTCGAGGACCTCGTCGAAAACATCGCTGTAGTTGAGATCTTCCGGGATAGTGATCTTAAGGTTCTTCTTGAGGTTTCTTCTGCTTTCTGATGCCAGACCTGCGAAAACCAGGACCGCAAGACCTGTCAATATAGTAAAGAGCACGGCATAACCGACATAGCCCATGCCCATAACGAGGCCGGTGCCCATCGCGGCGAATATCGCTCCAATCTCTCTTGCCGTTCCGGGGGCTGACCTGAATCTTACGAGACTGAATGTTCCTGCAACTGCAACGCCGGCACCGATGTTGCCGTTGACCATCAGGATGACGACGCAAACGACTGCGGGAAGGATCGCAAGAGTCATGATAAAACTCTTGGTATAGTCATTCCTGAATGTATGGATCAGGGATATCAGGGCGCCCAGTACCAGGGATACCAGAACGAGTATTGTGAAAATAGCAGGTGTTATTCCTGTTGAAGGTATAACCGGATTAAATAGATCAAGCATAAAAAACGCTCCTTTCAGATGATTTGTTTTCCATCAGGTACTCTTTGTAAAAAGCTCCGTATTTGGAGAAAGATACCTTTCTTATATTGTTTGAACTTAAGAATCTTGCCATCCAGAGAGGCATGGCTCCCGGGATCTTTACTTCCATCAGCGTAATGCCCGGAGGAAGAAGCGGCATTCCCCATATATCGGCTCCAAGGTCGAGAACTGTATCTCTTGCCAGGATGTTCTCATCAAGAGTAAGCCTTAGCCCCGTACCATCCTCTGCAAAATAGGCTTCACGCTCATAACTTAAGAAAACTTTTGCTTCGATCCCCTCATAGAGATCAAGCATGTAATCTATCTCGGATGTTATCTGCGTTCTGAAAGGCATCCTGTGTCTTTTGTCTATCCAGTCTTCTGCGGAAGTCTTCGGCATAGCGACGCGCCTTTTGCTGACGATATCTTCAAATTTCTTTTTGATCTCGACGAAGACCATGTCTTCCTTTGCTGCTCTTTGGTATGACCTGATCCTGAGTTTTTCCTTGTAGACCGGATGATCTAATGAAGTCCTTATGAGCCTGAAGCTGTCCGTATCGCAGTAGATGTTGCGGATCGTTGTCCTGCCGTAGCTGTCAAGCCTCAGCCTTCCCGTCATCTCCACGGCCAGCGACTCTTTTTGGGAGGGGTCAAGGAAGTATTTGTATTCATATCTTTCAAACACATTCTGGTAATCCATTTTTAACCTCGTTTAAGTTTGTTGGCCTAATATTAGGCCGTGAACCTAAAACGTACTTAAAACGGATGAAAATATTTTTGGCTGACATTGAGACGTATGATGATGTTAATATTTAAAGACAAGGAGTTTTATCCGGAAAGGAATCTGATATGAGAATTCTTCTTGCAGAAGATGAGAGGTCTTTATCAAAAGCGGTAAAAGCTATTCTTACAAAGAATAATTACTCGGTCGACACGGTATATGACGGTGAAGAGGCCGTGCTGTATGCTTTGGCGAGTGAATATGATCTGATCATCATGGACATCATGATGCCGAAGAAAGACGGCATCTTGGCATTAAAGGAGTTAAGGTCTAAGGGCAGGAACGTGCCTGTACTTATGCTTACTGCAAGATCCGAGATCGATGACAAGGTCGAAGGCCTTGATTCCGGCGCTAATGATTATATGACCAAGCCTTTCGCAGCCAAAGAACTGCTCGCCAGGATAAGGGTGCTTACAAGGCAGAATTCATCTTCCAATGACAACATATTAAGATTCGGAAACTTAACACTGGACCGCGGAAGTTTTGAACTGTCCTCGCCCAAAGGCAGATACAGACTTGCCGGCAAGGAATTCCAGATGATGGAGATGCTCATGATGAATCACGGGATACTTATCTCGACCGAAAGATTCATGGATAAGATCTGGGGTCTGGATTCTGAAGCCGATATCAGTACAGCATGGACATACATCTCGTTCTTAAGGAAAAAACTCGCAGCCCTCGGAGCCGATGTCCGTATCAAGGCAATCAGAAATGCCGGTTATACTTTGGAGGAGATCAAATGATTTCAAGACTCCGGAGAAAATTCATCATAATCGCCATGCTGTCCGTAACGGCTGTGCTGGCAGTGCTTATTGCATCGATCAACATATTCAACTACAGAAACGTTACCGTGGATGCAGACATTTTGCTGGACATGCTTTCTTCCAATGAGGGCGAATTTCCTGACATGATGATGCAGCCTCCGTCGGGAGATCATTTCGGAGGGCCCTTTGACCGCAGAAAGGATCAGATGTCACCCGAGATGAGGTATGAGGCAAGGTTTTTTACCATCGAGCTGGACAAAGACGGTGAAGTATTAAGTGTCGATACCGGCAGGATAGCAGCCATAGATTCTTCCGAGGCAGCAGCTCTTGCAGAAAAGGTTTATTCCGGAGGCAGGACAAAGGGTTATTCCGGTGATTACAGATATTTAAGGACAGACAATGATGACGTAACGCTTATCGTGTTTTATGACTGCGGCAGGAGTCTTGATAACGCCGGATCTTTTTTGAGGACGAGCATCGTCATCTCTGTTTTGGGTCTTGTGATAGTTTTCGTGCTCATAGCATTAACGTCTAAAGTGGTAGTAAAGCCTGCTGCCGAGGCATACGAGAAACAGAAGCGGTTCATTACTGATGCCGGTCATGAACTCAAGACCCCGCTTGCCGTTATCAATGCCGACGTAGAAGTCCTCGGCATGGAAAACGGGGACAACGAGTGGATAGAAGATATCAGAAAGCAGACGCAAAGACTTACAGATCTTACCCAAAGACTTATCTATCTGGCTAAGACTGAAGAAGGCTCGAAAAAAAGCATAACGAAGATCGATTTTCCTTTATCTGACTGTGTGGCGGAAATGACCGAGTCTTTCAGAGGTCTTGCCAAAGCTTCAGGCAGATCAATCGATTCTGACATAAAGCCCGGAATAATCTTAAACGGGGACCAAAAAGCCATAGAGGAACTTATATCTGTCGTTATGGATAATGCGGTCAAGTATTCACCTGAAGGATCCTCAGTAAAGGTCTCACTTGCCAAAAGCGGTTCAAAAGTCATATTCAAAGTCTATAACGATACTGAAGAACCTGTTGCAAAAGAAGAGGCGGAACTGATGTTTGACCGTTTTTACAGGGCTGACAAGTCCAGAAATTCCGGCACAGGCGGATATGGTATCGGGCTTTCGATAGCAAAGAACATAGTTGAGGTCCACGGCGGAAAGATCTATGCTTCGCCTGCGGAAAAAGGAATAACGGTCACCGCAGAATTCTGATCTTTTGAAGTTATCAATGATCAAGCCCCGGAGCTTCTTAAAGAAGATATCCGGGGCTTGACCTCTAGGAGATTTCTACAATGAAACCTTTTTTATTCAGTTAGGATACAGAAACCTTTCTGTATCAGTGTAGGAATTCAAAGTTCAGGAGCGTGGGATTGCCCATTCCTTTGAATGTGAGATAGAGAGGATATACGCCGTCAGGGATCGTGAACTCCGCCCTGCCTTCTGTCCAGGCGGTGCAGAAATCAACACCGATCCTGCCGAGTACTTCCCCGCCGATCGAAGTCCTGATCTCGAAGTCGCCCCTGCCGTAACCTCTTGTGGTAATCCTTAATCCCTTTACGCCCTTAAGATCGAAATACTTAAATCCGACCGTTGTGTTGTCGTAGATATCCCTTACATATGAAGGATCCTTCACTCCATCCTCGCGGTCTTTGGAGATGTTGGCCTGATGCAGCTCTCCCACATACATTTGGTTCTTGTCGTTAAAGAGATTGCAAGCGATGTGGGCAGGATATTCGCCGATGTCAGTCAATGGGCCGCCGTTAAGGCCGCAGGAGGTGATCTCAACCTGCTTAATGCTGCCGTCTTCTCCGAATTTGATCTTCTCGGCGCACCCCTGGCGTGAATACCAGCTGTTATTTGTCTGTCTGTGATAGAAGATGTACCATTCGCCATTGATCTCAACGATGCTGCCGTGGTTATTGGCTCCGAAGCATGTGGGCTTATCGGCAGGCTTATATGTATCGATACCGATATCGCAGTTGCTTACGATGACACCGCCGTACCTGAATGGTCCCAGGGGATTGTCCGAAGTGGCATAGCAGAGCTCGTGCATTACCTGTGAAGAATAGATGAGATAGAAGATGCCGTTTCTTTCTCTGATGGAAGGTGCTTCGAAGAAAGCGTGGCCTTCGAATTCCGTACCCTTGCTGTGTTGTGTGGAAGGGATAACGAATTCGGGAGCACGCTTAACGGTGAGCATGTCCTTATCAAGAACGGTCAGCATGCATCCGTGACGTGAAGCGTCGCCCTGTCCGCAGAAACCGGTGTACATATATGTCGTATCGCCTATCGTGATAACGCCGGGATCGAACTGCTGCTCGTCACCTTCTTTTTTGCCAAGGAGCGTTCCGTCCTCATAATGGACGTTGCCGATGAATTCGAACTTGCCTGAAGGCGAGTCTGATACGGCAACGGAGATCACGCAGTCGTTGTCGAGTGCATAGTACAGATAGTATCTGCCGTCAGGTCCTACTGTTACATCGGGTGCATAAAGGCATCCGCGGTCATCAGCGTTAGCCGGATCGTCAGATCTCTTGAAGATGACGCCCTCGTATGTCCAGTCGCCGAGATCGTTAACGGGTGCTGACCAGGTCACATAATCGCCGGGGCAGAAAGCGTAGCCGTTAAAGAAATCGTGTGATCCGTAGATATAGACTCTGCCGCCAAATACATAAGGCTCGCCGTCAGGGATATATTCCCAGTTCGGAAGATAAGGATTGAATGCCTGCTTCTTCGGAACAGTGTAGAGCTCAACGCGGGGTTTTGATTCGCCCTTACTCATGTCGGCGGGTCCTATGGCGGATTCCTCGATGTGCTTTGTCATGAATGTATAGAAGTCTGACTCAGGGGAATCCTCCTGGACGGATGTTTTCGCGCCGTCACGTGTAAAGTGCATCTCATTCTTGGATGCAGGCGTGTAAGGCTTCCACATGGGAAGTGCGGTGCCGTCTATGTCATTGCCGTTCGGATCCCCGTTTTTTACGAAGTTCGCGAAATAAGTGCTCATCTGTCTTGCGATGTCGAAGTGTCTTCCAACCATGGGTCTCCAGCACTTGTCGAGGTTATCGAAGAAGAACCAGAGATCAACGGAGTGGAATGTTCCCGGATTATCTTCACCCGGGATATCGGGCTCGAAGCTGTAGTAGTATCCGGGCTTGTCGTTGTGAGCGAATACTGCCTTGATGGCGCACTCTATGGCGCGGACGGATGCGTACATATTGCCGTTATGCTTCTGTGCTTCAGGGAATGAGAGGAATTCGTCAGCCTTAGCGCCGAAGATGTCTCTCGCTTTTGCTTCGAAGTCAGCTTGTGATTCTGCGAAGATAAAGCTCGGGAATTCATCGAAAGTATTTCCTGCCATAACAGGAACGTGCGCATGTTTGCCTTCCATGAAGAGCTTGACCGGCTCGTCATCGATAAAGACATTGTCGATCATGGGCGTAAAGAAGAAGTTCTCTGTCTCTCTGAACTTGCCGTATGTCTCGCGGATAAATTCCTGGTCGAGGGATCTTGCTTCTTCCAGAGTCTTAACTCCGAGCTTGGCGAAAAGCTTATCGCCGTATGCGCATGCGTCTTCAATCGTTCTCGGAGTCATTACGAAGTCCTTGATGTAAGGGAACTGAATGATGCCCGATAAGATGATGGCTCTGTTATAAAGTCCGATGCTTGATTTTGCAGTGAGGTGATTAAGAACACTTCCGCCGCCTGCGGACTGACCGGCGATAGTGATGTTATCGGGATCGCCGCCGAATGAAGCGATATTTCTTTTTACCCACTTCATTGCTGCCTGCTGGTCAAGAAGACCGAAGTTTGCAGGTGCTTCAGGTGATTCCTTGAAGAGTTCCGGGTGAGCGAGGAATCCGAAAGCGCCGAGTCTATAGTTGATCGTTACGACAACGATGCCTTTCTTGGCGAGATTCTCACCGTTGAATTCCATCTCAGCGGAATATCCCCACTGGAATCCTCCGCCGTAGATCCATACGAGTACGGGAAGCTTATCGTCAGCGCTCTTTGCGTTTGTCCATACGTTTAAGTAGAGACAGTCTTCATCGCGGTCGATATCGGGATCGACGTGCCATTCTTTGCAGTATACATCGGTGCCGATCGCCGGCTGGTCCTGATAAGGGATAGGACCGAACTTATAGCAGTCCCTGATGCCTTCCCAATCCTTGCAGGGCTGAGGTGCTCTCCAGCGGTTTTCTCCTATGGGCGGCTGGGCGAAAGGAATACCCTTAAAAACGGAGATACGGGTATTGTTACCGGGAAAGCCTCTGACGAGTCCGTTCTCGGTTTTTACGATCTTTAACATATGTGCACCTCATCAGGAAATGATTAATTACAATCTATGTTAGTCAAAGAAAAATTATTATTCAACGGGATAAACTTCAGACAAAACCCGACTAAATCCATTAGTTTTCAGGCTTGAATTTGCAAAGGCACACGGCTTTAACTAAAATATAAATAATTATTTAAGGAGCAGTGTTATTTGCGCAAGGTAGACAAGTTCAGAACCGCCATAACCAATTTCCTCGGCAAACAAAAACTCAGTAAGAAGTTCCTTCTCATGTACTTCTTCTGTGTCCTTTTGCCGCTTGTTCTGACGGACACTTTTCTGTTCAAATCAGTTTTCGAAGCTGAACTTAATAACCAGAGCCACTACAGGGATATCGCGATCGAATCCTATGTCGATTATCTTGAGAACCTGCTTGAATACGATGCCCAAGTTGCACAGGCCATCGATATCAACAAGAACCTTAACACTTTTATCAATACTCCTTACGATGCGCCTTACGATTACTACGATGAATTGATGAGTACGTTCTCTAATTCATTCTTCTCGACATTGTCCGATATCAACCAGGACAGAATCGTTATCTATTCCAACAACCCGACAATGCTTAACGGTAACTATTTCCATAACCTGTCGGAGGCAGAGAAGGAAGTATGGTATCAGAAGTTCTATGCGATCTCTGATGTCAATGAGGCATTCTACGCATACTATGATACAGCTCCTGTCGCATCTACTCCCGACAGAAACCGTTTGATCTATATCCGCAGGATGAGGAATACCAAGTCCAAGATCGAGAAGATCGTCACCATAGAACATAAGAAGAGCAGAATCGCGGGAGAGCTCAAAGAGATTCCCGTCAACTGCTCTATGTTCCTTTGCTGTGACGACTACATCATCTATTCCACCGAGCCGGGTGCCAACAGGCTGAACCTTCTGGATAAGACTTCGCACAAATCCTTTATGACGGTAAAAGAAGTTAAGATGTACGGCAGCACGTTCAAGATCTATGCTTTCACGGAAGATCTTACGATTACCAAGGTAATCATGAACAACTTGCCGATCATTTTTGCGGTGCTGCTTTTTACTCTTGTTATCCCTATCGTAATGATGAAGATGCTCGAGCGTTCGATCACCGATAGAATAACCATTTTAGGCAAAGCGTTCGGTGAAGGTAACTCGGATTACTTCCAGCCGATAAAGGATATCAGCGGTACGGATGAGATCTCCGATCTGATGCATAACTACAACAGGATCGTTGGAATCAACAATGAACTTACCAATACGATCTACAAGGACAAGCTCAGGGAACAGGAAAGTGACCTCGCGCGTAAGAATGCCGAGCTCCTTGCCCTTCAGAGCCAGATTAATCCTCACTTCCTTTTCAATGCTCTTGAGAGCATCCGCATGCACAGTATCCTCAAAGGTGAGAATGAGACAGCCGAGATGGTACAAAGACTTGCCGTCATGGAGAGACAGAATGTTGAGTGGCATGACGATGCGGTCACGATCGAAGAGGAAGAAGAATTTATCGACGCATATCTGCAGCTTCAGAGTTACAGATTCGGCGAGAGGATCTCGTTCGATATCGACATCGATGAAGACTGTAAGAAGATCCGCATACCGAAGCTGACGCTCGTTACATTCGTTGAGAATGCGTGCGTTCACGGTATCGAGTCAAAGTCTGCGCAGGGCTGGATCTTCGTAAGGGTTTATAAAAAAGACGACCGCCTCTTTATCGAAGTTGAAGACACGGGTGACGGAATGGAAGAAGCCGATGTTGAGAGCCTTCAGAATAAGATGAACGGTGTCACCATCGACATGGTAAAAAGGGCAAAGCACGTAGGCATCCTTAATGCCTGCCTCAGAATAAAGATGATGTTCAAAGATCAGGTCAAGTTCGCCGTAGAGAGCGAAAAGGGCATCGGCATGAGCGTCATCATCATGATACCGGAAGAAATGATAACTACATCTTAACCAGAGGTGGACTATGCTGAAAGTAATGCTTGTTGACGACGAACCTTTTACTTTGCAGGGACTTCAAGTTCTTATTGACTGGGAGAGCGGCGGATTTGAGATCGCTGCTGTCTGCTCCAACGGAAAAGAAGCGCTGAAATATCTTCGTGAGAACCAGGTGGATCTGATCATCTCTGACATAAGGATGCCGGAGATGA
Source organism: Clostridiales bacterium (assembly GCA_017427465.1). Lineage (GTDB taxonomy): Bacteria > Bacillota > Clostridia > Saccharofermentanales > Saccharofermentanaceae > Saccharofermentans. The sequence continues at coordinate 18,741 of JAFRST010000015.1, read as the reverse complement.
ACGGACTTGAGCTCTTAGAGACAGTTAAGAAAGAGAAGATCTCTGATGCTGCTTTTGTCCTTCTTACAGGCTATGATGATTTCGCATATACCCAGAGAGCGATCAGAAACGGGTGCCTTGACTATATCTTAAAGCCCGTAATCGAAGACGAGCTCATAGCTGTTCTCCGCAAGGTTTCCAACTTAAACCGCGAGTCCGTAATCCTGAAGAAAAACAGGGAGAAGATGGAGGACGCTTATCTTGCCAGAGTCTTAAGACATCTGATAAGGGGCAAGTTCAACGATGAGGATATTGAGTACGCGAATAAGAACCTCCAGCTCTCCGGCAATCTGAGATTCATCGAGATCGAGCTGGTAAACAGGAGTTCTGAAGCCGACAGCGGCGAATCCGATGACATGAGTGCCATGCAGAGGCAGCTTTACAACGCCTGCAAGGATGTCCTTAAGGAATACACCAATCACTTTACCCTTGATATTTCTTACGATGAAGATAATAACAGTGTCGGATTTATCTACTGTGAAAACATGGCTTCATCCAATGACATGACGGAGGCTGAATTCCTGAATGCCCTTATAAGGAAAATAGAAGTACTTATCATTAAGCCTATCAGAATGCTCTGCGGCAAGTCTGTATCAGATATCTCATCACTTTCGAAGTCGTTCGATTCCTGCCGCGGCTTAAGGAGCATCGCAAGATTCCACAATACGAAGAAACTCTATTTCTTCGAAGAGACTGAAGATAAACACGGAAGCATCGTTCTTTGCAAGAATACGATCGATGAGATTATAGGTTCCATCGAAAAGAACGATCCTGTCCAGATCGAATCCGGCATCGAGAAGCTTTACGCAGAACTTAAGGGCAAGGAAGGCAACAACAGGGCATTCGACCTTAATATCAATTATTTCCTTTTCCAGCTGATCCATCTGGCCAGTGACCTGGATGACACCGTCAACCAGGAAGAGATCATCCAGTATATTTCGGAGCAGACTTCCGGGGATGCGTTTATCAGGGGAAGCCACCAGCACATGACAAAGTTCGCTACGGAATATGCCTTATATCTGTCAGAACTCCGCAAGAGCATATCGAGAGGAATCCTGTCGGTCGTGGAAGCGGACATAAAGAAAAACTATGCCGATAACATCAGCCTTAAAGATCTGGGTGACAAATATCACATTAACAGTTCTTACCTGGGCCAGGTCTTCAAGAAAAACTACGGTATGTCTTTTAAGAATTACCTGACAAATTACAGGATCAGGGAAGCTGCCAGACAAATCATAAATACCGATAAGAAAATCAACCGTATAGCGGAAGATGTGGGGTATAAAGACAGCGACTATTTCATAAGAAAGTTCATAGAAATCATGGGGTGTACGCCGTCAAAGTACCGCAAAAGCAACCAGGGGGCCTAAAAGGCCCTCTTTTTGTTGAATATACACAAAACAGACCTTCGGTTTATGTTAAATTCATCGCATTTGTGTAGAATTTATCGGTTGTTTGATTAGAGTTTATCGGGTTGCGGCAAAAATGGGGCAACCGTATACTTTAGTTGCTAAATACTCGTGAAAACGAGAATCCAAATTCGGGAGGTCTACTATGAAGGCTAAGAAACTCTTTTCATTGGCTCTGGCAGCAGTAATGGTAGCTTCTTGTGTTGCAGCAGCAGGCTGCGGCAAGAAGAGCAAGTATACTGAATTCACCATGTTCGCTGCTATGGCAGGCAAGGAGAAGGACGACAACAACGAGATCATGGAGCTCATCGCTGAGAAGACCGGTGTTAAGGTCAAGGAAACTTGGCTCACAGGTCAGGACGCAGGCGAAGCTATCGGATCTATCATCGCCTCAGGCAAGCTGCCTGATTTCATCGATGGTGGTGACGGCTGCGTTCAGCTTTATGAGAACAAGATGCTTGTTGCATGGGACGATTATCTTGAGAAGTATCCTAATCTCAAGGAAATGTACACAGAAAAAGAGTGGGATCAGTTCCGTATGTCCGACGGTAAGATTTACTGGGCAAACGTATTCGGTAACCACTACAAGGAAGACACAACAACCGGTCACAATGGTGAGGCTTTCTGGATTCAGGCTCGTGTCCTTGAGTGGGACGGCTATCCGGATATCCAGACATTGGATCAGTACTTCGATCTCCTCGAGAGATATGCAGCTGCTAATCCGACAATGCCTGACGGAACACCTGTAATCCCTTATACATGTCTCTGCGAAGACTGGAAGTATTACTGCCTTGAGAACGCTCCTATGTTCCTCGATGGTTATCCGAACGATGGTTGCGTTATCGTTAACGTTGATGCTGGCGTTGACAATCCTAAGATCGTTGACTACAACACAACAGAAACAGCTAAGACATACTTCGCTAAGTTGAACGAAGAGTACAACAAGGGCGCTATCGATCCCGATTTCGCTACACAGACATACGATGAGTACATCGCAAAGCTCTCCACAGGCCGTGTTCTCGGTCTCTGCGATCAGTATTGGGATTTCGCTTACTCCATCATGGGACCTTTCGCTGAAGAGCGTAACGATGCTACTGATGGTAAGGCTTACAGACTCGACAAGATCGGCTGTGACTATGTACCTCTCGGACTTACAATCGAAGCTGGCATGGAGCAGGAATGGCACTCTTATGGTGACGAGCTCAACAAGGCTTCCGGCTGCGCTGTTACTACAAGCTGCAAGAACCCTGATCTCGCATTCGAGTTCTTAAGCCGTCTCCTCGACCAGGATATCCATGACCTCCGTTTCTGGGGCATCAAGGACGTTGACTACCTCGTTGATTCCAACGGTATGTACTACAGAACAGAAGAGATGAGAGAGAACTGGAAGAGCGACAGCTACAACGCTAAGCACTGCTGCCAGTATTCCTACATGCCTCAGTGGAGAGGTAGAAGCAAGGACGGAATCAACTACATGATGCCTGATGAGCAGCCTGCAGAATTCCTCGCTACATTGTCCGAACCTCTTAAGAAGTGCTTCGAAGCTTACGGTGCCGGTAACTATGCAGACATGGTAGGCTCAAGAGTTTGCGATCAGAATCCTTGGTATCCTATGTGGTCATGGTCTAACTCCATCAGCAATGAGACTGCAGGCGGTATCGCTTGGCAGAAGATGGGCGAGACAAAGCACTATTGGCTCCCTAAGGTTGTCATGAGTGCTGACTTCGAGACAGACTGGGCAGCTTACATGGATGCTTACAACGCAGTACATCCTGAGGACTTCCTTGCTGAAGCACAGGCTGAGTGCGAGAAGAGACTCGCTGATTCTAAGACTTAATCCGGTTTAAATCGGCCAGATTGTGGTCTAAAGAAACACTAGATTATGTAATCGATGTGGTGGCAGCCATGGCATAAACAACTGTGGTTGCCACCATTTTTATAGGGGTTGTAAAAATGGAGAATACAGTCTCACAGGCGGAGAAACTTAAACAGCTCACGGAGAAGGAGCTTAATAAACCCAAGTTCACCGTCAAAGAGTTTAAGAGACAGTGGATACTTGTAGTTATTTCCGCTCTCTATGTTATTTACGGAATCATTTTCTATTATCTTCCTCTTTTAGGATGGATAATGGCATTCCAGAACTTCAAATACCATGAAGGCTTTACCGGTTCCAAGTTTGTCGGCTTCGATAAATTCAAGTTCCTGTTCAGCGACGGTACGTTCCTTCAAGTTATCAGAAATACGTTTGCAATGGGTGTACTTAACCTTTTCTTCGGTACAGTTGTTGCAATCGCATTTGCTATCCTTTTGAACGAAGTCAGAAACAGACACTTCAAGAAAGCTATCCAGACAATTTCTTACTTACCGCACTTCCTTTCATGGATCATCGTTGTATCTATCGTACACGATGCACTTACTTCAACGGGTATCATCAACGAGCTCCTCTTAAAGTTCGGAATTGTTGATAAAGCTTATCCGTTCTTGGCGAAACCAGGCTGGTTCTGGCCCATCGTTACTTTAAGTAACCTTTGGAAAGAGACAGGTTGGAACGCAATCATTTATCTTGCGGCTATTACCGCTATCGATCCGTGCCTCTATGAGTCAGCATCTATCGATGGCGCAGGACGTTTCCAGAAGATGCGTTACATCACGCTCCCTTCTCTCCGTCCTACCATAATGATTCTTCTCATTATGAATCTCGGTAACGTACTTAACGCCGGATTCGAGTTGCAGTACTTGCTCGGTAACGGACTTGTACAGAACGTTTCCAAGACGATCGATATCTACGTCCTCGACTGGGCCATCAATGCCCGTAACCTGGACTACTCGCTCGGTACCGCGGCAGGTATCTTCAAGACTGCCGTATCGTTGACGCTTATTGTAATTGCTAATTTGATCGCCAAGCATAAAGGCGATGAGCGTCTGTTCTAAGGGAAGGGGTGAATTGATATGGCAGATATGTCTGAAGAAATCATATTAAAGAAACGTAGGAAAAAGATGGCGAGAGAGGATGTAGTCTTTACTGTCTTCAATACAATTTTCCTGATATTGTTCGCAGTAGTAACGCTCTATCCTGTTCTTAATACCTTGGCTTATTCCTTCAATGACGGTAACGATGCCGTCAGAGGCGGAGTCCATCTCTGGCCCCGTAAGTGGTCCCTTGATAACTACAAGGAGATCCTCATTGAGCGTAAGGGTATCAGAATAGGTGCAAAGATCACTGTATACAGAACAGTTCTCGGTACTATCACGTCTTTGGCAGCAAACGCATTGCTCTCATTCATCCTGAGCCGTAAGAAGTTCTTGTTCAAGTCAAGCCTTTCACTGTTCTGGGTAATCACGATGTATGCTTCGGGAGGACTTATTCCTGTAATGATCCTCTATAAGTACCTCCACCTTACGGACAGTTTCTGGGTATACGTTGTCCCGGGTATGGTAAGTGCTTTTAACGTAATGGTTATGAGAACTTACATGAACGGTATTCCTGATTCACTTGAAGAATCAGCTCAGCTCGAGGGCGCAGGTTACATGAGGATTTTCTGGAGTATCATTACTCCTCTCTGTAAACCGGTATACGCCACGATCGCGTTGTTCGTTGCGGTATATCACTGGAACGCATGGTTCGACGCTATGTTGTACAACAGATTATCACCTGAGTACACGACACTGCAGTTCGAGCTTCAGAAACTCCTGACTTCCGTATCGGCTTCTACCGGCGGACAGACTTCAGGTACAACGGTTACAGAAGCTGCAGCTAACAAGATCACGCCTGTTACGATCAGAGCAGCTGCTTCCATCGCAACAATGGCACCTATCATCGCTCTGTATCCTTTCCTTCAGAGATACTTCGTTACCGGTCTTACGATCGGTGGTGTTAAGGAATAAGAGCCACCGGATCAGATCCGATCTATCAGCTGCCTTGATCTATGGTCAAGGCAGCTTTATTTAGCAAGCAATCCGCATATTGTATGAATGCAGAATAAAACAATATGTTATAGAATATATTGGCCGTACGGCTAACCGATAATTTCTATATAGGTATAGATATATAAATGAACTTATTAAAACCTGACAGTCCGGTAATGAACCTCTTAAGCACGATCGCGGATCTCATCGTCCTGCATCTGCTTTTCGTCATATGCTGCCTGCCGATCGTAACCGTCGGCGCTGCCTACACAGCTAAATACTATGTTGCGATGAAGATAATAAGAGGTGAAGACAGCGGCGTTATTATTCCTTTCTTCAAGGCCTTTATCCGCAACTTCAAGCAGGCCACTATCGTCTGGCTTACGATGTTCGTTGCTATAGTACTTATCATTATCGACTGGCGATGGATCATTCTTAACGGATGGAATAATACAGCATTCATTTATAAGTTCGGTGTTATAGCTTTCACGATCTTCGTTTGGCTCATAACACTTACGATATTCCCGACGATAGCAAGATACGAGATGAAGACATCTGAGCTTTTCAAAGCGGCATTGATCTTCTCCATCATTAAGTTCATTCCGCTTGTGATCATTTCATTACTGATCTTCGGAACTGTTATCGCATGCATCTGGTATGCCCAGTGGTTCCCGCTCATCTATTTCTTCATGACGACTACGATCACTTATTTCCTGTCGCTTGTTTACATAAGGCAGTTCGATAAACTCGAAAAGGTCCAGGCTGAGAAAATTGAGGCGAAGAAGGCTCAAGAGGAGAGTGAAAGGGCAGCGCAGGAAGCTGAAAGAGAAGAGCTCGTATCTGATGCGCTCCTTGATGAGGACGCCACCGGTGAAGCCTCTTACGCTAAATCCAAGATCGTTGCCAAGGAACTTGAGACAAAACCCAGAAAGGCCGAAGAGGAAGAAGATAAGTCCGGGAACAAGCTTACACGCTATATAAGAAGTGAGAGAAAAAAGCTCAAGGGCCTTACGCTCAAGCAGAAAGCCGGTTATTTTGTACAGTATTATCTGCCTACCACGATACTGATCCTTCTTATCCTGGGAATAGTTGTTTGGTATGGAGTAGATATTTACAAGTCCAAGCTCAGAGTTATCGACGGAGGTCTTATCAACGGTGTCGTTTCTGACGAAGGGCGCTTGTATGCGACAAAAGGCTTCCTTGAATGGGGCGGCTATGGCAAAGCAAGGACATCACAGCTCCTGGATACCGAGCTGAATTTTACCAGCGACATTGAATTTGAGGACAAATATCTGGAAATCGCGTTCAGGGCATCAGTACTGACGGGCCAGTTCGACTATCTGATCATGAGAGAAGATGCCGTGGATAATTACTCTACACTGGATTATTTTATGGATCTTAATAATCTTCTTAATATGGAGAACTTCTCTGAAGATGATTTTTTCTACTATACCGAAGAGCCCGATACTTCAGGCGGAATATCCATAGATGATCTGCTCAAAAAGAAGACTGAAGAAGCTGAAGGACCCTATCCGATCGCCCTTAAGCTAACTGACGGGATCGAAGAGAAGCTTGGTCTTGATACCAGGTACACATACTATATAGCTTTCACTTACTCTACCGAAGCTAACGGAGATAAGATCAACAGGCAGTTCATCGAGTATCTTTACGGTAAGTGCTGAGCCGATAAATCAAGCACTTTTGCTTGACAACAGTCCCGTGCCCTAATATAATTTTCGGGTTATATTTAAAATTGTCTTATTATGCGCTGCCGCCAGAAACGCGGGTGTGCAACTGAGAAAAAAGCAATTTTCGGAGGATTATATTTATGGCAAAGATGACTTTTCAGCCTAAGAAAAGACAGAGAGCTAAGGTTCACGGCTTCAGAGCAAGAATGGAGACAGCTAACGGCCGCAAGGTTCTTGCAGCAAGAAGAGCCAAGGGCAGAAAGAGACTCGCAGTCTGATCTTAAGACTACGGTCGCATTCTCACTTTGAAATCGGTAGCACTCAGATTCAATTTCGAATTCAACAGGGTTTACCGGTACGGAAAATTCGCAACCGGCAGATACCTGTCGGTTCATGTGCTTAAAAGACGAGAAGGTACCACCCAGAGCGGTTATAAAGTTGACCCGGCCTTGAGACGAACCGGCTTTTGCGCGAACAAGAAAGATCTTGGCGCAGTCGGAAGGAACCGTGCAAGGCGGTTGATGAGAGAATCGTACAGACAGTTGGAAGACAGGCTTCCTGAAGGATACGACTACGTATTCACCTTGAAGTCTAAGGGCGGAATACCGCAATACCGTGATTTAAGTACAGATATGGGGAAATGTCTTACAAGGCTTGATCTATTGGATGGTGATCCCGCATGATGCGCAAAGCCATAATAGGAATGGTACGTTGGTATCAAAAGCATATTTCTCCCGCAATGGGGCCTCATTGCAAGTACCAGCCTACATGCTCACAGTACATGATCGAAGCGGTCACTAAGTACGGTGCATTGAAGGGCGGACTTATGGGCATTTGGCGGATTTTGAGATGCAACCCGTTCTCTAAAGGCGGATACGATCCCGTAAAGTAAGTGGAAAGATTTTTTATTAGAACCGGAGTTCAATAATGGGAGACATTATAGTTCAATTATCAATTCTCGACCCGCTGTACACTTTGTTCGGCTGGCTTGAGAGAGTGTTGTACGGCTTCTTCGGTAATTATGGTCTGGCTATTATCTTCCTTACCATAATCATCAGAGCAGCACTTATCCCGCTTAACGTAAAATCCCAGAAGTCCATGCTCAAGATGCAGGCCATGAGCGGCAAGCAGGCTGAACTTCAGCGTATGTACGGCGATGATAAGGACAGGTACCGTGAGGAAGTAATGAAGCTTCAGAAGGAGAACGGCGCCGGCGGTTTTTCCGGATGCCTTTTGCCTTTCCTTCAGATCTTCATTATCTGGCCTATCTACCGTATCGTCAGCGGACCTTTGATCTATCTTTCAAGGGTCAGCAAGGATAATATTGTTTCAATGATCAATCTGGGCAACCAGATGGGCCAGAACGGTGTTTTCAATGGCACACAGGTAACACCCGAGATCCACATCAACCTTATCAAGGCTCTCAATGAGAACTCCCAGTTCCTCAACGAGTGTATCAACAAAGGATTTATCAAGCTCGACCAGATGGTCGACCTTCACTTCCTGGGCATGGACCTCACGGTTACGCCCGCATGGAAGCCCGGTGTTATCGCTTCTGATCCGAAGACATATCTCCCGCTTCTTATTTTCCCGATCCTCGTTGTTATCATCAACATCGTTTCGATGCAGCTTACGAAGATCATGAAGCCCGGCTGGAAAGAAGAGGCTGAGGCTAAGAAGCGCGCTAAGCTGAATCCTGCAAGAGCAGGCCAGGTCGATAAGGGTGCAGGCGAAGATGCAGCTCAGAACTCAATGAAGATCATGAACTGGATGATGCCTATCCTTATGCTCGTAACTACATTCATGATGCCTGCGGCAATGGGTCTTTACTGGATCATCTCAGGTCTCATGGGAATCTTCACAAGTGTCATCACATACTTCTGGTTCACAAAGCCTTACGAACTCAAGAAGGCTGAGATCGAAGCTAAGAAGGATGCTGTATTTAAGAAGTCCGCCAGAGCCCAGCTCGCCGGCGTTGACGCTACAGTGGATGCAGATACATCCAAGAAGAACGGCAAGAAAAAGAAAAAGAATTAATTTTGGCTCGAAGGAGGCCTTGCACATATGGAAAAGACAGTAATCACAACAGGCAAGACAGTTGATGAAGCAATTGAGGCAGCTCTTTCCGAGCTCGGTTGTACAAAAGAGCAGGCAACCATCGAGGTTGTTGAAGAAGGCACAGGAGGTGGTTTCTTAGGCCTCGGCAGAAAGGATGCCCAGGTTAAGGTTACAGCTGATACTGACGATTCAGCAGCTCCGGCTCCCGCAGCTGAAGAATCTGATGATACATATTACGGTGATGACGAGAGCTTCGAAGGCGACGCTGTAAGCGAAGCTGAAGACGCTGCCGCTAACTTCGTAGCAGAGGTCCTCTCCGGCATCGGCATCCACGGCAACATGGATTCCTACAGAGAAGACGACACTATCTACATCTCAGTTACAGGTTCTGACTGCGGCGCTGCTATCGGACGTCACGGTGAGACACTTGAAGCTATCTCTTACATGACAAACCTCATCGCTAACAAGCACAGCGAGCAGAGAGTTCATGTATATCTTGACGTCGGCGGATACAGAAAGCACAGAGAGCAGGTCATCAAGGGCCTCGCTGACAAGGCAGTATCCAGAGTAAGACGTTCAGGCCGCAAGGTAGTTATGGAGGCTATGAGCCCCGCTGAGAGAAGGATCGTTCACTCCTATCTCCAGGACGTACACGGCGTAACAACACACAGCGAAGGCGTTGAGCCCAACAGATGTGTAGTAGTTACTCCTGAAGACAAGAAGTAATTGACTTTTACAGGAAAATTCCTGGAATTTATCGATGTATTCGTATGATGACGAACCTATCTGCGCCTGCTCCACGCCGGCCGGAATCTCAGGCATAGCGGTTATCCGGATCTCGGGTAACGGCTGTGGAAAACTTGCCGATAAATGTTCCGTCATCTTAAGATCAAGCGGTAATTATTCAAAGCTCTCAGAGCTCCCCGGCTATACATGTGCATTCGGTTACGTCAAAGATCCTTCGGACGGGATCAAAGTTGACGAAGTCATTTTCACGCGCTTTGAAGCACCACACTCATATACCGGAGAAGAGATGGTAGAGATATCATCCCACGGCTCCGGTGCGGTCAAGCAGGAGATCTTAAAGTGCCTCGGCATGTCCGGTATCAGAATGGCTTATCCGGGTGAGTTCTCAAGAAGGGCATTTATCAACGGCAAGATGAGCCTTGCTTCCGCAGAAGCAGTCATGGATGTCATCAATTCCGAGACAGAAAGACAGCTTGAAGCAGCAGGAAGCCTCATGTCAGGCAAACTCGCAGAAGAGATCTCTTACATCGAGAACAATCTTTACGAGCAGGCAGCAATGCTCGAGACTTTCACCGAATTTGATAACGAAGACGATGAAGAGCAGGAGAACGAGAAGCTCGAGACAGTAAAGGATAACCTTAGCGACTGCCACGACAGACTCACTTCACTTTGCAAAGGCTACGGCAAGGGAAGGATCTTATCAGAAAGACTGCGCGTAGCGCTCCTGGGCCTTCCTAACAGCGGCAAGAGCACACTCCTTAATACTCTCACAGGTTTTGACAGAGCGATCGTTACGGAGGTAGCCGGAACCACGAGAGACACTATCGAAGTCCAGATCAACATCAACGGAATTCCCGTTACCCTTATAGATACGGCAGGCATCCGTGAGACTGAAGACATCATCGAGAACATTGGCATCGGCAAGGCTTTCGAGGCCGGCAGGGGAGCCGACATGGTCTTCTACATGATCCCGCCGGATATGACAGTGGAAGAAGCATATACGGGCGTCAGAGAGATCGCGGAAGACTGTGAATCAGTTACCGGTGTCTTCTCCAAGAGCGATGCAGGCGAGAATCCTGAAAGAAAGCAGATCGAAGAAAAGCTCGCGGCTTTAGGCATTAAGAGCTTTATCTCGATCAGCGCAGAAGAAGACCTTAATATCGATAAGCTCGAAGATGCCATCATCGATTACTATAACGAGCTTGGCGGCGGAGCATCCGAAGGCCTTCTTATCACTAACAGCAGACACTACACAAAATTCTTAAAAGCTACAAAGAAGCTTACACTTGCTTTGGACGCGCTTGATAACAACCTCGGAACTGAAGTCTGCGCAGCTGCTTTGAGAGCATGCCTTGACGAGATTGGCGAGGTTACGGGCAAGACCGTATCCGCAACATTAGCTGACACTATTTTCTCCAGATTCTGCATAGGTAAATAAATGACTATCCGTGAAGCTTTAGGTTTGGATACAAGCTTTGAAGCGGGGACATTTGATGTTGCCGTTGTAGGAGCGGGCCATGCAGGCTGCGAGGCGGCCCATGCTGCCGCAAAATTAGGACTTAATACCATCCTTTTCACGCTGTCATTAGACAGCCTTGCAAATCTTCCCTGCAATCCTTCTATCGGCGGCACATCCAAAGGCCAGCTCGTAAGAGAGATCGATGCATTGGGCGGCATCATGGGCATTATGGCGGACAAATGTGCCGTCCAGATGAGAATGCTCAACAGATCCAAGGGCCCTGCCGTTTATTCGCCCAGAGCCCAGGAAGACCGTCAGATGTATTCTGTCGAGATGCGCTATTATCTCGAGAATCTCCCGAATCTCACTTTGAAGCAGGCTCACATCACGGATCTTCTTACTGACGATGAAGGGAACTGCGCCGGCGTCATGACAGAAGGCAAAGCTGTCTACAGGGCACGTGCCGTAGTTATCTGTTCCGGCACATATATGGAAGCAAGGATAATAAGAGGAGAAGTCATTACCGAGAGCGGCCCTGACGGACTGCCGAGATCGGTAGGTTTATCCTCTTCACTTAATTCACTCGGTGTTCCGCTTTTAAGATTCAAGACCGGAACTCCTGTCAGAGTTAATTCAAACTCCATAGATTTTTCGCAGATGACAAGACAGGACGGAGAAGATGATATACCGCCGTTCTCTTACAGGAACGAGATGGAGGGCAAGCTCCCCGCTCCCGTAGAAGATCAGATACCCTGCTGGTCTATCTGGACTACGGAAGAGACCAGACAGGTAATTGCTGACAATATGGACAGATCGCCCCTTTACAGCGGCGAGATCAAAGGCATCGGTCCCAGATACTGTCCTTCGATCGAAGATAAATTCATGAGGTTCAAGGATAAGACCAGACACCAGATCTTCGTTGAGCCCATGGGACGCCATACAAACGAGATGTACCTTCAGGGATTCTCTACGAGCCTTCCTGAAGAGATCCAGGAGAAGATGGTCAAGTCTTTGCCGGGTCTTGCAAATGCGAAGATCCAGAGGGCTGCGTATGCCATCGAGTACGACCTCGTAGATCCGCTTTCCATCAAGGCGAGCCTCGAATCAAAGGTCGTCCCCGGTCTGTTCACCGCAGGACAGATTAACGGTTCTTCCGGATACGAGGAAGCAGCGGCCCAGGGAATCGTCGCAGGCATAAATGCGGCCATGAAGCTACTTGGCAAAGAAGCGGTCATTATTGACAGATCACAGGGTTACATCGGTGTGCTTATAGATGACCTCGTTACCAAGGGCACGAACGAGCCTTACCGCATGATGACCTCAAGAGCGGAATACAGACTGTTCCTAAGACAAGACAATGCAGATGAGAGGCTTACCCCGATAGGTCATGAGATCGGGCTTATCAGCGATGAGGTTTTCGGGAAGTTCTTAAAGAAGATGGAAGCCATCGCTTTAGAGACTGAAAGACTTAAGAAGACATATGTCGCTCCGACGGAAGAATTGGGCTTGCTCCTTGAAACATGCGGACAGACATTGCCCAAGTCCGGAGAAAGTCTGGCAGATCTTATCAAGAGACCCGGCGTTACTTATGAGCTCTTATCTCCCGTTGACAAGGCAAGAAAACCCCTGGCGCGCAACATAACCTTTGCATGCGAGACCAATATCAAGTACGAAGGCTACTTAAGCCTCGAAAAAGAGAAGATCGAGAAGTTCAAGAACTTAGAAAAGATAAGGATACCCGAAGATACCGACTATTCGCTGATCCGCGGATTGAGGATCGAGGCTATACAGAAGCTTACGAAGATGAAGCCCGAGAATGTCGGCAGAGCTTCGAGAATATCAGGTGTATCGCCGGCTGACTGCGAAGTCCTTCTGGTATATCTCGAACAGGTTAGAAGGAGACAGAACAATGGCTGATGCTTTCCTCCCCAAAAAGAAGCCTCTTACAAAAGAAGATATCAAGCGCTTAAAAGAGCGCCTTCCAAAGAAGGTTGAGATCAGCACTGAAGGCACCAAAGTTACTGAGCAAGGTGAAGCGGTAACTGATGTTGCGCCTATCTTGGAATCTCATTCGGATGAGATAAGCGTGCCGCTGTCCGCAGAAGAAATCCATGCCTTTCAGATCTACGCTTCAATGCTCAAAGAGAAGAATAAGGTTATGAACCTTACCGCCGTAGACGACGATAAGGGAATTGCCATGAAGCATTTTATTGACTCCCTTACTCTCTGTCCTTACATCAGGGACGAGGAGAGCAAAGCGGGCAAAGGCAAGGGTCTTACTTTTATCGATGTTGGAACAGGAGCGGGTTTCCCCGGTCTGCCGGTTAAGATATCCTGCCCGGAGCTTTCCGTAACCCTCATGGATTCGCTTGAGAAGCGCCTCAAGTTCTTAGATGAGGTAATTACCGCATTAGGTCTTACGGACTGCATTACGGTCCATTCCAGAGCCGAAGACGCAGGCAGGAACAAGAAGTTCAGGGAGAAATATGACATCGCTACCGCGAGAGCTGTAGCAAGACTCTCGGTCCTTGCAGAATACTGTCTCCCGCTCGTTAAGGTAGGCGGAGTTTTCCTTGCCATGAAGAGCCACTCTGATGAAGAGGAGAATGAGGCCGCCAAGGCAATCGCCCTTCTCGGCGGCACCATAGAAAAAACGGATACGTTCAAACTCCCCGGCACGGATATGGAGAGAACCATCATAGTTGTGCGTAAGATACGCCCGACTCCCGCCAGATTCCCGAGAAAAGCGGGCACACCTTCCAAAACCCCCATAGTCTGATAATAGGACATTTGTGCTATATATTATAATTATATGCGCGTGCGTGCGTATAGTTATGGTATAATACTATAGTTTGTAGATATATAATCTATAGACCTAAGTATTCTAATTACCCGCGATAAAGATTTTCGCGGGCGGAGGCGACAGATGGCAGACAGCGACGACAAGAAACAGGCCAGGCTTCAACAGGAAGCCGAGATGGACGAGGTATTCAAGTCAGAACAGACCACAATAGTTCCGGTAGACTTGGACGGCGAGATGAAGAAGTCCTTCATTGACTACGCGATGTCGGTTATTTCCGACCGTGCTCTTCCGGATATCAGAGACGGACTTAAGCCGGTTCACAGAAGAATCCTTTATTCTATGTTTACACAGGGCTTCACGCCTGATAAACCGTACCGTAAGTGCGCGACCACGATCGGTGACGTTTTGGGACGTTTCCATCCTCACGGCGACGCATCGGTTTACGATGCTCTTGTAAGACTTGCACAGGATTTCTCACTGAGACATCCTCTTGTAGACGGACACGGCAACTTCGGTTCCTTGGACGGTGACCCGCCGGCAGCTTACCGTTATACGGAGGCGAGACTCGAGAAGATCGCATTGGAGATGATGAGGGATATCAACAAGAACACTGTTGATTTCAGACCTAACTTCGACGAGCACGAGATGGAGCCTGTATCGCTTCCGTCCCGTTTCCCTAACTTCCTTGTTAACGGCGCCGTAGGTATCGCTGTTGGTATGGCTACTAATATCCCGCCGCACAATCTCGGCGAAGTCATCGACGGATGCATCATGATGATGGACAATCCCGATGTTTCCGTAGACGAGCTCATGACAGTCGTTAAGGGACCTGACTTCCCGACAGGAGGCGCTATTCTCGGTACATCAGGTATCAGAGAGGCATATCTTACCGGTAAGGGCCGTATCGTTGTACGTGCTCATGCCGAGATTGAAGATCATGCAGGCAAGACGAGGATCATCGTTCATGACATTCCCTATGCAGTCAACAAGGCAAGACTCATCGAGCGTATGGCTGATCTCGTTAAGGAGAAGAAGGTCGAAGGCATCTCCGGATTAAGGGATGAATCTGACCGTAACGAGCAGGTGCGTATCGTTATCGAGCTCAAGAAGGACGCCAACGCTGACGTCGTTCTCAACCAGCTCTATAAGAACTGCTCTCTCCAGGACGCATGCTGCGCTAATATGCTTGCGCTCGTACCTGACGCAGACGGCAAGCTCGAGCCTAAGCTCGTAGGCCTTAAGGATGCTTTGTTCTATTACATCAAGCACCAGGAAGACGTGGTTACACGCCGTACACAGTATGATCTTGAGAAGGATGAGGCCAAGAAGCACATCGACGAAGGTCTCCTCATCGCCATGGATTACATCGATGAGATCATCGCGATCATCAGATCATCACGTACCGAGGCCGAGGCTAAGGTCCGCATGTGCGAGAGATTCGGTCTTTCCGACAAGCAGGCCCAGCATATCGTTGATATGAGACTCGGACGTCTCACCGGTCTTGAGAGAGAGAAGCTTGAAGCAGAGATCAAGGCTCTCACAGAAGAGATCGAATACTTCCACAGAGTTCTCTCCGACAAGACTCTCCTCGATGACATCATCAAGACGGAGATGACTGAGATCAAGAACAAATTCGCTACACCGAGAGTCTCAGAGATCATCAACGGTTCTTTCGAAGACATCGATGACGAGTCTTTGATCGCAGAAGAGAATATCGTCGTAACTCTCACACACTTCGGCTACATCAAGCGTCAGAGAGTTGACAGCTACAAGGCCCAGCACAGAGGCGGAAGAGGCATCTCAGGTCAGTCTACAAGAGAAGAGGACTACGTTGAGAAGATCATCACCACAACGACTCATAAGTTCCTCCTGTGCTTTACCAATACGGGACGTGTATTTAAGATCAAGGGCTATAAGATCCCTGAGACTACATCACGTTCTGCAAGAGGCACGGCACTTGTTAACCTCCTGAACCTCAATGACGGCGAGACGATCAGGAACATCATCCCGATCGACAGCTTCGAAGAGCCCGACCTCTACCTCACAACGGTTACCAAGTACGGTGTTATCAAGAAGACATCGATCGACAAGTATGCAAATATCAACAAGAACGGTCTCATCGCCACAAAGATCCGTGAGGGAGACAGCGTTGTTGCCGTACAGCTCACAAAGGCAGGCCAGGAAGTCATCGTTGTCAGTGCTGCAGGCAAGTCCGTCAGATTCAATTCCGACGATGCACGTGACATGGGCCGTGGCGCTACGGGCGTCAGAGCCATGAAGCTTGCAGAAGACGATGAAGTAGTAGGCATGGAACCTGTTGATCCTTCACGTGAGATCCTCGTTATCTCCGAGAAGGGTTACGGCAAGAGATCCAGGATCGATGATTACCGTGTCCAGAGCAGAGGCGGTAAGGGTATCATCACATACAAGGTCAACGAGAAGACCGGCAGACTCTGCGGTACTGTATCCGTTACCGATGATGACGATCTCCTTATCATTACCAGCCAGGGCGTAATCATCAGGGTAAGAGCAAATGAGATCCCTACACTCTCAAGAGCTACATCAGGCGTTAAGCTCATGAAGTCCAATAAGGCTCTGGTCGTAGACTTTGCGCTTACGGACAGGGAAGAGGATGAACCTGAAGAAGGTGAAGAGGGCACTGAAGGCATTGAGTCCGCAGAAGGCATCGAAGCTTCAGAAGAGGGCCTCAGCGCCAATGCTTCAAAGGTTCAGGAGCTTGCTGACACATTAGCTTCGGAGATCGAGGCTGAAGGCATTGCTGCTTCCGGTGATTCATCCGAAGCAGATAAAGATGATGAGGATGACGACATCTGATGAAGATTAAAGGATTAGCAGGATCGGCTATAAAGACAGCGGCAACGTTCTTCGCGACAGTCGTACTTGTTTGCTCGGTTGCATTGTTTGCTCTGCCTGCTACGCATGTTTCCGCGAAAGTAGGACAGCCTGACATACCGGTACCGGCCTTGAGCGATGTCCACTGCGCATCCTATTGCGTTTATGACAAGACAACAGGCTATATCGTTATCAGCATGAATCCGGAAGACCGTATATATCCGGCATCCATGACTAAGATAATGACGTGCCTTTTAAGCCTTGAACTGCTTGATACTTCAGAAAAACTCACAGTCAGTGCAAGCGCACTTGCAGGTTTAGGCAGCGATTCATCGCTCATGGGTGTTCTTGAAGGCGAGAATGTTAAGGTGAGCGAGCTCTTATACGGACTTATGCTTCCTTCGGGTAATGACGCTGCCAATGCGCTGGGCGAAGGCTGTGTAGATGCTTTCTTTGAGAAGTATCCTGCGGGCGGTTCGGCCGTTAATAAGGATGGCGTCAACGCACAATATATCCTTGATGCGCTGAACGATAACAAGGATCACATCCTGTCTTCGCGTAAGCTTGAAGCATTCGCGGTACTTATGAATCTGCGTGCGGAAAAGTTAGGATGCAAGGGTACGCATTTTGTTAATGCGTGCGGTCTGCCTGACGACAACCACTACACAACGGCTTATGATCTTACGCTTATCATGGCGGCTGCCTCAGAGCTTGAAGATTTCAACACTCTGATCAGTGCACCGTCTCACGTTTTCATCGCAACCAACAGACATAAGTCTGACGCATGGAGCTATGTAAAGAATTCTAATTATCTGTTGTATGATCCCTGGCTGGCTTCCAAGACTGCCAATGGCACTGATTCACATCTTGCCGCAGTTATCGGAGGAAAGACGGGTACTACATCACAGGCAGGTAAGGGTCTTACCATTTATACGGTCAATGAGAACGGACACGAACTTATGATATCCGTCTGCGGCATTCCGCAGGACTATTATTTCTATACTACTATGTATCTTGCATCAGTAACAGCGTACGGCAATCTTGCATGCTGGGAAGCTGACCCGGTAACGAGAGTATGGGGCACGACGGGAGACTACAGATCTGTCAACGCTCCTTTGAATGAGCAGCCCCAGTTCGATCCTCTCATCAATCCCGGCGATGACCCGGAAGCATATTATGTAGTTAAGGAATTACCTACGCCTACACCGCTTCCTGAAGAGGCACCCCCTGAGGAAGAACCCGTAGAGACAGGGACACCGCTGACGCTGTTCATAAAGAACAATCCCGTGATATCCGGAGTAATAGGCGGCGTGATGCTTCTTATTATCATATTGAATATAGTACTTATGGTACGCATACATAACATAAAGAGTGCCGCGGCCATAAGAGCAAAAAAGCTTCAAACGAAGAAAAAATAACAGTTGAGATATGGGTCCGTTTCATGCTACTTTATAGCGCAGAAACGGGCCTTATTCATTCGGGCTGTAATTTAATCGAATAAAGGCTTTGAAGACTTTTAAAATTTTTTCTCAAAACACGAAAAAAGTTCTTGACTTAATGTCCGCCGTGGTATATCCTTTACGAGCACTTTGACGGAGGCACGTAAAAAGCGTGCGCAGAAATCGAAGGAAAAGCACGGATCTTGAAAATTGAATAGAATGCAAAACTTGAAGTAAAACGGACCTTTTTCAATTCTAAGAATTGAGTTTTTATTAAAGTAATTTGAGCCAAACATGGCTCTCAAAAATTTTTTTGAGAGTTCGATCCTGGCTCAGGATG
>JAFRST010000001.1 GCA_017427465.1 Clostridiales bacterium | reverse complement strand
GCAGCATAGTTCATCTGAACGATATCGTCACCCTTCTTGCCGTAAGACTTGAGAGCAGCCTTCTTCATGTAGTCAACTGCCTGCTCAACAGGAAGGATTCCGGAAAGCTTGAAGAATGCAGACTGGCAGATCGTGTTGATTCTTCCGCCGAGGCCAATCTCCTTAGCCTTAGCAACAGCATCGAGAGTATAGAACTTGATGTTGTTGTTAGCGATATATCTCTTCATGGAACCGGGGAGTCTGTCCTCGAGTTCTTCTCTTGTCCACTGTGTGTTGAGGAGGAATGTTCCGCCGGGCTTGAGTGTAGAGAGCATATCGTACTCATAAACATAAGACTGGTTGTGGCAAGCTACGAAGTCAGCCTTGTTGATGAGGTATGTGGAACGGATAGGAGTGTCACCGAATCTCAAGTCAGAGATCGTGATACCGCCGGACTTCTTAGAGTCATAAGAGAAGTAAGCCTGAGCGTACTTGTCTGTGTGGTCACCGATGATCTTGATGGAGTTCTTGTTGGCACCAACTGTACCGTCTGCGCCGAGACCCCAGAATCTGGCCTGAACAACGCCCTCACCTGCTACTTCGATAGACTCGGAGCAATCGAGTGAAAGGAATGTAACGTCATCATCGATACCGATCGTGAATCTTTCCTTAGGCTGATCCTTCTTGAGTTCCTTGAATACAGCGAGAACGCACTCAGGTGTTGTATCCTTTGAACCCATACCATAACGGCCGCCGATGAGCTTAGGAGCATTCTTGCCGACATAAGCAGCAGCAACGTCGAGGAAGAGAGGCTCTGCGTAAGAACCGGGCTCCTTTGTTCTGTCGAGAACTGCGATAGCCTTAGCTGTAGCAGGGATAGCCTCGAGGAGCTTATCAGCGCAGAAAGGACGATAGAGGTGAACCTTAACAAGACCAACCTTCTCACCGTGAGCGTTGAGGAAGTCAATAACTTCTTCAGCTGTCTCGCAGACAGAACCCATAGCGATGATTACGCGGTCTGCATCAGCTGCACCATAGTAGTTGAAGAGCTTGTAATCTGTGCCGCGGATCTCGTTGATCTTATCCATGTAGTACTGAACCTGATCAGGTACTGCAAGATAGAAGGGGTTGGAAGCTTCTCTGCCCTGGAAGTAGATATCAGGGTTCTGAGCTGTACCACGGAGTGTCGGGTGGTTAGGAGAAAGAGCTCTCTTACGGAAAGCCTTGATTGCCTCATAGTCAACCAATGATCCGAGTGTATCGTAGTCGATAACCTCGATCTTCTGGATCTCGTGTGATGTACGGAAACCGTCGAAGAAGTGGAGGAAAGGAACTCTTGTCTTGATTGTTGAAAGGTGAGCTACTGCAGCGAGGTCTGCAACTTCCTGAACGGAGTTGGAGCAGAGCATTGCAAAGCCTGTCTGACGGCAAGCGTAAACGTCTGCGTGGTCACCGAAAATGTTCAGTGCGTGAGCAGCGAGAGCTCTTGCAGAAACATGGAATACGCAAGGGAGAAGCTCGCCTGCGATCTTATACATGTTAGGAATCATCAAAAGGAGACCCTGTGATGCGGTGTAAGTTGTGGTTAAAGCACCTGTAGCGAGTGAGCCGTGAACAGCACCTGCAGCGCCTCCCTCAGACTCCATCTCGACGATGTTAACCGTCTGTCCGAAAATATTCTTTCTGCCCTGCTGAGCCCATTGATCGGTGTGGTCAGCCATAGGCGAGGACGGTGTGATCGGGTAAATAGCGGCGTTCTCAGTAAAAGCGTACGAAGTATACGCAGCAGCCTCGTTACCGTCCATGGTTTTCTTTGTCAGTTCTGCCATAAACATGATCTCCTTTGGAAATTTGTTTGCGGGTTTTCTGCCATAGACATAGACCCGCTAATAATAACTGAATAATTATAAACCATTCAAAGCAGATTTGGGGACATAAAACAGGCAAATTATCAGTTTATTTTTTTTTTAAATATAGAAAGCCCTCTTCGTATCTCGTCGTATCTCGAAGAGGGCTGCTTATTAATCTTAAAATTTTAACGGGCCGTCATCCGCCTGTCTGGTTGTTGTCACCGCTTCCGCCGCCCTGTTCGGGAGGATTCGTCGGCGGATCCGGAGGTGTCGTCGGCGGATCCGGTTGCGTCGTCGGAGGATCCGGTTGCGTCGTCGGAGGTACCGTCGGCGGGGTAGTCGGATTAGCAGGTGTCGGCGTAGCCGGATCTGTCGGTCCGGGTGTAGGTGTTATCGTTGCTGCCGATACCTCACCTGTCTTTGTATCAAGTACAGCATATGTGCCGTCAGGATTCTTCGTGCCTACTGCGATACGGGTTCCGAATGCCTTATAAGATGTCGTGTAATACTCTTCACGCTTGATCTCTTTGTCGTCCTTATCAAACCAGACCTTGTAGATCCTTGCAGTCTGACCCTGGTGAGCTGCTCTCAATGTCTTCTGCTGGCCTACGGGCATTTCCTTGTCTTCGACATACTCGTTAGGACCTGCGCCTGTTGTGCTGATGATATTTGACTCGAGCTTGATGTACTGGCCGTCAGGCAGCTTCTTGCCGTAGATCTCCGCATAAACCGTATTGTCTTTGAACCACATGACAACGATTACCTGGAAGTCTGTGTTGTTCTCGAACTTGAAGTCCAGAGCAGGATAGTCAACCGTAGCATCGCAGCCTACAAGAACGTAATCTGAAGGCCAAGCGTGGTTATTACGCTCAACGACCTTAAGATCGGCCTTTGCGACAGCGTTGTAAAGTGTCGAGCTTACCTGGCAGATTCCGCCGCCAAGGCCCTGCTCATACTGGCCGCCCAGGATAACGGTAGCTTCTCTGAAGCCTCTGTCATATGTTCTTACGCCGACTACCTTATTGAAAGAGAACTGTTCTCCGGGCTGGAGGATCGTTCCGGTAATATACTTGCAAGCCTGTGAGATGTTGTTGTTACGGTTGGCATTGCTCGAACACTTTGTAGAGAATTCAGATACCAGGCCGAACTGCTCGTTGAGCATCTCTTCAGTAACTTCAGGTGCCTTGAGAACGGTCGGAACCTTGACCATTCCTGAATATTTCTTGGAATCGAAGAGGTCCTTTACACCCTGGATAGCGCCGTCAACGTCAAGAACATAACCCTTCTGTTCCTTTGTGATAGTGAAAGTCTTTGTCTCAGGATCGAAATCCTCGATAGCAGCATCCTTTGTGGTAGCAAACTGGTCGAGAAGCGGGTCTAATACTTCGTGGACCTTTTCTGCGATACCGTCAATATGTACCGTATACGCAGTCTCATACTCCTTCGGAGTGACCTTGAGCTGCTGGATGGCATTATAGTATTCGGTGAGCTGTACGGGATCCTCGGGGATGGGCCTTAACTGGGCGTAAGCCTCATCTACTACTTCTCGGGCATTGTACTCGAAGGTAACGTCAGTAAAATCGACCGGATAGAGTTTGCCTTCGACATTGAGCTTAACTGCAACTTCTTCGGGCTCTTCGGGAAGTGAAGCTGAAACAGCAGCATATGCTTCGTCAGGCGTCATACCGCTTACGTCGATACCGTCGATAAATATGCCCTGATAGAACTTATCGGTATTGATCTCTGCATACGCGTCTTCAACCTTGACCTTCTGCTGTGTTCCGTCAGACATAGTTACAATGATCGTAGGCTTGAAGAATCCGATACGGTACAGATAGTAATGAGCTCCCAGTCCGAGAAGGAGAAGCACCAGAATGACAGAAAGTAGCGGAACAAGGCTTCTTCTCTTCTTGCGCTTACCTGTGCTCTTGGCAGATCTTACCCCGGATTTTGCAGAGCTTGAACCGTTCTTAGAAGAACTGCTCTTTGAAGAACCGCTCTTAGATGAACTGCTCTTGCCGGAAGAACTCTTGCCGTTACTTATTACATCACTGCTCTTAACGGGACTTGCTTTTCTGATCTCACCGCTCTTAGGTGCGGTGTCTTCACTGATTTTGGCTGGCGTTCTTGTTGCCAAAGCTTTGGGAGCCTCTTCTTCTGAGACTTTAAGCTTGTTAGAATCGCTATTTTCAACGGGTACAAGCGCTGTGCTCCTGACTGAGGAACCCCTGCTCGGACTCGGTGCCTGACCGGCTTTTCTCTTCATGTCTATTAAACCCCTTCACTTATTCCCAAGTGTATCTTTCTAAATCCTACACAATAATAAACTTTGAAGATATAAACTTCAACCGCGACATAGGTACATAATGTCAAAATTAAATATAATTTGTTACTTGCTTATTGTAAAATCGTTTATAATCCTCGTGGAGTAATTAATGAGTACGGAAAAATCATACAAGGCATTGCTTGCCGCAGACATGGACTGCACGCTTCTTGCCCCCGGCAAGGACGTCCCCGAAGGCAACAAAAAAGCTATAAGAGCACTAAAAGATGCGGGGGTGGCGTTCACCATTGCCACCGGCCGTTCTTCTTTTCTCGTGGGCAAGTTTGCCGAGGACTTAGGGATTGAAGTCCCGCTCATCACGAGTAACGGCGGCTCGCTTTTTGATGCCGGTACCCGCAGGCAGTTCAATTCCAAGGATTTCGAAGACTCTAAGATCCGTGATCTCTTAAGATATCTTCTGGATAACGAAGCCGATGCCACCCTCTATTCCGATGAGGGAATCTTTTTCGCGCCAAGGTCATCCCGAAAATTCTTTGTGGAAGGCTATAACGTGGGTGTCGAGCCCGCCAAACAGTCCCCGATAATAGACATAGACAGGAGTTTTCCTGAGCTTGAAAAGATCCCGAGGTTCAACAAGATCCTTCTCATAAGACCTTCTCAGGAGATCGTAGACAGGTTCTCCAATGACCCTGACCTTGAATTCCTCTCTTCAGGATTCGATCTTTTCGATGTAATGTGCAGGGATGTAACCAAGGGGAACGCTTTGCTGGGGTTAGCTGATTATCTCGGCATTCCTGCT
>JAFRST010000014.1 GCA_017427465.1 Clostridiales bacterium | reverse complement strand
GTACATAAAAAAATGACCGCCCCTGTACCAAAAGTTGCGGTCATTATTGACATAATACTGAGGTAACCGTCTAGTGGGTAACACCTCTTTACATCTACATAATACCACACAAGACTCAATTATCAATAATTCAACTATTACGACTATATATTTACTATCAGCTATTCTGAAAAACACTTCGGAACGGATATGCAAGCAACGCGTTTGTGTACCACAAACACTACTAGCATGTCAGGGGACACTTCCCCTGAGACCCCGAGGTGTTCTCATCGAACATAAAAAATGAACAATCTCCGAAATGTGATTACAAGGGTTTCAGGGATTCCCTGACAAGCTATTTGCGCATTTGTATATACATGCGCGATGCTTGTTCGTCCGTTCCGAAGTAATATGATAACCAAAACAATGAAGTCCGTAAGCAAGTCTTATTACTTCTTCCAGAAGTAACGCCTTATGACTTTTGACACTGCGCATCAAAAGTCAAGGTGCCCTTCGGGATCATTTTACGAAATAGACCGACAGGATGTATTATAATCCTATCGGTCTTATTACATTTAAACTGATGCTATGCTTTGTCTTTGCGTAACTGCCTTATGAATACAAACCAAGTTGTTTGTGCTATATTTACCCTTACCAAACATGTTCTGTTTTTGTTCAAAAAGACCGAGGAATAAGGGAGGAATAACAAATGAACAACACCAATATACCTGCGGAATACCGTCCGATATCAATGTGGGGCTACTTCGGCTATCAGTTATTGTTCTCAATACCTGTAGTGGGCTTCATTATGCTTATCATCTGCTCGTTCTCAAGGAACATCAACAAAAGGAACTTCGCAAGGTCTTACTTCTGTTATGCGATCATATGCATCGTCATCTTTGCAGTTCTTCTCGCAACCGGACTTGCCGCCGAAGCCATCAACTTCCTGACTAGCCTGTAATTCCAGATCAACGATTAAGAATAATGCTTTATTCGAGGCTTTTCCGCACAAGCCCGCTTTAGCGGGCGCAGAAAACATATAGCCGAGAAAAAGCTTTATTCTGTTTGTTCCGTAAATACCGGATCTTCGTCTTTATCGAAGCTTCCAGTAATGCCGTAACCCGTGTTAGGCTTAATCGTCCATGTGTAGATCGTATCGAAGACTATGAGGGCGCACAGCGCTATACAGAACCACCTTAAGATGTGCTTATTGATCTTACGTATCAAGTTATCCAGAAGCGGCGCAAAGACATATGTAAACGACACGCCCGCTACCGCAAATACGAACAATCCCTCAGCGCATATTCTTCCGTTGATATTGAGGAAGTATCCGCTGTAATCCCACCATTTCTGGTTCATAAAGTACTCTAAAGCTACGCCGGTGTAATACTCGACAGATCCGCAAAGTACCATTGTCATAATGGAAAATATGAACGGTCTTTTGCGGAACACGTTAAGAAGCAAAAGTATGAATACTCCGCCAAATCCGTATATCGGAAGCCACGGTCCGTGGAGAACGCCGCGGTTAATGAGCTTCCCCTTCATAAGGAAGTAGTAGAAAAGCTCCCATGCCCAGCCGACAAAGGAAAAGATAAAGAACATTAGTGTAAGTGAAGAGAGTGAATAATGCCTGAGATAATGAATATTATCGAGAGCGGTGATCCTTCTCTGCTCAGGTATAGGTGAAAGCCTTGAGGGATAAACAACGCCCTCAGCCTGCAGTTCAAGGGCTTTCATCCTCTGCTTCATTGCCTGCTGCTTCTCATATTCATTCTCGTCCTTGCTGTAAGTCAGGACAAAACCAAAGTATTTAGCGAAGAACTTAGTACGTCTGGTCTCAAGACCTTCTGTATTATACTCGGGCTTCTGAAGCTCGGTAATAACGTCATCATAAGTCTCCAGGAGCGTATTGTGATCTGCCCTGACGAAAAGATACTTATCGTTAAGAAGATCCTCACCGGGCAATTTTTTCTCTTTATAGTATTTTCTAAGCTCCGTATAGTATTCAGAGTAGCAGCTGATCATGTAAGGGTTCGCGAAAAGGATATTACCTATACCCAATGTTAAGAATCCTAAGATATTCCAGCCGAGGAAGCTCAGGCTGAATAAGAACAGCTTGAACTTATTGCCCTTCATCATGTTCCAGGATAATCTGGCAGCTTCAAGAGGTTTTACGTCGGGATTCTCAGCAATTATATAAGGGACAAGGAAAAGGCCGTAATGAACAACCGGCCAGCCAACTATCGTCATCATTCCTACGATTTCCAGACCTGTCTTGATACCCATTGCAAATGACGCTCTGGTCCATCTCTTCATCTTAATGAAGAACAGGTATTTGGAGAACGGGATCTTCTTATAGATCCTGCCTTCGAGGAATATCCTTCGGCTTGCCGCGATATAAACATTACGGAAATAAAGCCACAGGAAAGCCGTCACCAGCAAGATCAATACGATCATTATGTACCGGGCCACACTTTCCGATCCAACGAACTGGGATACGATTGAATATATATTCGATACAAAGGTATTCTCAGCCACAAAGTTAATGATCTGATTGAGCGTTCCCTTGGTTCTTCCGAAGATCTCAGCGGTCTTCTCATTTTCGAAGCTCTTGGTGTACAGGTAGTTACGTACGTCCCTGTAAAGAGAATCCGCGTCCACGTCTATGTCTGTATAAATATGTTCAAGAGTCTTTACGCTCGAAGAACCGGTAAGTTCATAAGCAGCCTGTGCGGCATCCGAGATAACCTGTCTTCTGACGCTGATAATGTTATCTGAAGCAAAGAATTCTACCTGCAGGATCAATGCGATAAGACAAGTAAAAACAAACATCAGATAGTGATGCTTTAAGTTAGTCCGCCCTGCCCGTTTAAGTTCTTTATGCGAGAAAACAAATCTGTCGCCTGTGTTTTCCAAGAATTCGCCCCCTTACTTATCCAAGGCTAATTCTAACACAAAAAGAAACTGTGCAAATCTTTTTGATTAAAAGACCTGCACAGTAATATGTAAAAACTCAAAACCCGGTAATTATTCCCAAAGGCTATTACATTGCTGTATATCCGCCGTCTACAGGAAGGTTAACACCAGTAACGTATGTTGTTGCGGGGGAAGCGAGGAAGCAGATAGCTGTATCGAGCTCACCGTCGTTGCCGTATCTTTCAAGAGGGATCATTGTTCTTGCGTTAGCCTGGAAGAACTCAGAATCCAAAGTCTCCTTTGTAAGAGGGCTGTAGAAATAGCCCGGGCAGATAGAGTTAACTGTGATGCCGTACTTGCCCCACTCGGAAGCGAGAGCTCTTGTAAGGTTAACAACTCCGCCCTTAGCTGCGTGATAAGGGGAAGCGGGAGCTACCTTATTGCCTACGAGGCCGTACATGGAAGCGATATTGATGACCCTTCCGAATCCTGCGGGGATCATAGCCTTCTTAGCGATTGCTCTTGCCATTCTGAAAGAACCGAAGAGGTCGATGTCGATCTCATTCATGAACTGCTCATCTGTAATGTCTTCAGCAGGTGCTACAGCGCCAGTTCCTGCATTGTTTACGAGGATATCGATCCTGCCCATCTTCTCGAGGATCTCATCTGTTGCAGCGTTTACTGCATCTGTATCAGTAATATCAAGCTTGATTGCGAGCGTTTTTACTCCGTATGTCTTCTCAATATCTGCGCATACTTCGTCAAGCAGATTCTGGCGGCGTGCAATGGCTACAATATTACAGCCCTGATTTGCAAGTGCCTTTGCCATCTGAACACCAAGTCCTGTCGAGCAACCTGTAACAACGGCTACTCTTCCCGTAAAATCGAAAATGTTTGCCATACATTCCACCTCACATTTATTTTTCCACCGGAGCATTTCTTAACTCCGATGTGATTATACAAAATTGCTTGTGGCCAATTAAGTTAATTCCCTTTTATTTTTTGGCAATTTTGACGCTTCCTGTGTCGTTTCCATTAAGTTTTAGTCTCGTTTGCAAATATAGCCCTCATAATGATTTTCAATTGACCATTCAAAAGCCTTTATGCCGCACAAATGATATAATGGGTGTACCCAATAAAAATCTATAGGAGGTCTTCACCATGAAGTTTTTTATAGGGAAGTGCGGAACTGTTGTAACTAAGCTTTTTGAGACCGATTGCCAGGGCGGCAATCTTCAGGAACTCATACCCAATACTACTGATGCTGCCGGCGAGAAGCATGTACCGGTTATCAGCATTAACGGTCAGGAAGTCACCGTTGCTGTCGGAGAAGTAGCTCACCCCATGATGGATGCTCACTACATTACTTTTGTAGCTTTAGAGACCGACAAGGGCGCTATCGTAAGACAGCTTAAGCCCGGCGAAGAGCCCGTTGCCGTATTCACCATCGCAGCTGACGAGAAAGTCATTGCCGCTTATGAGTACTGTAATCTCCACGGTCTGTGGAAGGCTGAAGCATAAAACGATTGGCTTTTACACCGGTCATTCATGCAATCACAAAGCCTGAAAGATAACAGCAAGCTTTCAAGATTTGAGCTTGCTATTCTTGTATTGTCAGCTACAGTCACGATCACGCTCGTGTCTGCAAGTTCGCCTCTTTACCCCTATAATCCGTGGGACGATGCGAACTGTTTTTTCACGCTCGGCCGCGGAATTATCCACGGCTATGTACCCTACAGGGATCTTTACGAACAAAAGGGTCCTCTTCTTTACTTTATCTATGCGCTGGCCGCTCTTATCTCCGAGAAATCATTTATCGGAAGCTGGATCGCAGAATGTATTTCAGCTTCCCTCTTCGCAGTTTTCTCATGGAAAACGGCTAAGCTGTTCATTGACCCGTCCAAGTATGTGATAGCCGTAATGCCTCTGTTTCTCGGGATCGTATATACCACCGGAATGTTTAACTTTGGCGGAAACGCGGAAGAGCTGTGTTTCCCGCTTTTGACCATTGCACTATACTTTGGCTTTAAGGCGATCATTAAGGGAGACGGCCTTCCTGCAAACAAGGAAGCAATGTTTATCGGTCTGTTTACCGGGATCGTTTTCTGGATCAAATATACATTTATAGGTTTTTTTGCAGGCTTCTGCCTCTACATCCTGGTGCTGACTGTCAAGCGCAAGAGCTTTTTGCGTCTGTGGTCTCTGGTCTGGAGATATGTTGCGGGATTCCTTGTCATCAGCATCCCCATACTGATTTTTTTTGCTGCGAACAAAGCCATCGGATCTCTCTGGGAAGCATATTTCTATAACAATATGTTCCTGTATCATTCAGGAGTAAAAGCTACCGGCCTTGCAGCCATCCCCGTAGTCAAGAACATCTATATTCCTCTTATTTCAATAGCATCTCTTGCCAAGGAATACCCTTCATACGGAATAATGCTTGTTTTCTCTCTGATCTCGCTCATGTTTACCGGTAAGAACCACCGTCAGAAAACGATCGGCCTGTTCCTCATAACATTCGCGCTCTCTATTGGCGTTGTCTTCACGAGAATGGTCTTGATCTATTATTACGGTTACATCCTCGCTTACGGTTTCTGCCTTGTGCTGATACCGGTTGTAAAGCTGCTGAACTATATCGAGAAAGTGTCTAAGAGGAATCCTTCTTTTATTAAGGGATTTGCTGCCTTCGGGCTTTTGGTCATATATATTTTTACGATCATCGCAGATAAGAATATGTATCTCATGTTTAAACCTAAGGATTATCTTGCCCAGTATCGCATGGCCGATACTATCAATCAGACACCCGATGCCAAGATACTTACTTACGACGTCATGGATGCCGGATTCTACACTGCAGCAGGTCTCATGCCCGTTAACAGGTTTTATTGCTACCTCAATATCGAGTTAACATATCCTGCTATCCTCGAAGAGCAAAACAGACTCATCGAAGAAGGCTATTACGACTACATAATCACAACATACTTCTGCAAAGCAGAATGGGATAATTACGAGCTTATCCAGGAGGAGACAGTCTTCTGTATTGACTATACCGGCGAAGGTTTCCTCGAAGGCTTCAAACTCTATAAGAAGATTTAAACTACCTGGAAAATATAAAACTTCAGATAATCAGTCTCAGGAACATTCCAGAGTATCGGATGATCAGGTGCCTGTGTCCTGGCTTCGATCTGTCTTAGACTGACGCTCGCATCTCTGGCTGCTGCAGCCAGCATCTTTCTGAATAATTCATCAGTCATGAAGTGCGAGCACGAGCAAGTGGCAAGATAGCCGCCTCTCGGAAGCAGCTTCATGGCCTTGAGATTGATCTCCTTATATCCCCTGCCGGCAGAATCGATTGTCTGCCTGGACTTGGTGAAAGCCGGCGGATCAAGGATTATGTAATCGAATGAATGGTCTTTCTTCTCAGAAAGCCTTGTCAAAAGCTCGAAAACATCCTCACAGACATAATCGATCTTATCCTGAAGTCCGTTTCTTAAGGCATTCTCTTTGGCCATCTCAATAGCTTGTGAAGAAATATCCACACTGGTTACATGCTTAGCTCCGCCCAAAGCGCAGTTAAGACCGAAAGAACCTGTATGCGTAAAGCAATCAAGCACATTCTTATCTTTTGCGATACGGGCAGCTGCCTGTCTGTTATATTTCTGGTCAAGAAAGAAACCCGTCTTCTGCCCGTTCTCAACGTCAACAGAATACTTGATGCCGTTCTCTGTGATCTCCGTGATGCAGGGATAATCAGCACCGCCGTACCAGCCCTTGTAAAGGCCGAGACCTTCCTTCTCCCTTAATGCAAGCTCGTTACGCTCATAGATACCCTTAAGAGGCTGTCCCAGCTCGTCAAAGACAGTCAGTAAAGCTTTATATATGGCATCCTTATTCAGTTCCAAGCCAAGGCAAGCGATCTGCGTTACGGCTATATCTCCGTACCTGTCGCAAGTAAACCCTGGCATCTGGTCGGCTTCGCCGTGGATCAGTCTGCAGCATTTGAAATCCTCGCCCTGCATTACGGTCATGCGGTACTTCACGGCGTAAAGGATCCTTCTGTACCAGAACTTGTCATCAAAGACGTCATTGTTGTTCCTGGATATTATTCGTACGGCAATCTTAGATTTGGAATTATAAAAACCTGACCCCTGCCAGCTGGATCCCTCAAAGCAATCAACAATAGCGCCGTCAGCAGTCACTCCATCAATAGAAGTGATCTCATCCGCATAAACCCACGGATGACCATTCTTCAAAGACCTTGCTGCCTTTGATGTTATTACAAGCTTTGGAAAGGCTCTCTCTGACTTCACGGCCGGCTTAACTCCTGTTATGCCCAGGGGTCCTGTGTCTTAGGGACTCTTACCATACCCAGAAGGAGCTGGTCTTCAACAAACCACTGATTCGTTGAAGGCTTGTGACGCAGAAGGATATGGCGCTTAGAGTCAGCACCGGAAGATTTAAGAAAGATCTTCATTCTTCCTTCTATCTCCTGATTAAAACCCCTTTCAGTCTCAAGAGTGTAAGGCATAGAAGGTGTGTAATCGTTATCAGGAGACGTACCGTTGAAGAAAGAACGGACAACACAGTCCTTGCCGTCAGCCATTCTGTCAGCCAGGAACTGCTTCTCAAATGCGGATAAACCGTAAGGTCCCTTAAGGAATTCAAGCATCTCATATGTCTCTTCCTTGTTCTCCATATAGTGCATCATTACTGCAATAAAGAGAGCTGCGGTATATTCAGGCTCGGAAAGGGATGCTTCCGGCAATGCCTTAAGTTCTTCAAGATTCTTAGGGAGCTTATCGAATGTAATAGTCATTAGTTCATCCTCCAAAACGGATTACCGATCAACGATCAGCTCTTAAATTATAACATTAAGACAGAGCATTCAGACTTACATAAATGCTCTGTCCTAATGATACGGAGATTCCGGTTATATGTGAATTAAACGGCGCTGCGCTTCTCGGCAGGCATATCGTAGACGGTAACTACACTGTCAAAAGCTTCCAGAATAGTCTTAACCTTCTTAGAACCCATACTGCAGAAAGTGCAAACGGAATTCACTGTATTATTCTCATAGCGGCTCATAATGACCGCACAGGCATTCTCGATACTGCCGTTCATAAGAGAATTGACCTTCTCCCAGAAAGAGCCGGAGGATACCTCGCAAGGGATGGACCTGGTCTCGTTAGGAAGGAACTCGATACCCAGGAATTCAGAGTAATAAATGCTTACCAGCTCGCAAGCCTTACGCACATAACGTCTGATGGTCCTGTGTGTATAGTAGGCGGTCTCGGCGATCTTTTGCTCAGACTCTCTGGAGCCGAAGTAACTGACTGCGACATCATACTCGCATTTATTCATATTAGATGCGGCATAAGCCAGTGCGTTATATAAGTTGTCCCTAATAAGAGCATAAGTAACCGCATGCTCGGAATAGCCGTTATCGGCAAGCTTCCTGACCGCCAGATCGATCATGTTGGCCCTTCTGAAAATGTCCTTCACTGTACAATTAAACTTCACCATAAACTAATACCTCTAAAAATCAATTTGCCTGTTGAAAACAGAACAAATGTCCGTTATCCTTATGGGGAAATCATATCACTGCAGCCAGTTGATGTAAAGTCTTTTTTGCGGCCAGCCACTACATATTGAGGTTTTTGTAATATTTCTCCTGATTTTTACTCAATTTGTTATATTAATATATATAATATTATAGTTATATATAGCCCCCAAAACAAATAGCTTTGGGGGCTTTTACCGGGGTCACCGTTATATTTTCGGGAATATATTATGAGATAGATTCAAGCACTCCGGATAATACGCAGATTGCGACATAGGACAACGCTGTAAAGAGGATGCCTGCCCTGATATGCGGCTTGCTGCGGTTAACGGTAAGGATAGTCATAAAGGATGCAAAGCCCAATGTGAGCGTTCCCCACATAGCCAGGATCCTCTTAGGGGTATATCCGTAAATGCTGTAGTAAAGTCCGAGCTTGCTCATTGCTACGATCGCGAAGATGATGCTCTCAGCCATGAGGAGAGTAACCAGGATCCTTGCAGGGAGCGCGAACTTGCCCTCCGAATCAGTATTACCGAAAAGTATGATCGCAAGATATACGCACATATTGACTGCCATTATTCCAACCAGTTCAAAGAAGCCGTCTCTTGCATAATACGCTACCAAAGTGCCCTCCGGTACGTTGCCGACAAAACCGCCGAGCATATAAGCCAGTCTCTTGATAAAGAACAGCATATATAAAGCAACGAACACTCCAGCTGCAATGTATACTATCGTTGCAGAAGTCGTTTTGCCCTTGCCTCTGATCCTGTTAAGCCAGGAAGCGACCCTCTTCTCTCTTGATCCGTCTGACTTGGAGGTTCTGGAGATGAGTCCGTAAAGATAGAAGCATACAGGGATCGCTACGATAAATCTGTAGACGAATTCTTCGATCCTGATATTGCTTAAGTATTCTTCAAGTCCCGTAAATACATCATCGAAGAAATTAGCTATGTCTTCATCGATAGATGCCATAAGGCTGACTGATATGATCAGGAGCACAAACATGCTGATGATGAACAGCACTACTCCGAAACGGCTCTTTCTGGGAGCAGGCTCAGCTTCGATGATATCTGTTCTCTTTTTGCCGAAGCATTTCCAGTCAACGACAAAATTCGGGAAACCGGCAAATGCTTTAACGTGAAAGCCGTCGATGAGATCCGCGATAATGTATCCGGAAGTCTTTCCGCCAAGAAGGATCCTGTTCGATACCAGTACAGAATACACAGCGCACAGATGCATAGCGAAGACCGAGAGCGCTTCGGACGGTCCGAATGAAGCCGTCAGGCCTGTCAGGAACGTCATGGCATACCAGAACCATGCTTCCTTCGGAAGTGCTGCATCTTCTCTCCTGCCTCTTCTGACGAGTTCATTTACCAGGATGAACAGAAGAGCAAATACCGGATATGAGAATGATATCAGGAAATGTCCTGCGCCCTGCGAGGGATCTACCATAAATTCTCCGTAGCTTGTAAACAGCAGCAGCCTTACATAAGCGTATGCTAAGGGAAAGGCCAGGATTATTCCCAGCCTCTGAAGTATAACTTTTTTGTCCATTTGTGATCAGTCCTCTCTGAACTCGAGAATGTCTCCCGGTTGGCAATCAAGTGCCTTGCATATATCGTTTAGCGTCGAGAACCTTACGGCCTTGGCCTTCTGATTCTTAAGTATTGAGAGATTCGCCTGCGTTATCCCCACTTTTGCAGCCAGTTCGCCGGAGGAGATCTTACGCTTTGCCATCATTACATCGAGATTAACTATAATCATTTTATGCTCCTCCTTTCCTTAGATAGTAAGATCCATTTCTTCTTTCATCGTAATGGCCTTGTCAAAGACGACTCTTACGCTCATTACGATAAGTCCCATGAACAGTGCAACGATAGTAAGTATCCATGCTCCGTTCCAAATAAATCCGCCAACAGCGCAGTCGATCGCGATAGCTACCAAAGCTAAAGTGATGATAAGCATCAGGTTTGTATTAGCTCTGTCGAATACCTTATCCTTGCTCATGTTCGATAACAATTTTAACAGTGCGAAAAGAACAACGTAACCGCCGACTGTGCCGAGGTAGAAGATAACTGCCATGATTGCTACTCTTGTTACATCAGTTACATCTACGTCTGCCCAGCAATATGCAATGTACTTTGTAATTACGATTCCGAAAACATCTGCAACAACTGCCATCGCAATGAAAAGGACCGTAGCTATCTTAGTCCATCTGATTATCCCGTTGTTATATCCCATAGTCTATTTCCTCCTGAATTAGATTGAAGCTAGCTTTATGCCAGTATACTAACATAGGGATTTTCGTTTTTCAAGAGTTTTTTATCGTTTTTCAATAAAATTTTTCCGTTTGATAAAAAAGGCCTGTGATGAAAACTCACCACGGCCCTTTCCCCATATCTGCGGCATATCCGTAAATATAAGATTCTTTTCCTCTGCGCTATTTCCTCTCGGCGATGATAGTCGATACTCTGTCCTGTATTATCTTCAAAACATCGTCAAAGCTCTTTTGATCTAAGAAATAAGGCGGAAGCTCTTCTCTTAGCACGATCAATATAGCAGGATCGATACTGTCCATCACCGATGCAGAAAGAAGAATATTCTTGTAATCTGAAATGATGTCCTCTTCCAGCGGCTCAACATTTGTGAAGGTAAAATGATTAAATCCGCTGCTGTTATAACTCTTAAGTACTTTTTCTGCTGTTGAATCGAAAGCTTTTATGCTCATAGGATTCTGATAATCCCCGGCGGTCATATCCTGAACTTCATCGCTTAAGCAGAACCTGATAAATTCCCAGGCTCCGTCAGCTACAACAGAAGATGCCTCAGCGGATATACCGATGGAAGTCTCTACAGATATAACCGGTCCGCGGCCGTCTGCAGAAGGATATCCCAAAAGTGTCTTTTCCGGAGCGTTATTGCCGTTGTATCTTAAAAACTCTGCAAATGAGTAATAACATCCGTACCCGTTCGTTTCATCCGGATCATAGGAATTATCATTGACATTTTCCTTTATATAATCGCAAAGAGCTCTGAAGGACTCATTGTCAAAGTTGATCTCTTTACCGTTAATACAGGTATCACTCATATAAGAATACAAAGTACAGAGGGCTCCGAGCTGTGTCTCATTCATCGGATCCTTGCCATTGCAGACACCATAGAGATAATCGGTATATTCCTCAAAAGTAAAACCGGTCTTGCCTGAACCGACATCTGATTTATTTGTTTGTATTCCGCACACCGCAAAGCCCACCGGCATGTAAAAAAGCTTGTCATCAGTCTTAGCCGCTTCTATCACGTTAGAGAAATAATCATCTTCGTTGATCCCGTTTTTGCCATTGACATATTCACTCAGATCAACAAGATAATCCTCGGTCTGTATCAGACTGTAATCACCTGCGTTCAGGATTATATCCGACGCATTTCCCGAGAGCAGATCGGTGGCCAGCTGATTGCTCAGTGCGGAAGCGCCGTTATACTGAATGTTGTCGGAATCATCGTGGGTTTCCACATTACTGAAATCGAAATAGTCAGCGGCATTTAGCTCTGCTTCTATCTGAATATAGTATTTCTTATTTTCCTCATTAAAGAGCCTGACAGCTTCAGCTATTGAATATGGTATTTCAGCCCGTCCTACTGTTGCTGCCGTCACGATTATCTTTCCCGCGTTAGGATTCTTGTCAGCCTTCTCCAGAACCACAACCGCCGGAACATAAATACCGTTCATACCAAAAACATCAGATGAATCTGTGTTGCTCAATGTTCCTGCCAATACACACCTGTCATTTTCAACGGAAACAAGCTCAAAACGGCCTATGGTACTCCTGTTGAGATTACAGCTGTTAAAAGAAACGACATCTTCCAGTTCCTTAGATTCAAAATTGATCTTTCTTATGCCCCTTTGATCAGTAACATAGGACTTACCTCCACAAGAAGATATGTGGGAAGAATAGTTGACTGTATTAAGCCAGGCGTATTCTTCGTCTTTGTCAGTTAACTCACCTGTCTCAAGATCCAAAGAAAGGAATGTCACATTATTAGATAAACAGACAAGAAGTATTTCTTTATCAGAGACGATCAGGTAGCTGAAAACATCAACATTTTTTAAATCCGGATCAACAGCCAGATCTGCAATTTTACTTTTTCCGTCTTTTTTTATAACATATGCATCCGCACGATTCCAATCCGAATAACGGGATATGGAATAACCGCCTACGATCCAGTCTCCGTAGTAATTAAGTTCGCCGGGCAATCCGTAGTTATCGGGATTTTTATCTGTTTTTACAGGTTCGCTGATAACGCCTGCCAAAAGATCGATACTGACCTGAGTGCGTCTTTCTCCGGGATTGTTTGCATCATGAAGCGCTTCGCGCAAATACAGCATTAATCCATTATCACTGATAGTGACGTCTTCGATCTCTTCATTAACAAATATTTCACTGATATCAACAGAATTGATCAGCTTTCCGTTGAAGTCATAATATTCTATGTGCTCGAAATTGTTTTCGGGCGATGTATAGTTGTATCCGTATGTCTTAAGCACAATACCGTCCTTATACACACCGTAGATCTCAACATCGCATCCGTCCAGCTTCTTGTTTTTATACATATTATCGATCATTGTCGTCTTCGCATTAAACCACGGATCGCCCGCTTTGATCTTGCCGGCATCTGAAGTGTTGGCAAAAGAACAACCGGTAAACAGCATTATGACGGCCATACTGAGAGCCAGTGCTTTACGGCTGTTACGGGCCGGCTTCTTTATGCTTACGATCCTTTTCTTCATAGTCTCATATCCGGCTCCCATACCGGTGGAAACAGAGAATCCGAATGACATACCGGAGTGCTTCCTTAACAGACCGAACAGCGTCTCCACATACCCTGTGGAAGAATCCTTGCCGCAGGTTCTTAAGACTTCCTCGTCACAGGCTAATTCGCAATCTCGTCCTGAAAGGACAAACGCCGCCCATATAAGAGGGTTATACCAGTTAAGGAACAAAACAATATATCTGACCAGTACCCAGAAATAGTCTCCATGCTTATAGTGGCACGCTTCATGACGGATGATATATTCATTCAAATCTGAATCAACATATATTTTGTTGAACAAAAGAAAAGGCGCCCGGTTATTTCTGATACGGTAGATCTTAAGACCTGATTCAGGATCTTTGCCTGCATACTCTCTTCTTCGTCTGCAATAAGCTACAAAACCTGCATTATAAGCGGTCAGGAAGACTATGAGTGCAGCAGCAACCGAACTGCCTATATACTTCAATGCAACTTCTGTCTTGACGGTCTTTTTTGCTTTTAACTCATGAATAACCGCAATGGCATTTGCAGCCTGAACCTGCCTGTCTCTTACATCAACGCTCTTATCTGATTCATGAACAGCTGCCTGAGCATGATCAGGATCACTCTGAACTGTCTTCTTATCTTCTGCAGTAACAACAGGTGAAGTGTCTTTCACTTCTTCATATTCCGCAGTCTCAACCTGAATAGAAGAAGAAGGCTTCATCAGATCGATCTCAGGAAGGTCAAACTTAATAAACGGTGCAAGAATCATAAACAGCGGGATGGCAATCCAGAATGCATATTGATGCTTCTTGAGCACCTTTCCGTTCGATAAAGCGCGTACAACAATAATGCCGATCGTAATCAGCGAGACACCGATAATATACCGCAACATAATTATTCCTCCGAGAAAAGCTTTCTGAGTTCCTCTATCTGTTCTTCAGAAAGACGTTCAGAGGAAATTATGTTGGAGATCAGAAGTCCCGCATTGCCGTTATAGACTTTATCCAGAAGTGATTCCACTTCTTCATTCTCTGCTTCTGACTTATCTATTGCAGGTGAGAATCTTTTGGTCCTGCCTTCCTGTACATAAGTGACAGCACCCTTTTCAAGCATGCGCTTAAGCAGAGTAATTACCGTAAATCTTGTCCAGCCGGTACTCTCGCTAAGCGCTGAAGTAATCTCAGCTATCGTCATGGAATCGTTCTCCCACAGACAATTAGCTATCTTCCATTCAGAATCTGATAAACGCATAAAACCAACTCTCCTATTACCCAAGTGTACAACTGTACACTAAGACTATAACGCATTAGTGGACAAACGTCAACATAAAAAGAAAGTCAGCGGAAATTATTAATTCACAACGCTACAGATTTATTTTCGCGTATATTTCTTCAATGAAAGGAGATTTGTGTTCAATATACTTATCTATGTCGTAAGGATAAAGCTCAGCGCCTTCAGTCTTAACTCTGCTGTACTCTTTTACCGCTTCGGGATGTGAACGAAGATAATCTCTGAAGGCAAGATGTCTTTTAAGTTCATCTGAATCTTTTGCGCAAACATACAGATGATGTTTCATAAGATGTTCTTTACCTTCATACTTAAAGGCTTCGCGACCCGGAATACCCAGATCACCTTCATGCCTATAACCGATCTTCGCCAAGGCAGAGATCACCGGCTCAAGTATTGAAGTATCCTTGATCACAACATCAATATCAATTACAGGCTTTGCCGAAAGCCCCTCAACCGAAGTGCTCCCGACATGCTTGATCCTTAATGCCAGATTCCCGAGAACTGCTTCAAGTTCGCTCTTTATATTTGTGAAAGCCTGCTTCCACTTCACGTCATAAGGCATTACGACTACATGTTTTTTATTCATACTGCCTCACATCCTTACTCAGATCTCCGATAAAAAATTCAAGATCCTTGCGTTGATATCATCTATCTGTTCTCCCACGAAATGTGGTCTGTGTCCTCCGCCAATAACCTTGTAAATCTTTGCGGAAGGCACTTTCTCCTGCAATTCCTCTACAGTACCAAACGGATCATTCTCTCCGTTTATAAAAAAGCACGGGCATTTTATATTATTCCACTCGGCATCAGACAGGCAGGGCTGCGTCTTCCAATCAGCCACCGTATTCATTAAATAAGTCTGCCAATCACCTTTGTGCGCATCAAAATGTCTGGTCTTCATGTCTTCAATGAAATCCGTTGCGCCGCTCTTTATCAGATTCTCCGGAAGGAAATCTTCCGCGCCTTCGGGTCTCGGATAAGACGCACCTCCGATCGTCACCAAGCTCTTTACCTTTTCAGGATAAACAGCCGCCATGTAGCACCCCACATAGGCACCGCAGCTGTAACCGATCAAGTGCGCCTTGCTGATTCCGAGCTTGTCGAGAAAAGCAGCCATGTCATCTGCTACCATTCTGCTGTTCCAGGTAAGATCTTCACACGTGGTCCTTCCGTGGCCTCGAAAATCAGGAAACACGCATCTGTAATGCCCCGAGAAAGGCAGGATCTGTCCTGAAAAAGCCAGCAAACCTCTGCTGAAGTGGCTGTGCAGAAACAACACTGTCTCTCCCCTGCCGAATTCTTCGTAATACAGATTGAGTCCGTTTAATTCCGTATATGGCATAAGATTAACGCCTCCACTTATTAAGTCAGTCTTGCTTATAAGCTTTTCATCGGTTCACCCCAAGAACCGAGGTCACGTCCGTCCCTGCTGACGTAATGTTGTTCGCCTCCTGCGAGGACCTGCTTTACGGAGTTGAATCTCTCGATGAAAGGAATATCTTTATTTGCAAGGTCTTCTCTCATTGTCTCTCCCATGATCTTACACAGATAAACATCACAGCCGTTGCCCAGGCTGATCTCCTTGAAGACCTTGAGCTCCATGCTTACTGGGCTCTCAGCTATTGTAGGCACATTGAGGACAACGCCTTTCTCGATCGTGGGAGAATAGCGCATCTTGTCAGGGTGTTCCCTGCCGCCGACACAACCGTAATAGTCTGCCAGAGGGAGCAGTTCTTCTGTAACCAGATTTGCAGAGAATATTCCGTTCTTACGGATAAGGTCCTTGGTGAGCTTGTCACCGCCGATGCTTGCCATTACACCCATACTGTTGCCTTCGCCGTCAAGGTCAGGCGCATTGAGGTAGCTGAACCAGCAGAACAGTCCGAAATCCGGTGTTCCGTCATCCTTGTAAGTGCCATATAAAAACAGCTGCTGCGGGCAGAAATCGTTCCAGTTTCTAACTTGTATCTTAGACATTTTTATTCCTTTCCCTTTCTCGGACTTTTCTCCGACTGATCAAGATTCTCGAGTATCCGATCAAGGAAACTGTCTAATTCCTTAACTTCCTTCTGCGTAAAATCCTTATAAAAGACCTCATTCATTTTCAGGGAAACCTCGTTATATTTTCCCTGAAGATCACGGGCTTTATCCGTCAGAGATATAAGTGATTGTCTTTTGTCAGATTCGGCTGCTTTTCTCATGATCAAACCGGCGTCTTCCATGCGTCCGAGCATAGCGGTGAGTGTATTCTTGGCAAGACCGGTCTTCTGCGAGAGTTCAACGATCGGGACTTCATCCTTCTGCCAAAGCACATAAAGGATCCTTCCTTGAGGTCCGTTGAATTCCTCAACACCGCTCTCCTGAAGCAGGCGCTGGAAAATGCGTGACTGCACCTGTTTGATCTGTGATATTAAGAAGCCTGTTCTGGATTCCATATTGCCTCCGGAGCAAATAAGATCTATGCAGATAGTACTATATAGAACTATCAATTGTCAAGGTTCTATATAGAACCTTTTTGATATACGTCCTATTCAATTTCCTGATTACCCGTATCCCTGTAAATAATATGCGAATACAGGTAATGATTATTCACTATCACGGCTAATTTGATAAAATAATCTTTAGATTGAGAAAGAGGCTGAAAATGTCTGAAAACAGAAGTGTCATTAGCAGTGTCAGTGTTACCAGCTCGGACGTCAAGTGTCCCGGGTGCGGTACTTCCATCGGCGTAAGATTCAATCCGCTTACCGCTACATTAACTTGTCCTTTTTGCGGTCTGTCGTCTAAGCTTGCTACACCTCAGGACGGTGCTGTTGCCAAGGAACTGGATTTCAACTCGGCTTTACAGCGCGCAAGTGTGGATTGGGGCAGTTATAAGAAGATCGTTGTGTGCTCTAACTGCGGCGGTCAGACTGTTTACGATGCAGAACAGGTTACCGGAGCCTGTCCTTTCTGTGGTTCAACAAGCGTAGCAACGGCACCTGAAATAGAACAGGTCATGGCTCCCAACGCCGTCATTCCCTTCTCTTTCAGCAAAGAACAGGCTCAGAATTATTTCATCGAATTCGTAAAGAAAAAGAGGCTCGTTATCAAAAAGGTATTTAACTGCAAACTCGAGAATGTTGCAGGCATCTACCTTCCCTATTGGACTTTTGATACATTTACCGCTTCCACTTACTATGGGTACTATAGCAATACCGATAATACTCCATATGACCTTGTCACCGGAACACTGTATCAAAACTTTGATGATATTCTGGTCTCCGCCACAAACAACCTCCGTCATCCTTTCATTTCAAAGGTTACGGACTACGATTTTGAGAAAGCCGTACCCTTTACAGCCGGATATCTTGCCGGTATTCCTGCCGTGCGTTATACCCTTGGTCTGAATGACGGTTGGGAAAACTCGAAAAAGAAAATAGCAGAGAAACTGAAGAAAGATGTGCACCGGGCTAATCGCGATCTGCTTGTCAAAGGCATCGTTACTAACTATTACAACGTTAAATTCAGATGCCTTATGGCTCCCCTTTATCTTGCACAATACAGATTCGGCAAAAAGTCATTCATGGTAGCCATCAACGGACAAACAGGCAAAACTTATTGTGATGTGCCTACAAAGATCAAGAGGATAATATTGCTCGGTACATTGGGCATTATTCTGGGTGCAGCCCTCGAATTCCTGCTCATTTTGTTATATGCCAAGTATTTCGGCTGAAAATACATATCCTCAGAAAAGAAAGAATACCACTTGATCTTGCGAGTTCCGCAGGTATTTTCCTCAATCAGCTGCGGTCTGCTTTTAGAAAAATAGAAAAACCACCTGTGATACGAGTTCCGCAGGCGCTTTAGCGCCGAGGACCTGTTTGAAGTAGCACAGGTGGTTTTCTATGACTTTGGTGATCGTGAGCGGATTCGAACCGCTGGCCTACCGCTTAGGA
The DNA here is from genome assembly GCA_017427465.1 of Clostridiales bacterium. GTDB lineage: Bacteria > Bacillota > Clostridia > Saccharofermentanales > Saccharofermentanaceae > Saccharofermentans. The sequence continues at coordinate 1 of JAFRST010000014.1, read as the reverse complement.
G
>JAFRST010000013.1 GCA_017427465.1 Clostridiales bacterium | reverse complement strand
GGAAAATGATACTATTGACGGAAATAGTATCATTGGCCGGAAAGGTGATCTTGCAAATGTCAGATTATGTAATCTCTTCCTACGGAGAAGCTTTGTTCAAATTAATGAAGAAAAAGAATATAGAAAAGATAACTGTTGACGAACTCTGTGAAGCAGGGGGTATCGGCAGAGCAACATATTTTCGCAATTTCAAATCCAAAGACGAGATCATTACATCGTACATCGTCATGAAGTGGCGGGAATACGAACGTGAACACAAACTCAAGGAGCATCCGCTGAATGACAGATATCGCGTGAAGCAGTATTTTGATTTCTGCTATTCTATGCGTAAAAAGAATGATCTTATAATTGAACAAGGTCATCACGGTGCAATACTGTCTGCCTACGAACTGATTACAACTGACAGTGACACCGATCAGGCCTTGAATACATATGAAAGTTTCTATCTGGCATATGGCCTTTTCGGGATATTTATAAAATGGGCCAGAGGCGGTTATACAGAATCGGTGCAAGAGATGACAGAGATAGTGGTAGAGAAGATATTCACTCCCCCACAACTCTAAAGCGAATGTAGTGCAGCTTGAGTTCAAGAATCTTCTTGGATCATTTATCTGTTTATTATCCGTACCAAGGCTACCCTTGGTATAGAAACAAAAAATGCAATACAACATTCTGCTATAATATCCCCGTTAAATTCAACATTAACGGGGTTTTACATAAATGATCAAAGTACTATTCGTATGCCACGGCAATATCTGCCGCTCGACAATGGCACAGTCCATGTTCCAGGACATGGTCAATAAAAGAGGGCTGTCTGATAAGTTCGAGATCGACTCCGCAGCTACGAGCCGGGAGGAGATCGGCAATGGTCCGCACTACGGCACCGTGAGCAAACTCCGCTCCGTCGGAATTCCCGTAATTCCGCATCGCGCACGTCAGATGACCCGCAGTGATTATGAGAACTACGATTACCTTATCGGAATGGATTCTTATAACATCTCGAACATGACGCGCCTCGCAGGCGGCGACCCGGATAACAAGATCTATCAGCTTTTGACGTTCGCGGGCAGCACAAGGAGCATCGCAGATCCGTGGTACACCGATAATTTCGACGAGACTTACGATGACCTGGTAGAAGGCCTTAATGCTTTCATGAAGTACCTGGAGCAGGAACTGTTATAATTGGATTATGATTTTCTAAGGGGATCACGAGGAGATTTAGACTATGAAGTTTGCGAAAAGAAGTCTTTGTTTACTTTTGGTGCTGAGTGTTGTTTTCGGGATGACCGGATGCAAAAAATCAAGATTCTCACTAGAGGATATATGCGAATATGCCGAAGATGAGGATTATGAAGAATTTGATGACCTCGAGGAGTTTTATCCTTTTGTTGGCGCCCGCGGGTTTGGAGATGGCAATGTATATATATCGGTCAAAGGAAGTGAAGCCGAGGAGGTTTTTAATCTGCTCATCTACCGCTTTGAGCCCGACCATCCGGATTATGACTTGACAGAGGCCACCGTTCTCTTTGCTTCTGATGATGATGGTATTTGCATGATAATCGCAGCTACTTTCAAAGATACCAAAGATGCTAATGAATTCCTCAAAAAATACCCTAAGTCTTTAGATTACGACGAAGAAGATAAAGGAAATAAGAATTCCTGCTCCTACTACATAGGAAACGGAAAAGCGACCGGATCCAGAACAATGGCAACCGGTGTGTATCTTTCCGGCAACACTGTCATTTGGCTAAAGACCTTAGCTGAAGACTGCGACGTAGCCGAGGACTTCTGCAAGCATTTCAAACTCATATCACCGCTTGATACTTAAGGCTCATGATACTCGTCTATTGGCTCATTTTAGTTAATATCGCCGCGTTCATCCTGTACGGCTATGACAAGTCGTGCGCGAAAAAGAAGACCCGCCGCATCCCCGAGCGCACCCTCCTCCTCTGGGCCTGGCTCGGCGGCTCGATCGGCGCCTTTCTCGGCATGAAGATCTTCCACCACAAGACCCTGAAGGCCAAGTTCGTCATAGTCCCGGTGCTCGCCATCCTCGAGATCATCATCTGCATTTTCTGCCTCTACCAGAACTACCACCTCGTCACGACCGAGTACGAAGTCGACCTGGGGCTTAGTGAGGACCTCACGATCGTCCAGGTCTCAGACCTGCATAACCAGTTCTTTGGCGCTGATCAGTCTTCTATACTGACTGCAGTCGAAAATGCCTCACCCGACATCATCGTCGTCACCGGCGACATCGTCGACTCGACCCACACGTCTTATAAGATCGCGCTCGACTTCATCGAAGGCGCAGTCAGGATAGCGCCGGTTTATTATGTTAGCGGCAACCACGAGGTGCGTTTGTCCGGCAAAAAACTTGACGCGTTCTATGAAAAGATGCAAGAGCTCGGCGTAGTCTTTCTGGACGACACTTATGTTGAGACTTCTGATTATGTGCTCGCGGGTATAGCAGATGCTTCGCTTGCTTCCTATAGCGCATACGGAACTTACAGGGCTTACGGCGCATTCGACGAAAACAAGCCCGTCATCATGCTCGCGCACGAACCGCAATACTACGAGCTCTACCAAAACCTCGGCGCCGACCTCGTCCTCTCCGGCCACTACCACGGCGGCCAGATCATCATCCCGGGCTTGGGCGGCCTGATCTCTCCCGAATTCGAGTGGTTCCCCAAGCCGTACGAAGGCGTAACCGACTACTCCGGCATGCAGCTCGTCATAAGCCGCGGCCTCGGCAACAGCATCGCGCCCGTGAGGATAAATAACTATCCCGAACTGGTCGTGGTGAGGGTGAAGTGAGGGGGTAAGACGCGCAGTTGAGCACTCCGCATGCGCGGTCCTGTTTTTCGCATACACGAGCACTCCGCTTTTTCGCGCACTCCGCATTCGCTCAAACAACCTGACTCACAGGTTCCCAATCCAGCGCGCTGTCCGGAATCATGTCATTAAACGCCGACAACACCTGGCTCACGAAATACTCCCTGTCGAAATTGTTCTTGTCGTAAACGTGCACGTAAATGACTTCCCTGCCCGGCCGGTAAGTTTCTTTCGAGAACCCGGTAATCTTCGTCGCCGTCCTGAGCGAATAATCCACCTTGTCATTCATGCCCAGGATCTCAACATACGAGCACCTGTCGATCTCGTAAAAGTTGACCAGATAATCCGGAGTGATCGTCTCATCAATTGCCGGCAGATCGACCTCCGTCTCGTACTTAAACGGAATATCCATGAGCCCAAGCAGATCCGCCCCCATCAGCTCATTTTTCGACTTCAGATCCCCGTGCTCGCTGACCGTCGGATTCTCAGGTTTATACGCCCCGAGCCTGTCCGCCGCCCGCTCGAAAAACTCATTGTTCATCCTGTGCGGATCCGAGAACTGCTTTATCGGAAACCTCACCCTCGGCGGCGCAAAGCTGTACATCGCCTTCCAGCTAGTGAGAAGCGAGTCATACTCAGACTTGAGATGAAGGTATTCGTTGATCTTTTGCTCGTACTCTTTGCCAAGCTTCGTTGACAGCGACAACCTTCTTACTCTTCTGGAATTCACCTTTGGCATAGTAGGATCATATGTAACTACTATCGTATTCTTTCCACGCCAGTCAGCAAAGTATCCATGGGGAATCTCTTCTAACTTCAACCTTCTATACTCAAGTTTTACTGCGTGAACTTTCATTGGATATATGATTGCATTCATAATGGCTAGTCCTTTTTAAGATATTCTTGTTCTAGAAATATTATGCGCACACTCTGCAGTCTCATTAAAGGTGCTAAAGTCTCAATTTTCGGGGGTTAAAAATACATTTGTGAGTGTGCTATACACCCTGTAATGCCCGATATACAAGGCTTTGCGGGTTTTTTTGATTGTTTTGCGCTGTGGATCTAAAAAATGAACTAATCGGCATTTTCAGGCTAAATGAACAGCATATGCACTGCTCTGCATGTACATTTGTATGTACAAATCGTCGTTTTCAGGCCAAATGAACAGCAAATGCACTGTTCTGCATATACATTTGCATGTACAAATCGTCGTTTTCAGGCCAAATGAACAGCAAATGCACTGCTCTGCATGTACATTTGCATGTGCATATCATCACATGATCGCCACAACCGCTGCTGTCCCCGCCTTCCCGCCCCGCGAAAAACTCATCACAACCGTTTGCACCCTCTGCGCCGCGCATGTTAAAATTCTTTTATGAATTACGCACGAACTGTCGCAACTGAATATGGTTTGGTACAGGGCATCGTCAAGGACGGGTGCGAGGAGTACCTGGGCATTCCTTTCGCGGCGCCGCCGGTGGGCGAGCTGGCGTTTAAGCATCCGGTGCCGCCGGAGCCTTGGGAAGGCATTTTGAAGGCCGTGAGGGGCTCTATCAGCCCGGTTCAGGGCAAGGGGCGCTCGACAATCGCTATCGACGGCAAGGATTGCCTGTACCTCAATGTTTTCAGGCCGCTGGAGCTGGAGCCGGAGGCGCCGGTTATGGTGTGGTTTTATGGCGGTTCGTATGCGAACGGCGGGTGCGGCAGAGAGAGCGACGAGAGCGATGAGCTCGTTTACGATCTCTCGAGGTACGCGCGCGAGACGAAGACCGTCGTCGTGTCGTTCAACTACAGGCTTAATCTTGAGGGCTTCCTCAATCTGCATTTTCTGGATGAGAGCTTCGATTCCAACAACGGCCTTTATGACCAGATGGCCGCGCTGAAGTTCGTCCGCAATAACATCAATAAATTCGGCGGAGATGCCGATAACGTGACGGTTTTCGGGCAGAGCGCGGGATCGGCGTGCATCATTGCGCTGATGGGCATGCCTGAGGCGGTGCCGCTTTTTGATAAGGCTATCCTGCAGTCGCCGTGCGCCGAATCCTTCTGGAGCGAGAAGCAGAGTGAGCATTACACGCGCAAGTTCCTGAAGTTCGTGGGCGTGGACCCGGCGGACCTTTCAAAATTAAAGGACTTAGACATCGGGACCATTCACCTGGCGAATAAGAAGCTCAAGAAGCAGGCTCTCATCGAGGGTGAGTCGAATTGCGCGTTCTCGCCGGCGATCGACGGCGTCACGATCAAAGGCCGTCCGGCGGACCTCGCGAAAACATTCACCAAGCCGGTCCTCATCGGCACGTGCAGCCAGGAAGGCGACGCTTTCGTTATGCCGATAAGAACGACGGCGCTCCCTGCGGCTGCGTTCTGGTTCGGCTTCAAGTTCCGTCCGGGCAAGGGATGCCACCGCGTTATGTCGGATGATTTTACGCAGACTTTCTACACGAAGCCCGCGCGCGAGATCGCCAAGGAGATCGAGGGACCTGCGTGGGTCTATGAATACAGGTACAAGACGCCCGACATCGAGGCGCGCGGAGCGGGATGTTATCACGCGAGCGACCTGCCGGTGCTTTTCGGAAAGTCCACATCGTACGCAAAGGTCGACGACCCGGTATCGACACTCGTCGGCGAGAGGATGCGCGCGATCTGGAGCGAGTTCGCATATAAGGGCGAGCTGCCGTGGCGCGAGTACAAGAACAGCAACGAGATCAAGATAATCACCTGATGCCGGCCGCGAGGGCAAAAACCGTCTTTTTGCAGTAATAATCCGCAGTTATCACGCAAACAAAACCCGAAGTGTCATTACAAAACCCATTATCCTTCCAGTATAATAGGTTTATACTTGTATGGGTTTTCACGGAGGGTAGGAATATGGTTGTATCAACAAAGGGACGCTATGCGCTTCGCGTAATGATAGATCTTGCCAAGTACGGCACTGATGCTTATGTCTCGCTGGGCGACATCGCCGAGAGGCAGAACCTGTCTGAAAAATATCTTGAGTCAATAATTAAATTGCTCGTCCAGAATGGGCTGGTCAAGGGTCACCGCGGTAAAAACGGCGGCTATCAGCTGAGCAAGCCCGCTGAAGAGGTCACCGCGTGGGATGTTATCTCGATCACCGAGAATGATTTCTACGTCGTCTCCTGTATGAGCCCCGACGCGCCCAAGTGTGAGCGCATCGATTCGTGCGTTACGCTGCCGATGTGGAAGGAATTCAGCAAGGAGATGCAGGCTTTCTTCCAGAGATACACGATCGCCGAGCTGGCCGAGAAGGAGAAATAAGATTCTGACACGAATAAAAAGGGGCGCCATCGTGCGCCCTTTTTTATTGCCCTTTTACAGGACCCGTTTGACCTTTTTGAATACCCTATTAATTGCCCTTTACAGCCCTCGCTCCTTCAGCCCGGACACGACTCCCACATAGAACTCGCGGATGTCGAAGCCCTCGATGTTCTCGCGGTTCAAGTCGATCATGTCGCCGTGGGAGATGCCGCGGTTGCTCTTGGTGTTGACGAGAAAGTGGTAGTCCTGGCCCCACTGGAAGGAGGCTTCACCGACGAGGCCGTCGTTGGCGCCGTCGAAATGTCTGACCAGGTTGTAGCTCATATTGAGCGGGAATTTGCCGCCGGTAGCGGAGTTCAGCTTGGAGCCGAAGCTCTGGGTGTAGATGCCGTTAAACTGCTGATCCATTGGGGCCATCTCGGCGTTGAGGCGGGCGACGCCGTCTTTGGTGAGGTCGGTGACCGCTTTGATGAAGTCAGGGTTGGAGTCGCCAAGCTTGCGGGCGCCGGCGTTGTAGGCGGCAGAGACCGCTTTCTTGAGCTTTTCGGGCGCTTTGTTGAGCAGATATTCGGCGAATTCGCAGCCACGGTGAGGTGTGTTGATCGTCGTCAGCGATGCGACGTAAGGCGCCATGCCGAGCATGGTGATGCAGTATCTTGCATCGAGGCCGCCCTTGCTGTGGGCGATGATGTTGACCTTCTCGGCGCCGGTCGATTCGATGGCCTGGACGATGGCCTTCTTGATCTGGAGCGCGCAGCTCCTGACGTCAGCTGCAGATTCCTGGCCGCCGTAGAACACCGTCGCGCCATTCTTGATGAGTTCAGCAGGGACCCTTCCCCAATAGTTCAGGTGCTCGGAATCCCTGAAGAAAACGCCGTGGACCATGAGCAGCGGGTACCTGGTCTTGCAGACCTGCCGTTCCTTGCGCGCCTCGTCCCTCCAGTACCTCTCGCTCTCTTCGCGGACTTCCCTGCCCGAGGTCTTTACGATGACCCTGAGCGCGAAAAGATTCGCCACGGGGATCATGCCGCAGAACACGCCCAGAAGCCTCTTGCTGATGCCCAGCTGGTTTGCCGTGAGGTAAACAATGATAATTCCCGTCCAGAAAAACGCGTTCATCAGAAGCAGCGTTACGACCGAGAAAACAATTACGGGGCCCCATCCTCCGACGTCATCGTGGAAGATCAGCGCGAGTATGAAGACCGGCACAACCACAAGCAGAGTGAACGGGAAAACCGTCAGGATACAGGTGCCGTAATTACTGCACTTGAGTCTGGATGAAGGGATGCCGCGGGCGCACCAGAGCGGCATCAGAAATGCCAGCGCGGTAAGGCCCAATGTCAAAGCGATGAACCACAGGCTCACCTGATATAGAAAAGTAGTAAGACAGGCTGCCGTAATCGACAGCCCGTCTAAGATCTTAATTATCGGTCTTTCCTTATACATCAGGAACAATATCTCCTAAGAAGGATTCTTGCCGGCACTTATCCCCGGAATCTTTACCAGCTTGCGGAGTTACCGAAATTCCAGTCGTCGTCACCGCCTAAGCCGCCGCTGCCGTAACGCTCACGGTTGGCTCTGTCCTGGATCTCCCTGATACGCTCCTCAGGAGTCTGGGTAGGCGTAGGAGTACCCTGGCCGTCGCCGCCCGGTGTAGGTGTAGGTGTTCCTGTTCCCTGACCGCCCGGTGTAGGCGTAGGTGTACCGGAGTCTCCGCCAGGTGTAGGGGTAGGTGTACCCGAGTCTCCGCCAGGTGTAGGCGTAGGTGTCGGTGTGCCTGAATCACCGCCCGGTGTGGGTGTAGGAGTCTCAGATCCGCCGCCCGGTGTAGGTGTCGGGGTAGGAGTCTCAGATCCGCCGGAAGGTGTAGGCGTAGGTGTCTCGGAGCCCTCAGGTGTGGGTGTAGGAGAAGGCGTAGGAGACGGGTTCTTGTTGTCCTCAGGCTTAGGGCTGCCTTCAGGCGTAGGAGTAGGAGTCGGTGTCGGCGTCGGATTTTCCGGCGGTTCGAACTTATCCTTGATCTCCTGCTCCATCTGGTTGAGCTCGTTATAGAGCTTCTGCGCTGCGTAGTAGTGACCGCCGTCTTCTTCTGTGGCGCAGCCCTTTTCGAGAAGGATCTTCTTAGCCTCTTCAATGTCATTCAATGCGGACTTGTAGGTAGAATCAGTAAGCTTGTCGATCTCGATGGGCAGGACGTAAGTCAGAGCGTAGTTGACTCTGATCTTGCAGTCGTACGGATCGTCAGGATTCTTGCTCAGGGCCTTGTGGTATTCTTCCTTGGCTTCCTGATAAGCGCCGAGCTGGAAGTAGACGTTACCTCTGTTGTAGTCGTCGATGTAGGGCTGTGTGAAGCCTAAGGCACCGAACTCGTTCTGCTGGTAGATGCCCTGTCCATATTTCTTTATGAGATTCTTATTTGCGACATAGTTTACCAGGAGTATGCCGAAGAAGAAGGCCGTGATGATCCAGACCGCAATTGCTATCTTTTTTACCATGCTTATGCCCTCCTCTTAACGCTTATGAATTCATAAGCGACCAATGCTGCGAGCGGAATTACGAACCAGTAGTATGTGTCGATATAGCCGTATTCCGTTGTTTCTTCCGTGTCTTTATCGAGAAGATCCAGGATCTCTTCGATGACGGGATCCAGGTCTTCCGGATCTTCCATATGGATGTAATCGAGACCGAGATCGCTCGACAGCTGCTTTAAGTTATCCTCGTCGATCTTTGAGACGGCAGGCTCGTAAGGGAAGGATCTCTTGTCTTCTACGAGGACCCACTCTTCGGAGAGCTCGTCGTAGTAGTGCATCTGGCCGCCCTTGCTCGTGCCGTAACCCATTACTGCACCGCCTTCGATGTTGGAGGAGATCTCCTTGAACGAATCGAGCTCGTGGTTGTCGGTATTCTCACCATCGGTTATGAAGAATACGACGATGTGGCCGTCGCCGATCATGGCAGCGTCATCGATCATCTGGCCCAGAAGTTTTTTCGAGACGTTGATGTTCGTGCCTGTTGCGTGATAGTCCTCGAGAGGCTTGATCGCTTCAACAGCGTTCTGGATGTAGTGATGGTCGTCGGTGTAAGGTGCCAGGAGATTGACGTCGTTGTTGAAGTCAATGAGGCAGAACTTAGCGCCCGCGAGCTGCTTTGTGATGTATTCGATATCAGCCTTAGCTCCGCTCATACGCGTGTCATAGCCGGCGTGGTCTTCAGCCATCATGGAGAGAGTATCGTCGACAACGATGACGCAGTAGCAGTTGAGCTTCTGTCTTACGACTTTGACCTGGTCAGAAATGACCATCGGTCTTAAGTTGATCACGAAAAGAAGTATTACTATGAGGATCTGACGGACATAGGGGATGATGCCTTTTCGCTTAATAGCCAAAAGACCAAGGCACAGTATGACCATGAACCAGATCGGTAAAATAGGGTTAAAAGTTAATTTATCCATATCTGATTACACCTTCAAAATAAATGCCAAAAGCAACATCATACTGATAGAGAAGAGCAGGATCATGAACGGGGTCTCCGGAAGCTCGGTCTCGACTATCTCGTACTGCGTCTCGTCGATCGTGGCAAGGGATTTCCTGATCTCGCCTACGATTCCTTCTACGACCTTGGGGTCTTCACCATAGAAGAACTGTCCGCCGGTACCCTCGACGGTTTCCTTCATCTCTTTCCTGTCTATATCGCGCATTTCCTCGGTGCCGATACCGTAGACAAGTATGTTCCTAGCCGAGCACATATCTCCTGCCTCGGGAAGCGTGATATAAGGCTCGCCGTACAGATCGTTATCCGTTGAGAAGATAATGCATCTCGTACGGTCGGGATTCTCCTCGATATCGTAGAAGTCCAGTGACGCGGCAGCCAGGCCGTCGCCGATGAGCGAGGAGCCTCTCGTCTCAGCATCGATCAAGGTACCGTTACTGATGAAGGCATCGAGCTCATATAACTTATCCGAGAATATGATTTTGCCGTTATAGTAGTCGATACGCATCTCGAGGGCTTCTTTTATCTTCTCGAGGATCTCGATAACGTAGGTATAGTCATTGGTCAGAGGCACCAGAAGGACCGGCGACGTGTTGAAGATAACGATGCCGAACTTCTCGCCGTTGAGCTCTCTTACCATGTCTTCGAGCTTGTCGATGAGGACGGCATTAAGGTTATCGCATGTCGTCGAAATATCCATGCAAAGAAGGATGTCTCTGTTGTAGTTCGCGAGTTCCTTGGACTCTGTCTTGTAAGGTCTCGACATGAGGAATCCCGCAAGAAGGATGCTGGTGATGATGAGGATGATCAGCACATACTTGAGGATCGTGTACCAGACTACTCTGGTCTTGTACATCGAGAGCTTCTTCAAATACTCGGGCAGAAAAGCCTTCTTGCCGCCCTTATACTTGCGTCTGATCCTGATCGTGATGAACGCGGCGATTACGAATAAAGCAGCCACACCAGCACAAATATATAACGCTAGAGGGTATTTCAGTTCCATTCTGACATCAATCTCCTTGACTTCATCAACGAATCTCTTACGTCACCTTCTGAGATCTGGTCGAACTCAGGCTGGTAATATTCTCCTACAAGTTTAGCAAGGCCCTGGAACTTGGTCTGGCTGATCTCGTGCAGTGTGAACTTATCAACCTCAGTACCTGTTGCCTTGTAAACAAATTCTCTGACGACACGGCTCATGCCCTCGTAAGCAGGTCTGATCTGTGTCGGATCCTGATTAAACTTAGCTTCGATCTGATCTAACTGCGCAAGATATGTGACCTTGAGCTTGCCCAGATCAGGAGCCACAAATTCAGGCTCTTCATAGGGCTTTTCGACCTTTTTCTTCTTTACCCAGAGACTCTTAACGTACATCGCTACGATGGCGATAGTAAGCGCGGCAAGAACCGCACCCACGATGAGTATCGGGAGCTTGGAATAATCGAAAAGCTGTCTGAACTTTACAGTTATATCCATATAGATTAATTAACGACCTTATTCTTCTCCAATAATTCTGCGATCTTGCCGTCGACCCTGACCTCCGAGTCTACCATGACCCACGGGATACCGTGTCTGTTGAGCTTGATCGTTGCTTCCTTCTCCATCTTAGCCTGGATCTTCTGCTGCTCTTTCTGCAAAGACTTGCTCTGCGTGATGAACGCGGGCAGATACTCCAAGCCCTCAACGCTGTATACTTTCTTGCCGTAGATATCAGAGTCGCTGACGCACATTACGAGCACATCATGGACCATTGTGATCTGGCTTAAAAGACTGCTGTCGAGTTTGGTGATGCCTTCAATGTCGGTAACGATGATGACGATCATGCGCCTCTTGATGTTGAGCATGATGTACTTGAGGATACCGTTGAGCTCCGACTTGTTCTTGGGATTGAGGCACTTGGCATATCCTTCGAGAAGGAATTCAAGATTGAGGAAACCTGTCTTAAAAGGGCTTCTCTCCATCTTGTCATTGTTATAGTAAAGTCCGCTGACATAGTCGCCATTGTCCGTGACCATGTAACCGAGCGTTCCGCCGGCCATAAGAGCGACCTCGCCCTTCTCCTCACCGGCCTTAGTCTCAGCGAGCATTCTGCGGTTGGCATCCATGACCAGCATGATATTGTGCCTCTTCTCGGCAATGTACTGCCTGATAAGCACCTTCTGGCTTCTGGACGTAGCTTTCCAGTCGATATCCTTGATATCGTCTCCGGGCACGTACTCACGGAGCTCATCGAAATTCATACTTCTTCCCTTATAAATGGAATTGTACGAACCGTCGAGAACTCTGCTCGTAGCTTTGTCCGTAGCTATCGTCTTATAACGCTTAAGCCCGAACTTGATCTTTGAGACGTAGTCTAAGTTCATGGAGTAACGATTGCTCCGACAATTGCATCAATGATGGTCTCTTCCTTAACGCCGTCTGCGATGGCAGCGAAGTTGAGCATGATCCTGTGACGCATAACTTCGTGTCTCATTGCCTTAACGTCATCAGGTGTAACGTAAGCTCTGCCCTGGATAAGAGCAACAGCCTTTGCAACTTCCATGAATGCGATAGCCGCACGGGTGGAAGAACCCATAGCAATATAGTTTGCGAGGTTGGGAGAGATGAACTTGGAAGGATCACGTGTAGCCTGGACGATGTCTACGATGTACTTCTTGATCGCAGGTGAGATGTAAACCTTCTTGCAAAGATCCTGTAAGAACTCGATGTCCTCGATCGTTGCGACTGCGCCTGAAGCCGTGAAAACGTCAGCCTCGATTCTGTTTAAGATCTCGACTTCCTCATTAACGTTAGGATATGTGATGATCTCCTTGAGCAGGAATCTGTCCTGCTGAGCCTCTGAAAGCTCGTAAGTTCCTTCCTGCTCGATAGGGTTCTGTGTAGCGATAACGATGAATACGGGCGGAAGCTTGTATGTCTGGCCTCCGATACTGATGGATCTCTCCTGCATGGCCTCGAGCATCGCGGACTGTGTCTTCGCGGACGAACGGTTGATCTCGTCGAGGAGAAGGAAGTTCGCGTAGACCGGTCCGATCTTTGTCTCGAAAGTATTATTAGTCATATTAAATGTCTGCGTACCGATGATGTCGGAAGGCAGAAGGTCCGGTGTACACTGAACTCTCGAGAAAACACCGCCTACAGCTTCGGTCATAACCTTAGCAGCAGTAGTCTTCGCAAGACCCGGAACAGATTCGAGCAAGATGTGTCCGTTGGCGATCATGGATACCAGAAGCGATACACCGAGCTGCGCCTGACCTACGATCTTGGAGTTGTAGTAAGTCCTGATTTTGTTGACGATCGCGCCGGCTCTTGCCAGCTCATCAACATTGATGTTCATTACGAGTTGTTCAGCCATAAAAACCTCTCATTCTCCGGGCATTTTCGCGCTTTTTCCACGCGTTTTTGCTAACCCTAAAAATAAATTGACTTCGTTATTATACTATTTCAGGCGCATTTTGTTTATGAACTTTGTAAGAATAGCGTCAAAATAGCGCCATAATTGACGTTTCCTGTCATAAATACAGGTTTTATAGGGCAAATGTTGCAGCAAAAGTGCCGCTGCGCGGTACATTTAGCGGCACATTGGTCCTGCACGGGATCCTTTGAGTCCACTAATCCTTACTCTGCGCCCTGCTCTACCAACTCCTCATGCTCCTTCTGGATCTTCTCGTCAAAAGACAGCATAGGCTTTACGTCCTTTTTGCCCTTGATCTTGCGGGCGACGTAGTTGTCGGTGATCTTTTTGACGAGCGGGAAGAGCGCGATGACGCCGATCAGGTTCGGGATCATCATGAAGCCATTGAAGGTATCGGAGATGTCCCATGCAAGAGAACTTTCCATGAGCGCTCCCGTGACGATCAGCACAACGAATATGATCTTGTAGACCTTTGCTACCGTAGTGTTGAAGAGGTATTCGACAGCCTTGCTTCCGTAGTGCGACCAGCCGAGGACCGTGGTGAAAGCGAACAGAAGGATCGCGATGGCGATAAAGGCTTCGCCGCCTTTGCCGAAGATATTGCTGAATGCCTTCGCTACGAGTGTCGCGTCTTCAACACCTTCCTTTACCAGACCCGTATCAAGATCGATAAAGCCGGATGTAAGGACGACCAGAGCCGTCATGGTGCAGACGACAAATGTATCAGCGAAGACTTCGAAGATACCCCACATGCCCTGCTTTACGGGCTCCTTAACGTCGGAATTGGAGTGAACCATGACCGAAGATCCGAGGCCAGCTTCATTGGAGAACACGCCTCTCTTGCAGCCCTGTGTGATAACATCTCTGATGACGATACCTGCAGCAGCACCTCCGACGGCCTTGATGCCGAACGCGAACTTGAAGATAGCGCCGAAAGCTGAAGGAATAGCCGAGACATTAAAAAAGACAATGATCAGGGCGCCCAGGATGTAAGCGACAGCCATAAAGGGAACGACCTTCTCTGCAACTGCAGCGATCCTCTTAAGTCCGCCGATGATTATGATGCCTGCGAGTATCATAAGTCCTAATCCGATGAATAAAGGAATAGCTTTGATGCCTCCGAAAACAGTCATTTTCTGGGCTTTTTCAGAGAAGAATGCCGATTCCATATTAAGGGTGATCTTGTTGATCTGACCCAGGTTGCCGATTCCGAACGATGCAAGAGCAGCAAAGCATGAGAAAAGAATCGCAAGGATCCTGCCTATGACCTTACAGCCCTTGTAAGAACCCAGACCGTCCTGAAGATAGTACATGGCACCGCCTGACCATTCGCCCTCGGAGTTCTTTCTTCTGTAGTAGATACCCAGAACGTTTTCGGAGAAGTTCGTCATCATTCCGAAGAATGCGGCGATCCACATCCAGAAGACAGCACCGGGACCGCCTAAACAGATGGCAGCCGATACGCCTGCGATGTTCCCTGTTCCGATGGTTGCGGCCAGTGCCGTGCAAAGTGCCTGGAACTGCGAGACGCTCCCCTTCTCTTTTTTATTGTGGCTCGTCTTATCGAAGACTCCGCCACCGGTCTTTTTCCACCAGTGTCTGAAATGTGTGAGCTGAAAGCCCCTGGTAACAAATGTAAGAAGGATGCCCGTTCCGATAAGGAGGATAAGGCCGATCTTGACCCAGACAAAAGTATTGATCTGGTCATTAACGTTTGTGAGGTTTTCCAAGAATTGTTCCATGAATATCTCTCTTTGAAGTATTTTCGCGTAAATAATAAAAGATACATTTTTATTCCGCAAGATTTCCGGGCAAATGAAACCGCCGCAAGAGGGTGGCTCGCGGCGGCTGGAGGTAAAGTGCATTCCGGATATTCGGGTGACCGGAAAACAGTATTATGAAAAATGCTTTGTTATGTCTCGCTTGTTGCTAATCCCGCATCGGGTACGGGAGCTGCTTCTGTATCCTCGGAAACGACTGTTGCCTCGAGCTCAGAAGCTTCTTCAGAAGGCTGCTCGGGCTCTGCTTCTGCTTCGCCCTTCTTGCCCTTCTTGGCCTTAGCCTTCTTCGGCTTGGCATCTTTCTTGGCATTCTTGCCCTGCTTGGACACGATCTCAAAGACTACTGCTGCTAGGAGTACCAAGCCCTTAACGATCTTGATCCAGTTCTGATCAACACCGATGATCTGCATGCCCTGGTTGATGACACCGATCATGGTAGCGCCGACGACCATTCCGATGATCGTACCTGAACCGCCGTATGCGGAGACACCGCCGACGATACAAGCTGCGATCGCGTCAAGCTCATATTCCTCACCGGCTGAAGAGTTTGCAGCTGAAGCTCTTACGGTTACGATCATAGCTGCGATAACAGTCAGGACTGCCATATTGAGGTAAGCAAAGAACATGACGAGCCTGTTGTTGATACCGGAAAGTCTGGCAGATTCCGCGTTACCGCCGACTGTCATGAAGTGACGTCCGATCGTCGTCTTCTCTGTGATGATGCCGTAGATAAGGAGTACACCGCCGATCCAGAGAACTACTACCGGGATTCCGCCTTCGAATGAGAATTCGACAGCAAAGAACATAATGATAGCCGTCAGGATAATGCACTTAAGAATGACGAACCCTTTAGGATCAGCCTGGTAGCCCTTAGAGATCTTTTTCTTGCGTGAGGTAACCGTAAGAAGAATTACCGCAGCAGATGCGAGAATACCGGCTACAACGCAAGGAATATTCATTCCCAGAACATCTAAATAGACTTTCTCTCCGCCAACTCTAATGTACTCTAAAACACTGCCGCCGAAGATGTTTTTCAAGGAATCCGGGAAACCCGTGAGAGCCGCATCAGCAGATGCCGTTGTGAGAACCTGTGTGCCGAGGCCACGGAATGCAAGATAACCGGCAAGTGTAGCGATCCACGGAGGTATTCTTACATAAGCGATCAGGAAGCCTAACAACGCACCGTAAAGCAATCCGACACCCAATGCGACAAGCATAGCAAGAGGTGTGTTCAAAGGCTGTGCGTGCTCGACAAGTACTCTTGTGGCTTCGCCGTTAATTTCCTGTACTTCCCAGACACCGAACCACTGGTCTAAAAGCCTGTTCTCTACCGAGAAGAGTCCGACGACTGAACCGATAAAGCAAACAATAGAACCTACTGACAAGTCGATGTTACCGCCGGTGAGCATACACATGAGCATGCCGGCACCTAAGATGAACACGTAAGCGTTACGTTCGATAAGAGAAGTAACGATTGCCGGAGCGAGGATATTCTGTCCCTTGATTACGAATCCCAGAATTATAAATAATATATAGATCCCGAGGAGCGCTAATGCCATTACATTCTTTTTAAGAACATTCTTCATGCTGAATTCGTTCATGACTTAGCACCTCCTTCCTCTGTTGTTATAACTTTTACGGCCTTCTTTTTCTTTGCGCTCTTTCTCTTCAACTGCATGAGTACGTCAAAGAGTACTGCAAGAATAAGTACAACACCCTTAACGACCTTCTGATAGTTAGTAGGTGTTTTTGCCATGTTCATGCCCTGGTTGATGACGCCCATCAGTGTAGCACCGATGATAACGCCGCCGATAGAACCCGTTCCGCCGTATGCGGAAGCGCCGCCGATGAAGCATGCCGCGATAGCGTCCATCTCAAATCCGACACCGACCGTAGGACCTGATTTCTGGCCTCTTGCGATAACCAGAATGCTGGCAAAGCCTGAGAGAACGCCCATGAGTGTATATGCGCTGAACATAACCTTTCTGGTGTCGATACCTGAAAGTCTTGTTGCTTTCTCGTTGCCGCCGACAGCATAGAGGTTGCGGCCCAATGTCGTTTTCGTTGTGATGTAAGCGAAAATGCCAAGAACAAGAGCGATCCAGATGAGTGCCGTAGGAATACCTCTGTAGCATGCAAGCTTATATCCGAACCAGAGAGTTGCTGCAGCGATAAGGACCGTTTTTACAATGACAACTGCAAGATTATCGACCTTGTAGCCGTTCTTTACGAGTCTCGCGCGGTTGATAAAAGTGTAGATTACTATGCCGAGCGCAAGAAGGATCGCAAATACGATACAAGTCTTATTGAGAGTAACACCTCTGATCGTTAACTCAGGTCCGACATTCTTCAGGAAATCCGGAACGTAGCAGGTATCACTTCCGCCAAACACGTTCATGAATTCCTTATTCCTGACGGGAACGTCTTTACCCTTCAGGAAGATGTTTGCAAGTCCTCTGAATGCGAGCATGCCGACAAGTGTTGCGATAAAAGGCGGAACCTTTACGTATGCGATCCAGTAGCCGTGCCAGAGTCCTACCAAAAGACCCATAAAGAGCATTACGAAGACTGCAAGAGCCCACGGGAGATTATTATCCATTATAATGGCACCGACGCTGCCTGCGAGACAGACTACGGAACCAACTGAAAGATCGATGTTACCGCCGGTTAAGATACAGAGCAGCATACCAGTACCGAGTACGAAAACATATGCGTTCTGAGAGATCAGTCTGTCGATACTGTCCGGATTCAATGACTGACCATTTGTAATGAAATAGAATGCAATAACTACCAATACGGTAGCGATAAGCATCATGTATTTTCTTAAGAAATTCTTTACTTTACTTGCGCCCATCGTTATGCCTCACTTTCTACGCTATCAGCGTCAACAGCTTCAGCATTTGCAGATTCATCTTTTACGCCAACGATGCGAGCCATGATGTTTTCCTGAGTTGCTTCGGAAGCCTTCATCTCGCCTACGATCTTAGCCTGGTTCATGATGTAGATCCTGTCACTCATTCCGATGACTTCAGGAAGCTCGGAAGAGATCATGACTACTGACTTGCCGGCCTTAGCAAGATCGTTGATGATGCAGTAGATCTCATACTTGGCGCCTACGTCGATACCTCTTGTAGGTTCGTCGAGGATGAGGACGTCAGGATTAGCGAACATCCACTTTGCGAGGAGGACCTTCTGCTGGTTACCGCCCGAGAGATTGCCTACGAGCTGCTCGACTGAAGGTGTCTTCGTCTTGAGCTTTTCGACATATTCCTGGGCGACCTCAGTCTCCTTATCCTGATCGATAAAGAGTCCGCCCTTGCTGACACCTTCGAGGTTAGCAAGCGTAGTGTTTCTCAGGATCGAGTTGGACAGAACGAGTCCGTTGCCCTTACGGTCTTCAGTAACATATGCAAGACCTGCTTTGATGGCCTTCTTGGGGCTCTTCAATGTAATTTTCTCACCGCGGAGTTTTAACTCGCCTGAGATTCCGATTCCGTATGATCTTCCGAAAATACTCATCGCAAGCTCTGTACGGCCTGCGCCCATGAGTCCGTAGATACCTACGACTTCTCCTGCACGTACGTTGATCGATACATCGTCAACGACTTTACGCTCAGAGAACTCAGGGTGATAGACAGTCCAGTTATTGACTTCCATCATGACATCACCGATCTTTACGTCATGACGCTTCGGGAATCTGTCGGTGATCTCACGACCTACCATGCCCTTGATGATCCTTGCCTCAGAGATCTCCTGGTTCTTTGAATCCATTGTCTCGATCGTGGAACCATCTCTTACGACAGTGATCTTATCTGCTACATATGAGACCTCGTTGAGCTTGTGGGAGATGATGATCATCGTCAGACCCTCTTCTCTCTGGAGCTTCTTCATGAGATCAAGAAGTGCTCTTGAATCGGTCTCGTTGAGTGATGAAGTAGGCTCGTCAAGGATAAGAAGTCTGGCGTTCTTTGCCAAAGCCTTCGCGATCTCTACGAGCTGCTGCTTACCTGTACCTATATCTTTAATAAGTGTTTTCGAGGAATCTGTAAGACCTACCATAGCAAGATATTTATCTGCTTCTGCGTATGTCTTGTTCCAGTCGATACACCATTTGCTTCCCTGTTCATTACCGAGGAACATATTCTCGCCGATGGTCAGATAAGGGACCAATGCGAGTTCCTGGTGGATAATAACGATTCCCTTTTTCTCGGAATCTTTAATGTTATGAAATTTGCATACTTCGCCGTCGTAAACTATGTCGCCTTCATAGGTGCCAAACGGATAGATTCCGCTGAGAACGTTCATCAATGTCGATTTTCCGGCACCGTTCTCGCCGACCAGCGCGTGGATCTCACCCTCTTCAACCTGAAGGTTGACGTTGTCGAGTGCCTTAACGCCCGGAAAAGTTTTGGTTATGCTTTTCATTTCAAGCAAAACTTTTGCCATGTGTCGCCTCTTTCATAAGTCTTGAGTTTGTTTGTAGTAATGTCTGTAGAAAAAAAGAAGGGGTTAGCCCCAATATACAGGCGGGGTTTCCCCCGCCTGCAAAGGGCTGAATACTTATTGATTAAGCAAGATCTGCTTCGGAATAATATCCGGAATCGATAAGGATTTCCTTGTAGTTGTTGATATCAGCAAATACAGGATCGCAGAGGTAAGAAGGAACCTTCTTAGCCTTGTTGTCATATTCGCTGTTTGTCTCAACTGTCTCACCGTTGAGGATCTGGTTAACCATGATAACTGTTCTCTCAGCGAGTGTACGTGTATCCTTGAAGATTGACATTGTCTGCTTGCCGGCGAGCATGTTCTGCATAGAAACGATGTCGCAGTCCTGACCTGTGATGATCGGCCACTGTCCGCCTCTGCCTTCGCTGTTGTAGCTGGAGTCGAGAGCTGTTACAACGCCCTGAGCTGTAGAGTCGTTGGAGCAAAGCCAAGCATCAATGTTCTTGTCAGAATAGTTACCAATGATAGATTCTGCTCTAGCCTGTGCTGTAGCGGAATCCCACTTAGGTGTAGCAACAGAATCGAAATCTGTCTGACCGGATACGCAAACGAGCTTGCCGGAATCAAGGTAAGGCTTAAGAACGTCCATAGCGCCCTGGAAGAATACGCCTGCATTGTTGTCACCGGGGTCACCAGCTGTGAACTCGATGTTGTAAGGGCCTGATGTTGAATCGAGCTGGAGTGCGTCTCTTACGAACTCGCCCTGGATCTGACCAACCTTGTAGTTGTCAAATGTTGCATAGTAGCTTACGTTCTCGTTGCTCATAAGGAGACGGTCATAAGCGATAACAGGGATCTTCTTCTTAGCAGCCTTATCGAGAGCCTGTCCGAGTGAAGAAGCCTCAACTGCTGCGATGATGATAACCTTGCAGCCTGTGTTGATCATATCCTCAACCTGAGAGAGCTGAACGTCAGCCTTGTTGCCTGCATACTTAAGGTCTACTTCGTAGCCGGCAGCCTTAAACTTTTCTTCCATGTAAGCGCCGTCCTGATTCCATCTCTGGAGATCCTGAGTAGGCATTGAGATACCAACCTTCTTTGTTCCGCCGCCAGCGCATCCTGTCAATGCTGTGAACGCGATTGCTGCGCAAAGAATTGTTCCAAGAATTTTCTTGCCAAACATTGAGAAATTCCTCCTAAAAAGTAATATCGGCATTTACTGCCACATACAACTTAACATTGGATATATAGGAATTGCATATCGACATTCTTGATATTTTTGGCGACTTCTCATAAGGAACTGCGGCAATTTAGCATTATTTTGTGCTACCCCTCACAAAAATGCTAATTTGTGCTAAATACAACAAAAATGCCACAAATCTGACAAAGGGGGGCGGGATCTTTGAGAGCTCTCCCGTCCGGGTGATCTGTATTTATTGCCCGAAAAAGAGGCCGAAAAATACAGAGAATGCGGGTTTTCTGTATTTATTAGCCCTTTTAGTAAAAATACAGAAGCTGCTAAGCCTTTTCTTCGCGAATAATTACAGATCAGCAGCCGCCTTAGCCCTCTGCGCCGCCTTCTTCTTCAGCTTAAACGGAAGCTTCACAAGATCCACGATCATAGAGAAGATCCTCGCCACAACTATTGATACGACGATAACCGCGAGCGGGAGCTGCCATTCTATCACCTTTGAAGACAAGTGCATGCCGTACATTACTTCGTACATGACCATGATGATGTAGAAATGGAATAAATAAATATATAAAGAATCTTTTCTGCCTAAATAAGAGAACGGCTTGATGATTGACCAGTGAGGTTTTTTCGCGCCGAGGATCAAGACCAGTGATGAGCATAAGATGTTGAAAGGCTGGAATACATTGAGTTTGCCGACTTTGAAGCACATGGCGGCAAAGACCGCGCCGGCGGACAGAACAATTCCAAGAATCAAAATCCATGTAGGGATCTTCACAAGCTTTTCTTTTTTATCTGCTATCACATAACCCAGCAGCATCATCGGAAGACCTCCGATAAGCGCGTTAGCACTCCAATGCCAGCTTACGCTATATGAATTAACGTATGTCTCGACAACGATCCTTGCAAGAAGGAATATGGGTGTCAGGACATAGATGACTTTCCTGAGCCTGAAGCGTACGAGAAAATAGAAAATAACATAGCAGTATATAAGCGCGAACATGAACCACAGGTGTGAACCGTAGAAAAATTCGAGGTCACCTAAAAGGATCATGCGGACCCAAGTAACGGGTTTTTTAAGTGTCATCTTCCACATGATATCCAGATTATCCATCTTCATCGCGTAGTAGCTGAAAGCTAATGCCCACGCTGTCGCGAGCACGGTTATTATGCCGTTTCTAAGAAGTCTTTTCCTTATCTTGGGACACATCTTCTCAGGCTCACCATAACATGCGTATCCGCTGATCAGATAGAAAAAGCTGACGCCCAGAACGCCCACGGAGCTTAATACCGCACCGAGGTTGCCTTTATACGGAGCGTGTACAAGGATAACGCCTATCGCCGCTATAAACTTCCAGAAATCCCAGTTATAGTTGCGCTTGCCCATCAAAGATCACCCGGCGTTCAGATATACTTCTTCTCTCAAGTGGAAGCCGCTGTTGATGATGACTTCATCGATGTTTGCGACAGTTACCGCAGAAGGTTCGATAGCGATGTAAGGGATGTCCTGTGTGCCGTCAAAGAAAAGATCAGTCTCACCTAAAGGCTCGTGCTTCGCGAGCTTAACTGCGTATTCGGCAGCGAGGATCGCAAGCTTTTCGACCGGCTTATAAACAGTGACGAGCTGTGTGCCTTCGACAACTCTCTGGCAGGCTTCAAGATCGCCGTCCTGACCTGTTACGAAGATGGATCCCGCGTAACCTCTCTCTGCAAGCGCGTGGATCGCTTCACCCGCGAGCGCATCGTTGCCGCACATGATCGCGTCGGCCTTCGAGATCTCTTCGAAATTCTCATTAACGAAGTCGTACGCGAGCTCAGGCTTCCAGTTATCGCAGTTGCACTTGAGCGAGATATTCATACTGTGCTCTTCGCAGACCGTGTCAAATCCGTTCATGACCTGCGCGACATTGTAGTCCGAATCAGGTCCCATGATCTCGACGATCGTGCCGCCGTCAGGGACGTTGTCACAGATTGCCTGGGCCATCTGCCTGCCTACCGATTCATTGTTGAACGAAATATAAAGATCCGCGCCCGCGTTCATAACAAGCCTGTCGTAGCAGACAACGGGAATGCCTTTATTCTTAGCCTCTTTGAGGACATCCGCGAGTGCTACCGCGTCAGCCGTGATGATGACGATCACGTCTACACCGATCTCGATAAAATACTTGATCTGGGATATCTGTGTAGGGACATCACCGCCGGCTGACTGCACGTTGACTTCTGCGCCGAGCTCATTTGCAGTGGATACGAAGACATCTCGGTCCCTTGTCCAGCGCTCGATAACGAAGGAGTCAAAGGACAGACCGATCAGGAGCGAATCGTCCTTAGTGGTCTCTGTGGTCTCCTTCTTTTCGGGCGTGTTGCAGCCCATGCACATTATCAGTGACAGCGTTAACAGTAGCGCTAAGATCTTTCTCATCATCGTTTACCTTCCTTATACTCGGTAGGGGTTACGCCGGTATTCTTCTTGAAGATACGGCTGAAATAGTTAGGATCAGAATAACCGACCTCCGAGCAGATCTCCTTCATGGACTTGTTCGTGCCCTCGAGAAGTTCTCTCGCCCTTGCGACTCTCACGCCAGTGATGTAATCGGTGAATGTCACGCCCGTCTGCGTCTTGAAGACCTTGCTAAAGTAGAACGGGCTGATGTCGTACATACCGGACAGATCATCCAGCGAAATGTCTTCCCTGAAGTGCTGGTCGATATATTTCTTCGCCTTCTCCGCAACGTCTTCGGTCTTCGCGAGATTAGCTGCGCTGACCATGTTGACCGCGCGGTCGATGTGTGAGAGGAACCACAGACGGAGCTCATCGTAGCTCTTCATGTGATTGATCTCAGGCAGGTATTCACTTCTCGAGAGGAAGTGATATACGTGGCCGCCGTTGCCGTACGCAAGGCGCTCTGCCCAGAGAACGAACTCCAAAACCTTCAGGCAGATGTCGCTCATCTCTCCGCCTGAATTCTTTACCATCCAGTCGAAGAAGAGATTTGCCTGCTCTGCGGACTTTCTGGTGTCGCCCTGTGAGATGGCATCGAAAAGCTCTTTCTCCGTCTTCTGCGGATAGTCCGTATCGTATTCGCAGCCTTCAGGAAGGTCGATGCTCTCTGCTACCGTATGTTTGGTCGTAGCGAGCACGGACAGCGCTTCGGCATAAGAATCGGCCATGTCTTCCATCGGCTTAACAGGACCTATGCCGATCCTGAAATCAAGGTCTAAAGCTTCGGTCAGTTCTTCCTGCGCTCTCTTTGCCGAATCAACTATCTTTTGGTACTCTTCAGGCGTGATCGTGCTTTTCGCGCAGGGGATAAGAACAGGGATCTTGTTGCCCATTACAGAGCCCGTGATGCACTTGAAGTTGTCGCTGATAACGAGCAAGACCGTCTCGTAATTCTTCTGTGTCTTAACGCTCGCAGGGACCGCGCCGCGCATATATCCGCCTGGCTCGCGGTCACCGCCTACAACGGCCAGCATAAGTCCGTACTCTTCTTCGATACCTAAGAGCTTTTTATATTCTTCGATATTCTCCTTGAAGTGCTCGTGCGACAAGAGGTCCTGGATAAGACCGTTCTCGACGATAGGCACGATGGAATCGAGCTTCTCCTTTATCTCGAGTTCGCGGCTTCTCTGCTCGCGGTTATGGTCTACTTCAGCCATCGCCTTCTTGAGCACTGCGACGATCTGCGCTTTGTCAAATGGTTTGTTAACGTAGTCGATAACACCGAGATTTAAGGCCTGCTTCGCGTAGTCGAATTTATCGTATGCGGAGATGACGACAAAAACGATATTCGGATTCGTTCTTCTGATCTCCTTCATCGCATCGATACCATTGATTCCGGGCATCCTGATATCCATCAATGAGATGTCAGGGCGCACCTCGTCGGCAAGCTCTATAACGCGCCTTCCGGTCTTCGCCTCGTGCACTTCGCACATTCCCGGAAACTCTTTATCTATTATGAACTTGAGCGATTCGATGACGATGCCCTCATCGTCTGCGAGCAAAAGCTTATACATTGCCTGCCTCCATCGGTATCTTTATCGTAACTTGTGTTCCTTCATTCTTCTTGCTCTTGATCTCGAAAACATCCCTGTGGTTGTAGTACAGATCAAGTCTCTCCATAACATTCGTTATGCCGACGCCTCTCGTCTCGGAGGGCTTCTTCTCATTGCTCATGATCTTCTCGATGATGTCCTCATCCGTGCCGACGCCGTTGTCGCTGACCCTGATGCAACAGTTCTGATCCTCGCGGTAGACCGAGAGCGTGATCCTGCCCTCACCCGGCTCGACATCCTTGATGCCGTACTTGATCGAGTTCTCGACCAACGGCTGGATGATCATGGATGGGACGATGACGTCAAGAAGGCTCTCATCGATGTCCTTCTCGAAAATGATCTCCCCGGCAAACCTTACATTCAGGATGTACATATAAGAATCGACGAGCTCTATCTCTTCGGAAAGCCTTACCGGATCTGAACTCTTCTTGACATTATATCGGAAAAAGTCTGCCATATTTCTTATGTACTCATTGGTCCTGTCCGCACCCTCCATCATGGCAAGCTGCGCGCCCGCATTGAGCGTGTTAAAGAGGAAGTGCGGGTTGATCTGCGACTGCAGATACTTGAGCTGCGCGTCCTTAAGGTGCGTCTCCATCAGGAGATTCTTCTCCTTCATCTCACTCTCCGTGATGAGCTGCGTCCTGATACGCGCGATATAATCCTTGATACTCGCGAGCATTCCGTTGAACGCGTTAGTCACCTTACCTACTTCGTCCCTGGAATAAACTTCGAGCGGTTCAACGTTCTCGGGGTTGCCGGATGAGATCTCTTCGGCTTTAGCAGAAAGGCGCGTAAGCGGCCTTGTGATCGTGTTCGTCAGAATGATAATAAGGAGCACGTTCATAACCGACGCGACCGTGAAGATCAATACGCTCATGATCTCCGTATATCTGAGAGAGTTTACGAGTGCGTTGTAGTTATCGGAGTTCTTTCTGAACTGCTCGTTGTTGACCGAGTTCATGTATGTGTTGAGATAATCTTTTATCTTGTTGCACTCGTTATACTTCGCGGTGTATTCATCGATATTCCTGCCTCGCTTTGCCTGTACGGCTTCATCAGCAGTCTTAAGATATGTGGTGAGCATGTTTCTGATGTCGCGCTCGGCAAGCTTCATGTTGTTATCGGTAACCGTGTTGTTGAGCTGCTTTATCATGCCGTTCATTTCCTGAGTGGATGCATAGTAAAGCTCGAGATCATCCGTGCCCTTCGTCTCCAGGTAACCGGTAAGACCCGTGTGAATCTGATTGAGGGTGTCCGATAACTGGTTCAAACCGATGTTACTCGAGAATACCGTGTTGATCTTATTGAGTGCCACGTTGAGGTTAGCGTAGATAAAGATGTTAACGCCCATCGCAATGACGGATGTCGCAAGGAATACCGCAACAAGCTTACGGGAGATCTTCATGTTGGCAAAGAAATTAGCCATCCGTCTCCTCCTGTAAGTAATCAGCAAGATTCTTGCGGTTTATGAGTATGTAATTCGAGCTGTAGTAATCAGATACGAATCCGGTGTTGTTGTATTCGTTGAGCGCGTTGACGCACTGCTCGGCAACGGTTTTCGCTTCGATCGCGAAAGTTGCGTAAATGGAGCCCTTATCGATAGCCTTCAGTATCGTCTCAGAGTCATAGTATCCGAGCACCGTCGTCTTACCTACGAGGTTCTTATCGACGATACACTGGTACACACTTTCGCTCGTTCTGTCGTTGAGACAGATGATTACATCCGGCATCTCATCAAGGCCGTCAAGAATGTTCATAACGTCTTCCTGCGAAGTGAAAGGAGTCGAGATATCTACAACGCTTGAACTGAGAACGATCCTTCTACCCGTGACCGATTCCTGGATGGCCGCGTGAATGATGTCGTCCGCGTTGCCGTCATCTCTGTCCAAAAGGATCAGGGCATTAAGCGGGATCAGTGACTTCTCCCTGGCGATCTCAGCTAACTGGTCACCATACTCGGTACCCAGGCTGTAGCTGTTAAGACCCACAAAACTCTTTCTGCTTGAGTTGTTGCAGTCAGACAAAATAGTAACAACCGGAATGCCGTTCGCCGTCGCCTTATCGATGAGCGCTGCCGTCTCTTCGGAGTCGTCGCCCTCTAATATGATTCCATCAACTTTGGATGTAATCGCTATATCGATCCTCTCTGCCTTGGAATAACTCTTCGACAGGTTCTGGCCCGTCATCTCGACATAGCAGTCGTTCGCCTGAGCATACTCGCAGATCTCCTTGTAGATCCTGTTCGACAGCTGGCTGTCCGGGTCTTCAGGGATATAAGCATAGAGTCTGGGATACTCGTTGTAATTCTCTTCCTGGACTTCACCCAGGCTTCCGATCATCTTCCTGTAGTAGAACAATCCTGCCACGGTCGCGAAAAAAAGAACGAGCACAATGCCCGCCAAAATAGTAACCGCTACCCTGTTCCTAGAGATCTTCATGGTGATAATTATACTCTATAGGGAAGTGATTGTCGTGAGGGACAAATAATTAGCCCTTTGAAACACCAAGGCTTCAAAGGGCTTTTGCTGTCATTAACCGAGTACCGTAAAACCGGTTACTCTTCCCCGTCTTTCAGATCATCGAACATCTGCCTTACGGAAGGAGCATTCTTGGTGAGTTTTTTGATAGAGAGGTCATCAGCCTTATCATTGGCAAGCCTTAAGTTATTCTCAGATGACTGCAGCGCTTTCTTGACCTTCTCAAGATGATCGATCGTCTTGTCGATCTCATCTATAGCAGTCTGGAATTTCTCAGATGCAAGCCTGTAATTGCGGCCGAAAGCGTCCTTGAATTCCTGCATGTTCGTCTCGAAATTGACGAGATCAAGCTGTTGGTTCTTTATGACCTGAAGATCCTTCTGATACTGAAGGGAATTCCTTGCGGCATTCCTAAGGAGTGTGATCATGGGAATGAAGAACTGCGGTCTGATAACATACATCTTCGGATACTTGTAAGATACGTCCACGATACCGTTGTTGTAGTACTCATTATCACTTTCAAGGAGGGATACGAGAACCGCATATTCGCAGCCTTTCTCATTCCTGTCCTTATCGAGTTCTTTGAAGAAATCCTCATTCTTATGCTTGGTGGCAGTGGTATCCATCTCATTCTTCATCTCGAACATGATCGATATGAATTCCGTGCCCTCTTCATCAGCTTCCTTGAAGATAAAGTCGCCCTTACTGCCGCTCGCGCTGACATCGTTATCCTTCTCAAAATACGCATTCGGGAAAGCGGTCATGCGAATGGAATTAAACTGATTCTGACAGTGCTGCTCAAGACTCTCGCCTACCATCTTTGTAGACTGACGCGCCTTGAAGTCCTTGTAGTAATTGATCTGCTCATCCTTGGCCTTGAGCTGGTTCTGATAATTCTCTTCAATGCTCTTCTCCTTAAGAGCACTCTCGGCCTTCTGATTCTCGATCTGGCTCTTGAGCTTGATGATCTCAGCCTGGTAATCTGCAACTTCCTTATCCTTGTCACGAAGCGCATCGCTGACCGCAAGCTTCTTCTCGGAATCGCCCATGGCCAGCTTGTTCTTAAGCTGCTCGATCTCCATGTCTTTATTGGCTATCTCTTTATCCTTGCCGGTGATTGTCTCGGCAAAGGACTTCTCCTGCTCCATCTGAGCCATCTTGATAGCGCTCTTATTCCTGTCCTCTAACTCTAGGGCACGCTTATGGAGCTCCTCTTCAAAAGCCTCATTCCTGACCTGGCTGAGCAGCTCTGAATAGCCGCTGTCATCTACCTGAAAAACTTCCCCGCACTTGGGGCACTTGATCTCATGCATACAGATACGCTCCTCTCTGAAAAATCCTTATGGTCTCATTATAAGACATTTGGATTTGATTATTCGGCCAATAATGGGACTTTTGAATATGCCGCCCTAACTTAGCAGGCTGGGCGGTTTATTTATGTCTCTTCTCGTAGTCCTTTCTGATCTCACTGAGCATCTCGTCGGAATCGAATGCCTCTTCCATGGCCTTGGCGCTTTTCGCGGATCTGGCACAAGCAACCATCTTACCCATTACCTCATAGTTGAGAGCAGTGCCCACACTATCGCACTCGTATCTTACAGCTCTGCTCCTGTCGACGCCGAACTTGTTAGCAACGCTTACCGCGTCGATGTTCGCACCCAGGAAGATAAATTCCCAGTGATACTTTTCTTTCTGCCTCTCGACCATCTTCTTAACCTTGTCATAAGAATACTGTCTGCTGGAATTCTCCATGCCGTCTGTCGTGATGATGAACAGGGTTTTCTCCGGAACGTCCTCTTCTCTTGCATACTTATGAACGTTGCCGATGTGGTGGATAGCGCCGCCGATCGCATCAAGAAGTGCTGTCGAACCTCTGACATAGTACTCTTTCTCGGTGATGGGCTCGATCTTATCAAGGCTTATTCTGTCGTGCAAAACTTCCGTCTCGTTATCGAAAAGCACCGTCGAGATGATTGCTTCTCCCTCTTCTGCCTTCTGCTTTGCGATCATGGAGTTGTAGCCTCCAATCGTGTCAGGCTCAAGGCCTCCCATTGAACCGCTGCGGTCCAGAATAAATACGATTTCTGTCAATCCCTTCTTCATTTCCTTTTCCTCACTTTCCGCCGCGCTTATTCCTGCCGCGGCTGTCTTATCGTGGCTTCAGTATATGAGGTTTGAAGAGGGCGTAGGTCGCCTGTCAGGCGACATTTTCAGGCATGCGTAAACAGTCTTATCCGATCTGCGGCTGGTCGTGCTCGAAAAGCGCGAGGTTGATCGTCATGAAGTCGTATACCTGATTCTCGATGAAATACTCGATGATGAGATCGAATTTGCTCGACGGAGAGAAGGCATAGCCTGCACGGCCGATAAAGTCTTTGGCTTCATCGACATTGAGCCTTAATGCCAGCGCAAAGGCAACTGCCGTGGTCTTCTTGGGCTTATAATCCTTATCACTTCTGATCTTAGAGAAAAGCTTGCGGTCAACGTTCGCGCGCTTATATACTTCAGAATCTTTCAGGTCACGCTCGGTGATCATGCGCAGAAGACTCTCGGACCACGTCTCGGAGATGTTCTTCATCACGTCATCAAGAGATCTCTTTTTAGGCATCACAGCTGCAGCGGCTGCAGGAGCAGAAGGGGCAACGGGCGCTACGGGGGCAGCAGCTTCCGGTTTGAGAGCAGCGGCTTCTTCACGCGCAACTTCTTCCGCCTTAGATCCGGCAAGCATATCCTGCTGCGGCAAGCGCATCTCGAACAGCTCATCCCTGCTTGCGAGCCTGCGGTTTCCAAGGAATAATCTTCGGTTGTTCTTCTCGCGGCGGTCCCTGTCTTTAACGGGAGCTTCTTCGTCGGCGCACGCATCAAAAGATTCTTCGGCTTCCGCTTCTTCGTTGGCGCACGCGCCAAAAGATTCTGCGGCATCAGGCCCTTCAGCAAAAGGTATTCCCGGGATCGCACCGGCGCCCATGCCCGCGCCTGCGAGACCGGCCATAAGCAGGCCCTTGTGCGGATCGCCGTACTCTTCTCCGGTCTTCTCTTCGACGTAATTCTCGTCAATATACTGGTCGATGCCGGCGAAGATCTTGCCTGATAAAGTGAACGATTCGTTGTCGAAGACGACGAGCGTTATGTCGAGATCGTTTTCTGCAAGAAAACTGCTGAATACAGATGTTGCGATCTGCAGCGCCTCAGCCTTCGGAAAGCCGTAATTGCCTGTGGCCAAAAGCGGGAAAGCGATGCTCTCGATGCCCAGTTCGAGGGCCTTGTTAAGACAGTTGGTGTAGCAGCTGCGGACGATGTCTCTTTCGCCCTTTTGGCCGCCGTACCAGATGGGGCCGACGGTGTGGAAAATGTATTTGGCATCGAGGGCGAATGCGGGCGTTACTGCGACCCGGCCTTCTTCGATGCGGCCGATCTTTTTGCGCGCTTCGAGGAGCTCTTCCGCGCCTGCGGCAAGGTATATCGCGGTGTCTGTGCCGGAATCGTATTTCGGCTTGGGATTTGCGGTGTTGACTATCGCGTCAGCTTTTATTTTCGTGATGTCGTTGCGGACTATTCTGAATGCCATTAATGCCACCTCGCCGAGCAGTTATAAAAATCCTTTTACAATCAACATTATAGCCTTCCGCGCCCTCTAATGAAAATCAAAAGTGACAAAGGTGTAAGGAATTCGTAAGGGGATTAAATGGCTTGTAAATGAAGGGTTTTCTATACTTTTCGCAGGTAAAAGCAAATAAAGGCCTGCACTCGTTTTGCCTCAATCTTAAGGAAATATTAAGGATTTAACTACTTTAACTTTCGAATTTACAGGGGTATAACTCTGTCCGAGGGAAAACACAGGGGAGAAAAACGTATGGAAACCATTAGAATCATTAACTTCATCATTGCTGCGATATTCATCGTTTGCTATTCGTACCAGTTCATCTTCGTGCCAGTCTCGTTGTGGATGCAGCACCGCGATAAGAAGGCCGCGAAAAAGGCCTCCGGGGCAAAGCCTGACGCTTCATCAGAAGAAAACCTCAAGCGTTATGCCGTCCTCATCTGCGCAAGAAACGAAGAGAACGTCATCGGCCAGCTCATCGACAGCATAAATAACCAGACTTACAAGGGCAAAGTAACGACTTTCGTTATGGCAGATAACTGCACCGATAATACTTACGATGTTGCAGTAGAGCATAACGCCGTCGCATACAGCCGCGAATCAAAAGATCTCGTAGGCAAAGGCTATGCAATGGAAGCGCTTCTTAAAGAGATCAGGAAGGATTTCCCCGAAGGCTTCGACGGATACTTCGTCTTTGACGCAGATAATATTCTTACACCCAATTACATCGAAGAGATGCACAAGTGCCACCTTGAAGGCAACGAAGCGATCACCTCTTACCGCAACTCCAAGAATTTCGGCGACAACTGGATAAGTTCCGGCTACAGCCTCTGCTTCTTAAGAGAATCTATGTATCTTAACTACCCTCGTTACAAGATCGGCTCTTCTGCGGCAATCTCCGGCACAGGCTTCTTCTTCTCAAACAAAGTCCTTAAAGAGATCGGCGGATGGCCTTTCCACCTTCTCACGGAGGACATCGAATTCACGATCAACCGCGTATGCAAAGGCCGTAAGATCGCATTCTGCAGGACCGCAGTTTTCTACGACGAGCAGCCCACATCACTGAGGCAGTCGATCAGACAGCGCATGCGTTGGGCAAGAGGCTACATCCAGGTGTTCAGACACTACGGCAAGGACCTCATCTATTCGATCTTCCACGGAAGCTTCTCGGCATTCGACATGACAATGAACATCATGCCGGCATTCTTCCTCACCGCAGTCTCGATCACATGCAACCTGGCTTACGGCACGATCGGCGCGGTCATGGGCGGCGACATCAGGATCGCACTCTGGTCAATGCTCGAGACGATCTTCAATGCATGCTCCATGCTCTTCGTCCTCGGCGTCGTATCGCTCATCACAGAATGGAAAAACATTCACGCCACGACGGCGCGCAAGATCTTGTCGGTCTTCACGTTCCCGTTCTTCATACTTACCTACATTCCGATCGCATTCGCAGCCCTCTTCATCAATCCGGGCTGGAAGCCGATCAAGCACAAGGCGACAACATCGCCCCTCAGTGCGGAACTTACAGGTTCACAAACAATCAGAAAGATCTCTTAACGTTCATACAACCCTCTAAGAGGTACTACCCTCGGGAAAAGCTGCCTGCTACACACTGGCAGCTTTTTCATGTGGTATTGTCGGCGGAGCGGATGTGCTTTTTCACAAATCCTGAAAAATCTTAATCTGCGAAAAGATTTGACCAGCTTTTTTCACAAATGACAGTTTTTTCAAATCTGCGAAAAGAAAATCCGGATTTCTTTTCACAAAAAGCGATTTTCGCGAATTTATGAAAAATATCCTGAAATTCTTTTCGCAAAAACCAATTTTCAAGAATTTATGAAAAAATACCCTGAAAATCTTTTCTCGATTCAGCAAAAAGCGTTTTCCGTGAAAAAGTTGCAGTAAATGCGCTGACAGATTACCCCTTCGTCGGGCACTTTCCCTTGCACTTGGCGCAGTCGCCGCAGCAGGAAGAGCCGCGGGTCTTGCGGCGGATGGTGATGATGACTGCAACTGTGAGGATGACAGCCAAAATGGCGATCAGGATGATATCTGCCGGGTTCATACAAAACCTCCCGTGCAAGCCAGGACGATTATCCTGAACATGAAGCTTACTATCCACGCGAGCATGCACTGCCAGACGGCAACGGCTGCTGCGTATTTCCAGCCGAGCTCACGCTTGAAGGATGCGATGGCCGCAACACAAGGCGTGTAGAGAAGGCTGAAGATAAGGAGCGTGCCGGCTTCGACAACTCCTAAAACTGCAGTGATTCCGCCTTCTGCGCCGAAGAGGACTTCGAGCACGGAGACGACGCTCTCTTTCGCCATGAATCCGCTGATAAGAGATGTCGTGATGCGCCAGTCGCCGAGGCCCAGAGGCTTCATTACAGGCGAGATGAACCCCGCGATGGCCGCCATGATCGATTCGGAAGAATCGGTAACGAGATTGAATCTTAAATCAAAGCTCTGCAGGAACCATACAACAACGGTCGCGATGAGGATAACCGAGAAGGCCTTCTGCAGGAAGTCCTTTGCCTTTTCCCACATGAGCTGGAGGGTAGAGCGCAAAGAAGGAAGCCTGTAGTTAGGAAGCTCCATGACAAAAGGCGCAGCCTCACCCTTGAAGAGCACTTTTTTATACAGGAACGAGATGAGGATTCCGACGATTATTCCAAGCAGATAAAGGCCTGTCATGACAAGTCCTCCCTGCTTCGGGAAGAATGAACTTACAAAGAAAGCGTAGATCGGAAGCTTTGCGGTGCAGCTCATGAATGGCGTTAAGAAGATCGTCATCTTACGGTCTCTGTCAGAAGGCAGCGTTCTGGTAGACATAACAGCCGGAACGGTGCAGCCGAAGCCAATGAGCATCGGCACGATGCTGCGGCCCGAAAGACCTATCTTACGAAGGAGTTTATCCATAAAGAACGCGATACGCGCGATGTATCCGCTGTCCTCTAAGAGCGACAGGAAGAAGAACATTACGACAACGATCGGCAGGAAGCTCAGTACGCTTCCGACGCCCTCGAAAATACCGTCGATAATGAGACTGTGAATTACCTCATTTACATTCGCTTTGGTAAGCGCTATGTCAGTAACTTCGGTGAGCTTGTCTATGCCCTGTTCCAAAAGCCACTGAAGGCCCGCGCCAATAACGTTAAACGTCAGGACGAACACCGTCGCCATAATCAGAATGAAGATCGGAATGGCCGTAAACTTGCCTGTTAATATCCTGTCAGCCTTCTCGCTTCTTGCGCGCTCCTTGCTCTCTACGGGCTTGGTAACGCACTTTTTGGAAAGCTGCATTATGTACGCAAATCTCATGTCCGCAACGGCTGCCGCGGGATCAAGACCGGACTTTTTCTCCACCTTTACTCTGATGTGTTCCAAAAGGTCCTTCTCGTTCTCGTCGAGATCTAATTTATCGAGGATAAGATTGTCGCCTTCAAGC
This sequence comes from Clostridiales bacterium, assembly GCA_017427465.1. Lineage (GTDB taxonomy): Bacteria > Bacillota > Clostridia > Saccharofermentanales > Saccharofermentanaceae > Saccharofermentans. The sequence goes on along the minus strand of JAFRST010000013.1, from coordinate 22,209 downwards.
GCTTTGCATGCGGCAAATCTTAAAGGCAGACCGCACTCTTTTGTCTTTTCTTCGATGAGGTGTTCCACAGCGTGGATCGAGTCATGGATAGGGCTTTCAGGCGCGCAGAAATCCTGCTCCAAAGGCTTCTCGCAATATTTCGCGATATGAAGCGCGTGAGTAATAAGCTCATCGATACCCTGATTTTTAGCAGCGCTGATCGGGACGACCGGAACTCCCAAGATCTCCTCCATCAGATTGATGTCTATCGATCCGCCGTTTCCGGTGAGCTCATCCATCATGTTGAGGGCGACGACCACCGGGCGGTCAGTTTCAAGAAGCTGCATCGTCAAATATAGATTGCGCTCTATGTTAGTGGAGTCAACGATATTGATAATTGCGTCAGGCTTGTTGTTGAGAACGAAATCACGTGACACGATCTCTTCGCTCGAATAAGGAGACATCGAGTAAATGCCCGGAAGGTCCGTGATCACGGTGTTTGCGTGGCCGATTATGGCGCCGTCCTTGCGATCGACAGTAACGCCCGGGAAATTTCCGACATGCTGGTTAGATCCGGTGAGGCGGTTAAATAAAGTGGTCTTGCCGCTGTTCTGGTTTCCTACCAAAGCAAATGACAGAACGTGATCGTCGGGCAGAGGTTTCTCTGTTTTCTTATCGTGGTGGACACCAGGCTCACCGAGATTAGGGTGAGCGGTGCGGGATTTTTTGGATTTTTCGGGGGCCTCGGCCTCTTCGGTCTTATCGGTCTTCGATACTGCGATCTTAGCCGCGTCATCAAGCCTTAAAGAGAGTTCGTAGCCGTGGATCCTGACTTCGACGGGATCTCCCAAAGGCGCGAACTTTACGATGGTGATCTCTGCGCCCGGGATAATGCCCATATCCAATAAATGCTGCCTGAGAGCGCCTTGCCCTCCGACAGATACTACAACGCAGGACTCGCCTGCCTTAAGTTCACCAAGATTCATGTCCGCAGCCTGAGATTTATTCATGTACGCCCTCTTTTCGGTCCACATTATAGTTAGCCAATGCTAACCTGTCAACCACATTATAGTTAGCCGTTGCTAACCTGTCAACAATTGCTTTAATTTGTCGCCTATTATCTTTAGTTTATTAGGGATATACTAGAAAACTGTTATGATAACCAAGTATTTGAAAAAATATATCTTTGTGATCCTTGCAGTGCTGATCGCTGTCGGCGGATATCTCTATGTCCTGTCAGTCGGCAAGGAATACACATATGTAAGAAACGATTTCAACGAGGCTTCAGGCATCACTGAAGTATTTATCGAGAACGACTCCATCGGCAACGCAGAGATATTAGGCTGGGAAGTAACGGAGAAAAACTTCACCGTCAGGCTCAGATCGGTATCGCCCGGCAGGTTCTACGTTCGCTTCGAGACTCCCAATTCGACAGGCATTGGCGTACTTTACGCACATAAAAACGGCGTCATCACTTCTGACAGATTCTTCGGTGACTGCACGGGAATGCCGGTCATCAATATCATGATAATCCTCTATCTCTTTGCGCTTTGCGGTTACTTCTTGAAAAAGTACGAAGCACAGATCAAAAAGAGCCTTTACAGCTACGACAACGTGCTCTCGCTGGGTCTCATCATATTCATGTTCCTGCTCATGATCACACAGGTCGCGGCATACACTTACAGGAACGGCATCAGCGGCGCATTCAATCAGGCGGCAAGCTCGACACAGCTGTTTGTAGTCCTCACATTCCCCGTTGTTATCATAACAACGGTATTTGTTACCATCAGCAATATTACCCTCATCCGCAAAGAAGGTGCGACCTGGCGCAATCTTCTGGCAGTCATCCTGGGACTCGTGCTCGGTATCGGCGCCCTTCTGCCCACGATAATCGGCACATTTTTGCAGCGCTCGACGATCATCGATGTTCATTACGAGAGAGGCGTCGGCCGTTTTGTCGAGATGTTCATCGAGAACGGCATTTCAGCGATCGTAGCATATCTTGAATGTATCCTCATCGGTACCATAATCACCGGCATAAAGGCTGCAAGATATATTCCTTCGTTTGACAAGGATTACATCATCATTCACGGCTGCCAGATCCGCAAGGACGGCACTCTCACAAAGCTTTTGCAGTCGAGAGCAGACCGCGCGATCGAGTTCGCAAATATGCAAAAAGAGCATACCGACAAGAGCATTATTTTCGTGCCTTCGGGCGGCAAAGGCTCTGACGAAGTCATATCCGAGGGCGAAGCCATCAAACGCTATCTCCTGGAACGCGGCATCAGCGAAAATCAGATCCTTGAAGAGACAAAATCCACCACCACGGAAGAGAACTTCAAGTTCGCGGACACTCTTATCCGTGAACACTTCGGTTCCGGAGATTATAAGCTCGCTTTCTCTACCACTAACTACCACGTATTCCGTTCGGGAATGCTCGCGGAATCGCTCGGCATCAAGGCAGAGGGTATCGGCAGCAAGACCAAGAGTTATTTCTGGATCAACGCATTCGTAAGAGAGTTTATTGCTACTATATACGAGAGGAAAAAGACCCACATCAAAGTAATCGGGGTCATGTTCCTCATCGACTTGATCAGCGCAGTAATGATGTATATATCCGAAGCCGTATTTTTCTAAACGGCGAAAAAATAAAAGTGAGGTACTGACATGGACAACAACAAGAAGATGGTCAAAGGCGCAAACCCCTACATGCCCCTCTGGGAACACGTTCCGGACGGCGAGCCGCGAGTATTTACTTACAACGGCGAGACACGCATTTATCTTTACGGCTCACACGACACGAAGAAGACCGACTACTGCGGCCCTGACTACGTCGTCTGGTCAGCACCCGTTGACGATCCCACTAATTGGACCTGCCACGGCGTCTGCTACACAGCCTCCGACGGCGGCGACCTCTACGCTCCCGACGTTGTCCAAAAGGGCGATACCTTCTACATGTACGCAGCAGAGAACCGCGGCTCTTCGATCATGCTCGTCACATCAAAGTGCCCCTGGGGACCTTTCGAAAACCCGGTCAAAACAGAACTCGGCTTTGACCCCGGCATCCTCGTAGATGACGACGGCAGGACCTATGCTTTCTGGGGCTTCTGCGAATCCCATGCAGGCGAGCTCAATGACGATATGGCCACGCTTAAGAAGGATACAATCGTCCATCACATCATGGGCCACTCAAAGCCCTTCTGGATCAAGGAGGACGACGGCCACGTGATCCCTGAAGACGGCTTCTTCGAGGCATCGAGCCCGCGCAAGATCAACGGCAAATATGTCCTCGTTTACTCAAAGCGCTACGAGTATCCGAGGCCTGATCTCGGCGTATTCAACAGCTGCAACGGCTTCCTTTCCTACAAGTGGAGCGACACGCCCTTAGGCGAATACAAGATGGGCGGCGACATCAGCTTCAACGGCGGCGAAGTCATCAAGGGACCTGACGGTAACGGCATCATGACATACCAGTGGGGCAACAACCACGGCTCACTCATGAAGGTCAAGGACCAGTGGTACATCTTCTACCACAGACAGACCGGCTGCAACGAATATTCACGCCAGGCAATGGTCGAACCCGTTGATATCGCTATGGGAAAAGACGGCAAGATCTTCATCGGAAAGATACGCTACGATGAGTCAGGCGAACCTGCCGGTTCCGACGTTGTCGACTGCACATCACAGGGCTTCAATAAAGACGGCCTCGATGCTTACTCCCTCATCTCCGCAGGCTACACATGCCACATGTACGACGGCCTCGGCAAGCCCATGTACCAGGACAACGCAGAGGGCACCAACAAGGACAGAAGAGTTGCTCACATCATGCCCGTCTACGAAGGAGATTCCTCACCCGTTGTAGATATCCAGAGCGGCGCTACGATCGGCTTCAGATACATCAACTTCGGCGACAATGGTGCTTCTTCCGCAACTATCAAAGGCTCATTCCCTGAAGGCTTTGAAATCAAGATCAGGCTCGGTTCTTACGACGGCGAAGTTGTAGCTTCAAAGGATATTGTAAGTGACGCTGATGAGGTAGTTATCGATCTTAACAAGAAGATCACGGGAAGACATGCGGTCTACTTCGAATTCATATGCAAGGATGACGATAAGAGAGCGGTTTTCGACATTTTCACATTCGACTGAGTCTTAAAAACTCGTTATTCATAATTGATAAACAGTTAACAGCAATCGATATTTCTGTTAACTGTTTGTTTTTATTAGCCCCTTATACTGAAATCATAAGATCAGTTTAAACGGGAGCTCGGAAATGAAGATTTGTGCATTTGTCGGAGATTTATATCGTGATTACTCAGCCGGTATCGTCCGGACTCTGAGAGAGCGCGCCCTCGAAAGGGGCCATCACATTGACGTCTACGGCAACTGCTCAGTCCCGAGCGGCAACCCGCTCCATGCGGTCGGCCTTAAGAGCATCCTCTCCCTCCCGCCCCTCAAAGAGTACGACGGCATTATCCTTTGCTCGGACACTCTGACCCAGGGCGACATGGATAAGGAGCTCATCGAGAACCTCATCTCCACGCAGGATCTTCCGCCCGTCGTAAGCATCCGTTCGGCCGATGAAGGCTTCTACAACATCGTTCCCGACAACAGGCAGATCATGCACGACGTTGCAGAATACGTCATAGGTAAGTGCAAGACCGACGACATCGGCTTCGTTACAGGAAGAGACGACCTGATCGATTCAGCCGAGAGAAGAGCGGGCTTCGAAGATGCGATGCACGAGGCAGGTCTTGATATCAGGGAAGACATGATCTTCCACGGCAACTACTGGGTAACCCAGGGCCCGCAGACCGCCGATTTCTTCATCAGGGAAGACGGATCTCTGCCCGAGGCGATCATCTGTTCGAACGACTATATGGCTCTGACCCTCATGGACGAGCTCACCTACCGCGGCTACAAGCTTCCTGACGATGTCATGATCACCGGCATCGACGATATCGACGCGGCCGAGATGCACATCCCGTCCCTGACGACATCGAACATCCCGGAAGAGACACTGGCTAATTCCGCGATGGATACGCTCGAGAAGATCCTCAACAACGAGCAGGTCGATTTCTACATCAATGTGCCCGGCAAACTGGTCCTCCGCGAGAGCACAAGAGATGTCGAAGAGCGCGACGTTTTCGACGCATACCGCAAGCTCGACATCATCAGAAAAACAGCCTTCGACGTGACGCGAAGATTCGTCATCCTGAGCGCCACATACGAAGATTCGATCACCCCGGAAGCATATCACAGGATAACCATGGAAGAGCTCCAGAATTTAGGGTTCTTCAGAAGATGCTACCTGTGCTATTTCCGCGAAAACGACAGAACCGTATTCGGGTTCTTTGAAGAAGACGGCGAGATACACTTAAGCGACATCCCGTTCCCCGATGACAGGCTCCTTCCGAACCGGTTCATCGAGACGGATTCCGGCATAAGGATCTTCCTGCCTATCTACTATAAGAACGAAGTTTACGGCTACGGCGCATTCGACATAAATCCCGAAGCCCAGGAGTTCGTCAACGAGAAGCTCGAATTCATTCTGATGCTCTTAGGCCAGACGATCAACAGGACCAAGCTCTACAGCAAGCTGTTCGCAGTAAGCGATGTCATGGATCTCTACGTCAGAGACTCCCTGACAGGCCTTTATAACCGCCGCGGCTTCGAGAACAACATCAGCAACTTCTTCGACAAAGACAAGAAGCAGACGTCCCGTCTCGCAGTCGCAAGCATCGACATGGACGGCTTAAAGCACATCAACGACACCTACGGCCACGCCGCCGGCGACGAAGCAATCAAGGCGATAGCCGCATGCATCGGCAAAGCAACCAACAAAAAAGAATTCGCTGCCAGAATGGGCGGCGATGAATTCGAGGTCGTCCTTGTCCTCGACAGCCCCGGCAGGATTGGCCAGTTCATCCGCACTCTGCGCAAGCTGATCAAGGAAGCAAACACCGTAAACCACTATCCGTACCTGCTCTCTGCGAGCATCGGAACATGCGAACTCACCGAATGGAGCAACCTCCTCGAGTGCATGAACAAAGCAGACAAGGCAATGTATCTGGAGAAGAAAACAAAGAAATCCCGGATACAATAAAAACACCTTCCATTAATTTTCTCATAATGACTGGAGCGGGGCTGTCTCAAAAAAGAGGCAGCCTTTCTCTGTTGCAGACAAAATCCGGCCTTCAACACAGAGCTTAGCAGGCGCTGCCCGCAGTGTCCTCGATGGAGATAAGATCTAAATGTTATAATAATTTTATCTTTTGACTTTTTTGAGGTAACTTATGAAGACTAAAAAAGTGCTGGCTTGTTTGTTGCTGGTCTCGCTTGCAGTAACTACTGCGTGTTCTTCAGGGAAAACTGTGACTGAAAGTAACGTCACTGTTCAGAACACAGAAGTTCTGAACTATGCGGAGATGACGCCGGAAGAGATCTGCGCTGCTCTTACGCTCGAGCAGAAGGCTGCGCAGATGATGCAGCCGACCATTAATAACACGCTGCCGTCTGTTATGAGTGATACCGATTACGGTTCGGTCCTGGGAAGGATCGACGACTGGCCGATGCCGTCTGTGGAGGAATGGAAAGCTATCGTCAATGACTACCAGGATTACGCGATGATGTCTGATGCGAAGATACCGTTTATCTACGGTAATGACAGCGTTCACGGAGTTAATTTCGCATCGGGCTGTGTTATCTTCCCGCACAACATCAACGTTGGTGCTGCTAATGACAATGATCTCGCGGAAAAGTACGGCAAGGTCGTCGGAAGCGACATCGCACATACCGGAATGCTGCTTAATTTCGCGCCCTGCGTAGCTACGGCAAATGACCCGAGATGGGGAAGGACTTACGAGTCTTATTCGTCTGACAGTAAGAGGGTCATCAATATGTCTACGGCATATACGAAGGGACTTTTGTCGGAAGGGATAATCGTCTGCCCCAAGCACTTTTTCGGTGACGGCATGACAGCTTTCAACACGGGTGAGGACCCGCTTATAATGCTTCTCGACAGAGGCAACGCCGAGCTCACGGAAGCGCAGATCCAGGAGCAGCTCGGGATATATCAGGCACTCATAGATGAAGGCGTGCAGGTGATCATGCTCTCGCACTCATCGCTCAACGGCACGAAGATGCACGAGAATACCAAATACATCACTTATCTTAAGGAAGACATGGGTTTTGAGGGCATTGTCCTGACCGACTGGGATTCGATCATGAATTGCTCCGGTTCTTCTTACAAGGAGAATGTCATCTTAGGCGTTAATGCGGGCATCGATATGTTCATGACATCCACGGAGCACGAGGCTGCGCTGCAGTATATAATCGACGGCGTCAACGAAGGAAAGATCAGCGAAGATCGGATCAATGACGCAGTCACGAGGATAATCAGGGTCAAGAAGGAAGCGGGGCTTTTCGACGATCCGTATCTTGAGGATCTGGAGCCTTCTTACAGCTTCGGAAGCGAGAAGTCACACAGCGTTGCGCGCGAGCTTGCAGCTGAGTCCTACGTGCCTTTGAAGGTAGGAAAGAACATGTACATCGAGCCCGGCATGAGAGTATTCGTTACGGGTCCTGCAGCCGATGATGTAGGTGCGCTCTGCGGCGGCTGGACATACTGGTGGCAGGGTGTCTCTGATGCAGACATGCACAATTATTACGGCATTGATGAAAAGCACTGGGCTGAGGGCAATTCTATTCTTGAAGCGCTCCAAAAAGCTGCAAAGGAAAACGGCTTCGAAGTAGTAACTGACAAGAGCCAGATCAGTACCTGCGATATGGTGATCCTCTGCATTGGTGAGAAGCCTTATGCCGAATGGTACGGCGATACGGCAGACCTCTCTCTTACCGGAAGTCTCGGTCTTAGCGGAAACAAGGAAGCCATCAATCTGGCTCGAGATTCCGGCCTTCCCACATTGACGCTCATTGTTGCAGGGCGCAATGTGATAATCGACGAATATATCGGCCAGTGGGATTCATGCATCATGCTCTACCTGCCCGGAACCGAGGGCGGCAATGCCATTGCGGATGTGCTGACCAAGAAGGCATCTCTTGAAGGCACTCTCCCGATGCCCTACTATTCGAGCGTAAACCAGATTGGCACGGGCAAGTGCTGGCACGATGTCGGCTGGAACGCATATCAGGATTCCTGATTACAAAAACAAATAACAAAAGGGTTGTCTCACCAGAGGCAACCCTTTCACTTATATTGCAGATTTAATCAAGCCCCGCAAAAACCGAAGCTCGCGGCCTTTAATCCTTTGACCACATCTCGCGCCTTATGACGGACACGTGCGTGATCTCATTGTCTTTATCAGGATATTCCTTCTCGAAAACCATGCCTATCGACTCCGCCGTTTTATATGAACCGACGTTGGTATATTTGCAGTACGAGTAGAGTGCCGGATAGCCGGTATTCATGAAGGCCCAGTCGCGGACTGCCGCAGCTGCTTCTTTCGCGTAGCCCTTGTGCTGTTGGTCTGCGCGGATGTGATAGCCGATCTCGGGAAGCATCTCGCCTTCGATGTTCTGGAGGGTTAAGCCGCAGTCGCCGATCATCTCTCCGGTCTCCTTAAGGCAGACAGCCCAAAGGCCGAAGCCGTTGTCTTTGTAACGGTTCATATTGCGCTCGATCCAGGCCTTCACACGTTCTTCGTCAAAGGTATAGGGATAGTGCTGCATGATGGATGTATCCGCGAGGACTGCGTAAAGTGCCTCGTAGTCGTCCATGTTCATTTCGCGCAGGAAAAGGCGCGGGGTTACGATAACAGGCTCCAAAGCTTATGCCTCCGGTCTGAATTTCTGTCCGGAAGGAGCAAAATAATACTGAGGGATGCTGACGCTGCTGACATTATTCGGATTAGAATCGTGGGGGATCCTCGCCGTGGCATATTTCTTGTAGAAAGCATCCTCCTCGGGTGTCTTCTCATCCTTCATCCTGGCTCTGTAATCTACAAGCTTATGGAGGATGTCATTAGCAAGCCGGATCGTATCCGTGTTTTCTTTGAAGCTGATCACATATAAATACTTGGTTTTGTCGGTATTCACTAAGAGAATCCTTAACTCACGGATAGCGCTGCTGAACAATCCTGCTTTATCCTTGCTCATGTAAGCTACCGCGGAAACCCACTCGTATCTGATATGACCGAGGAAGGTCTTGCCTCTGGTCCTTCTGTTGGCTGCAGCGCGTTCTACAGCATTGAGAGCAAGAGCCGTTAAGCCGCCGGTCCACGTGCCGCCTTTATCGTATTTGTCACAGCGGACAATTATACGGCTGTCAGTAATATAGCAATCGATATCAATGTCAGAAGCCCTGAGCGTCTGTCTGAATTCCTTATCGTTTACAGTCTTGCGGTAAATAGCGATTCCGCAGGCTCTTACACAGTTCGAGATCCCGTTGTCTAAAGGATCCGCGATCAGGTTGCCGTTTGCATCTGTTCCGGCGTAGCCGAAAGGATTCTCATTATCACCGATATCCTGGATCAAGAGCGGTTGAAATGCTGCCATAAAGGGCCTCCTTGCTGAAAAAGTGTTTATTTAAATGGAGTAAGATCCCATTTGAGCGGAATGTACTTGCCGTCACCTTCAATGCGCGTAAAAGAATTGCTTTTCGGATCAAATCTATAGAACAGCTCCGGGGTGTTCGTCCGGAATGACGTTATCTCCTGCTTAATGACACCATCTGCGCAAAGATAGTAATAATCACCGTTTCCGCCGCTGAACATGCAATAGGGACCTTTCTCGGTGTGATAGACAACGATGCTCGTAAACTTCGTTTTCGCGCTGTTGTCGATCAGGCCGATAAGGAGTTCTTCAACTCCGTCACCGTCGAGGTCATATAACATGTATCCGGGATTGTTGGTCTTGATCTTGAGGTCGTCTGATACTTTGAAGTTCTCAGGTTCATCAATAGGAAAGCCGCTTCTCACGCCGTCGCGGTAGTAATTCAGTGCTTCTGTGTACCAGTCCTTAAGAACGTACTTCCTGCATCCGGCAAAGCCGAATACGACAGACATAAGGAGCGCCAGGATCAATAATGTCGAAGTTGCTTTTCTCACAGTGGTTTCCAGCTTTATGAATTCTTAAATTGATTTTAGCTAAAGAACCCTCAAGTATCAACAACGAATAAATGGCCGATCAAGATGCGCGCTGCGGGCGCAAAAAGTCTTACTCATTCGTATTCTTCTGTTTTCTGATGAAAGAGATCAGCATAAGCACATAGCAAACAGTCTTAGGCAGCATGAGCATTCCGAGCATTGGAAGCAAAGACGCAAAGACCGCGACCGGAATATAGAACAGAAAAGACAGCGTCGTATATAGCCACAGCCTGCTTAAATACTTATCTTCCTTACGGACTTTGAAATACAGACAAACAACAATCAAGCCTATGATGATAAACGGCAGATTGCGCAATACAGCCCAGAGCATGGAGCCTTCGCCCGTAAACCAGTTGTTTCCCGGAGCGAGGCACAAAGCGACCCTTAAGATTGCAAGGACATATATCGTGATGCCGGTGGTCTTGGTGCTTTTATCGTCCTTGTTATAGACACTCTTATAAAGCCGGAAAACAAAGATATAGAAGATGGTCATGGTGATGGACGTGACGAGTTTTCCGAAGCCCAGATACCATGTGAAATCAGCATCGATGAAATAGTTTAAGACTCTGGGGATCAGGTGGAAAGAGTCGCCGAGGCCGAGCACCAGCGCCGCAGTCCCCATAAGGACATCGTTCTTGTTGCGATGCTTTATAAGGATCACGATGCCTGTTATTATCGCGAAAAGAAGATACAAGATATCGAATGTGGATTCACCGTATTTCATAGTGGTTTTGATCCTGCCGTCAGGCTATAATTCCTTATTTATCCGCGTCCAGGAACACTCTGGAGCCTGTCGCGCCCTTCTGGCCCTGATACTTGCCGTCATAAGGATTCTCGGCGTGATCGTCCATGAGAGCAAATACCAGCTGGCCTACTCTCCTGCCGCTCTTAAGCTCGATCGCGCATCTGTTGGCGTTGTAGAGCTCAAGCGTGATCTCGCCCTTAAATCCGGGATCTACCCAGCCTGCGTTCTGGATAAAAAGACCCATTCTGCCTAAAGAGCTCCTGCCTTCTACAAAAGCAGTCAGATTATCAGGGAGCTCAAAATATTCCATCGTCGTAGCCAAAACAAACTGGCCCGGCAAGATTAGATATGTATCGGTGGTAATGGTCTTATAGTTGATCTGAGATCCCAATGTGATAACGCCTGACGGAGAATCATCTACAACGCTGAAAGTGTTGCCTAATCTGATGTCTACGCTCGCAGGCTGAATCTGTTCTTTGGTAACTGGTTCGATAACAAGTGTTTTCTCTTCGAGCATTTTGCAGATTGTTTTGTCTGATAAGATCATTTCCGGTTACCCCTTATTCTTTGTGGATTTTTGTATTGCAACGACAATATTATACAACAACTGCTGTGCCGGTTTTCATCATTTACCCTGCCTTGAAGGCACACCGGTCTTCAGATAATTTGCGACCTGAACGTCATTAAGAGCTTTCTTGTAAAAGCCTGTATGTGAGATAGCAAAATAGAAGATCAGATCGATGATGATCTCTACCGGAACGACAACAATCTTGTATGTAAAACTGAACGGATAGATCATGGCTCCCGTAAGTATGATGTTCTTAAACATATGTAGGAAAAATATCGGGAAAACTTTTCCCCTTGATATCACATAGATAGCGGTGTAGACCAGCGCAGCGCTCATTGTGCTGATGATAAATGCGAGTCCCAGGAAAGGATTGATCTTAAACCATTCGTTCTGGATCTGCGCCGGATAGAAATATAAAGGCAAATGCCAGATTCCCCAGATAAAACCGATAAACAAAGACATCAAAAACAGCTTGTTCTTATTGAATAACTGGTCTGTCAGAAAACCTCTCCAGCCGAACTCCTCTGATAAAGGTCCGGAGATCAATCCCCAAAATAGAAAATAGAAAATATAGAGTGGGTTCTGTCCTATCAATTTCAATCCTTCAAAGCCAAGCGCTTCAGCCCCGAAAAGCTTTCCGACGGACTGTGTGACCAGCACCTCAAAGCACACAAGCGCCAAAGCGACCGCTATGGTCACAAAGCTGTATCTGTTAGGGATAAAGCACTTCTTAAGGAAAGCCTTTATGCCTTCTTTGGAATAAAATAGAAAGACGAAAACAATACCTACAAGAGTCGGCATAACCCCGCCGACCGTAAAGAATATGGAGGCGTAATCAAACGAAGAGACCGATGTGTCACTTACATCCAGCCCCAGCATTATTGGCATAAACTGTAAGAGCCAAGTCAATGCTATGGTAATGGATATGTACAGGATCACTGTTTTCTTCCGACCAGGCGCATTTCTTATCATAAGCACATCCCGAAGCCTTCTTTTTCCGTTTTAAATACTTGCAAAGTCATTATAACATTCCTTCAAAGCGGCTTTTTGCAGTTATTTGTCTTTCCTGCTGTCCGAATAATAAACGTGATAAAATATGCTCATGAAGATATATTTCGCGCCGCTCGAAGGCATAACAAATTATATATTCCGCAATGCTTATAATGAGATCTACGGTCACATTGATAAGTATTTTGCGCCGTTTATTTCTCCGTCTGAGAAGTGCCCGATAACGCCCCGTGAGCGCAAGGAAGTCACGCCCGAGAATAACAAAGGTTTCTACCTGGTTCCCCAGATCCTCACATGCAGATCTGAGCACTTTATCGAAGGCGCAAGAGAGCTTCAGGCAATGGGCTACAAGGAGATCAATCTCAATCTCGGATGTCCTTCGGGGACCGTCTGCGCGAAGGGCAAAGGCGCGGGGTTCCTGCCCGAGACATTGGCGCTTCAGAAGTTTTTGGATGACATCTACTCTTATGCCGAATCTGACGGCGTGAAGATATCCATCAAGACAAGACTCGGTTACTTTAATCCGGACGAGTTCTATGACCTTTTGGATATCTTTAACAAGTACCCTGTGAGCGAGCTGATCGTGCATCCCAGGATAAGATCTGACTTTTATAAGGGCGAACCGCGCAAAGAATATTTCGCATATGCTCTGGAGCATTCCAAATGCCCTCTTGTGTATAACGGAAACATCTTTTCGGCAAAAGACTACGAAGAGTACTCTGGTTCGTTCGGCACCAGCCTTGACCCGGTAATGCTGGGCAGAGGTCTGATATCAGATCCGTCTCTTGCAGACAAGCTCAAGGGCTTTACGGCGGAAACCGACTTCGCTAAGTTCAAACGCTTGCACGACACCATCTATCACGAGTATCAGAAGGTCATGTCACCTGACATTAATGTCTTATACAAGATGAGAGAGCTTTGGTCTTACTGGCAGACTCTTTTCGACGGCAAAGAGCGCGACATCAAGCGCCTGCTGAAAGCGAAAAAATACGAAGAATACGAGGACGTTGTGTATCGAGGTCTGCTGAGCGTAGATTAAGATACACCCGCGATAAAGCAGATTAAATCCTTAATCGTGTACTATTTCTGCATTCGGATAAATGCTTCCCAAAACTTTACTTTCGTCGTCTGTTAGCGAATCAGAATAATAAAAACGAATCGTCTGAACATCTTGAAAAATATGACCTGAAGGAACAGATTCCGGAATCATATTAGACGTCATCTGAAGTTCTGTTATGGATTTATCAGGAAGACTAAGACAATACTCTACTTCATATATTTCAAAAGTAGCAGAACTCATTGTTTTTTCTATCACTTCGTTATGCCTGGAACCTATTATAAGTTCATCATGATCATAAAGAAAACTTTCCGGGTGCTCATCAAGATAGTCTTTAATAACTTTAACTATTTCATCGATCACTTCAATCTTAGTCGCGTCGCTGAAGTTCAAATAAACACGATCAAACGCATCTCTCTGATAAACAGAAATGCTCCTAAGCTCAACGTCTTCAACCCGATGCGAGTTGTAATAGGCGATAAGGTCTTTAATCTCATCCTCATAGTCCAATTCGCTCAACGGCGGATCAAGGTGAGTATTATCAAATACAACTAGTCCAAAGATTTTAACTCTGGTCCCGACATTATAACTTGTCGTTGAAGGAGAGCAACTGAAAGAGACTCCGTCAATGTCTCTCGCTCCAGATAACTCGTGACACTTCCTCACATCATAACCCCATCCGAAAAGTGAACAAACCCCTGTAGATCCCCCGTCCGTTAGAGAATATGGCATAGGTATAAGAAAAACTGCAATAAACAAAGCAGCAATTGTTATTAGTACTATTCGGATTATACTTATCTTTCTCATCACAGAGCCTCATTATCTCCATATTCTTCGAAAGACTCAGGCTTTTCAATAAGATAATGGATTCCCTTTTCTTCACGTTCTGAAGAATCCATGTTTCTAATTTCTTCTATGCTGTAACCTTCAGTCGAGTAATCATAATCAATTCTGTTTTTATATCGGTTAACGGAATCTTCTGTAAGTCACTAATAGTATTAGTTTAAACCTAAACTTATTATTTTTCTCGTTTGAAGACTTATATATCTATCGTCTCCATTGACTTCAGACCTGTATGCTTTTCACCCAAGTGATTTGCCCATTTCTCCGCATAGAAGGAAAAGTAAGACTTGTCGGGCTTCTTTACCATGCCCCAGATAACGCTCGGCAAACCGGCTGCAGGGAAATACAAAGGTCCAAGGATCAATGACTGAAAGGTGTGACCATACTCGTGAACCAACAATCTGCTCTGTATCTCATCATCGCTGAAATGATATTTTTCAGCGTTATAAAACCTGGCTTTGGGCGGAATGAAAATGAACAATCCCAATGATATTCCAAAGGGCTTATTCCAGAATGTTGCGACTGCACCGTTATACCAGGCGTGCCTGCTGCCGGCGCTTGTTAAAAACATGACAAGCCCGGCAATAGTCTGAATCATTCCCCATGTGCACTGTAAGAGGATGTACGGTATATATTTCGGTTTCAATTATCTATGGCGCTTTCTGTCAGTTCTCGTTTTCCTTAAGTGACGATCTGATCCTGCTCAATGACTCGGGCGTTATCCCAAGATATGTGGCTATATAACGTTGAGGGACACGCTTTGCGATCATGGGGTATCTTTTCCTGAACGCAACATATCTTTCCGTGGCATTCTCGACCAGGAAACCGTTTTCCCTGTATACCTTGTACCGCATACCGCTTTCCAAGACTGATATCCAGACATTCTTCAGATACTCGTCACCAAAGATCAGCTCCTTCATGTCTTTCACGTCGAAAAGCATGACCGTCGTGTCCTCGAGTGCTTCCCAGTTGGCCTGCATCTCATCAAAACCGACCATTCCGGAATCAATACACCAATTGGCTTCAGCCGCAAAATACTGCGTGATGTCATTGCCATCCTGATCAACATAAAAGCTCCTCACAACGCCGCTTATCACGAGCCCGGCAGTGATAGCCTTGTCGCCTGTTCGGGCAATAATCTCGCCCTTTGAATAGACCTTGAATCTGGAGAATCCGATAGCTTTGGAGATAGCCTCTTCAGAGATACTAAGTCCTAATCCGTCAGTCAGCTCTTTAAGTTGTTTTATAAGATATGTCTTGTCCATATGTTATTTATTCACCAGTACCAAATAAATCAGACTTGCGATATTGACGCCGCCATGAGCGATCATCGGAGCAAGGAGATGCCCTGTTTTCTTATATGCCCAAATACATATTAACCCTAGAACAAATGAAAATCCAAAGTTATACCAGTCGAGCATCGTGAACAAAACATTAAACAGTATCAGGGCAGTCATCTCTCCCATGACCTGTCCGCAAAAGACTTTGGCAAGGCCTCTGAAGAGTATTTCTTTAACAATGCCGCTCACTAATCCCAGGGCGATAAAACCCATGATCAGGAGACCGACGGACTGGGGGGCCGGCTTAGCTGCCAAATCCGTTTGTCCCCTATAGATAAGCGTGGATAACAGCTCGCTTATTCCGGCTAACGCAAGACCTATGATTCCGATCAGAATATCTTTCCCGATGGTCTTCTTCTCAGAGATCTCCTGTTTAAGACTTATGCCGTTCTCCTTAAATAGCAGCACGGCACCAGGCAGCAGGATCATATTTGCTGCTATCAGGACCAGATAATAGAAATATCTGTTGGAAGCCACATAGCTTGCGATATCGATAAAGTTCATCCCCGGCTCATAATGCGTATAAGCCATGAATATCTCGAAGCCTGTAACAAATAAAGTGAGTGCGGTCGTTATAGCTATCGCGCGTGTTGCGTTTGATTTTCTGGTATCCATTGATATCACCTCCGAGGAGACGATATCAGAACTTACGGATCGCCGCATTGATGTATGTTAATCTAAGCTGTCGTATAAGCCCAACATGCCTTCATGTGCCACATCGATATAATAATCAAGCAGGGTATATAGCCAGTCTTTCAGGTCAGTAAAAGCGAAGCCGAGTGATTCCGCCTTGTCAGTATTGATACTGTAACCGGGTTCACCGTTATAAGGAGCCGGATCGCCATCGTCACTAATAACAGCTTTTATTCCGGTCTCCTTTTCGAGATAATCAAGGATCTCTCTTATGGAGACCGTGCCTTTTGAGCTCCCGTTTATGGCGCCTTTGAAATCTTTATCAACCAGAAACGACAAGAACTTACCGGCTTCATCTGACCTGATGAAGGCCATCTGTGAATCAGGATTATCGATCTTCATCGGGAGCTGATTCAGAACGTGTTCAACGTAAGAATACAGCCGCTTTGTGTAATCGTCTTTGCCGGTCACAAAAGGGTACCTTACGGCGATCCAGTTCTTGTCAGGATACTTTTGCCAAAGGGCATATTCTGCTTGTCTCTTTATCACATCGTAAGGATAGTCTGGTCTGTCACACCAGATAAGGCCGCCGCCCGCACCGTCAAAATCCTCTTCAACGGTATTGATGCGTTTGGGATCATAGACCGCCGTGCTCGACATGTAAATATACTTATCACAGTCGGCTGCTTCCATGATCTTGCGGATATCATTTGAACAATAAGCGATCTTATCTATGATCACATCGTAATGTGTGCCGGCTATCACAGCTTTTATGCTGTCCTCATCCGTCCTCTCGAAACGTATCCTTGAGACCGAATCACCGAACCCGTCAGGGGTATTCCCTCTGGTTGCTATAGTAACATCATGGCCTTTCTCAATAAGGTCATTGACCATATGGATCCCGAAAAATCTCGTCCCGCCCAAAACCAGTATTTTCATATACGCTCCTTTTAAAACTAATCAGAAACAATGCTCCGGATCAAACTCCGCGCGGGCGTATTAGGGATTCAGTCGTCCTTTTTGTCGCCTTTGCGGAAAGGCTTAAGGGCTTCCTTAAATTCCTTAGGTTTAAAGTTATGTTCGTCAGCGAAAAGACTAAGCTCGTTCTTGTTCGATTTGCGGAGACTGTCAAGTTCGCCTTCAAACAAAATGTGTCTGTCGTTCTTTTCGATGCAGATGCCGGAAAACTCATATGGCATTTTCCCGTCGTCTTGCTTTGCATTCGGAACGATCATAAGCATGTCACCGTCGACGGAGACTACCATGTAATCTACAAAATACGTGTTCTTTTTGCGGAGATTCTTACGGAGAATCTTGCGCATGCTGTCCCCGAAATAAATCGTTACTATATCGCCTTTCTTTACTGTTTTTCCCATAATGTCTTTACCTTTACTGTGCTTTGCTACGCTCATTATCTTATCATTCTGACTTTTTCTTTTCACGCTGAGCTTTCTTCGCCCGGCGTTGTTCTCTATTGTTCTCTTCTGATGCGAACACTTCAACAGCGGCATCAGTCATTTCTTCGCTCCAAATCTTACCTGCAATTTGCGGTTCCGTCCACGGGCAGATCTTTTTGTAATCCTCATCGAAAACCACTGTATACGGCGGACCGCAGCGGTCATCTACTGACATAAACAAATGCCTGCCCTGACTGATCAGTCTGGTCGGCCATTCGATACCCGGATCATCCACCTGATCGAATATCTCCTTGGTAATCTCATAAAGATCTACATTCCCACCACCGCCGGTCCGCGCCGTATAAAGTCCTGTTTCAGGATCATAACAGCATTTCCAGCCGATGCCTTCTTTGAATATCATATTTCTCCCTCCTTGATCACCCACAAAAACGCCTTTGCCGTGCGGACGTTTGCGTCTTTGAAGTGATTTCCTTCATTCCATTCAAGAACGCATCTCACGCCGCGTTCTGAGAGCAGGGCGTGTGCCTCGCGGATCTTGTCACCGACCGTCGCCATAACGGGATTGCGCGCTTTTTCTTCTTTATCTCCCAGGCTGAGATAAACTTTGCCGGTCCTGATCTCGTGCTCCTTCATGTAGTCCGTAAAACCCGGAAACCACATCGATGGAGACGCCGCAGCGACGCCCGTGAATCTGTCAGTCCGATATGCCGCCCACAATGCGAAAAGCCCGGCAAGCGAATAACCGCCGATATAATATGTTTTGTTTTCGTCGGAGCAGAGTTTCAGAAGCCCCGCGAGCGTTTCCTCTGCGCCTTCGCCGAAATCCTCTTTACCGAACACTGAAGGCGCTTTCCACGGCGAAAGGTCGGTGTTCCAGTTATCGACTTTGACTGCAATCAGTTGAATACTTTTACCGCAATTCGCTGCAATGACAGAGGCCTCGTTCTCAATGCCCGCAAGATCGTATTCATCCACCGGCTGAATAAGAACGGTATTGGCGTTGGCATCGCCGAATTCGTATATCATAATTGCAGTTCCTTAGTGATTATCACAGCATCTTCCGGCTGATTCTTAACAGCTATCTGGAACTCATCCTCATATATGAGCTCACCCGGAATCTCATCGCACTCGGAAACATAGAGCTTTATCCCATACTTATTACACATCTCACGGTAGAACGTCATCTGATCCCAGATGTCCTTTGCTTCCTCACTGTTCTTGAACCATGTGATAGCACCGTCAGGATTATTCTTCTCATAGAAAGGAGGAACTGGCAAAACCCTTTCGAAATACTCTCTGTTGCGCCAGTATTCCTTCTCCTCTTCTTCAGTCAACGTCTTGCTTGATACGAGCCTTCCTACAGCCGTAAAGATGCCCCTGGGCTGTTTAGTGATGTAAGCACAGTCTTTCATGTGTACTCTGTAATATTTCATATTTTCCCTATTCTCCTAATTGTCTGCGCACTCATATGTCCATCCGTGATCGCCATGGTAGATCATCAGTTTTGTCATGCCGCCGTCAATGCAGATGTTCTCCTGCAAATGCTTTGGATTACTAATGTCCGGTTAACGTTGTCCATATTTCTGTTTATTTATTCTTCCAAGACCAGCCATTGATTCATTCCGGCCCCTGCATCTTCATTCGGGCGTTCCACGAATCCGAGTTTTGCATAGAAGGGTTCTTTCCCTTTAGCAGAATTAAGATTGAGATTCACTATATAGCCCGGCTTCATATCGTCCTTTATCCTTTTGATGACAGCCTCAACCAGTGCTTTCCCTATTCCCTGTCCCTGATACTCAGGAATAACGATTACGTCTGACAGGAACGCTACATATCCGCCGTCCCAAGACAATCTTACAACGCCTATGGCTTTTTCATCATCTCTCACACAAAGAACCATATAAGCGTTCTCTACACACTTCTTTGCTTCTTCGAGCGGGAAAAGCCTCCATCCGACCAATTTACGTAATTCCAAATATTCTTCAGGAGAAATGTAATCATCGTATCTAATCATTTATTATCCGCATCCTCACTACATTATTCTGTTGTTTATCTCTTCTAAGATCATTTCCTGATCAAACACTTAAAATATGCATCGATTATCTCGCCGGGACTTTGTGTAAGACCGTTCCCGATCCACCATTTGACTGTGTTAATAAAACTCCCTATAACAAACTGCTTCTTGAACTCAGAAGACACATCTATATCAATATGAGAGATCATGTCGCCAAATGCCTCTTCAAGATACCCGGAGAAGTAGCGTGTAAAGAGCTTTTCAGATTCTCCGTACATTATCGAACTGATATTGTCTTCGTGGTCCTTGATGTGCCAGAGGATGTGCTCCAGCAATGCCTTCATTTCCTCATGGTTTGCCGAGAAATCGTGGCTCTTCTCAGGCATGAGCGACTCGGAAAATACATGCGAGAACATCTCGTCACACATCTGCTCGAGGAGCTGGTCTTTCGTCTCGAAATGAGAATAGAAAGTGCTCCTTCCGATATTGGCTTCATCGATGATCTCCTGCACCGTTATATCTTCAAAACGCCTCTTTCTCAGCAGCTTTGTAAGCGCATCGTATATCGCCGTCCTGGTCTTCTGCTGTCTTCTGTCCATCTTCTTTTACCGTACATTTTTGCCGAAATGTTCAATAACTGACATATCGCAAAGTCTGATTATTGTTTGCTCATACAGCTGATTATACCATTTTGCTGAACACAGTGTTCAGAAAGTGACGGATATGAATAACAGTAAAGCGATCAGATACGCAATATACGCGGCATTGCTCTATGCGGTAAGCACTCCTTTCTCCAAACTCCTCATGGAGAAGATCCCTCCGGTCTTCATGGCGGGCCTGCTCTATCTCGGAGCCGCGGCCGGCATGAGCATAGTTACTTCCCTGTCCCGTGGCAGAAGCAAAGAGACCTCATCTTTTACCCACAGCGACCTGCCCTATCTCATTCTGATGGTCGTGCTGGACATCGCGGCTCCGGTCCTCCTGATGACGGCTCTGAAGAACTCTTCGCCCGAATCTGTATCCCTTCTTAACAACTTCGAGATAGTCGCCACTTCCCTGATCGCACTGCTCATCTTCAAGGAGAAGATATCGCCCCGGTTATGGATCGCGATCGTACTGATAACCGCCGCAAGCATCCTGCTCTCCTTAAGCGACATCACTTCGTTCTCCGTATCGTTCTATTTGCTCCTGGCCCTGCTCGCCTGCTGCTGTTGGGGACTCGAGAACAACTGCACAAGGAAACTCTCGAACAGGGACCCAGCAAGGATAGTGATAATAAAAGGGTTTGGCTCAGGGACGGGTTCTGTCATCGTGGCGCTGATATCGGGAGAACGGCTCACGCTCACGCCTTATATACTGCTGGCGCTGCTCCTGGGCTTTGTCGCTTACGGTCTCAGCATCTACACATACGTCTATGCACAGCGCTACATAGGAGCCGCCAAGACATCGGCATTCTATGCCCTGGCACCGTTCATGGGAGCGCTCATTTCGCTTGCGCTGTTTCCGAAGATACCGGCACTGCTGTTCATCATCTCATTCGTGATAATGGCACTGGGCGCATTCCTGGCCATTGAAAAAGAAAGGACTTAAAACATGGAAAAGAGAGATTTCAAATTCGACAAGAGAGCTGACAAATACGACGATCATTTTGAAGGCAGGATGTCACGCAGGTTCTATGAGTTGCTCTACAGATACACCGGCCTGAAAAAAGGCGACAGGGTCCTTGATGTGGGCTGCGGAACAGGCACGATCCTAAAAACATTCAGTGAGTTCGAGAACATAGAAGGACACGGAATAGACGTCGAGCCTCAGATGCTTTCTGTTGCGCGCAGCAAATGTCCTGACATGGATATCAGAGAATGCTCCTGCGAAGACACACCTTACGGGGATTCTTTTTTTGACACTTTAACCGCATGCATGGCATATCATCATTTCCCTGATAAAGATGCTTTTGCGAAGGAAGCTTTGCGCCTCCTGAAACCGAACGGCAGATTATACATAGCAGATCCCGCCTTTCCTCATCCGGTAAGAAAAGCACTTAATCTTATGTGCCGTAACATCAACGGCGAATTCTTTTCATCGCAAGAGATGAGATCAAGATTTGAAAAGCAGGGCTTTCGTTATATCGGCGTACAAAAGGACAGATATGCACAGCTTGTTATTTTCGAAAAGCCATGCTCCAACTGAGAAGATCACCCAGTGTATCTTCTGTCGCTACGGACTGCCAATTCATTTGCAAGATTTTATCCTTGGTGCATTATATTCAAGATTATCGAGTCTAACCATTATAAAAACGTCAGTAGTGATTTCTGACATCTTCTCTGGCTTTTAACAGCAACTCTTTATAATCCGGATTAAGCGGTTCTGTCATAGTCTTTTCCAGCTGACAAAGTATTGTGCTTAATACATGCTCCTCAGAAATATCTTCGAACAGATCTCCTGACAGTTCATCGTATTTATCATTGATTATGCGGTTCAGGAACTCAAAAAGCACAAGCTTT
>JAFRST010000012.1 GCA_017427465.1 Clostridiales bacterium | reverse complement strand
GGATCTACTGTTGTTGTAGTCGTTGTTGTAGATCTCGTGTTCCAGATCTGGTCAGTCTGAACGGCTGTAGTTGTCATGTGTGTCGTAGTCTCGAATCCTTCATCAGTAGGAACAGGTGTAGGATCGCCGGTCATCTCGGAAGTTGCATCGTTATAAGTCGGATCTTCTTCCAGGAGATATGCTGTCATGACATAACCGTTCTTGTTATCCTTAGTAACAATAAGTGCGAATGAGTTATCAAGTTCCTTCTGAAGGATAACTGCCTCACCGCGGTTAAGAACCGCAACTTCAGTAGAGTCTAAAGAAGCATCGGAATATACCTTTACGTCATCCATAGCGCAATAGCGGACTGCAGTTCCTGCTGAATTAGGAAGTGTTGTAGTTGCTTCTGTAAAGTTAATGAGATCCTTCATGTTGAATATCATGAAAGTAACGCCGAAGCCCAATAAAACGCAAACGACAAAGATAACGATAGGAATGATGATCGTCTTGATCTTTTCCTTCTTCTCATTAACGATAGGCTCCTCATCTGAAGAATCGGAATCAGAAGAGATCGTATCTCCGGGAACATAGTTGATCGTATCTGAAGAATCATTGCCGGAATCAAAATCAAAGAATGCGCTTGAACCGGCAGCAGCCTTTGTTGCATTTCCGGGTCTTGCAGCAACTGTAGCGTCTGTTCTAAGGTTGCTGTTGATAACGGCATCACCGGGAAGCAGGAATGTTGACTCTACCTTGATGTCAATAAGTGTAAGACCGGACTTAAGGCCGTAGCTTAATGCAGAATTGATGATCTCCTTAGCCTTAACCTCTGTTGATAAGGGCTTCGCGATGATCGAGTTGCGCATCTGTGAAGGAAGCTTTCTTGAAAGTCCGACACCCATAAGAAATAACTCGTCGTTGTCCTGGAGTTTTAAGTGAACCTTCTTATCTGCATTAACGGGGCCTTCCTGGGGCATCTTGCCGAGATACTGTGTAAGATTCATGTTCTCGGGATGAGTAAGCTCCTCTGAAGCCGGAATAGCGCCCATCTGTACATATCTGTGGGCAACAGTCTGCTCTTCCGTAAGGAGCATGACACGGTTGTTTCTGAACAAGACAGCCTTAGTAATACCGACATGGATAACTCTGAGGATATCGCCTTCGATAACGAACATAGACATGGATGTCTTAAACTGCTTACCCTTGTTGGCTGCGAAATTACATACCTTTACGTTGAGGTTATTAATGACCTGGTTAGCAAAGCCGTCAAAATCAAGTACTGCCTGGTTGGAGCATGCAGCTGCAATCTTTTCGAGCTCTGCGTTGAGCTCGAGATTCAATACTGCAGAAAGGTTGTCAGGACCGATAGTAGAGAATATTGCGCAGATCTGGATAGGAGATGTCGATCTGGCTGTTCTTAAGAACTCGTTAGGAAAATCTTCGATCTTACGTGAAAGCGTAAGAAAGAATACGTTCTCCTGAGGTTCTCCCTGAACCAGATTAGTCTCGGCAATACAAGTAGCTACTGTCTTACTCATCGTTATTCACCCCAAATATATTCGTTAAGCTTTTGCTTCTGGGTAGCAAAATCGATCTTCATCATCCAAGGATCATTCTGGATCTCATAGAGTCCGTCGTCCGGAATTCTGTGTTCTTCCAAATGATCTATACAGTCAAAACAATTAAATGCCACACGCATTATATCAGTAGAGCGCATATTTGTCTCGAAAACTCCCGCAGAATCATTGAGGAGCTGGAGCTTAGCTGCATAAGACATCTCATTAACCTTCTTCATTAGAGCCGTAGCAACAGTCCTCTGTCTTGAAGCTCTTACGAAGTCAGAATCGAGATATCTGATTCTCATCCATGCAACTGCCTGATGTCCGTCCAATGTCTGAAGACCGCTGTTAGTAAGGTGCGGCGAGGTATTGTTGTCGAGAGTATACATCTCATCGAGATAACGGTTAGCATGTGAAAGCTCTTCAGGCTTGATATCAATATCTACACCGCCGCAAAGATCGATGATCTCAGCTGCGCTTCCGAAGTCGAACATGACAAAGCGCTGGATATCCAGGCCGAAAGTGATGTTGATGGTGTTGATCATCTCACCTACACCACCGTAATGGTAAGCGGAATTAAGCTTGTTAAGTCTTGTACCAAGTGTATCCGGCGTATCACCGATATAAACACCTGTGTCTCTCATGAGAGTAATGAGCTTGAGAGAATTCTCGCGCTTGTTGATGGATAAGACCATCATGCAGTCAGTACGGCATGTATAGTCATCAGTCCCTCTCGCGTCGATACCGAAAACAAGGATATTCTCAATATCCGGATCCTTCTGCTTGACCTCGATGATAGGATGTGCGGGATCATAATAAAGCCTTGTATGGCCGCCGTCTTTCCATGAAGAAGTTACATCTCCGCCCGTAGTACTGCTGTTCTGTTCAATATCGATCGTCGAGTAATCTTCTTTGCTGACGATGGGGACCGCTACGAACGTTCCGCCGAACAAGTAAGCCCAATAAAGATAGAAGCCTACCGCAAGCCCGATTATGGCTGCGAAAAACCTGACAATATATTGAGGGGCCTTTGACTTCTTACGGGGTTTAGCCCCCTCAAAGTCACGGTCATATCTACTCATTTTTACCGATAATCTCCATATAATCTCAAAAAAGTCCTTCAATTATATCATCAGAACCATATTTGACTATTAATAAACAATAAAAGAAAACTGTGGCAAATCGCGGGGTTTTGTATAAATGGCATAAGAAAAAAGGGGCTGTGACCGGTGTCACAACCCCTTTGTTAATTCAGTAATCTGTCTGATTATCAGATGCAGCCCTGAGCGATCATAGCGTCAGAAACCTTAAGCAGACCTGCAATGTTAGCGCCGACAACGTAGTTGTTCTCGCAGCCGACTTCTGCAGCAGTCTTATCAACTGTGTGGAAGATGTTCTCCATGATGCCCTTAAGCTTAGCGTCAACCTCTTCGAATGTCCAGGAAAGACGAGCGCTGTTCTGGCACATTTCAAGACCGGATGTAGCAACACCGCCGGCATTTGATGCCTTACCGGGTGTGAAGAATACTCCGTTGTCCTGGAAGAACTTAGTAGCATCGAGTGTTGTAGGCATATTAGCGCCCTCACCTACTACCTTTACACCGTTAGCAACGAGTGTCTTAGCAGACTCGAGGTTAAGCTCGTTCTGTGTAGCACAAGGGAGAGCAATGTCACAAGGAATTGTCCAGATACCCTTGGAGCCGTTAGCATCTGCTGTGTACTTAGCTGAAGGTACTCTGTCAGCATACTCGCTGATTCTGCCTCTCTTAACTTCCTTGATGTCCTTAACGATATCAAGCTTGATGCCCTCAGGATCATATACATAACCGTTGGAATCAGAAAGAGCAACGACCTTAGCGCCGAGCTGCTGAGCCTTCTCTGTAGCATAGATAGCAACGTTACCTGAACCGGAGATAACAACTGTCTTGCCCTCGAAAGAAGTATTCATCTTCTCGCGGAGAAGAGCATTTACGAAGTAGCAAAGGCCATAACCTGTAGCCTCTGTTCTTGCGAGTGAACCGCCGAATGAGAGCTTCTTACCTGTAAGAACGCCGGAGAACTCATTAACGATCTTCTTGTACTGACCGAACATGAAGCCGATCTCTCTTGCGCCTGTACCTATGTCGCCTGCAGGTACATCGAGGTCAGGTCCGATATGTCTGTAAAGCTCACGCATGAAGCTCTGGCAGAAAGCCATTACTTCGTTGTCAGACTTGCCCTTAGGGTCAAAATCAGAACCGCCCTTAGCGCCGCCCATAGGAAGACCTGTGAGGGAGTTCTTGAAGATCTGCTCGAAGCCGAGGAACTTAAGGATGCTGAGGTTAACTGAGGGATGGAGTCTGATACCGCCCTTGTAAGGTCCGATAGCGCTGTTGAACTGAATTCTGTAACCGCGGTTAACCTGAATTCTGCCGTTATCGTCGATCCAGGAAACTCTGAACATGATCTGACGCTCAGGCTCTACGATTCTCTCAAGAACCTGCTTCTCGATAAGCTCAGGGTGTACCGGAAGAGCCGGTGCGATAGAGTTAAGGAATTCATATACTGCCTGGAAGAATTCAGGCTCGCCGGCATTCCTTACCATAACCTTCTGCATGAGATCGTTAAGATACTCATTCTCAATCTTGTAATCCATAAGATTTCCACCTTTCTTTTGCCCTGATATTTTTGCAAGTTCACCGGGCTAAAAATTCATTTTGTAGACTGAAAGCTTAGGTAAACAAACCTAGTTTAAACCAATCGTTAAGTATAGTATTACAACGCTTTCTCAATTTCAATAGGCAAATCAAAAATGAAAGTTCGCAATTGCGAACTTTCATTTTGTGAAAAACTATAATCAGCTTTGGTTATATTGCCGTCAACCGGTCTCACTAGTTCCCGGTACGATAAAGCTCGTGCTTTCGGTGGTTTTATCAGCAAAAGGATCGTTCTCGATTACCTCTCCCCAGGAATCAACACCGAAAATCTGGGACAGCTCACCATAATTTATGAGATTGGTAAACCTGTCAACAGCAATGAAAATTACCAAAAGGAAGATCAGGGCCAGGAGGCCTCTTCTGATGATCATCATACGTCTTTCCGCATTGAATTTCTCATCAACGCGCTTCTTTGTCGTATAACCTACGACTACATAGACCCTGCTGATATCAGTTCTCTTTGGCCTGTTGCGGTATTCTTTGATCTTACGCTTAACATAAGCCATGAATCTGTTAGGAAGACCTTTGAAAAGTCTGACTGTAGCACGGTATGAGCAGCCTAAAAAGTCGAGCACGACACTGTCTTTGCCGCTGCTTACCGGAACCGTTGAATTCCTGTCTTCCTGATTCATTGCCATAGTTATTACCTGGAGCGATTATAGCATTGTTTGTCAGATGCAAAAAGCCAAAAGAGTTTTATTCCTCATAATTCTCTTATTTTCAGCTCTTTTTCACCGAACCGCCGTTACCCGAATAATAAATAGCTGTAAGAGCATTGACCGCTTTCGCTTTTAAACGGTAGTATGTTGCACGGCTGATAAAGAGCGATTCGGTTATTGTCTGCAGGTCAATGTTCATGTAATAAGTAAGATACATCAATCTGGAATAAGGATAACTGAGCGAGAGAAGTTTGCTCAAAAGAATTGTAGCTCTCCTTCTTCTCTTCGTCAGATCATAGTATTCCTTTTCCATGGACATAATAAACTTATCATATCCTTCAGAGAAATTGATCATCAGATCATTCATATCGACCTCTCCTCCGGGGTTAAATTCCGGATTTATCACTCTGCACGGCGAATAGAATCTGGCATAAAAATCCAGAAGCTTGTGCTTCTTGTCTTCATGAGCCTTGCACAGTTCGTTAAAGAGGGCTTCTTCAGCCGACGTGCGATAGTTGATATCAGCCCTCAGGAATGCAAGCCTCGTCAGAATGATGGCTCTTGCTTCTTCAAAAGAAGATGCTTCGATGTGTTCATCGTCCCAATTGTGTTCAGGATAGTCGCAATTTACGTTTTTCATTGTGCTATTTCCCTTTCTATATTTATATTCAATTGTTCTGATTTTTAGAACAATTGTTTGACTTAGATAAAATCAATGGTATTATAGTAGAAAATATGTTTGGAGGTTCGCTATGCAAACCGGGGACAAGAAGACTATTGACCGCGTATACAATTACATTCGTAACTATATTGAACAGAATCAGATTTCTCCTTCTGTACGCGATATATGTGCCGGTGTAGGACTGAAGTCTACTTCTTCAGTTCACACTTATTTAAAACAATTAGACAGTCAGGGTAAGATCGAATACAGACCCGGCCTCAGAAGGGCTATTGTTATCAAACAAGATTCCGGAGTCTTTGAACAGACACAGGACGAACCGTCTGGCGTTACGGATTTAAGCAGCTACAGGCAGGTTCCGGTCGTTGGTAAGATTACAGCCGGTATTCCTATCCTTGCACATGAAGATTACAGCGATTCCTTTTTGGTCAGCAAATCTATTATCGGAGATTCCGAAGCTTTTATGCTTAAGGTCCGCGGCAATAGTATGATCAATGCTCATATTCTTGACGGTGACCTGATTATCGTCCGCAAACAAAACTCTTGCGAAGAGGGCGATATCATTGCCGCTTTAATCGATGACGAAGCAACAGTTAAGCGTTTTGGCAAGAAGAACGGAATTCCTTATCTCTTCCCTGAGAATGATGACTATTCGCCTATACCCTTTAACACCGAAGGCTGCAGGATTCTAGGCAAGGTAGTTGGATTGCACAGATATTCAATTGATTAACTACCTCCTTATATTCGAGATTTCATTGCGAATAATTTAATTATGGGGGCTTTGCTGAGATTTTCAAGCAACTATTTGTAAATAAACAATTATCGAGACAAGTCTTGAGATTTTCTTGATTTAATCAAGCTTTCATAACACAGGGCTGCATGTACCATTGCAGCTCTTTTATTTTGCCTTTATGAGCTCCAAAACCAACTTAGCATTTACGGAAGGATCATCAGGTTTAACGGGCGTTACATCATCCCCCATACTCCTCAGCCAAGTGAGCTGTCTCTTGGCGTAATGCCTCGTACCTATCCTTATCCTGTCTGCGGCTTCATCCAAAGATTCTTCGCCTTCAAGATACTTAAGCATCTCTTTATAGCCTATCGCCTGCCAGCATGTGGAAGTCCGGTCAACATTCATACCCTGAAGCATTTTCGCTTCGTCTGCAAGGCCGTTATCGATCATGATACCGACTCTTCTGTTTATCCTGTCATAGAGCACTTCCCTGTCCCAATCTATCATGAACACCTTGAAAGGATATTCGGGACCGCTTGCCTTAGACCTTCTGTTTTTCTCTGTGAAGGTCATGCCCAATGCATCAAATACTGCAAGAGCTCTTATTACACGCCTTGTGTTATTCGGTTCGATATTAGAAGCTGCTTCAGGATCGATCTCTTTGAGCCTTGAATATAGTGGCCCGATTCCTTTTTGCTCAAATTCTTCTGTAAGGTCTTTGGTAGCCTTGATCTCAGCCTCTTCGTCGCCTGTACCGTAATCAAGACCGTAGAGAAGTGATGAGATATATTGTCCCGTACCGCCGCAAACAACAGGCAGCTTACCTCTTTCCAATATATCCCTTATTACAGGGAGCGCAGCGCTCAGATAGTCGTATACCGAGAAGTTCGTACCGGGTTCGACGATATCAGTCAGATAATGCGGGATGTCACCGATCTCTTCCTTTGTATCTTTTGCCGTACCTATATCAAGGCCTTTATATATTTGCATCGAATCAGCACAGACCAGCTCGCCGCCTGCGATCTTACAAATCTCTAAAGCCAGCGCACTCTTGCCGCTCGCTGTAGGTCCTGCGATTATCGGTATATAAGAATACTTTTCGAAAATGGGAAAAGATGTATTCATCAGACTATTCTCTTGAAATTCTTCTCGTAATCTTTCTTGGAGACGGTGAAGAAAGTAGGCCTGCCGTGAGCGCAATGATAAGGATCCTCGAGCTTGGAAAGAGCTTCTATAAGCTTCATAGCTTCCTGCTGTGTGATCTTATCGCCTGCTCTTATCGCAGCCTTGCAAGCCGTTGTCTGGATAAGCTGGTACCATATCTCAGACTTGGAAGGAACTTCGCGCTTAAGATCCGTGAGGATCGCCTGGAAAACATCAGACTGCTTGCCCGCTTTGCCCAGGGGGACTGTCCTTACGGCGATCTGTCTGTCGCCAAGGAGCTCGAGCTCAAAACCATTCTCTTCAAAGCGGCTCAAATTATCTTCTACGAAGCTGTAGTCTTCCCACGAGAGTGTCAGGATCTGTGGGGTCAAGACCTGCTCAACAGCAGGCTTGGCACCGGGCTTTTTCTTGACCATAAACTCTTCATAAAGCACTCTCTCGTGAGCAGCATGCTGGTCAACGATAAAACAGACATCCTCGTTCTGGAGGATGATATAAGTCGAGAAGATTATGCCGACAAAATCAGCTGCTGCAAGCCTGTCGATATCGGTCAGGGTCCTGTTCTCCTGTACATCTTCTATGATGGCAGGTGCGGGAAGCACAGTCTCAAAAGGCTCCGGGCTGACAGTCTCATCTGGCTTTACAGAAGTCTCTTCGTTAGTCTCCTTCAAAGCTTCGATATCAGGCTTAAACTCAGATAATATCTGCAGGAGTTTATTAGCCTGAGCCGGATCTCCCTGCTGGCCTAATTTATGAGATGCAGCAGGCACAGATGACGGTCTGGCAGAAGCCTTCTGTGCAGGTGCTGCAGAAGAGAAATCATATCTGAGCTGCGTGCCGGAATTAGTTTCTTCCTCAACTTTCTCTGCAATTCCGTTAAAGGTCAACCCCGCTTCGCCGTTCTTGGTAAGAGCATCCTTTATACCGTGATAGACCAGTCTGAATATATCGCCGTCGTTGCTGAATTTAACTTCAGATTTCTGAGGATGTACGTTCACATCAACAGTACCGGGCTCGCAATAGATCATTAAGAAGCAGATCGGATACTTATTCTTCATTACCGCATTCTTATATGCCTCGTCGATAGCAGCCGATACGGTCTTGCTGTGAATCAGACGGCCGTTAACGAATACGACCTGAAGTCCTCTGTTGCCTCTTACAAACGATGTCAGACCGGTAAAGCCCTCTATCCTTCCGCCTTCGTATTTGAAGCTGACAGGAACAAGCGCTTTAGCAGTCTCTTTGCCATATACGGCATAGACAGCATCAAGAGCCGATCCGTTACCGGGAGTCGTGAAAAGGACAGAGCCATCCTTAATAAGTTTTATCGATATCTCGGGGGCGATAACTGCCAACTTCTCAATAAGACCCGTGATATACATTCCTTCAGTCGAATCTTTTTTGAGGAACTTATATCTTGCAGGAAGATTCTTAAAAAGATTCCTTACTTCAACTGTAGTTCCGGTACAAGCAGGACTATCATATACGCCCTTTAATGAGCCGTCTTCATAAACGACTTTGGTACCACAGCTCTCACCCTTAAGGCAGGTCGTGAGAGTTACATCAGAGCAAGCAGCAATAGATGCCAGAGCCTCTCCTCTGAATCCCATTGTTGAGAGTGAATAAATATCTTCTATCGAGTGAAGCTTGGATGTCGCATGGATAAGAAATGCTTTTTCCGCGTCTTCCCTGTCCATTCCACAGCCGTCGTCTGAAACGCGGATCAGTGAGATTCCGCCACCAGCGAACTCGACTGTAACTCTTGTGGCGCCGCTGTCTATCGCGTTGTCTACAAGCTCCTTGACTACGGACACAGGGCGCTCTATTACTTCGCCGGCTTTTATGGCATTGGCGGTCTTAGTATCTAAAACATTAATCCTGCCCAACGTCTTCCTCCGAGCACTTCTGCTTCAATTCGTAAAGTATGTTCATGGCTTCGATCGGAGTTAGTCTCGTAGGATCAAGCTCTCTTAAAGTCTGACGGATCTTATCTTCTTTCCTGTAAACGACATTATCGGGATTAAAGAACGATTCCTGGCCGGGCATAACGTCCTTGGAGAGCTCCTCGTCATTACCCATTGTCTCGCGGTTACCCTTGACCTTGAACTTGCCGATCCTCTCAAGCTCAGAAAGAATGGCTCTCGAACGCTTTAGGACATCGGAAGGAAGGCCCGCAAGTCTGGCGACTTCGATACCGTAACTGTCGGAAGTGCCGCCATCTGATATCTTGTGAAGGAAAGTGACGCTGTCGCCCTCTTCCTTTACTTCAACATGGTTATTGTATACGCCTCTGTTAAGCCGTTCCAACTGGTTGAGCTCGTGATAGTGCGTCGCGAAAATCGTTCTTGAATAGAGAATATTCGGGTCGATTATGTACTCTATGACAGCCCAGGCAATAGACAGTCCGTCATAAGTACTCGTGCCTCTTCCGACTTCGTCTAAAAGAAGCAGGCTCTTACGCGTAGCGTTCTTAAGAATGTAGGATACTTCCTTCATCTCGACCATAAACGTTGACTGTCCCGTCGAGATATCATCAGAAGCTCCGATCCTTGTGAAAATATGATCTACAAGTCCTATTTTCGCGCTCTGTGCAGGAACAAAAGATCCGATCTGCGCCATAAGCACGATAAGGGCTGTCTGTCTCATAAACGTTGATTTACCGGCCATGTTAGGACCTGTGAGGACCATAAGCCTCTTCTCTTCATCCATTGTGATGTCGTTAGGAACGAAGGTCTCGTGAGAAGATCTCATCATCTGCTCAACTACGGGGTGTCTTCCGCCCTTGATCTCGATAAACTCAGAATCATCGATGGAAGGCTTAACATAATTCTCGACTTCGGCAAGCTCTGCAAGCGAAGTTATTACATCTGTCTGGGCGATCGCTCTGGCCGTATTAAAGAGCTTGTCGGATACGGCGGACACCTTCTCGCGCACTTCTGTGAAAAGTTCATATTCAAGCGCTATACGGCGCGAAGAAGCACTGACGATCTTATCTTCAAGTTCCTTGATCTGAGGTGTTATGTATCGTTCGTTATTAACGAGTGTCTGTTTTCTTACATATTCTTCAGGGACCTTGTCAGACTGGGATCTCGGAATGTCGATAAAGTATCCGAACACTTTGTTGTAACCGATCTTAAGAGTCTTGATGCCTGTTCTCTCACGCTCATTATTCTCAAGTTGAAGAATATATTCCTTGGCGTTCTTGGCAAGGTCATAGAGCTCGTCGCATTCAGCATTATATCCGCGCTTAATGATGTCACCGTCTTTTAAGGTTACCGGAGCATCTTCATTGATGGATTTCTCGAGAAGATCCGCGATATCAGTAAGAGGATCCATCGAGGTCTTTATCTCTTTGAACATGCCCTTTGAGAACTCTTCGAGGCCTTCCCTGACGAACGGTATCTTGCGTAAAGAATTACGCAGCGAAAGCATATCCCTTGCATTGCAGGTGCCAAGTGAGACTTTGCCGGCAAGGCGCTCGATATCGTAAAGGCCTGACAGGCCCTCCATTATCTGCTGGCGGGCCATGTACTTATCTTTGGCTTCTTCAACGGCATCAAGCCTTCTGTTGATAGACTTGACCGAGATTAGCGGCTCTTCGACCCACTTACGCAAAAGCCTTGCGCCCATTGAAGTCTTCGTCCTGTCTATAGCCCAGAGAAGTGAACCCTTCTTCTGCTTGGTCCTGATAGTGGATGTAAGCTCGAGGCCCGTACGCGTCGCTATATCAAGCTCCATCGTTTCGGAGATCTTGTAGCATCTTACGACATCAAGATATGTGACCTTATCTGTCTGTGTCTCTTCAGCATAGAGGATCAAGGCAGCGCAGGCGCAATACATCATCTCGGGATTACTGAAAAGCTTCGAGTCCTGAACTGCCGCTCCGCTGTTTCTGAACAGGCTCTCGGAGAAATCCCTGTCGTTTCTTCTGGTAAGAGCTATATCCGTACCGCTCCTTATCGCCTGTATCTCAGGTGTTCCTTCAAAATTCGAATTGTATATTATCTCCGAAGGAGAATACTTTCCGATAAGGTTGATCAGGTGCTCGCCGTTATCAGTTAGCGTTAGCTGTGTAGCTTCAAAATCGCCGGTTGAGATATCAGCACAGGCGACACCGAACTGGCTGCCTACGCAATAAACACTCATGAGGAAGTTGTTCTTACGGTCCTCCAGACCTCCTGATTCAGTAATGGTACCGGGCGTGAGGATCTTTATGATGCCGCGCTTTACAAGACCAGTAGCGACCGAAGGATCTTCCAGCTGCTCACAGATAGCGACCTTGTAGCCTGCCTGAACAAGCCTGTTGGCATAAGTAGAATAAGCGTGGAAAGGAATGCCGCACATGGGCGCTCTGTAGCCGGAACCGCAGTCTCTTCTGGTAAGAGCTAACTCGAGGATCTTTGCGGCCTTTACCGCGTCGTCAAAAAACATCTCATAGAAATCGCCGAGTCTGTATAAAAGGAACGAATCCTGGCACTTTTCCTTCATCTCAGCATAATGCTGCATCATGGGAGAAAGTTCTTCAGGCTTCAGGTCTGAAAGGCTCATCGGAAACTGGCCGGCAGCTTTAACGTTATTCTCATCGAAACCGTTGATATCTGTCACGATCATTCTCCCTTCAAGCCGACGAGCTCGCCGTCAACAGAATACGGTCTTGCGCGGTCTATCCTGACCTCACAGAGTCTGCCCTCAAGATAATCCGGACCGATATCAATGCCGAGGTCTTCAGGAATAGTGAAATTAACGAGGTGATTTGTTATGGTCCTTCCGGAGAAAGTCATATCACCTGCTTTGCTGATGCCCTCGATGAGGACTTCCATCGTCTTTCCTATAAGCTTAGCATTAGATTCTTCCGCATAGCGGTTGGTCAGTTCCGTAAGTCTGCCAAAGCGCTCGGTAACTATATCCTGCGGGATCTGATCCTCAAAAGCAGCTGCCTTC
Organism: Clostridiales bacterium; assembly: GCA_017427465.1. Taxonomy (GTDB): domain Bacteria; phylum Bacillota; class Clostridia; order Saccharofermentanales; family Saccharofermentanaceae; genus Saccharofermentans. Next base: position 26,893 of record JAFRST010000012.1, on the reverse strand, counting down.
GTGCCGGGCCTTGCTGAATACTGGAAAGTGAATGCAGCATCGAACTTTGCCTTCTCTACTGCGACCAACGTCTCCTTAAAGTCTTCTTCGGTCTCACCAGGGAAGCCTACGATTATGTCTGTTGTAAGTGATCCGCCCTCTACCTTGGTCCTGAAAGAATCAACGATCTCCTGGAATCTCTCGATCGTGTATGGTCTGTTCATGGCCTTGAGGACTGTATTCGAACCCGACTGCATAGCCAGGTGCAGATGCTTCTCGACATTGGGTCTTGTTGCCATAATATCTATTACTTCGTCAGAAAGATCCTTCGGGTGCGAAGACATGAATCTTACTCTGGAGAATTCCTTGAAATCGGAAGCGGCTCTTAAAATATCCGCAAAAGTCTTGCCATCCTCACCCTTATACGAGTTAACGTTCTGGCCCAGAAGCATCACTTCCTTATAACCCTGGGCAGCAAGTTCGGACAATTCCTTAATTATCTCATTAAAGTCTCTTGACCTCTCCCTGCCTCTTGCATAAGGCACGATGCAGTAAGTACAGAAGTTGTTGCAGCCGTACATGATAGGCACCAGCGCCCTGAACTTTCTCTTTCTGTCAATCGGGAAAAACTCATCTTCTGCGATATAGTCGTCAGCTGAGATATTTACGAGCTGCTTATTCTTGCGGATAGCATCCCTCATAAGGATGGGGAACCTGTGGAGCTGCTGGGGATCGAAGACCAGATCAACGTAGGGATAAGACTTCTTGATCCTCTCAACATTCTCAGGGACCTTCATCATGCAGCCGCCAACGGCAATGACCACATCACGGTCATTCTTCTTCAGTGTCTTAAATGCTCCAAGATTGCCGAACAAATGCCTGTCAGCGTTCTCTCTGATGGAACACGTGTTAAATACTATAACGTCCGCATCATCGAGCTCACCGCCCTTCGACTGGGTAAGGCCCATTGAAGCCAACATTCCGGAAAGCTTCTCGGAATCTGATTCATTAAGCTGGCAGCCGTATGTCAGGACGTTATATGTAAGAACTCTGCCTTTTCTGGCGCCCAAAGAATCGAAATATTCCTTAAGCTCATTAATCGCAGAATCAAAATCAAGTTTATCTAAATCTGTTGTTTTAATAATCGCCATTTAAAGCCTCATTTCATTTACCCGCTAATTATACAGTAAATCGCCTCTTATTTTTATTAAAAATCGGCAGACGGGCGAATTTTGTTATTTACATAAAATGCTATAAAATATACGGGTCAATTTTATTCGGGGAGATATTATGACATCGACAAGGCTTAAGATATCATCATTCATATTTGCGTTGCTGCTGGCGCTTACTCCGCTCTATGCTTTTGCGGGAGCCCGGGTATCAGCTGACACTTATCCCGAAGATCCCAACGACGATATAGTTACTCCTTCCGAGCGCAAGACGGATCTTCTTAATGAGTTAATCCCGGATGTTCCCTCGGTATCAGCATCTTCATATGTGCTTTTCGACGCCAACAGCGGATCTATCCTCTTAGGCAAGGATTACGATGTCCAGAAAGAGCCTGCTTCAATGACTAAGGTCATGACCGTCCTTCTGGCATTAGAGCGTCTTGAGATGACGGATATGGTAACTATCAGCCACGATATGGCAGTCGCAATGGACGAGATCACGACAGACTACGTTAAGCTCGGTCTCCAGGAAGGCGAAGAGATCAGTGTAAAAGACCTTATCTATGCCGCTGTCCTCAAGTCAGCCAACGACGCAAGCCTCGTTCTCGGCATGTACATGTCAGGTACCGAGGAAGCTTTCTGCGAGCTCATGAATGCCAAGGCGTCCGAGATCGGCTGCCTTAACACCCACTTCTCCTCTGCTTACGGACTATCCACCCCTGATAACGTAACTACACCTTACGATATGGCCCTTATCCTTAATGAGGCTGTAACTAACACGAATTATTCCGAGATTGCCAAGACTCTCAACTATACCATAAATGCTACCAACAAATACAGCAGCGTAAGAGATATCACCAACGGCAACAGATTCGTTAACACCACACAGTTCAGCTACGAATACTATCTTGGCGGAAAGACCGGATTTACGAATACTGCCGGCTACACGCTCTGCGCAGCTGCCAAGAAGAACAACAGATTGCTCATCGGCTGTGTATTTAACGCTGCAAGCGCAGACGTCAGATATTCTGATCTGATCTCGCTTTTCGAATTCGGTTATTCCACATTTGCTACAGTCGAGATCACCGAGAGCGAGTTCACACCTCTTATCGACGAAGCGCATGCCCAGATGGAAGATCTTCTGTCTGATACTAACCTCTATATTTCAGAGCAGAGAGTCGTCATCGACCACTATATCACCACGACTTCTTCAAGAGCACAGCTCGGAAGCACGAACCGTATCGACCTGTCCAATGCGCTGATAGACACTTCAGCGGAACAACAGGTGCTCGAGATACCACTATGTAAAGTCTATTCGGATAAGACATATCTCATAGGCACATTTGTCGTCGAGATCGATAAAAAGGCCGGTGTGGTCGAGATCAACCCGGAAAAGAAGACTAACCTTACAAGCGTTAGAAGCATTCTCATCACTTTTGCCGTTCTGTCAGGACTTATCCTACTGCTCGTTATCGTGCTCCTCATCTTCCGCGCACGCATAATCAAGCGCCGCAGAGACGAAGTCACGAAACGCGCAAATATGCTCTGATATCAGGAATTCCTTTTACTGCAGGAATCGCAGATCCCGTAGAATACGGTGCGTTTAGGATCGAGCGTGAATCCATGCTCGTTCTCAACGTGCTCGAAAAATTCATTTATCTCATCACAGCTTAAATGAATGAGCTTGCCGCAAGTCTCACACTTCATGTGGTAACACTTACCGCTGCTGCAATGATCCGTACCGATGTATTCATAACATGCGGGCGATTTCTCATCGATAATATACTTGTTTACAAGTCCCTCTGTAGTAAGCCTGTCCAGGCGTCTGTAGATCGTAGCCTGTCCGATATTGATGCCCTGTGCCCTGAAGTGATCGGATATCTCCTGGCTCGTAAAATGAGAGCCCTGGTTATCCTTCAGGAAATTCAGTATCTCGCATGACTGCTTTGTATTGTATGCGCCTTTCTGCGTTCTTGGCATTCTTTTAAGGCCTCCGATCAATTATATGGCTGGTTTCTATGGCGTTTAATGGCATCCACGATAAAAGGAAAAGCTCCGAGCAAAAGAAATGCCACTCCGAGTCCCAGGTCCCTTAAAACCTCAGCACGTATCGTTTCTTCACTAAGGAACTGATAAGAACCTCTGATCGCCTCAAAGAATGATACCTTAGTGAAATACTGGCCATCCGCATACCATTGCTTAAACGAATAGTAAACTTCAATAACAAGGACAAAATAATTAGTCAGGACAACCGTAAATAAGGAGACAAGTATCGAGATAACCAATCCTTTTGTACTGTTCTTCTTGGTGAAAACCCTATAGCCGATAATCGCAAAAACGACGATAGCGATTCCGCATACCGGACGGAAAATATCTATCCATAAAAAGCCGCACCAAATGCCGCCGCCTATAAGCGAGAGCAAAAACGCTCCCAGAATACCGAGCCAGACTTTTTCCTTATCTTCCAAGAAATCATCTTTTTCCTTAAGAATAACGTCGTTGTCCACGTGTTATGATCCTTTCTTACGAATCGTCCTATATCCTAACAGTTATAATATCACATTTTAAGAGCCCGCTTCTCTTTGGAATTCGTTTAAGAACTCTTCCAGATATGTGTGGCGGATCTCTGACATCTGCTTTGCTTCTTCAGTATTCATTTTGTCTTTGAGCAACAGCAGTTTATCCTGAAAATGCTGCAGAGAAGAATCTAATGTTCTGCCGTTCTTGCCACCGTAAGCGAATGTCCTTGCGATACCGATCGCGCCCATCGCATCCAGCCTGTCAGCGTCCTGAACGATCTTGCCTTCGATGCTTGCAGGGCAGGAATCCTTGTTTTTGCTGAAAGAAACACCGTTTATGATCTCACAGATCAACTCTATATCGGCGGGTTTGACGTGCTGGTCTGTCAAAAAGGACCTTGCATTCAAGTTGTTCTCGGTATTAAACAGCTTGTGGTCATCAACATCATGCAGGAGCGAGGCCAGCGCAACGGCCATAAGATTGCATTCCGGATAGCTCTCGGCGATCTTAAGCGCATTGTGATAGACCCTCAGAGAGTGGTCCAGATCGTGTCCGTCAGAATTACCGTTAAAGATATCCTTCAGATAAAGTTTTGCCGCTTCGATTATTTGTTCGTTCATACTATTTACCAGCCTCCCGGCAATCACATTATACCAATCCGGGCCATCAAAACGGGAGCTGCCTTGCGGCAACTCCTGTCCTGAAGCGTATCTGTTTGTGCTTATCAGAGAACTGCGAAATTAATATTGTCAGCCATGTTCTCGAGCTGGGTCTTATCCATAGTCTTGTCGCAGAATCTGAGCAAAACGTTGACGGAGACAAAACTATTTTCAAGATCTGCGAGGATGAGCGCTTTATCCTTGGAAAGACAGAGCGTAACATTCGCGCCGCTCTTGGTGGTGTAATTCCACTGCTCGTAACTGCTGCTTGAGCCGATGTTCAGATAAACGGTATCGAAAGTGCCTTTCATAACGCGGCCGAGCTGGATGGGGTATCCGTCAAATTCGCCATCGACTTCGAAAGTGCCGTCCTTATAGCCGTATCCGCCAAGAAGTGCATCGTTCATAACCGGCTGGCCGAACTTCTCTTCCAAGACCTTCTCGTCCAGATCTTCCAGTCCGCTTTCGTGGAGAGTGAGGTTGTATTTCGCTGCGATCTCGTCAACCATGTCAGCCATCTCCTGTGAATAAACTCCGTACGCGCCGTATTTTTCATCCCACTGAGTCGTATCGTTACCTGCTGCTTCAAGGATCGCAAAATCAATGTCGTATTTGTCTTCAAACTCGCGCCACTCTTTTGCAGCCAGGTATTCAGGTGTCTCGGCATATCCCTGCAGCGAGATGTACTCTAAATTTCCGACGTACGCAAAGTAATCATCGCTTGTCTTAATGTCAGATTCGGCCATAGGCGGCTGCTCTTCTGATGCTTTGTTGAACAGCACGCTGTCCAGGCCTCCTCCGAAAGCTGCATATGCTGTAGCTCCTAATGCGGCTACGACTGCGACGGCGATACAAACCGTGACTGCGCCTCTCTTTGATCTCTTGCTGCCATTGTTGTTATTTGTGATCTTCATCTTAGTCAACTCCTTTATCCTTTCAGAGGAGACGACATTCTGATCTTCGAGGTTAACTGAAGAATCTTCGATGTTGTTTAGTAATTCATGAATATGTACTTTCATTAAGATCGTCTCCTTTCGTTTTTTTGCTGAGGATCACCCGGAGTCTCTCACGTCCGCGCTTAAGTTTGGTCTTGACCGTGGACGGGTTCATCTGCATTTGTTTTGCGATCACCGACACGCTTTGACAGTAGTAATAGAACCTGAGGAAAATCTCTTTATCCGGTTGCGGCATTGAATATACCGCATTTCTAACCATGTTGTCCTGATCTTCCTGAGCAAGCCTGTCAAATTCAGAATCGTCATCTAAGATAAGAATGTCCTCGTCCAAAGGGAGCTCTGCCGCCTTGTCCCGCAACTTCTGCATGGAAAGGCTCCGTGCTACGCGGCTCAAGTAACCTTTAAGGTTCAGAGGGTATAGTTTCTCCGCAGCCTGCCACAAAGTCACGAACACATCGGCCGTCACCTCTTCGATGTCCTCATGTGTCATGGAGCTTTGCAATATATTACTAACTACGGTTCCGACATAGCTACTATATCTGTCTATAAACCACTCCAGTGCTTCCTCGTCGCCTTTCTTTAGTAAAGCCAGCGCCTTCGCTTCGTTCACTCGTTTCACCTCAAAATTTTATTCTGAACGGCCGTTCACCTATATAAGTGCATTTTTGTATCAAATGGTTTCACATTTTTCGAAAAATTACTTTTCAGGCTCATTTTATTCATTATTTTCGAGCTTTACACCGGTTAGCCGGAGAACCCTTTTTCGTTACAAAACTCAAGAAAAAGGTCTGCCGAACTCGGCAAACCCTTCTTAGCAGCAGACAATCCTGACTGAAGACGTATCACGAGCACTGATCAAAGAAATCGAGTATCAGTTCGTTAGTATTGAACCCGGCTTTATCCTCCGGAGGCCACTCGTGTGCGCCGTCCTCGATTTTGACTGTCCACACCTGGGTCTTATTCAGAAAAGCAGTATATTTGGTAATTTCGGCTTTGTCCGACAGCTGTTCTGTACCTGAAGCACTGAGACCGTTAGCCTGCGCCCAGTATTCCATGACTTCATCGATCGGCTGATAAGGAAAGACTTCCGCCGTACCGTCCTGCTGAAATATGGAGTCATTTGTACCGTAGATCTCGAGTACACCGATACTAGTCTTATCTACCCTTTCATCCCATATCGTAGTCGTCATCACTCCCGCAACACTTGTGACAGCAAGGAAAGTGTCTGAAGCTTCCATTGCGACTCTGTGCGCCATGAAGCCGCCGTTCGAGAATCCTGCCGCGAAAGCCTTGGTCTTGGACAGACCGTACTCATCCTGAAGATAGATCACGAGATTAACGAGGTAATCCAGACTATCCACTTCGTTGGTGTTCCAGAGGCCGCAGTCCCAGCCCTTGCCACCCGTTCCATCGCCGGGTTGTACAAAGCAGACGGCATATCCTCTAGCGCAGGCCGTCTCGTCCATATGTGTATGGTTCTTAAATCCCGAGCAGTTGTCATAAAGACCGTTCATCATGAGTATGAGCGACGTATTGCCGTCAACCTTCTCGGGCAGGAAGAGCATGAACTTGAACGACATGCCTTCAAACTGACACTTATAGGTATTGTCTTCGGTCTGGACCACATCAGTGATCTGACTCTGCGGGCGCGGTGCTTTTGCACACGAACAGACCCCCGCGAACATGCTGAGAATCATGACAAATGTTATGATCTTCTTTAACATGGATTATTCCTCCTGCCCCCGAATGCGCTTCTGCGGATCTTCACCTTTTTGTTAAATATTTTTGCTTTAACGACCACATTATACCAAAGGCATAAAGAAAGGGTTTGCCAGACTTGGCAAACCCTTCTTGGTGGGAAGAGGTGGATTCGAACCACCGAAGTCAGTGACGACAGATTTACAGTCTGTTCCCTTTGGCCGCTCGGGAATCTTCCCATATATATACAGATGTTGTGTAATGGTGGGCCTTCGGGGACTCGAACCCAGGACCAACCGGTTATGAGCCGGGAGCTCTGACCAACTGAGCTAAAGGCCCACATCCACACTACACGTGCTTTTCTCAAAGCGCTTGATTAGTATAGTAATTTGTTCTTATTAAGTCAAGAGTAAAATTCCGGCTGGGGACATTTTATTCCTCAGCCGGAGATCTTAACTTATTTTGCCTGAATGTATCCCTTTGCAACAAGGAGTTCCGCCGTAAGGACACCGCCGCCTGCTGCGCCTCTTAAAGTATTGTGTGAGAGGCAGCAGAACTTGTAATCGAAAATGTTATCTTCTCTGAGTCTTGCTACGGATACGCCCATGCCGTTCTCGAAATTAGCATCGAGCTTAGGCTGAGGACGGTTGTCTTCCTCGATATACTGAAGGAAATGCTTGGGAGCTGAAGGAAGACCGAGCTTAACTGCTTCGCTCTCGTAGTTCTGCCATACGGAGATCATCTCTTCCTTGGAAGGCTTGTTCTCGAAGGATACGCTTACAGCAGCCGTATGGCCTTCCTGAACTGCTACACGGTAGCACTGAGCGGAGATAACGGGATTCTTCGCAAGCTCAATGTGATCGCCTGCGAAATCGCCCCAAACCTTAAGAGGCTCCTTCTCGGACTTCTCCTCTTCACCGCCGATGTAAGGAATAACATTTCCTACCATCTCAGGCCAGTCCTTAAACGTCTTGCCGGCACCGGAGATTGCCTGATATGTGCATACGGAGATCTGCTTGATACCATTCTTAAGGAAAGGTGTAAGAGCAGGTACATAGCTCTGGATGGAGCAGTTAGGCTTAACTGCAATGAATCCTCTCTTCGTACCGAGTCTCTTCTTCTGAGCCTCGATGAGCTGAGCATGGTCTGCGTTGATCTCAGGGATGATCATAGGAACATCTTCTGTCCATCTGTTAGCAGAGTTGTTAGAAACTACAGGGCACTCGAACTTGGCGATCTTCTCTTCCAAAGCTCTGATCTCGTCCTTCTTCATATCTACAGCACAGAAAGTAAAGTCGATCTTGCTGCAGTACTCTTCTATATTATCAGTACCGAAGACAACCATCTTCTTAACAGATTCAGGACAAGGTATATCAAGCTTCCATCTTCCCTCGACTGCCTCTTCATAGGTCTTGCCTGCTGATCTGGGTGATGCGCATAAAGCAGCGATCTCAAACCAGGGGTGGTCTGAAAGAAGTGTGATAAATCTTTGTCCGACATAACCCGTAGCTCCGATGATGCCGACTTTTAATTTCTGTTCCATTTCCAAATACTCCATCTTTCTTCGCAGGTTTTACTGCGGTTTTTTCGTCTCAAATGTCCGCGTATCGTGTACATTTGTCTTTCGACGAAACACATATTAACACAATGACTTTTATATAACAAGTATGACAAATCAACCAAAAGCCCGGCGGGCATATGTTAGAATTATGTCAAATAAGCAAATTTGCCGGAGGTCTTAAGTATATGTCCCCTACGTTTCCGCTTCTTGAGAATTACTGCAGTTACATGATTGCAGCTCTCGGCCGTTCGGAAGCAACGGTGAAGGAATACCGCTATGACCTCATTCTTTTCGCAAGATTCCTGAAAATAGACAGAGGAATTGTACCTGCTGATACACCTTTGGAAGAGATCGATATATCCGATATCGATGTTAAGACACTGAACCGAGTCACCACGGATGACCTTCTTGCCTTCGTTATCTGGCTGTCGAGATCGCGCAAGCAGTCTAATGCCGCCAGGGCTAGACATATCGCCTCATTAAGAAGCTTTTTCAAATATCTGCATTCGAAAAGAAGAGTTATCGACACTAACCCCGCTTACGACCTTGAATCGCCTAAGATCGGCAAGCGCAACCCCAAGTATCTTACTTTAGAACAGAGCCAGAATCTTCTTAAGGTCGCTTACGACTCACCTAAGGAATCCAATGAGCGTGATTACTGTATGCTTACGCTCTTTCTTAACTGCGGAATGCGTTTATCAGAGCTTCGCGGCATAAACATCAATGATATCCACGGCACTACCTTGAACGTTATCGGTAAGGGCAACAAAGAACGCACCATCTACCTTAACGATGCCTGCCTGGAAGCATTAGATGACTGGATGAATAAAAGAGCCACATTAAAGATCAAGCCTGAAGCAGAGAAAGCGCTGTTCGTTTCCAAGCGCGGAACGAGGATCTCATGTGACATGATCCAGATCACCATAAAGCGCCTTCTTGAAGAAGCAGGCATCGATACCGACGTCTATTCCGTGCATAAGCTTAGACATACTGCTGCTACACTGATGTATAAATACGGCAAGGTTGATATCAGGAACCTGCAGATGATCCTGGGACACCAGAGTGTCTCCACTACCCAGATCTATACACACGTGGATGATGAAGCTCTGCAGAAAGCTGTCGAGAGCAATCCTTTGGCCAATTTCGATCCTGATAAGGATAAGAAGTAATTACTGTTTCTTCTTTAGCAGCTGGATCACTGACTTTCCGCCCGTTATGTAATTCCTGATGATAATGAAGTAAAGGATAACAAGCGGCAAGAACATTATTATGTAATCACGGTAATACTCCATGGCATCGTAAATACCGTCTTCAACAAGATAAGGTACTTCCAGGTAAGCCTGCTGGAATGTGATCGCATAATACCTGATGAGAGTGACAGCCCAATTGATCCTGTCACCGATCAATAGAGCTACGGTCGTTATAAAGAGACAGAAAGAAATCTCTAAAGAAGATGTCTTTTCCTTGCTGAACAATTCATAGAAAATGATGGGCAGTGCGCATAATAATACGGCACCCAAAACATAGGGCCACATGTAATTTACTATAGCAAGCACCAGCCACGCGAGAATACCTACTGCAGCACCGATAACAGCGCCAAACATACCTCTTAAGAAATGATCAGGCAAAGGCTTCTCGAGTTCGTCCTTATCCGGATAGATCATAGCCTGCTGCTGCGCGGCCCTTGCTTCATCAAGCCTCTCGGCAATGTCTTTTTGCTCAGCGCCACTCTTATACATCAAAGCCGACAGGCAACCGGCAAAAGCATTCAGATCCTGACAGATATCAAACGCCTTTTCCTCAGATAACTGATTAGCATCAATGACCAGATCGATATTCTCGTGGTCAAGGTTGTAAAACATGAACGCCTGCGTTTTTGCATAAGCGCTCTCAACGTGATCCGGATAAGGATCGTCACCGAACAAGCGCACCGCAGTATGCGCTTTCAAGGTTCCGACATTATCGTATAAGACCTCGAAAACAATTCCCTGTATCTCGCCTACGAGCTTTAACGGGCCGTCAAAATTGAAGCTGAGATAATTATTCAGTTCGATAAAAAAGTCGTAATTGTTCATTCCAATTCCCCAATAACACACTCACAGTATGGTACTGAAAACATTGTATATGAATAAAGAAATACTGTCTACTTTGCCTTATCAGTATCCGATCTTAGAAAGTATCGTATCAAGAAGTCCAGCGTTCCTTACAGAGAACTCTTCTGTAATATGCGGTGTCTCGCCGTTTTCTATGCAGCGTCCGAGCTGTTCGATCTCGAGGCTGTAGTTCTGGTTTGCAGTGACTTTGCGGTCGATCCTCTCACCTTCAGATATGATGATGTAGCTTAAATCACCTGCCTGGTTAAACTCAACCTCAGAACTGATGATGCCCTTTGAACCATGGACATAAAGCATATCTTTGCGTCCGTTTTTTCCGGGATCAAAGATCATGCCTACATTAAATGCCGCTCTCACGCCGTTCTCAAACTTCATGAGCGCAGATGAGAAAACATCAACATCCTTATCATTGAATTCAGCATTCGCAAGAACATAATCGATCTCAGAATCCACAAGTGAGAGTATCATTGTCGTGCAGTAACAACCGAGATCATAGACTGCACCTCCGCCGAGTTCCTTATAGATACGGATGTCATCGTGATAACCCTGTGTTATGAACGATGACTGGATATAATCCACATCACCGATCAGGCCGCTCTCAATATCAGCTTTGAGTGCTGCTATGTACGGGCTGTGGAGGTAAGCATATGCTTCCATGAGAATTACATTATTCTCCTTGGCAACAGCGAACATCTCCTTTACTTCATCGCTGTTCAGGGCAAGGGGCTTTTCGCACAATACGTGCTTGCCGGCCTTAAGAGCCTTAATGACCCATTCCTTGTGAAGATTATTCGGAAGAGGAATATAAACTGCCTGTACTTCCGGGTCTTCTAAGAGCTTATCGTATCCGACATAAGCCTTGGTAAATCCGAATTCGTCTTTATAACTTTTGACCTTTTCTTCATTACGCCCTGCGATTGCATAAAGCTCACAGTTTGACGCCAGCTTCATGCCGGGAATCGTGCATCCCTTTGCGATATTTGCCGTACCTAAGACGCCCCATTTAACAGACATAAACTATTCCTCCTTTGCAAAAAAGAACTGCCTTAATCATAACAGATTAAGGCAGGTTGTCGTGCATCAGCTTGTAAGAGTGTTCAAAAATCAGCCGCTCGTAGCAGAGACCTCAGGAATTGTCGTCTCTGCAAGGATCGGACCCGGGAGGCCGTCACCTGTCGTCTCTTCAGACTGGCTCTCAGCCGAAGGATCCGCAGCATCAGTCGCAACTGTCGGCGGGTTAAGGAATCCTTCTTCAACAGTCTTGTTAGTCTGGACATTGATAGGATAGAACGGCAAAGCTGCGATGTACTGTTCCTGAATAGACGCTGTCTCGAAGATGCTCTTCTCATTGATCAATTCGGAATTTCTGTAAGGAAGCGTAACCGCAACGAAGCTTACTACCCAGATAACGATAGCAAGGATAAGTATCTCAAGGATCAGGAGCGGTGTTACCTGGAAAAGATCATTGAGCTTACGCATCTGCTTAGGTCTTCTTGCCTTCTTAACGTCAGCCTGAATAAACTCGGCAACTCTGAAGCTCTTGGAATCGATCTTTGAAAGAATCTTCTCCAGCATTGAATTGCGGGTGTATTCATCAAGCAGTCTGTCTTCAAATGTCAGATCTGCAGGAAGAGGATACTGTGCAACGATGTTCTTAGAGTTCTCGAGCAGGATATCACCAAACTCATAAATAACCTTGTCAGCAGGCACATTATTACGCTTGGAATAGATATCCAGATAAGACTTAACTATAGCGTTCTCACATCTGGTTGCTTCCTTCGTTATACCGTAGCATGAAGAATAGACCATAACTACAGTCGACATATAAAAATCGCGGATATTCTCGCGTGTCAGTTTCTGATTCCAGAGTTCATCAGCCATTTTGATTACCTCCTTCATTTCCTTCGCCGTTCAGGAATCCGAGAGGATCGTATCCTCCTTGCTGAGGCGGCATATCGTAAGGTGCCGGCTCTCCTCCGGCATAAGGATCAGCCGGGTTCTGTACGTACTGAGACTGATAAGGATCCTGCTGATAACCGGGTTGAACGGGCTGCTGGTATTGCTGAGCGCCATATGCGTACGGATCAGCCTGATAGTTATTCTGAACAGGCTGCTGGTACCGGGCGTCATACTGATAAGAATCAGCCTGATACTGCTGCTGTGCAGGCTGCTGATACTGTTGATACTGCTGATAGTCCTGAGACTGGGCAGGCTGCTGATACTGCTGAACAGGAGCCTGAGGCTCATACTGCTGCTCAGGGATAACGCCTTCGATCTGAGGCTCAGGCTGGACGAATCTGTTGTCGTCAGCTACTGCTTCAGGCGCGGAGGGCTGACCCTGTACCTGAGGAGCCGGGCGAGGTGTCTGCGGAGCTTTCGGAGCGGGCTTTTCGCGCTGCTTCTTCTGAGGCTTCAAAGAGATATCACGCTCATCGATCTTACCGGAGAACGAAGACATCGGATAAGCAAAAGCGAGGATAGCTACGATCAAAGTAAGTATAAGGAATGTGATCCTGTAGTTCTTTAACATGAATGCAGCCATGATTATCGGAAGCATCAATCCGGCGCCAAGATATACGGTAAATTCCGCAAGCTTTCTGAGGTTGACCTTAACCTTGCCGTTGCAGATAAGGTACAGCACGTAGATGTAGTAATAATCGTGGATTCCGAGTGCTATGCCAAGGAATGCACAGGTTATTACGAGTGTCTTTGCAGAAGGCATCAATGCGAAAATGAACAGACCGATAACGGTCGAAGCTGCCTGGATCAGGACTCTGGTCCTTGAAGTAAGCAGATGCGCATATCTGTTCTTCACAAAGCCGCATACGAAGCATGCAGTAAATCCGCAAACTAAATAATAGAAAGAAGTTGTAGGAAGCGAGATTCCTACGTTCTCGAGATAGTTAGGAATAAACATGAGAACGAAAGCCAGCACAACGCCTAACATCAGGAACGATGAATTGAGGAATCTTGCAACTCTCGAATTGGAGAATACAGACAGATAGCTGCTGACCGTAAGAGGAGCTTCCCTTACCTGCGTATTGTTCTGCATGAAATAGATCATTCCGATAGAAGTCAGGACAAGCGCAGCACCGCTGATGATGGTTACGACGAACAAGCCGTATCTCTCATAACAGATACCTGCGATAACGGCACCTACAGCAACACCGAGGAAGTATGAAGATGCCTGAACATTGTGAATAACTCTGTCGTTATAGTCCTTATAGCCGAGTCTTCCTGCATTGATACGGTAATCTCTCAAGTAGTCAAAAGACATACCGAAGCAGAATCCGATCGGAAGAGCAAGGACCGCGGTTACGTAAGGAATATTGATTACGCCTGCGATGAGCGCAAAGAAATATCCGGCGCATGTTACGGCGATCAAAGCGATCCTGCTCGTAAGCTTCATCTTGAAACTGTTCCTAAGGCCTGAGAATCCCAAAAAGCCCCAGATGAACAAAAGCATTGCTGCGCAGATTATTCCCTGGACCGCAACAGAAGGCAGATCAGACAGCAATTGTTCTTTGAAATAGTCTGCGAACGCGACCGGGAGCATTATCGATCCGAAAGCCGTAAAGAATGAAAGGAATCTGTTAGCATTCTCACCATACATTACAAGTACGGGAGAGTTTCCGGATATGCCCTTTGAGATAGTGGAGATCAGGAGATTGAGCTCGAAGATCATGATACCCATGGAGATCGCGATCGAGATGATCGTGAATATCCATGAAAGGCTCATTCCGTTAACGGAGCTCTCAAAATCAGATCTCGGCATCATGATCTCCAAAACACCTGCAACGGTATTTGAAGATGAGATGATCGGAGCGATGGCGCAAACATAAGATGTGCCTGCTTCATTTCGAGCTGTAAAAGCAGACTGCTGCAGACCGAAGCAATCAACATACTGATTGCCTGCACCTGTCAGATAATACTGCTGGACATTGCCTGTAGCTGTTGAAGAATAAAGCCTTAAGAATGAATCACCCGCCATCGTATAGATGTTTACCTGATAAGGCTTATCGGGTGCGTATTTATAGATCGGAAGCATGTAATTCATGTTCTCTCTTACTTCCGAATATGTGAGCGCAGCAGCGCTGGTTACTGCACATCTCTCCATCATGTCAGCACGCTCACTCTCAAGAGCCTTGATGTATGTCTTGGAAAGCTGTGTTGCCATAACAAGGAGCACAACGAGAATTATCGTGAAGCAATAGCCGATCGTAGAAGAGATCAAACGTCTGTCGCGGCTCTGCGCTGTCTCAGTACTCTTCTTTCCGCCTGAACCGTTCTGTCTGTTTCTGATGACACGGATAAGGATCTCCTGTGCCGCGAAAAGAAGAACACCTGCGAGCACTGCGATAACTACAGCTGTTAGTATTCTTGCTTCAAGCTTATCGCCGATCGCGTAGAGTTCACCGAATGTGCACTTGTATTCGAATACGCCGACGCACATACCTGTGCTGTCAGTAACAGGAACGATAATGCTCTCGTAATTCTCACCTGTTAAGATGGTTGCTTCTGAAGAACCGAGCCATTCGGAAATATCTCTTCCTGCTACTGCAAACTCGGAAGGATCATTAACGCCTCTGCTAACGAGAAGTGACAACTGACCCTGGTTATAACCGAAGAGTCCGTAGCCTTCAGCAGACAGATTCTCCGTTGAAGTATCAGCAAGCATAAGATCCAGAAGAGCACTGTATTTGGCAGGTGCATTTACGGTAGGAGACACAAGGTCATCACCGTCAACCGTCATCCTGACGACATCAGTAACCTGACGCATCTTAGTATCGGATATCTTTTTGAATTCGTCCTCAAACTGAAGTCTCATGTGATGCACTGCAAAAGATACCGCAGCGATCGCAACGACAAATGAGACGATAATCAATATACAGATACGAACTATTCTGCCTGCAACATCATTGCGTTCAGCTGTTCGTTCACTCTGAAGATTAGCCATTTTGAAAGAAGCCTCCATTTTTAGCTGAAAATCCGCATACATTATACACAAATAATAAAAAAACAAAAAATAATAAAAAAGGCAGTAATTAGGTATTTGGCAATCCGAAAAACAAAAGAGGTTGCCATAAAGACAACCTCTCTTAAACTGGTTGCGGAGGCGGGACTCGAACCACACGACCTCCGGGTTATGAGCCCGGCAAGCTACCAACTGCTCCACTCCGCGATGTCAATCGCCGCACTTAATAAGGAATAAATGGTGCTCGTGACCGGACTTGAACCGGTACGGATTTTACTCCGACGGATTTTAAGTCCGTTGCGTCTGCCAATTCCGCCACACGAGCCTATCCGTTAAGTGCGAACAAGATAATATCATCCTAAATCATCAAAGTCAAGGCAAATCTGTACCGGACAGTGCGTTGAAAAGACCCGAAACCGTAATATAAATGTCTTGATTGAAAACTCATATTCGTTAAAATTGAATTACTAATAAATTAATAAGGAGATTAGACACATGCCTAACGATCCTGATAAGTTCGATAATCTTAACGGTATGAATAATCCCGATAAAAAGGACGATTTTGTCGATTCCTCTTTCCTGGTACAGTTTAAACCCGGTGACAAGACAGAATCAGTAGCCGACAAGCTCAAAGAGAGCAAAGAGAATACTGCCAAGCCTGCTTCCAACGGTTTCAAAGACAGCTTCAATGATGAATTTGATGCTTTCTTCGACAACTATCAGGACCAGGCGCCCATTAACGCTTTCAAGCCTTTTAAGGCTCCCGAAACAAGTTCGGCAGTAACACCGCCCGCACCTTCCCCCGAGCCCAAACCGGTTATTAAGCCTGCAGAACCCGTTAAGTCTGACGCATCTTCTGTTCCTGCTTTCCCTAAGGATGGCGGAACGTTCGACAAGCCTGCCCAGTCTCCTTTCGCACCGGCTCCTGCCAAGGAATCCCTGCCTAAGTTCAATGATATTGATTCTGCCAATAAAGCAGCTAAGCCTGAAGACGATAAGTTCTTCAAGTCCGGAAACGGTCTCGACTTCGCTACTTCCGAGCACGATAAAAATACCAGTCCTTTCATGAATGCGGCTAAGCCCGTTATTCCCGCACCGGACGAAGTTGATATTCCGAGAGCAGAAAAGCCGGCTCCGTCTCCCTTCAAAGCTCCCTCTGCTTCATTTAATGAGGTTAAAAGCGATAGCGCAAATGTAAATGCCAAGTCTAATGTAATTCCTGATAAGCAGACACCTGTTGCTCCTTCAAGCCAGCCGCAGGCTCAGGCAAACGTCGTAGGTTACAGACCTTATCCGTCAGCAACAAAAGGCGACATCTTCAATAAGCCTGCTGATCAGGAAACGGCGAAGCCTGAAAGTGCTAAGGCAGCTCCTGCACCCGCGGCTCCTGTTGCACCTGCAACTCCCGCAAAGCCTGCTGAACCTGTTAAATCGACAGCACCTGCAGCACCTGCTAAACCCGCAGAACCCGTAAAGACAGCAGCTGTAGCAACAGCATCTACAGCCGCTACAGTAGCAACTGCTGCTACTATATCAAACGCAGCAAAGCCTGCACCTGCTCCGGCTGCACCCACAGCGCCCGCAGCTCCTGCAGCTCCTGCAAAGCCGGCATCACCTTTCACTTCACCTGCAGCTGAAAAGCCTGCAGCACCTGTTGCAGCACCCGCACCGGCAGTTAAACCCGCCGAAGCCGTTAAGCCTGCAGCACCCGCTAAACCCGTTGCTCCCGCAGCACCTGTAGCATCTGCTAAACCCGCTGCTCCCGCAGCACCTGTCAAGCCGGCTGCAGCTTCAAATGTTGTTCCTGCAAAGCCTGCTGAACCTGTTAAGGCAGCAGCTCCCGCAGCACCGGCTCCCGTCAAGGCTGCAGAACCTGCTAAAGTATCTCCGGCTGCTGCTGTTAAGTCTGCAACACCGGTTACACCGGCTGAACTTGCTAAAGCTGCTAATGCTTCTAAGCCTGCAGCTAAACCTGTTGAAAGGATTCAGGCTCCCGCTGAGACAGAAAAGCCGCTGAGACCTGCAGCAACCACAACAGCTTCCGTTACTGCTGCAAAGCCTGCGCCTGCTCCTGCACCGGCTACCGGCGCAAGACCCGGCGCGACCAATACCAGACCGGCAGTTCAGAATGACGCTTATTCTCCGTTTGAACCTAAGAGCAAGCAGCCTACAGCTGCAACACGCGGTGTAGCCAACGCTCAGAGTTCTCATCATGATAAGGCTATCTCACCTGTAACTCCTGTTAAGCCCAAGAAGCGCAAGAAGGAGACTAAGGCCGTCAGGGATCCCGGTCTTATCGGACTTATCACTTTCCTCGGTATAATCTTCCTCGCTATCATCGTTTTGTGGGCACTCGATAATACATCAGGCCTGAAAGCGATTTTCGGCAAGAAACAGATTGAGACTATCTCCACGCAGACTAAGGAAAAGGAAACCGAGACAGAAGAAACAGACGAACCTGAGACTTCTGAAACTGAAAAAAAGACAGAGACTGAATCTGAGACAACTGTTGCTACCACCACGGAGTCTGAGACTACTGCCACAACAGAAACTGAGACAGAAGCCACAACAACGACAACGGAAGCAACGACTACAACTACCGAAGCTACAACAACCACAACTGAAGCTACAACAACGACTTCCAAGAAGCCTTCTACCACCAATGAGACTGCTGCAGGTTCGAGCATCAATGATTTCGATATGAAGATCACCAGATTCTCACCTACTGCAGGCGGCTTCAAGTTCGATATCGAATTGAAGAACAAGAGCAACTACACAGCTAATCTTCCTAAGTCTCTCAAGGGACTTGATATCAAGCTTTACAGCAACGCTACGATCACTGAAGTTACTTCAGATGCAATGGAATTCACCGGAGACGGCACGTCATTCCGAGGAACACCTAAGGAGATTGCTGTAGGTGCCGGTGAGACTTACACCTTCACAGTCTATGTATCAACAAGCTCAAGTGTAACATCCTACGGTTACAACTACGCTTACTTCGACTGGTACAAGTAATCATTAGAACAAACTAAAAGAGGTTGTCTCATATGAGGCAACCTCTTTTAGTTTTGTTTTCGATAGACACCTCGCAAACGTACCGGATATTACTCGCTCTTCTTGATCGTATCGAAGACGAACTTGCCTCTTCTGAAATCGATCTTGAGGCTTACCACATCCTTGAGTGCGCCTGTAAGGAACATATCCGAGAGCGCGTCTTCGATGTTAGATCTGATAGCCTTACGCAAAGGTCTCGCGCCATACTTCTCATCGTAACCGAGTTCAGCAAGCCTGTCGCCTGCAGCCTTTGTAATAGAACCCTTGATGTGCTTATCGTCAAGAGACGAAAATACGTCCTTAATCATGATATTAACGATCTTGCGGACTTCTTCCTTTGTCAATGACTTAAAGATGATCGTCTCATCAACACGGTTTAAGAACTCCGGGCGGAAGGTCTCCTTGAGAGCGCTCTGGACGTGCTGTTCCATTGCTTCATGTGTGTCATTAGAGAAACCGATGGTAGCTGCCTTAGCAGAGCTTCCGGCATTGGACGTCATGATAATAATGCAGTTCTCGAAGTTAACATGCAGGCCATGGCTGTCTGTAAGGATACCGTCATCGAGCATCTGAAGTAAGAGATTAAAAACATCAGGATGAGCCTTCTCTATCTCGTCGAAAAGGATTACCGAATAAGGCTTCCTTCTTACCTGCTCCGTGAGCTGTCCGGCATCATCGAATCCTACGTATCCCGGAGGAGAACCGATGAGCTTTGATACAGAATGAGCTTCCATGTACTCTGACATATCGACTCTGATCAAAGCATCTTCAGTATCGAACATTGCTTCAGCCAAAGCCTTTACGAGCTCTGTCTTACCTACACCGGTAGGTCCTACGAATATAAATGATGTCGGCTTATGCTTCTTGGTAAAGCCGGATCTGTTACGTCTGACTGCGCTAGCAACGGCATGTACAGCTTCTTCCTGGCCGATTACACGCTCGTGGAGCTTAGCTTCAAGATTAGTAAGCTTCTCCGTCTCAGTTTCAGAGATGGACTTCAAAGGAATACCTGTCCACATCTCGACAACGCGCGCGATGTCTTCCACCTGGATAGGATCAGGACTGATGTCATCTTCGAGAGCGTTGACTTCATTCTGGAGCTTATCGACAGTAGCCTTGAGCTCTGCTACCTTCTCATAATCATTCTCGCGCTCTTCAGGAGAAGAACTCTCCATTTCATCGATCAGTTTCTGATGCTCGGCCTTAGCCTTCTCGAGAGCCTTCTTCGTGTTAGCAAGCTTTACGAGCTTTACATTCTTAAGGTTAGCCGCAGAACCTGCTTCATCGATAAGGTCGATGGCCTTATCAGGAAGGTATCTGTCGGTAATGTATCTCTTGGAGGCCTTAACGGCGAACTCTATTACTTCATCAGAATATGTGACATTATGGTGCTTCTCATAGTAGTCCTTAATGCCCTTCAATATCTCGATGGACATCTCAACGGAAGGCTCATCAAGCATGACCTTCTGGAAACGTCTCTCAAGAGCAGAATCCTTCTCGATTCTCTTATATTCAGCAGTAGTAGTAGAACCGAGGATACGCAGCTCTCCTCTTGCCAAGGCAGGCTTTAAGATATTCGCTGCATTGGTCGATCCTTCAGCATCTCCGGCACCGATGATGGTGTGAAGCTCATCAATAACAAGGATGATATTCTCAGCCTTGATTGCTTCATTGATAACACCCTTGATACGGCTCTCGAACTGTCCTCTGAACTGAGTGCCTGCTACCATGGCCGGAAGGTCTAACTGCCACACCTGCATGTTGAGGAGCTTCTCAGGAACAGAACCCTCTACGATCTTTACGGCAAGTCCCTGAGCTACGGCTGTCTTACCGACACCCGGAGCACCGATAAGCACGGGATTGTTCTTAGAACGTCTGTTAAGGATCTGTACGCATCTGTCGATCTCTTTGTCACGGCCGATGATGCGGTCGATCTTGCCTTCGGCAGCACGCTCAGTAAGGTTAGTACCGAATTCATTGAGGTACTTGAGACGTGTCTTGCCTCTCGCCTTCTTGGGATCTCTGCTGTTCTTATCGCCATTAGCCTCGTCTTCAGACTGGCTGCCGGGTCTTCTTCCGAAGATGGAATCAAAGATATTAGGTCTTTTAGGCTCCTTATCTTCATCATCAGACTTTTCATCCTTGGTCTCAGGATCTGTTATGCCTACAGGTGTTGAATCTTCATCGAATTCATATGTCTCATCGTCTTCGTCGAACGGGAGCCCTTCGCCGCCGGCGAGATTTCTAAGAAATTCAGAAGGATCGGCTGAAATACCGTTCTGTGAAACGAGATCTTCCAATCTGTCGCTCATCTCATCGATGTTGTCGGCATTTATACCTGACGCCTTGAACATATCCGTTACACCGGATATGCCTGATTCATAGGCGCACTTAAGGCAGAATCCTTCATCGATCCTGCTGCCGTTCTCATAACGGCTCGTAAAGACAATTGCATGCCTTTTCTTGCAAATACTACAAAGTGCCATTATTCTTCTCCATTACTATCGTTCTCTTCCCTTATCCTGCGTCTTACCTTAGGTCCGGTAAGGATGTCGTATTGTTCTTCCTCGAGCCTTGCTGTATCAATAAACGCAGATATATCCTTATACTGTCCGCTCTTCCTGGCCTTTTCCAGGATAGGCTTCAAAAACTGTCCCGTGTAAGACTTTTTGCATTTTGCAATCTCTTCAGGCGTACCGCAGGCGATCACTTCACCGCCGCCGTCACCGCTCTCGGGACCGAGATCTATTATATGATCTGCTGTCTTTATGACATCAAGATTGTGCTCTATTACGACTACAGTGTTCTTATTTTCTGTTAGGCGTTCTAAAATGTCAACCAATTTGTGAACGTCCGCAATATGCAGTCCGGTGGTCGGTTCATCTAATACATATAACGTTTTTCCGGTCGATCTTCTCGACAATTCCGAGGCAAGTTTGATTCTCTGGGCCTCACCGCCTGAGAGCGTTGTGGACGGCTGTCCGAGCTTTATATAGCCAAGACCGACATCCTGAAGTGTCCTTACCTTCTTGTAGATCGCCGGATGGTTCTTGAAGAACTCACAAGCTTCATCTACGCTCATATCAAGGACATCGGAGATATTCTTTCCGTTATATCTGACTTCCAAAGTCTCACGGTTATATCTCTTACCCTTACATATGTCACAGGTAACATAGATGTCAGGCAGGAAGTGCATCTCGATCTTATTGACGCCGTCGCCTGCGCAGGCTTCGCATCTGCCGCCCTTCGTATTGAAAGAGAAGCGCCCGGCATTGTACCCTCTCTGCTTAGCGTCAGGTGTCTCTGCGTAGAGCTTTCTTATCAGATCGAAAAGTCCGATATATGTGGCAGGATTACTCCTCGGTGTTCTTCCTATAGGGCTCTGATCGATGCAAATGATCTTATCGAGATTGGAATAGCCTGTTATCCTCTCGCACTTGATCCTGGACTTCCTGGCTCCGTTTAGTTCATGATTGAGATAAGGGACAAGCGTTGAATTGATAAGCGAAGACTTGCCTGAACCGGAAACACCTGTAATGACCGTAAATAATCCGATCGGGATATCTACGTCTATATGCTTAAGGTTGTTTATGTATGCGCCCTTTATCTTAAGAAGCTTCTTGTCATCGATCTTCCTGCGGTTCATCGGAACGGGGATGAACTTCTTGCCCGACAGATACTGTCCTGTCATTGATCGAGGTTCTTTGATGATGTCATCGATAGTGCCCTGGGCAACTACCTGACCTCCGAACGAACCTGCGCCGGGACCGATATCAATAATGTGATCAGCCGCCCTCATCGTATCTTCATCGTGCTCTACTACGAGTATCGAATTACCGAGATCTCTTAACTTAAACAGCGTCTTAATAAGCTTGTCGTTATCTCGCTGATGAAGACCTATGGAAGGTTCGTCAAGAACATACAGCACTCCCTGGAGACCTGCACCGATCTGCGTGGCAAGTCTGATTCTCTGAGCTTCACCGCCTGACAGAGTAGATGAAGATCTGGACAGCGTCATATAGTCCAAACCGACATCATATAAGAACTCGATCCTGGACTTAACCTCTCTTAAGATAGGCGCAGCGATCTCTGCATTCTTACCGGTGAGCTTTATGTCAGCAAAGAACTCTCTCATATTCTTAACGGACATATCAGTCAGTTCGCTGATATTGAGACCTCCGAGCTTAACGGACAGGCTGTTCTTGTTAAGCCTTGCTCCACCGCACTCCGGGCAGATATCAACGCTGAAATACCTCTCATATGACTGCTTGGCTTCTTCGCTGTACGACTCTCTCCAGCGTCTCATAACACTGGGAACAACACCTTCCCACGCGGAATAGTAATCCTCGCTTCTGGCATATATGGAGTTCCTGGTATCGATCTTGAGTTTCTCGCCTCCGTTACCGTAAAGGATAAGGTTCTTGATGTCATCAGGAAGCTTATAGTAAGGCGTATCAAGCGAGAACTTATATCTCTTTGCAAGAGCTTCGATAAAGCATCTTCCCCAGCTCTTGGGATCGTCAAAATTCCATCCTGCAGTCCTTACGGCACCCTCATTGAGAGACAGCTTGGGATTTGTAATACAAAGCTCAGGATCAACACTGGTAAGCGTACCGAGACCTGCGCAGTTAGGACATGCTCCCTCAGGGCTGTTAAAGGAGAAACTTCTGGTATTGATCTCACCAAATGAGATACCGCAGTCCGGGCATGCCAGGTGCTGGGAGAAGAATTCCTCTTCTGACTCATAAACCTTCTCACCGTTCTTATCAGTCGTAGCAGTCTGAAGTTCAACGCGCAGCAGGCCGTCAGCGAGCTTCAGCGCCGTCTCACATGAATCGTATAGTCTTGTGGTATTGGCTTCCTTAATAACCAGTCTGTCCACGACGACTTCGATCTCGTGCTTATTGTTCTTATTAAGCTCGATCTCTTCATCAAGTTCATATGTAATGCCGTCAACTCTGACACGTGCGTAACCGGTTTTTCTGAAGCCTTCGAAAAGCTTAGTAAACTCGCCTTTCTTGCCTCTTACCACGGGCGCATATATGATCGCTCTCGAGCCTTCCGGATATGCCTTGAGCTTATCGATTATCTGGTCAATACCCATGGAAGTGATCTTCTTGCCGCACTTGGGACAGAAAGGCTCTCCTACTCTGGCGTAAAGAAGTCTGAAATAATCATAGATCTCAGTAACAGTACCTACCGTTGATCTGGGATTGCTTACCGTGGATTTCTGGTCAATGGAGATCGCGGGAGATAATCCCTCGATGCTGTCCAGATCGGGCTTATCGAGCTGGCCTAGGAACATCCTCGCATAGGACGAGAGTGACTCTACATATCTTCTCTGGCCTTCAGCATAGATGGTATCAAATGCCAAGGAAGACTTTCCGGATCCGGACAGACCCGTAAGAACGACCATCTTCCTTCTGGGAATGTCTATGTCGATATTCTTAAGATTGTGCTCTCTGGCGCCTCTTATCTTTATGTACTTATTCTCTTCCATAATCTCAAATCTCTACATTAAGTAAAAAGACGGACACTGTTCAAGTGTTCGTCCTTCCTTCGTATCTGGTGACCCCAAGCGGATTCGAACCGCTGATTGCGCCGTGAGAGGGCGCCGTCTTAACCACTTGACCATGGGGCCTTGTTGCTGTGCCCGAGTATATTACCACAGGATTCGGACCTGTGCAAGTACAACGGATACGAATGCACCGCCTGATTTGCGGCCAATATCATAATATCAGATGATATCTGTCCTCTGATCAGCCGGAACGTAAGGTCTGCGCTTGTTTACGCACTTGAAAGCAGGCCTCATGATACGCCCGCCGGAAACGAGCTCCTCAATCCTGTGAGCGCTCCATCCCGCGATCCTTCCGCAGGCAAACAGAGGTGTGTAGAGCTCAGTAGGGATACCGAGCATTGAATACACGAGCCCTGCGAAGAAGTCGACATTTGCGCACACGAGCTTATCGGAATTCTTTACCTCATGGAAAACCTCAGGTGCAAGCTTTTCGACCAGGATATAGAGATTATAAAGATCCATGTTACCCTTTTCTTTTGCAAGGAGCTCAGCATACTTTTTGATAACGACAGTTCTCGGGTCAGAGAGCGTGTATACAGCATGACCGATACCATAGATAAGTCCGGACTTGTCAAAAGCCTTCTTATTGATGATGTCAGCAAGATATTGTTTAATAGCCTTCTCATCTGTCCAGTCACTTACATGCTCGCGCAGATCCTTCATCATGGCATAAGCCTTGTTGGAAGCACCGCCATGCTGAGGACCCTTAAGAGAACCAACTGCAGAAGCGATTACAGCATATGTATCAGAGCCTGTCGAAGAAACGGCATGAGTTACGAATGTTGAGTTGTTACCGCCGCCGTGTTCAGCGTGGAGAACGAGCATGACGTCAAGGATCCTTGCCTCGAGTTCCGTGAACTTACCGTCAGGTCTGATCATGTGAAGGATATTCTGAGCCGTATTGAATTCGGGAACCGGAGCATGGATATAAAGGTCTCTGTGCTCGATATAATGTCTTCTTGCCATATATCCGTAAGAGATGAGCACCGGGAATCTGGCGATGAGCTCTGTGCACTGTCTTACGACGTTAGCGATATCAGTTGAATCAGGATTATCGTCATAAGAATAAAGAGCAAGGACTGATCTTGCAAGTTTATTCATAACATCCGGTGAAGGTGCCTTCATGATCATATCTTCCGTAAAGCCCTCCGGAAGAGGTCTTACGCTCTGAAGCAGCGCATTGAATTCCTTAAGTTCAGAAGCTGTCGGGAGTTCACCTGTAAGAAGCAGGAACGCTGTTTCCTCATATCCGTATCTTCCCTCAGAGAAAAAACCGTTTACAAGATCTTTTACTTCATAGCCCTGATAAAAAAGCTTGCCTTCAACCGGGATCCTGTCGGCATCGTCAACGATATAACTCATTACCTCACCTACTTCGGTAAGGCCTACAAGAACACCCGTACCGTCATTGTTACGGAGTCCTCTCTTAACGTTGTACTTAGTGTACAGATCCTTATTGATATACGATTTTACTTTTGCTACATCAGCAAGCTTATTGATAAGCTCTTCTTTTTGATCAAATGCCATGTTCCGTCTGTCTTTCTGCTATCTTAACTTAGACTAGCGCCTATAATACCAGATATTATAAAACTTTTCTTTTATTAGGGGTTGCTCGCTGTTAGACGAATAATTATGCAAACAAAGTGTGTTTAGTTGTTTAGTCTATTCAAAAAAACTCTTACAAAAGTTTGGAGAGTTCGTATCCGATTACGGATGCGGCCACTGCGGCATTGAGTGATTCTGCTTTCCCCTTCATCGGGATCTTAACGAGCTTTGTACATCTTTGGGCCGTCTCATCAGTCAATCCGTCGCCCTCATTGCCGATAAAATATGCGCACGGGAGCTTTAAGTCACCTGCTCCCAATTCATTTCCCTTAAGATGAGTTGCAATGGTCTCTATATTAGCATTCTCGAAAAAGCCGAAGCATTCATCCATCGTCTTTCTGACGACCGGAATGTGCCATACAGAACCCATTGTCGCTCTGATGACCTTATCGTTATAAGGATCACAGGTCGTGGGGCTTACTATTACCGCTGTAAGACCGAACGCATCCGCCATCCGGATTATCGTCCCGAGATTACCCGGATCCTGAGTATTTTCGAGCACAACGTATATATCCTTGCCGTCTGCGCTAACCGGAATATCTGCTGCGATACCGGGTTCTTTAATAACGATCGCAACGCCCTGCGGATTAACTGTTTGCGATATCTTAGCGAAAACATTAGAGCTTAATACGAGCGGTTCGGTACCGGGTGTGAATTCTTTTGCCCATTCAAGCTTGTTCTCGGACACAATGACTTCCACCGCTGTTTGCCCGCTCGCCAAAGCTTCCTCGCAAAGCCTTGTGCCTTCCAGAAAGATCAGGCCTTCTTCCTTTGCCTGACTTCTTTTGGTGAGCTTTGCTATACGCTTAACATTCGGATTGTCTTTACTCGTTATGACCTGCAATTTACGCATCTCCTTTGTCGCTCAGCTAATTATATCAGACCAATCAGCACCACCCGTCAAACGGGTGGTTTGCTCTGAGGCTATAAGCCTCTGTTACCGGCCAGCGCCTCAAGGCGCTGGCTTTCACATACGTTCAAGCCTTATTGCCTTTGACCCGTAGCAGCCCATAAATGGGCTTTCG